>CAIUQR010000140.1 GCA_903901335.1 uncultured delta proteobacterium | reverse complement strand
TGTCCGAAGATTGGTGGCAAAGGCGGCCTTAGACGATAATTTTTCGATACTTTGCCCAACTCCACGCAAATCGGTGGTTAATTCTCTCGTGACCGCGTTAATGCGGATGGCGGCATGAGATCTTTACGGTAAACTTCAGAACGTAATGATGGCCTACCAAAATACCAGATTGGCCACACCAAAGCTTTTCATATGCTCTCAGATTTTGATTACAACGCCGATACCGAAACCTACACGTTTACGATAGACCCACGCTGGAAATCACTTTTTGGAGGGCGCGAATATGCCCTTATCGACTGGAATAAAAGATTGCAAATCAGTCAAGGCCAGGACATGGCAAAAGCTCTGCAAAGATTGTTTGCCACATCGGATGAATCACCACAGAGATACGCCTTGGTGTGGCTCAAAGACAAGATGCAGTACGCAAGCCCCGTGCGAAAATTCCGCGAATCACTAAACTCAGCTTTGTGTGAATTAAAAAGGCTTGAGATTGTGGCCAGATGGGAGATAGGGCAAAGCAGCAAGGGTAAAGATCAACTTTGTATTTGGTCGGGAAAATGAGAAGTGAATTTAGCTTTATTCATCGGGATAGCGTTCCGCTTTGTTGGTGCTACAACGTGGGTAAATGGGATGGTTTTTCGCTTATTGATGGAGCATTACGCTTCTTCGGGATAGCGTTCCTCTTCGTCGGGATAGCGTTCCGTTTTATCGGGATAGTGTTCCGCTTTATCGTGGTAGCGTTCCGCCCCACTTTCTGTAACCCATGTCCAGCAAGGCTTTCAGAAGGGCAAAATGCCCTCTACCTTTCTTCTACTATATTTCTACCCGCGCGCGCGAGAGGAAAGAGGATAAAACAGTCAGGATTTATGCGGGATTGTCAGGTTGAAAAAATTCACGCTTTGATCGGAAGGTAAAAAATCGCATCGGCCAGGTGATCTAATCGACCAGGCACGTCAAGATGCGTTTTAAGTGTGACATGTAATGGAATGTCAAAAACGAAAGTCCCGGCCTTCGCCGGAAAGAAAAAGAAGAAAAGAATTCTGAAAGGATCGGCAGCAACGCCCAAAGGATCAAAAATCCGAAACGACCTTGAACGCTGGAAAAGAACAGCCTCTAAGAGGGAAAAGAAGAAGAACGGGAAACTTGAATAAGGATTTGCATTGAATACCGACTTTAACAACATAATCGACGGGTTTGTCGAGAAATACAGCTTTCCGCGCAAGCAGATCATAGGCGAGATCGAAAGGGTTTTTTCGTCGCTTCTCTCCCGGTGGTACGGGATGAACATCATCGTCCTGTACAGCGACAGCAGCCTGAAGGTCTTCGGGTATTCAAAGACCGCCGGCTGTTACGTCCAAAGAGAATTCGATCTGAAAAAGGACAAGCCGAGAGGCTGGCAGACCATCAAGCGGATCATCGAGCAGAATATGGTAAGAGCGGCATGCAGTGAAGACTATTACCTGCATAGAAACGTCAGCACAATAGGCTGGGGCAGCATCTGCGATATAGACCCCGGCAGCAAGCTGATCGTGGAGCTTGCGCTTGCCAAGAATTTCCAGATTTACGCCGAATGCCCGATCACAAAGATTGGACATCATGAAAGAAGGACAGCAGCTTTTTCCATAGGGGAAAGGCGGGCCTTCTGGGTCCGGGCGATCCACCCGGTAACGCTGAATGGAACGCCTCGGATCAGCGTTACGCTGAATCGGACATCGAAGCATCTTCCCGCGATGCTGATGATGGAAAAAATGAAAGACAAAGAACTCACGGTCGCTTGTTCGCATCGGTATCCGGGGAAGAAAAGTTTTCTTATCGCGAACAAGTTTGTCCCAAAGAACGTAATCCTTACCGTGGAAAACGAACTGCATGAATACGTCCAGGTGAAATATGACAGAGAACAATAAGATGGCGTCGATGTTCGACATATTTAAAAAGAAAAAGCTCTGGACGGAGTTCGGGGAAGGATTTAACCTCGACCATCCGAACGACCTAATAAATTTGCGCGTTCCCGACAGCGACAGGAAGGGACATTCCTGGTGTTTCGGAACGACCAGGGTCGGCAAGACCAGGTTGCTCGAAAACATCATCGAGCAGGATATCCGCAAGGGATATTCGGTTGTGGCGATTGATCCGAAAGGAGACATAGACCTGTTTTCCAAGATTACGCAAATTGCCATTGCTACCGGGCGGAAGGAGGACCTGATGCTGGTTACGCCTATCTTCCCCGAGTTCAGTGCGATCCTCAATCCTCTTTCATCATACTATATGCAGGAGGAGTTGGTGGCCCATATCACCGCTGGAGTCACTGTGGGCAAAGAGCTGTATTTTTCCAGCGTTGCGTATGAGATCAGCCTCGTACTCGTGCAGGCTCTGTTAGAACTGGCAAAGAGCGAGAGCCGGACCGCCTCGTTCAATCTGATCGACATAAAAAACCAGATCGGCCACGGCGATTTCCTGGAATTAAAGAAAAAAATTGATCGGCTCGACACGCCGGAAGCAAAGCAGATATCACTTAATATTCAGGATATACTTGATAGTCCGCCGGATTATTATTCCAAGGTCGCAAGCTCGCTCAGGGTCGCTCTCACCGAGCTTACGTCCGGCAATATCGGCCAGATTATCGGCACGGCAAACGAGAACAAGTTCATCACCCGGCTGGAAGAGGGAAAACAGGTCATCCTGGTGGTGCAGCTCGGCTCCCTGCTGACCAAAAAAGCCGCGTATACGGCAGGGAAGGTTGTTATCTCCATATTGCAATCGTTCATTGGACGCCGTTACGCCAGCGGGAAAAAAGTTGACCCCCCGCTGGCGCTGCACATTGACGAAGCGCAGTCTGTACTCTATCAGGGGATCGAGGATCTCTTCGCCAAGGCAGGAGGGGCAAATATCTACATCCACGGCTATAGCCAGTCCGTAAATCAAATGTATGCCGAGGTCGGGCAGGAACGGGCCAACAGCATCCTCGATAACTGCAACACCAAGATATTCATGCGGGTGCCGGACGCGAAGACCGCGCAATATGTCTCCGATCACCTGGGTGAGACTCGGATCTTTTCTCCGATGATCTCTCTCGGTGGCGGGCTTGCGATCAGAGAGACGGAGGATCTGAGGATCAAGCCATCCAACGTCCTTAATCTTGATCCACGACAATTTTATCTGATTACCTATTCGGGGACCTACAAAGGATACTCAAAAGATGTCCAGAATGCCGAGATTGACGTGGTGTTCCCCGATGTCAAAACCACAACATCCGGACAGGACGACGATGCTGACATTGATTGAAAATATTCGGGCAGTTAGTCCGACCAATACTGTCTTCGCAGTTGTTTTGATAAGCTTGGCCGTAATATTAATTCGGGTGTATTGGCAGGAATGGAGAGAAAATCATTCCGCAGCAGCACGGGAGAAAGAGAGATTGATCGTCCTGCTCCAGGATATTTGTCCGGTCTGGATTAAGGGCAAGGATGGGAAACTTGTCCAGCTTGAAAAGAAAGAGAAAGGGCGGCCCCAGGTGATGGTCGAGAACCTGGCTCCTCTTTGGCGGGAGCCGAAAGTCGTGGAGCCGGTAGAAGAAAAGCTCGGAAAGGTCAAGCTGCGCAACAAACGGGCCGCGAAATTTTACAAGAGCCTATCCAAGACCAACAAAAAACATCTGGACGTTATTGCCCGGCTACTCGTGCTTCTGGACAAGGAAGAAGGGTGTTCCTCCATCGTCTCGCAACAAGCGACGCAGGACGTGGAAACCAGTTGGGATGCCGATATCACCAGGAAACTAGGCACCATAACGCTATTGGATCATACGTTGAACGTCGCTGAATTGGTCATCGCTAAACTGAATGAGGAAGAGGCGAACTATATGGTGCCGGACGCGGTTGTCGCTACCTTGGGGCATGATATCGGCAAGCTGCCCTCAGAACAGGCGAAGCTCTACGCCCAGGGCGATCATTCCCTGACCTCAGCCGAGGTGATAGCGGGTATTCCCGGATTCAGCAAGCTCCCGAAAAAAGACTTCATTCTGAAATTAATCAAGACCCATCATCACGAGGATTGCGACGACTTCCTGGGAAGGATACTGAGGAAGGCGGACCAAAAAGCGAGAAAGGCCGAAATTCAGCAGGTAGATAGTCAAATCGACACTATTCAGGAGGCGATGGAAGCACAACCTGTCGACGACCAACTTGAAAAGGACGCAGATCAGTGGGATGAGGAAGAGGTGGCAGATATACAGGCCTCAAATCAAGCGACATCGGAATCGCAGAATGATACAGACGGCGATACCAAGGGGAAGAAATGGGGACCTCAACCGAAAGAGATACCTGGGCTGGATATCAGCCAATGGTTTGACGCAGATCTCTGCCTCCAGGAGATCAAGCGGCACATCAACGTGCTGAACGAGAATAAATTTCAGGCGTTTTCCATGCCGAACGGAATTGTTTACGTCAAGTCTGAGCTTCTAGGTGAGATTGCTCTGGAGCAGGCAAATAAGGCAAAGGTTTTGGATATCACCATGCGTGACAAAACCAAAAAAAGTGAGATGAAGCCGGTTTTTATTGCAATGGTGAACGTTTTCCGGGCCCGAAACGCTATCGAAACATCACTGGTTGGCGAAGGATTCTTTGGTGGCCATTATGCTGTTCTCTCCAGGACCGGCGGGATACGGAAAAGATATTACACTCCCTTTTTAGCTCAGACATTTTTATTGCCCGACGAATCAATAGGCGAGTTGGAAGAGAGAAAAAAAGGGCTGTTGATGGATATTGCGTCCGTTGACATTTGGAAAGGCTAACAAGCTGCATAGGGAAAATCATGGCTACAGACGACTCGGATTACAAAGAAAATTATATGGCCGGCGCACCGTTGTTGACAGGCGGCGGGGAGTGGAAACCGAAAAATATCATCGACGCGATTTCCGAGATCCAACAATTCTACGTGATTGAGAGCAAGGGGCAGAATATTCCTGCTGAATTTCTGACTCTGGAAGGAACCATCGGCTTTTTCAAGATGGGCGTAGGAAGCGGATTCAAAGAAGCAGTCTTTGTTTTTTTCCTTTTTCCCGTTTTTGAATTTTATCTAATTCCTTTTGTATTTCATGCCCCTGTCACCAGCATGAAAATCCTTTTGAACGTAGTCCCTTTCGCTCTTTTGATAGCCAATACTCTCTTATGCTTTTACGTGAGTAGATACTATGTCGGCACCTTGACGCGCAAGGCCATCAATTCGCTGTTTCTCGGCAGGGCCTCGATCCTGTTCATGAAAAGTTTGCTGTTGTATGCCCTGTATTTTTGTGCTGCAAAATTAGCCACACCTGAAAGAGTGTGGGTGGTGGCACAATACTTCAATCAGAATGCCGAAAGTTTTTACTATGGGGTTCTTTCGATACTGCCTCATGTCATTCCAACGACAATAATGTGCTCAATTGCTATGTTGCTCTCCGCTTTTCTGCCCTATGGGTCTGCATATTTTCTTGACCGCAGAAGGCGGTGGAAACGACATAAAAACCAGGCCAAAGTAACTGGCCACTAACAAAAACAAAGGGGATACGAAAATGGCTGAAGAACGAAAAAAACTGACAAGAGAAGAAGTTCTTGAAAAGAAAATCAACCTGGCCCAACAGCGCGATTCTCGGGTAATCCAGATCAGCTCTCCAGGAGGCAACACCATTACCAATATCCTTCGGCAATTCGACAAGGCGTACAGCACATTCAAGGTCCGTCTCGGAGAACCGGGGGAAAGGGGGATACCTTATGAGATAGGTACGCCTCTCATGAAAGAGGCGACGGAGGTCATTCTAAGATTTTCCAAACTGACCGAGGAGATCTCTGAAACGATCAGGTTTAAATATTACGTCCCTGACGAAATTAAAGAGTTGGTCGAGATCAAGAGTTAAAAAAAGGGTTTTTCAATGGAAAATACTATGACGAGGCTTAAACTTTTTGGTATCGACAATTGTCCGCATTTCGCCGATACCACGTTGAAAAATTTGAACAGTATCAATCAATCCGAATTGTCAAAATTCATCGTCCAGGACGAAAAACACGAAAGCGCGTCAATCAATGTTTTCAAAGTGGTCGGCACCAAGCATCCCAATTACGCAGGCGGGACCTGGCTCGATTTGCTGGAGAATGGCCGAAGAATGGATCATAATTTGAAACGATTCATTGAAAACCCTGGCTACTACTTGGAAAACCGGACCAAGGAGCCATACATGCACTATGTCTCCTTCGATGGGGATGAAATCTACATCGGAGAGGAAGGCAACCATCGCACATGCATAGCGAGGCTCTTCTTTCATTCTGAAGGAAGAACTATCCTGCACGGCGTGAGACTTGAGACCTTTACGATAGATTGGGCCTTCAAAAACCTGTTCGACAACATCAGTGCCTTCATCACTACACGTAAATTGCCGATCTATCTTTCCCTGCAAAACAAAATTGTGGAAAGGAAGGA
This sequence comes from uncultured delta proteobacterium, assembly GCA_903901335.1. Lineage (GTDB taxonomy): Bacteria > Desulfobacterota > Desulfobulbia > Desulfobulbales > Desulfocapsaceae > CAIUQR01. Next base: position 4,199 of record CAIUQR010000140.1, on the reverse strand, counting down.
TGCTGCGAACTGGAAAATGGATACATACCAGATTCTTGTAAAGGTGAGGAGGTCCAACAAGGAATATGAGCTGAATTACACAGATTTACAAGATTTATTTCAGAACCTGCAGAAACCCTTGTGGAAGAGAATTGTGCGGCCGTGGCGATCCAATACTAAACAACTAACTGAGGAGGCGGCGTTTCCATCTGTGAATCGCTGATGATGTTTTGATGCGTGATCTATCCAGCATTAATAAAAAAGATATCAGGCTATGATGATGTCGCAGTTGGCTGTTGGCCTGTCGATCCGCCTGCTTTGATTATCTTGATGGCCTGGATATCGTGGTTGCTTGGAGCAATCTGTTTGGGTTGTTTTTTTTATAATCTACGTTTTAAAATCCGAGACTGGGGTATCCAGGCTGCTACATACATTAGGGGCAACGCGACAGTATGAAAAAAATTCTGGTTGTTCTGATTGTTATCGCACTGTTTTTTGCTTCAGAGAGATCAGAGGCAAGAAAAGGAATCATGGGCTGGATCGAGTCCAGCCATTCCTTCACCATGCCGGCAGCGGGCGAAATCGAGGTGGCGTTTTCCCCTGAGGAAGGCGCGGAGGAACTGGTCGTCAAGGTCATAGATTCGTCCCGGTCCGAGATAAAGATGCTGGCGTACAGCTTCACCAGTGCCCCGGTGGTCGAGGCACTGGTCCGGGCTAAAAAGCGTGGGGTGGCTGTCTCCTTGGTGGCGAATTACAAAAGCAATGTAAGCGAAGAGGGGAGAGGAAAATCCAGGGCCGCTTTGTCAACCCTGGTCAACGCCGGCTGTGATGTGCGTGTAATCAGCGTCTATCAGATCCACCACGATAAAGTGATTATCGCTGATCGACAGACCGTCGAGCTGGGGAGTTTCAACTACTCGGCAGCCGCTGCACATAAAAACTCCGAAAACGTCCTGGTAAACTGGCACAATTCGAAACTGGCCGAGGTGTATCTCAGCCATTTTGAACGCAACCAACGTCAGGCAAACCCGTATCAACTACAATATTAAGGAGTAAATTTTGAAAAAGAACCGGCAACTTATTCCGGCAGTTCTTATGTCGATCTTCCTTTCGGTTTCGTCCAATGCTAGTGCTACAATGTATGGATTCCTCGATGCAAAAGGGGTTTGTCATTATCGGGATATACCGGAGAAAAGCGGTAGAATCAAAGTCATCCTCAAAGATCGTGTTTCCTGGACACAATTGACTACAAAGCAGAAGGAGAACGACTCCGACAACAACACGACAGATCGGTTCGATCCCATCATCCAGGAAGCGGCAATCGATAGCCAGATCGACCCTCTCCTGGTCAGGGCGGTGATCAAAGTTGAATCGAATTTCAACCCGAAGGCGGTATCCCGTAAAGGTGCGAGGGGACTCATGCAGATCATGCCTGATACCGCCAGAGAGCTTCGCCTCGATGACCCGTTTAGTCCAAAGCAGAACATAGCCGCCGGTACTAAATATTTAAAGCAGCAACTAGATAGTTTTGGTGACATCAAGCTTGGATTGGCTGCGTACAACGCCGGGCCGGGCCGGGTCACTCCTCAGGGTATGATTGCCTATATCCCTGAAACGCAGGCTTATGTCGCCAGGGTGATGGAGTACTACCGGCAATATCAAAAAAAACAATAATAGCCACTATCTACTTTAAAACAATAATAAAAGGGGGATTCAAATGAAAACTGCTATACGTACCTACCGGGGGTCAATTCAGAATTGGAAAAATTATCATGAATGAGGTTCTCTAAATGAGTGTAGGAATTGTTGTAGCTGTCACTTTCATGATCGCGGTTGGTGTCACGATCACCCTTGGTGTCCGGATCGTCCCGCAGGGCTTCAAGCATGTTGTTCAGCGTCTCGGGAAGTATCATTCAACTCTCGGCCCAGGCCTGAATATCATCATTCCGTATATGGATACCATTTCCTACAAGGTTACGACCAAGGATCTTGTCCTGAATATTCCAAGCCAGGAGGTCATAACCAAGGATAATGCCGTGATTATCGCCAATGCTGTCGCTTACATTAATATTCTCTTTCCTCATAAGGCGGTATACGGAGTCCAGAACTATGAAATTGCCATCACCACTCTGATCCAGACCTCTCTTCGGTCGATCATTGGCGAGATGGACCTGGATGAGGCCCTTTCCAACAGAAATCTGATTCGGGCAAAACTGAAAGAGTCTATATCGGACGATATATCCGATTGGGGTATCACCCTCAAGACGGTCGAAATCCAGGATATCAATCCGTCAAAAACGATGCAGACCGCGATGGAAGAACAGGCGGCTGCAGAAAGGAAACGAAGAGCGACAGTGACCACCGCCGAGGGCGATAAGACTGCCACGATCCTTCAAGCCGAAGGGCGATTTGAAGCCTCAAAGCGCGACGCCTCTGCCAAGATCGTGTTGGCGGAGGCCAGTCAAAAGGCAATTGAGAATGTGACTAATGCAATTCAGACTAACGATCTGCCGGTCGTCTATCTTCTAGGCGAAAGGTATATCGAGGCCTTGAAGGGTATTTCATCTTCTCCGAATGCCAAAGTGGTGTTGTTGCCGGGGGATCTGCCGGCTGCGATCAGGGGACTGCTTGGCACTTTGAAATAGACTTATTAGAAAAATGGAAAAATATAAAGAAATCAACCCTAAAAAGTGTGAATTCAATTTATGTGAAAAAAAGTACCCGACCAGGGGGGGAGTTGACAATGCTTGAAATAAATGACGATGCAGCAGCAATACTTATTCCCGCGTAATCACAATGTCAGCCATGCCATGGTCTCAGACCCCGGGGAGCAACCATCTCCTTGCCATTAACGGAGAGGCTCATATAGATTTCCACTAACCCTAGAGTGTCATCCATCCCTTTGCGGTTATTTCGAGGCTCAGTCCCTTCACCCTTACGGATTACGGCCTAACTGCTTGCTGTCCTACGCATAAATCTGGATGTTACCATCCAAACTCCAAGGACTTGCTACCTGGTGGCTGGCCTGCCTTCCAGGGCGGGAGTTTCACCCGCTAGATTACGCGGCCTTTCCCGGCCGCAACAGGGATTCGAACCCCCTTATGTATGTTTTCCGTTCTTATGGAAAGTTTATTATTATGTGAAGCATGCCTCTACAAAACGACGGAGGTAACTGCTTTTTCAAGATAAATTTCACCACAATGCTCCGCTCAGCAGCACATAATACCGTCATTTTTCTAGCGGAATTTTTCCTTCACGGACCCGCTGAAGAGATTAGGACGATTAAAGGTGTAACGCCGCAACGCTTCAAATACGTTCAGTTTTCCTTGCCAGGAAAGCTATTTGTAAGCAAAACACAACCCGACCCCCGGTGGTGGATACTTACTGCAGCGGCACAATTATTATGGAAAGTCATCCACGCCAATTAGTCACTTTTATCGAGGGTAGGATAGGGTCAACTTTCCATAATCATATTCTTTCCATAAGAACGATTATGCGAAGCTTTACATAACCGTTCTATCGCACCTCGAATCCCAGATTCGTTTTTTGTCTCTCGAAAGTTAAAACCATTTGAAAAGTCAGGAAAGTCTGATACGTTGCCTGCTGCTAACTCTACCTGCAGGCAGGTAATCATAAACCATCACTGATCCAATGGGTGGCAAATCTATCGCTAAATAACTTTTTAGGAGAAATTATGACAAAAGCAGAAATCGTAGCCAAAATTGCAGAAGATGCAGAAATAACATTGGTTCAGGCTCAGAAAGCACTGAACAGCTTTATCGAAGTGACCACGACCGCTCTCAAGGCTGGCGACAAGGTTGCACTGGTCGGTTTCGGTACATTCAGTGCAGTAAATCGTGCCGCCCGCATTGGCCGGAATCCCCAGACCGGCAAAGAAATTAAAATTGCCGCCAAAACCAACGGCAAATTTACACCAGGGAAAGCGCTCAAAGATCTGAACGCAAAGCCAGCCAAGGCTGCGCCTAAAGCAAAAGTTCCAGCTAAAGCCAAGAAGAAATAGAAATTAAGAAACCCGTAAAAGCAGGATTTCCTCTTAGAACCCCATAGCCGAAACATTTACATTTATTGAAAATGATCGGAATATGGTATCCTCTGCCCATGAAAACAGATGAATCTATTTCCGGTGTCTTCCGGGCAGAACAGAAAACCTCGGTCAAACGCCCATTGTTTGTCTGTGGTGTTTCTGCAGGCTTTCCTTC
>CAIUQR010000139.1 GCA_903901335.1 uncultured delta proteobacterium | reverse complement strand
TACCTCCTTTTAAAGGTTGATTTAAAGGTCTTTAAAAGGTTTCGGATATCAGTTCAGAAAACGTGATTTCATAGACAGTTAATTGAAGGCATGACCATATGGAGAACTAAATTCCAAAAGTTCCGATATCTCCTATCTATCAATCCAGAGGTAGTGGGAATATATAGACTCTGGAAGGCAGCCAGTTTTAGTATATACAATTTCTGATCATTTAGAAAATTCACTCAGCCTTATATAGCCTAACGGCATAGAATTGGTCATCAATTAATGAAGGTCTTATGAAATCATTACCACCGATGAATAAACTTCAGGAAACTGGTAAGATCGTCATTTTTTATGCCCTGCTTGGCTCTACGTGGATTTATTTTTCCGATACGGCGCTAGATTGGCTTGTCCGTGATCCGGAAATCATAACTAAAATAGCCATATTCAAAGGGCTTCTTTTTATTCTCTGCACCTCTCTTCTTCTGTTTTTCCTGATTGCCCGCCTGACGGACAAGATCAAACAATCGACAACTGCCCTGCTTGCGAGTGAGGAAAGACTGCGCTTTCTCGTCAAGAATTCATCGGATATCCTGGTTATTGTCAACGCCGACGGAAGCCTAAGGTACGTCAGTCCTGCGGCGGAGAGAATCACTGGATTTCCGACCGCCGAATTGGAGGGCAGAGCGCTCGACACACTTATACATCCGAACGACAGAAAAGACATTATGACCGCCTGGAACGAGGCCGTCGAACATCCTGAAAAAACAGTCACTGTCCAATACCGGCATATCCACAAAACTCGGGAGTGGGTCTTCTCCGAGGCCATTGCCCAGAGCTTCCTGGGTGAACCTGCAATCAATGGGGTCATCGCTAGCGTGCGGGACATCACCGAGCGCAAAAGGGCTGAGATGACACTATTGGAGAGCGAGAAACTCTATCGTTCCTTGTTCGAGAACATGATGAATGGTTTTGCCTATTGTCGGATGTTGTTCGAAAACGGGAAACCACAGGATTTTATTTATCTCGCTGTCAATGATGCTTTCGAGCGGCAAACTGGGCTGAAGGATGTTGTCGGAAGAAAGGTAACCGAAGTCATTCCTGGAATCCGAGACAAGGACCTAGAGCTTTTTGAGATCTATGGCCGAGTTGCCATGACCCAAGAGCCCACTCGTTTCGAAATGTTCGTCGAAGCCCTGCAGATGTGGTTTTCAATTTCGGTGTATAGCCCGGCACATGAGCATTTTGTTGCTGTATTCGACGTGATCACCGAGCGCAAACAGGCAGAAGCGTTGTTAAGTGCAAGCGAGGAGAAATTTCGAACAGTAGCTAACCATATCCTTAATTGGGAATACTGGAGGGCTACAGAAGGGAATCTCATCTATGTTTCTCCATCCTGCGAGCGCATTACCAGTTATAAGGCAGAGGAGTTCCTTCAAGACCCTGAACTCTTAATCAGAATCATACATCCGGATGACCGCAAGATTTTCGTCCAACATGTTGTTGATATTGCAAAAGGTATAACCAGGAAGGATTACCAAGCACTTGATTTTCGCATCCTAACCCGAAGCGGAGATGAACGCTGGATTTCTCACGTTTGCCGGGAGGTATTTAGCCAAGAAGGAAAATCCATAGGGCGCCGTGTCTGCAACCAAGATATCACCGAACGCAAGAAGGCGGAGAAAGCTCTTAGCAAGAGCGAAGCCCATTACCACTCGCTATTTGACAATTCGCTTATTGGCGTGACGGTTACAGACAGAAGTTTCATTATTACCGACGCTAATGACGCTTTCTGCAAGATGCTCGAATATTCAAGAGAAGAACTTGTAGGCAAAATGACAATCTCGGATGTCAGTCATCCTGATGATGTCCTGAGTAGTATGGATCTGGTCAACAAGTTGATAAGAAATGACATCGATCATTTTTCCCTCGAAAAGGACTATGTTTCAAAGACAGGAAAATCAATACCTACGTTGATTTATGTCAGAGGCCATTATAACCCTGATGGGGAATATGAAGGAACTACCGCCTCTATTCTGGACATTACCGAAAGAAAAAAGGCTGATGATTTGCTGCGCGAGAGTAATGAAAAATTCATCGTTGCCTTCAAAAACGCTCCAATCATAATCGCTATAAGCAACCTGGAGGATGGCACCTACCTGGATATCAACCAGAGATTCATTGATGTCTTCGGCTTCAGCCGAGAGGAGGTCATAGGGAAATCCTCTATCGAATTGGGCCTAATCACTGAATCCCATCGACAACAATTGCTGGAAGTGATCAATATGAAGGGTAAAATTGAAGACGTAGATCTTGTTATGTCTACAAAATCAGGTCAAGAGCTTCTCTTTAAATACTGGGGAGAAATTATCATGATTTCGAACCAGAATCGCCTCCTTTCCATTTCGCTGGACGTTACCGAACACAGGAAGATTGAGCATCAACTCCAGCAGGCGCAAAAGATGGACTCGGTTGGCCGCCTGGCCGGTGGTGTAGCCCACGACTTCAACAATATGCTCGGGGTGATCCTTGGGCATGCCGAGATGGCTATGGATCAACTAGACCCAGCTCAGCCACTTTTTGCCGATCTGGACGAAATTCGCAAGGCGGCAAGCCGTTCAGCCGATCTGACCAGGCAACTACTGGCATTTGCCCGTAAGCAGACTGTTGCACCCAAAGTGCTCGATTTGAATGAGACCATTGAAGGGTTTCTCAAGATGTTGCGGCGGCTCATCGGTGAGGACATTGATCTCGTCTGGATGCCCGGAGCTGGACTCTGGCCGGTTAAAGTGGATCCTTCACAGCTCGACCAGATACTGGCAAATCTCTGCGTTAATGCCCGGGATTCCATCGCAGGCGTGGGCAAAATAATCATCGAGACCGGCAATGGCACCTTTGATGAAGAGTTCTGTGCAACGCATGCGGGCTGTGTTTCCGGGGAATATGTAAGGATCTCCGTAAGTGATACCGGTAGTGGCATGGATAAGGGGACGCTGTCCCACATCTTTGAACCTTTTTTTACGACTAAAGGTATCGGCGAGGGAACTGGACTGGGCTTGTCCACGGTGTACGGTGCGGTTAAACAGAACAACGGTTATATCGATGTCTACAGCGAGCCGGGACAAGGAACGATTTTTACGATCAACCTGCCCCGGTATAAGGAAGTGGACACAACCGGGCGGACGTTCAAAGAAGGTGCAGCGGAGCCTGTTGTGGGGGGCCATGAAACAATTCTAATCGTGGAAGACGAACCGACAATTCTGAAAATGACAACGACGATACTCCAGCGTCTCGGCTACACCGTTATTGCAGCAAGCAGCCCCGGCGAAGCCATTCGAATAGTGGAGGAATTCGTTGCTGAACTTCATCTTCTCATTACCGATGTGATAATGCCTGAGATGAATGGTCGGGACTTAGCAGATCGACTCATGACCATCAAAAAGGGGTTAAAATGCCTGTTCATGTCTGGATACACCTCTGATATAATAGCCAACCAAGGCGTGCTGGTCGAAGGGATGCATTTCATCCAGAAACCCTTCTCTCAAAAAGAGCTGGCCGCTAGGATTAGGAAGGTGCTAAACACTGAAGAGGAGAAAGTCCATTAAAACTGCTTGTCGAATCATAGAAGTCGCTTATGCCTGAGTTACGATATCTCCTATAATTCTGGACTCTGTTCTTAAGAGATTGTACCCGATTATCTTTGAAGTTGGACGTTCAGTATGACACCTTATTACTCTATGACATTTAAAACTGAATTCACGAGTCATCGTTCTCTTTCGTGTTTTTGTTCCTTCTGAGTTTTTATTTCGTCTCGAACTGGAACACCGGAGTTAATTGATACTCTCTGACCAGGTCGTTCATTGCTGAAATTTTTTCTTTCGGCGCTGCTGTCCCTGTCGGCGACCTCAGCTCCTCTAATACCTGGAGCAATTCCTCCACGCTGAATCCCTTGTAATTCTCTGGTAAATTTTTCGATTCCATTCACGCCCCTTAAAGAATTGATGATTCTTATCAACCCGCCTGCCTCTGTCCTTGTTATGTAATCGATTTTTGAAATATCTATGCCAATATTTTTTTCATTTAAAGAATCTGATAATTTCTTTTTTGTTTTTGAATCTAACTCCAATCTCCTTTCACCCATCAGCCCAACAACATGAGTAACATTGAAGTTTCTTTTATCAAGAAACTCTTTGAAATTCCTTGCTGAGCTGCCTGTTGTAAGAATGTCGTCAATAATTATGATGTCTTTATTTTTCAGGCATGAGAGCGTTTTGCTTTCGTCTACCGAGCTATATTCTCTATTATTAAAAACTCTTTTATCTCGCGGGATATCTTTTGATGAAATGCAGTGCAATGTATTGAATAATTCATCACCGTTGAAAAATGGACGTCCGAGATTTTCACTTAATTTCGATGCAAATTGTAAAGGAATTACATTTCTTTTACTCGTTGATGGCATAGTTAGAAAAACAGCATCTTCTGTTATGTGATTTTGTAACTGTTCGGTTTTAAAGTCTTTCCAATTCTCATCTACAATATTTTTCGCCGCCTCCTTGTCACCTTTTTTCCCTGCTATAAAATTAGGGCTTTCAATAATGTCTCTTCTTAAAGCTGAACGCCCTACTGTTGCCAATTTTATTTTCTTCATAATATGTGTCCTGCAATCAAAAACAGAGATTTGGACGCGCCGGCGGACGAGTTTTTGCAATCATAATTTCGTCCTGGGCGAGGCCGACATCTGTTTTTTTGCAATCAGTTTATTTCTTGATGCGGTCGGCACCGACGAGATCCGGCCCGAGCCTCCGAGATTAGTGATTGCAAATAGTTTTCTCAAGCAAGCTATGTATTACCGAAAAAACAACACTGTAAATTTTTGGATCTTTACTGCCGGACCTACCCGCAACGTTCAACACTTCTAGCCCGTGCAGTTCGATCCATGAAAACAAATTCTTAACCGCATCATCAGCCGTATGTTCATTCATATTCAGATGCAGCCAGGGCTTTTTATGCTCGATTGCAATTTTCCTCGTCAATGCGGACCCGCCCGAAAGTTTGCCGTGAGTGAAAATAACCGTACCATCTGAATCAATTATATTTTTTCTTGTCCTGGGTGGATAACCGGCATTTGTCATTTCTTTAACCTGATATTTTTCATCCAAGGGTCCCGCTTCGGTTCGCCTACCAAAAGGGACCCACCCATCATATGGAAAATGTTGAGCGATTGCCGCGTCAACACCGGCAATGTCAGCCCCGGTCTGACACCCTGAGATTATTTTTTTTAACATAGCAAATTAACTCGTTATTTTGTTTCTAAATTTTTTTGATATGTTTAACGATCACGGCCACGATTTGGCACCCGATTTTCAGCATACTTTTTGACCTGTTCTGCAGACACCTTATCCTTCTTCCTGATGACCTTGGCGGCATCAATCAACGTTGCCGCGCCAACCTGTAATTGCTTCTCGAATTGCTTCATGCGTCCTGCTCGACTTCCAGCGCCAGCAGCGCCAGTTCCCGCCCGTCGCACTCCATTACCGGGCTTTCCTTCCCGTCCCAAATGATTACGTGCATCCGAGTGCAAAAACACTTGACCGCCCCTCTTGTCGCCTTGGCCAGAAACCAAAGAGAGGCCGGACAGGTCTCGCAAGCTGGTGATGGGTTTGGGCGCTGATTCGATTTCAGTTTTTGCAATACGGGACTGATATAAAGCGGCTGCTCGCTGTGCGGTTCGTGTTGCTCCGATGTTTGCATTTCCATAGTCCGGTCGTCCTTTGTATTTACGTGGTTTACGTGATTTTTTTTGATTTATTTCCTCTCTTTCACGTATTTTTCTAGTTTTAAACTTTTCTGGGAATCGACGTTTTAAGTGCTGCCGACGAGTCGTTGCTACGGCATCAACGCCCTGTTCTCTTAATTTGATAGCAAAACCTTCCCGCCAGCGGCGAAGATCGTTCTTTCTTGGATTGAGGCGCCTCCCTTCGGCATCGGTTGCGACTACACAGATATGAATATGTGGATTTTTTGTCTTTTCATCGGTGGATGGTTCATGCAAGGCCATGACATATTTGTGGCCTGCAAATTCTTCCTCGGCAAATTCAAAAACCGCATTTTTGAGTCCAGCAAGGGAGGTTCCATCTGGCATTCCAAAAATGATATTGAAGCATTCCCGCTTGGTACTTTCCTCTGGTACGCCATAATCTCGCCATTCGTCCTTTAAATCTTTGACACCTTGGCGGTTAGTGATAACCCGCCCGTCTTGGTCGGTAAGTTCAAGTTGACTATGACGGCTTATATAATCGAGGTGGTTTTTCGTCTGGCACATCCCTTTACTGGTGCTTGTAATTTTCACCATGACCTGCGGGGTTTTCTTGGCAACCCGTTTTGCAGTTTCAAGACCAGAAAGTGCACCGGCAACAGGCTTGGACTTGCCGATTGACTTCAGAGTGGACCCTTTCTTTTTGCGTACCATCCGAACCTTGTCAGAAGTCGGCTTAAACCATTCATCCAGCGCATCAATAGGGGTCCGGATTGCCATTTTAGATTATGTCCCAACGTTCAAGATTGGCACTGATGATAGTGCGCATGGTTTGCGTGTGTTTTTTGACCTCGCCAGTCAAGGCATCAATCGTTTCCATATCAACGGTTCTTATTTCCCTTGCATTCAATGCACGGGCAATCTGGTTCAGATTAGTACCTATCTTAGATAGTTGATAGTTCGATTCACGCAGTATTTCAAGTTCGGCACCAAGAAGCTGAGGTTTTCGAAGAAGGTGAGCACGCAGCAACGACACAAGATAAAATTGCGGACTGGATTTAGTTTTCTCAGCCAGGTCAATGAGGGCAAACCGTTCGCCTTGCTGCAATCGAATTTCCAAACGGGACATAGGTGTTTTTCGTCCCTGTTGTGTTTCTGCGGTAACGGTTGGGTTTTCGCCCAGAGCGGCGGTAATCAAGTGTCTGATATAGGCACTCGCGCTGGCGCGGCCCAAACGTTGTTTTGACAGCTCGGCGAGCTGCTTTTTTTGAGTGGCGGTTACGCCACGAACCTTCAGTATGGATTCGTCCATGATCGTCCTCGATCCATTTGTGAACACAAATACCGGCGACAGCCTATCCTGCAATAAATATTTAATTTGTTTTATCTGGTTAGTCAACAACTTATTAATCAATGAGTTGACAATAATAACAAAACTGATGTATTAAACTAATAGTCAGATACATCAAATCAACAATATATAATATTCAGAAATATATTGACTATATATAGATAACATAATATAACAATATGACTACAACCAACGATGAAAACAAACTTGTGAAGGCAATCGACGATCTTATGCAAGACAGTTCTAAATTGTCTGAAACAGCTAAACTGCGAAATATATTGCCGCATATCGAAAAGGCACGAGAAATGGGCTACACCTTGGCGGCGATCCATGGAGCGTTGACCAAAGACGGAACACTCAAAATCCCCTTAAAAAGCTTTATTGTAACGCTTAATCGAATTAAAAAAGCTTCTTCTTTAGAGGGGAAAAAAACAAAAAATGAGCCTTTAAAAGAAAACAATAACGAGATGAATCCTTTGATAAAACCCAAAGGATTTGTTTGGAAACCTGGAAAGAAAAAAGATGAAGACCTCATTTAAAAGGAAAAATCATGAAAAAAGACGTAAATAACACTTCTGTACACTTTGTTTTACAAGGAAAAGGGGGCGTTGGCAAATCGCTCGTCGCTGCCTTTCTAGCTCAATATCTAGCAAAATCAGGAGATGTTGTCTGCATAGATACTGATCCGGTCAACCAAACATTGCTGAACTATAAAGCTTTAAATGCTCAACACATCAATTTGATGGATGATTCAAGAATCAATACTCGCGAGTTTGATAAATTAATGGTGCGCCTGTTGTCTGAAAATGGGGTGTTTGTTGTAGATAACGGTGCCGCAAGTTTCGTTCCGTTGTCAAATTACATAATAGAAAACAATGCTATTGGAATGCTCAACGATGCTGGCCGGAAAGTGTATATCCATTGCGTCATTACTGGTGGCCAGGCGTTGTTTGATACGCTCAGAGGTTTCACAGAATTGGCGGAACAAACTGAAAGCCAAAGAATTATTATATGGCTCAATGAATATTTTGGGGCAATTGAACATGATGATAAAACATTCTTGGACATGAAAGCCTATGTTGAAAATAAAGAAAAAGTCCACGGTATTATAAGGATAGCAAAACGAAACCCGGACACTTTCGGCAAAGATGTTGAAGAAATGATTACCAACAAATTAACATTTGCTGAAGCCCTGGATAGTCCGGATTTTTCCATTATGGTCAGACAACGTCTTAAAATAGTACAAAACGAAATATTCTCACAACTTGAACAGGTTCCTTTTTAAATATGGACAGGTCTAAACTCATAGCAAGTTTGGTTGAAAGCCATGGGGTCAAGCTCGATCAGGACGATCCCGCTTTTGTCCTGGTCGAGTTAAATGCAATGGTCTTTGACGAGTTAACCCAGCCAACTCTTGACAGGTTGGAATCAACTCTGGATCAGTTAAGTGAAATCTCAGATATCCTGGATGAAAAAACAGCGATTTTTACCAAACAGGTTGCCAACCTCAATGCCGGGTTGGACGAAAAAACAGCTATCTTTATAAAACAAGTTGATAATATCAAGGCCAGCAAAGAGTTATTGATTGCTGAAATTGCTCTCAGGTCCAAAAAGCAAATGGACGTTGATTTGAAAAATATTGAAGATAAATACCAGCGATATTTCAAAAAATTTATCCTTTGGCAGTTTGTGATATTGTTACCAGTATTAGTTGCAATGCAGATAATTTTTAAGTTTTTAAAATGGTGATTGTATGGGATATATTCAAGAAAATATGTCTTCTCAGGAAGAAATTATTTATCAGACAAATCTAAGTAAAATTGTATTTATAACTCCCTTTTTGATATCGAGTTGCAGTCTTATTGTGGGTTATGTCTTTGTGGATAAACCTTTGATTCTTTCAGTGGGTATGTTGTTCGCTATTTTGCCACTTTTAAAAGCATGGACAAAATATATCTCCTCTGAATTTGGCGTGACAGACAAGAGGGTGATTATAAAAACCGGATTTTTCAGTACCCAATCATTAGAAATTCAGCTCAGTAAAATTGAAAGCATAATGGTTTTTCAAAACCTTTCAGAGAAAATCATTAATTGTGGAACAATTGTTTTATCTGGAACAGGTGGTACAAAAGATGCTTTTCAAAGGATTGCATATCCCTTTGAGTTCAAAAAAATGATTGAAAATCAAATGGATTTCCTTTCTTAACTCTGGTTTCCGTCTACCTGTTCCTCTTACACCTCCGTAAAATCCCCCCGAGCGCAACAACAGCGACTCGAAACCGGGGGATTTTCTACGGTGAGACTCCACTATTTCACATCTCCATCTAAGCTCACATAAAAAGATTAAAAAGAGGTTTATTATACTTTAATGTTGATTAAAGTATTTATAAGTTCTATTAAAGGCTATGAACAGCATTTAAGAATATTTTACTATTTTAAAGGTGATTTATGATTATTACGGTAGGGAATACAAAGGGCGGCGTTGGCAAAACCACTATAGCGGTTAACTTGGCAGTTGAAGCAGCAAGAAATGGGAAAAAGATATTATTGGTTGATACTGACCCGCAAAGGTCCGCTTTGGATTTCAGGGCAATAAGACCCTCAAATGATATTAAAACAATGTCTCAAGTAAATGAAACAATCCATGAAGACATTGGATCATATTTACCAGCCTTTGATCTCATTATTATTGATGCCGGAGGTAGGGATAACAAAGTCTTCAGATCGGCGGTAGCGGCATGTAATCTTTTCATTCTTCCTGTACTGCCTAGCCAAGTTGATCTTTGGGCTGTTAATGATGCTGTAGAAGCGTTTAAAGAAATCCGCCCTTTTAATAAAATGATTGGCCGGATCGTTCTTAATCAAGTGCAACCTAATACCAATGTGTCAGCGATAGCAAAAGACGCCCTCGGAAAATTTTCTGACACACTTCCTCTGATGCTGCAGAAATTACATCATCGAGTTGCCTATAAAGTTTCTTTCAGCTCCGGCCAGGGTGTGTCAGAATATGAACCGCAAGGCAAAGCAGCGGAAGAAATACAAGCCCTTTACAAGGCTATTTTTGAATTAGACATAAAACATTTTTAAAAGACATTAATCTACTTTTTTATACATAAAACAACATTAATAAATATAAAAATATGAAACAGAAAATTGAAATGCAAGAAAGACCTCAAAGAGTGGTGGATGATTTAAAAGCCGTTATTTCAAAAGGTATCGCCTCCGTCGAGGAAACGGCCAGTAAAACAAAAAAGAAAACTGGCAGACCACGCAGAAAAGAAGAGACAAAGGGAAGTAATATACTATTGCCGGTCCGACTCCTTAAAATAATGGATAAATATGAGGGAAACAGATCTTTTTATATTCAGAGATTAATCGAGGAAGACCTACAGGAACGGGGAATTATTGAAGAAGAAAAAGAAGATGCCGATTGATATTAAAGATGTTTTGAGAACACAGAAAGCGTTACTATATTATGTACAATAAACGCCTTTAATATACATAAAACATCTTTAATATACTTATAAGTAGGTGTAGTTCCCATTCACCAAAAACCCTTTATCGTGTTTTATAGTTAACTCTCCCTCCCTTGATAGTAATCTATTGCTTAACATGCAGCCTTTGTGCTGTTTTTCCATTCCTGGAGTGTCTTTAATTGCCTAGTATCGGTTTCCATCGAACTATCATGGAATTTCAAACAAAGACTATCGCTCGGATCACAATCTATGCCGTATCCGACACAGATTAGTTTTCCCCCCATATTTTTTCTTTGTTTTTTAAAGAATGAAAAAAGGGTCCTAAAAGAGACTAAATATACTAAAGAATACTAAAAGAGACTAATTGTCCTGGATCTTTAATAATAACAATTTGTTCCAGACCAAAACGGGAACAGAAGACACGGGTTCGGGAACAGAAGACACCAAAACGGGAACAGAAGACACCCTATCGGGAATAAAAGACACGGATTCGGGAATAAAAGACACCGAGTTGGGAATATTGTTTAATTTTTAACTAAATTGATGGCCCCTGGCTTTTACAGGGATCAGCAATTTAGTGGTTTTAGATGGTGGTATAAAAAAGTGGTAAAGTAACATGTAAAGAAATAAAAGATTGAAAACAGAAAGATAAGACCAAAACGGGAACAAAAGACACGGATTTATTTCTTGGTGATTGCTTTTGTAATGAGATGAACAAGATCGTTTTTATCCATCTTCCATTTTTGAATGATCCCATTTTTTTGCAATTCAGCTAAAGATTTTCGTATCAATTTACGAAGATCACAAAGTCTTTGCTCGGTATTCAGGTTTATAGCCAATACGAGCGTTGCTAAACCATAAGGCACCCCACCACTGCCTTTGTGAGATTCTAAAAATCGGTACAGAGCTTTTGTTACATCCCCTTTTAGCTTAGACCATACATTCAGGTCTATTCCGGTTGTCATATTTGCCCCATAAAGTGAAAGAAAATATGGGTTCACTGTGATAGAAACCGTAGTTGATTTAGGTTTCTGGTCGACGTTTGAAAGGATAGAGCCTGTGATAGAACGTACAACATCCTGTTTGTCTAGATTTTTTGTATCGAAAAGTTTTGTGGAAACAATAGCTTTTGCGAGTCTTTCCAGCCCTTCTTCAACAGCTTTGTATTGATTTGTTCCTCGCGAAATACCCATGATTTGGCATAATTCGGCGTAATCTGTTTTAATTTTTTCAGATTTGTATTTTTTAACCAAAAAGAGGACGGCCAACAATACTGATTCGTCTTGTATGGATAGTTTTGGTCCTGAAACTGAAATTGTACCCCAATTGTTTTTTATGATGAAATTATTATATAAAGGCCGGTTAACTTTTTCTTCTCGGCCCATTGGGAAAAACGGACTTGTACGAGTTATTTCTGTTGGCATAAATGCCAATTTTAGTTGAACAGGTTTTCCGGTTGCTTTTTGTACGTGATCATGAACATCTTTTACAACATCGGCTATATGTTGGTAGCCTTTGTTTTTGTAATCTTCCCAAGTTACATAATCCGAAAAACTTATCCACCATCGTTGACAATGGGCTTTCTCGTAATTGTTAAGACCTTGCAAGATAAGTTCGTATTCCTTTTGTTTATCTATACCGTCTTTCAAAACAATTTCGTCTAGCGGTTTATCTATCATTTCCGGTATGATTGTATCAGCCATAATTGCACTCCTTTCTAGTGTGTTTTATGGTTAGGCTCGTATGGGTGCTACTAACACCTATACGAGCCGATTATAATTAAAAGCTTCCATTTTGGATCTAATAAATATCAACACTAATGGATTGCAAAAAAAATACGAGAAGAAAAAGAGTCATTTTTAAAAATTCGCTCCGTCTAAGTCATAAATTTACTGGCGGAAATCCATTTTCCTTGAGTATCCTATTTAATAACAAAAAAACTGTTCTGGTTGGTGAAGATCTATTAATTTCCCAGGCCTCGACAGTCCGGGGCGATACACCGACCAGGGATGCAAATTCAATTTGCGTGAGGTTGAGGTAAGTACGCGCTTTTTTGATTTGTTCCGCGTGGTTTTTATTCATTATTTTTCCTTGATTGAGTTTCCCTTTTTCTCTTCTTCTTTCATTTTGTCGTATTCTTCAACGATCCCGGCAATAGCTGGGGCAATGCCAACATTTGGCTTATGTTTTTTTATTATTTCGATAAGTTTTTCAGGTAGGTATATCGTAATTCGTTTGCTCATTATACTACCTCTTTAATTAGAAAATATTGTCAATCACAATAATCGAAACCATACATGAAACAATGCTTTTTTAAAACAGGCCCCGCGAAGCGGGAAATTTTAAAACTATTTTCATCCCCTTGCTGAACTAGGAGATGAATTGTTACATTCCGTAATCTTCTTTGCTATCATTTCTTCGCCCTAGTTGTTGCCGGCAGGAAGGTTTTTGATTGCACTTTCCTTTCCCGGGCTAGGTCCCGAGGAAGCAATTTGCAATCAGTTTATTTCCTGGTGCGGTCGGCACCGGCGAGATCCAGGCCGGTTAATCCGGCCCAGTGATTGCAAATTGTATTCATGATTGATCTAAAATTTCCGCTATCTTCATTTCAGTTTCTTTTTTCCGCTTTATGAGAGATAAAAGAGTATTTAATTTTCTTTCAGATTCAGAGAGTTCCCGTCTAGTAACGGCAAGGGTTTCGTCCTTGCCTATATAATCAGCAATTAAAAAACTGATAATTTTGGATGCTGACCGGATATTCAAATATTCCTTTAATTTTTCAAGTTTTTCAAGTTCATCACCTGTGGGTCTTAATGTAAGTGCCATGATATCCACCTTTATATTTTTTCTTTTGCATTCAACGACCATTCCGAGTCAAGCCCGGAATGGTCGTTGAATTTTATTAAGTGTTATGCCGCCATTAATAAGGGCAACTTATCTATCGATTTCGCAAAGATTTTTTGCCCGAGGTTTTTCTCGTAACTATTCTTTCCTTCAAAGCTTTCAATAACTGCTTTCTCTTCTCCCTGCATGTCTCCATAAGGCTTTTGTCCGTATCCGTTCGGTAGCCATCCTTTACCGGCACTGGCGGCCAGATTGAAACGTCTGAGAATATCATCATCGAGAAAGGTGAGATGAATCGTGCCTTTTTTGTAGACCGTTATTTTGAAGTAGGTGCTTTCGATACTGGAACTCTTGTCGGTCTTGAAGGCGTGCTCCAGTGCTTCAACGATCTCGTAGCATCCTTCTCTTGCATCAAAGTATTGCATGACGATATCGATATCATGAAGCTGATTTTTGACGGAGTAATTCAACTCCCACTGGCCGCTGTATCCAGTAAATGGACCGTTTCCATAACCGCCGCCGTATAATGGAAGAATAACCTTTTTACCAACCTTGAAAGCCTTGTTTGTCTTCCATCCGTTATAGAGGTGAATATTCTCATTCCTCAGTCCATCATCAAAACAATGCCGGACCGTCATCTTGTCGAAGATCTCAAGGACCGCTTTCGTCAGAGTATCATTGTAACCGTTGATCATGTTCAGAACGAATGACCGGACGTTGTTCTCCGTGAAGTCCATTGACTTCCTCATTTCTATCTGATGTTCAAATTCTTTTCGCCGAGCCTCGGTCAGTCTGCTCTTAACCTCTTTCAACTCAAGAGCCTTTATCCAGAAGCTCTTTCGTATCAGGCGTAATGTACTGTTCAATGTATTCTGAACCTTCGTTGTCAAATCACTTGAAGAGTATGTGGATTTTTCAATATCTTTATTCAATCCAATGTAGAAGCCGATCTTCTTATAGTTCTTGTAGTAGCCCAGGATCGTCTCTGTTGCGATATTCACGATCTCGTTATACTCGGCCACCATGTCGCTGATCGTGTGGCCAGTGGTTAACTCATGCTTGTCCTTGACCTCGGTATTTGACTCAACAGCAACATCACCAGCACCGCCGAATAGATCGCTGGTAACATCTCGCTCGATCATGATATTGACCAGGGCGACCTCGACCTTAGTCTTGCGTTCTGCCTGGGTGAACTCCGACTGGAGATATTCGATTGTGGCACCAAGCTTATCTAAGCGTCGGGTAAGCTCCTTCCTTGCCATTGTGCATGGGTTCTTGATTGTCTCGGCATTCAAGAGAAAGATGATCTGGCCACAATACATAATATCAATGGCCTTCATAAGATGTAGTTCGCCATTATAAAAAGGAGGATTGGCAATAATCAAATCAAACTTATCAGGACCGGCAAAGGCCAAGAAATCAGAATCGATTACCTTGATATCGTTGGTTCGAAGAATAGCTCGAAGATCCTGATCGATCTCAATTGCTGACACTTCAATCTTACTGCCCCAGCTATGGCGGAATTTGGTTTGCATCGCTTCTATAATATTTCCACGACCGGCTGACGGCTCCAGAATGTTTTGCGGATACCCTTTGATCAGTGAGGCCATACGAGAAGCCAGATGAGGTGGGGTAGGATAAAAGTCATCATTTATCATTTCGGGTTTCATTGCTTTTTTCTCCTTGCGCCCTATAACCGGCGCTTTTAGGGTTAATGGTGCTCTTTTCTCTGAGGTTGCGCTTAATAGGCAAATCCTGTCCATACCATCTTGTCGGACCTCAGGAATGTTTCCCTGTTCATGTCCTCGGCGTACTGGCAACCGAATGTTTTTGTGGCTCGGTCGTAATGGCCCTTAATCAGGACCGTCGAACCATGCTCCTTTTTCTTGATAAAATCTCCCGGTTTCACTTTGCTCAATTTTTTCAGTTTCATTTTTTTCACCAGATAGAATTGGCTTATTGCTGGAGCATGTTTTTTGTTGTTGTATTGCAGTAAGGGCAGAGCACTGTTTTTGCAATCTTGTCACCGTCACCGAAAAACCATATTCTTGACTTGCAAGACCGGCAGGAAAAGGAAGATGTTCTCTGCTCAATATCGTCAATATTTTCTCCGAAAACTTCCATTACGTCTTTTGTGGTTAAAGGTGTTGCCATTGTTTTCCTCCTTGGGAATTCAAAAATATCTCGGGTAAGTCGCTTAAATGAATTCCATGAATCTTTTGTGGATTGGTCCGAAAAAATCAGGATTCCTTGCACAATTCCATGCCCTTGCCTGCCACCATCTGATAGCTTTTAGTTCTCGTTCTCTTTGTGCTCTCCAAACATAGGAAGAAAGGGTTCCAGGTTTGTACATCCTATAAGCGTTGACTGTTATCCACTCAGGGATATCGTTGTATTGTTTATATCCTTCGTAATGTCTCATGGTTATTTTTCCTTTCCCCTGGATTGTACCAGGGGAAATTATATGTTAATGTTTACTTATGATTTCAAACAGGGAGCGCTTTTCGTCTCAAACTTTATTGAACCGTATTTTTCTTTTATCTGGTCGAGTTCTAAAGGCTTATGCGGTCCTTTGCGCTCTTCGTCTTCGGGTCGCCAGTACCAGGCTTTTTTCCTACTTGCGAAGAAACAACCGAGGGCCTTGAGTTGGTTTTTCCATTTGAAAGTTTCGCCGGTAAACCATATCCAACGACCGCACAATTCAATAATCAGACCGTCAAGAACGGTAGCCTTTTCGATAATATCCCTTATGGCTTCCTCTATTTCTGCTGTGCTTTGGCCGAAATCCATAAATCCATCTTTTAGAATCTTGGAATATTCAGCGTTTATTGCTTGCATTGTGGCGGTATCGCCGCCCAGGTCAGGGTGATGTTTTTTGCAAAGATCACGATAAACGGTTTTGAGATCGTCTAAATTTTTAATTCCTGCAAAGTATCCCATGTTGTTTCTCCTTGCGCCTTCCTTTCGGTGGCGCTTTTAGGTTTGTTTCGCTGTTGATTGTTTCGGCCTTATGGCTTCATCAGTTTGAGTAATGCACTCGCATACAATCATTTTCCAAGGAGGCGGGCCGTATTACCTGGCCTCCTTTTTCCGGACCTTGCTTTTCAGCCTGTGATCCTTTCTTCTTCCGGTCTGCATCCTCAGCCCTTCCAGATGCTCCGGGTTAATCTGTTTATCTTTTGATAATTAATAGTACGATAATATCGTATATAATGCAAGCTTTTTTGCAATATTTTATGATTAAAATGATTTTTTCTTATCGTTTCATGTGAAACACAATGTATTGATATAATACGGTTATAAAAGATGTTTAAACGGAATTATTAGATAATTTATAGGTTATGTTTCGGGGTGAGTCCAGAGGCGAACAACTTACCGGCAATGCAGTTTTCAGATGTAACCCAGGCCCCACACCAACACACCAAAACAACGGCATGCTTTTACCCCTCAAAAGGAGAAGGTTTTAATGTTTTTCAGGGGAGTATCACCTTTGCTATCACTTATTCGCCCTGGTCGCATTCTGCAGAAAGGATTTTGCAATCAAAAAAGCGGCCGCCGGCAGCTCAGGATCTCGCAATCTGCAATCACAAGTTTCTCGATGTCACCGGCACCGGCCAGATCCGCCCCGAGAAGCCAAACTGATTGATTGCAGATTGAGATATTCAAGAATTGGTGTTTTGGACAGCATTTGATGAATACCACATTGTGGCATGAAACAAATGTTTACAATTAAATGGAAAAATAAAAAACACGACCATTCAAAAAGATAGGCTTTTGAAAATAATTGTTGATAGGCTGATGTGACAAATTTAGAATTGTGCCGGATATGCAATGAATGTGCACAGTAAAAAAGCGATAGAATCCTACCGCCTGCCCATATGTAAACCTGGAAGTAAATATCGAGTTCGAGAAAACAGTTTTCGATTTAACGAAGCATAAGGAATTTGTGCATAATGTGCCTATCAAAATACTGAACCACATTGCATATTGTTGCAATTGGAACATTTTACATACCATGCCCTGATTCACCATCCTCAAGCAACATTTTTCAAAAACTGTAAACATAGTTTACAGTAACATATAATCATATCAATTAAAACTTTCTCAACATTTCATCTATCCGAATATGTTATTGATTATATCAAATTAAACAAATAAATATCGGAAAAATCTATTAAAGATATAAAAAAAATTAGGCAGTAAATTGAATATTTGAAATACAAAATGGTAACCTGGTTACCGTTTTGTAACACAATCCCTCCTTTCGGGAGAGTCCCTGCCTATCAGTCAGTTGGTAATGCCGTGCTGTAGATACCATTTTGAAAGTGGTATGAATTTTGTATATGGCTGATCTTGGTTTGTATGTGCAATGAAAATAATTCAATTTATCAGAATACAAATACATCCGGGGGAGTGTGATGGAAAGTAATACATCAGAAAACAAAATTACTCTAACAGTCCCATGTCATCACAAGTGGATTAAAGGGGTCCGCGGGATCTCCTCAGTAATGGAATATTTGCTGGACGAAAAATTCGGTGTTGATTGGAGTAATAATGCTGAAGATTACCAGTTGATGGATGCAAAGAAGATCGCAGAAGCACAAAAAATCATAGAGATAATGCGAATCAAGAGAAAGGAAGAGAAGGCAGAGGCCGCGATAATGATTCGAAGCCGTAATTTTAAGAAATTAGATAACGACGATTTGTAATTTGATTGGTTTTAAAAAGGAAAGTTTCAGAATCGACTGTAAATACCGTAAATAAATAAGTAAAGAAATAGAATTTTTAGGTTATGTTTTTAATATCTCCATCATCCTTTTTTAACCATTCAATCATTTCAGGAAATCGCTGGGATAATTCAAGGTTGAATTCAGTAGCAGTTTTCAGGGTTCGTCCATTCTCCTCTGCCTGCCATTTTTTTATTATATCAAAAACCGAGTCCATAGCCTGTTCGAATATATCCTTTTGTGGCTCTTCTGCTGCAAGCTGGGTTTTTGCATGTAAAGGCATCGAACCGCCATTTACAAGCCAATCAATCGTAACATTGCAAGCAGAAGCAATCTTAATAAGATGTGCTACGCTCGGCAACCTCTTTGCGTTTAAATATCCAGTCATCGTGCTTTGCGGAATTTTACATCTCAGAGCGAAATCTTTTCTCTTCTCCCGAGGCACTAAAAGCTTGTTGATATTAGCGCAAATGAGCGATTTAATTTCTGAATCGTTTAAAATATCCATAAATGAAAATTTACTTGTCTTTAAAACGCAAATGAGTTAATAATATTCCAGAATGAAATTATAATTTCAGGCTGGAATATATTCAGGATTAAAAAAAATAAATGGAAAATGAAAATCTTACCGACCCTATGGCAATCAAACACGCCCTCGAAAGAAAACTTGGTTACGGTGCTCTGAATAAATTAGCTAATAATATTGGTGTGTCACAGCCAGCTGTTTCAAATACGATAAACGGAAAAAGGCACAGCCGGAAAATTCTTCTATATATTGCGAATCTGCTGGGGCAACCGGTCCGCGGAGTAGCTCCAGATAATGAAAATATATTAACCTCAGAAGAATAACACCTTAAACAGTTATCAACCAAGGGAAAAAAGACAAAAAAGATTTTCCGGCCTCAAAAAAAGAGACTTTACAATGCTTGAATTTATCGCGTTAGCCCAACATATTCAACAATGCGTTCCCACAACACTCCAAGAGCGCATGGCTGCTATCGTCAAAGTTGAATCAAACCAAAATCCCTTTGCTATAGGGGTAGTAGGTGGCCGATTGGTCCGCCAGCCCAAGAATCTCGATGAGGCTGTTTCAACCGCAAAAGCTTTGCATGATAATGGCTGGAATTTCAGTCTTGGTCCTGCCCAAATAAATTACCGTAATCTGCAAAAATTCGACCTTAATTACGAAACAGCTTTCGATAGTTGTAAAAACTTAACTGCAGGGGCAAAGATCCTGACGGAATGTGATAATCAAGCCAGAAATAATCTTTCCGGAGACGATGCCAGAAACGCGGCTTATAGCTGTTACTATTCTGGAAATCTCAAACGCGGGTTTATACCCGACAGCAATGGAACAAGCTATGTTCAGCGCGTGGTTTTAGCCGAAAACGAGCCAGTAAAAGCAATACCCATTCGAGTTATTCCGAACCGGCAAAGTCAAAAAAAATCCATTGAACAAGAAAAAAAACCGCTCCAACCAGCGGAAAAACAACCAACTGTAGCTACACCGGAACAACCCAAGTCAAAAACCTGGGATATCTTCATCGATTTTACAACAAAGAGGGAAAAATGAAAACACTGAAAAAAGCAGCTCAACTCACCATCACCGCATTTCTCTTGATCAGCAATGTTGCATATGGTGCAGGCGGACTAGCCGCTGCCAACAGCCAGGCGACCACCTTTCAGACGTGGTTGTATGGATTCCTGGGCATTACAAGCGTCATTTATCTTCTGTTCAAAGGGATGCAGGTTAAAGCGCAAAAAGCGACCTGGGGTGATTTCGGGGCGGCAGCGATGTGGGTTGCAGTTCTTGGTGGAGTGCCAGCGTTGGCGGCGTTCATGTGGAGCATTTTTGCCTGATGAAAGACACCGGCAAATTTATAAAACCAGAATATCCATCGTACAATGGTTTGGCACGCACCGCGCTTATTATGGGTGCTTTCCCTCTCGTGCCAACGGTTTTAATCTGTATTGCGGCTATTTTGATTGCCTTAATCCTGCAAGCATTCATAGGACCGGCAGGGCTTCTTTTTGTCTTGTTGGCTGTGCCGGTCTTGTTCTTTTTGAAATCGGTTTGTGAAACAGACGACCGGGCAATGAGCATTCTTTGGCTGGAAATCAAGACGTGGTCCAAACGGGCGAATACTCGTTTTTGGAACAATACTTATACACTGACGCCTATCAAGTACGGACATCATCACCATGTTTATAAGCGATTTTTTGAAAATTCAACCATCTATTGAAGATTGGTTGCCGCCACTTCGGTATCATGTGAGCGAGCATTGTGTGTCAATGAGCAATGATCGACTATTGCTATCGATAGAATTGGACGGTATTCCGTTTGAAACAATCGATGATGACATTATTGAAAATCATTTCAAGGGCATGAATACTTTTTTTGCCAACCTGGGCAAAGAAAAAGGCTCCCGCCTCGGCCTTTGGACTCACGTCTGCCGCCGCAATATCCAGAAGAAATTTGAGTATCAGTTTAAAAGTACATTCATAAAAGATTTAGCCTCTAAGTACCTTAAACGGTTTGCAAATGAAGATTATTATGAAAACCGTTTCTATATCACCCTGGTGCTCAAACACGATAATTTAAAGGACGGTATCGAAGAGTTGGGTGAGCTTGGCGCAAACGTCGTCAAAAGTCTAAGGGCTTATGGTGCTGTTATGCTTGGCACCTACACCAAAAATGGTATCCGTTTTTCAGAAACGTATCGGTTTTTAGGAAACCTCATAAATGCGTTTGACGAAGAAGTACCCATGACTGCCACACCATTGAGCGAAGTCCTTGGCAACAGTTACTTACATTTCGGGAATGATGTGATTGAGATTCGTGGAAATAGTCACGAACAAACCAAGTTTGCTACCTGTTACGACCTGAAAGATTTTCCAGAAACAAGCAAATCCGGCTTGTTCGACTGCATACTGAAAATGCCCTTTGAATTTACCCTGACACAAACGTTTTTTTTCGTCAGTCAGGCTGAGGCACAAAAGCTGATTGAAGACCAATTGAACAAGTTGACAAGCGTTGGCGATGCCGCCGAACACCAGATTAATGAAATTAAACAGGCTCGGGGATATCTCAGCAGCGGTGATTTGGTGTTTGGGGATTATCATGCAGCGCTTGTTGTCTATGGCGGCATGACCTACAAAGTCACTACGTCAGAAAAAAGCATGAAAAAAGCTCTCGATAACGGTGAAAGTGCACGCGCTGTTTTTCTTGGTGAGGCGGGTGCACGTTTTGTCAGAGCAACATTGTCGGCACCTGTGACGTATTTTGGACAGGTCCCAGGCGCGGCAAAATATCGTCCTCGGCCAATGCCGAAAGGCAGCCGTAATCTGGCGGCAAGCTTTGCCATGCATACGTATTCAACGGGTAAGGCGAGCGGAAATCCCATCGGTGACGGTAGTGCTGTTATCCCTCTGCAAACAATCTCCAAAGGATTGTACAGCTTCAATTTCCATTATAGCAACATCGACGAGGACAACCTTGGTGAAAAAATAGCAGGCCATACGCTCATACTTGGAGCAACCGGCACGGGCAAGACCGTAGCACAATTGATGTTACTTAGTTTTATCGATCGTTTTGACGCTAAGCTCTTTGCCATTGATAAAGACCACGGCATGAAGATTTTTATTAAAGCACAAGGCGGCACCTATTTCAGCCTTGTAGCTGGCGAACCCACCGGCCTAAATCCTTTCCAATTGCCCGATACTCCCAAAAATCGCGAATTTCTAAATGATTTGCTCAAAGAGTGCGGGAAGAATCATCACGGAAAAATCACAGCAGAAGAAGAACAGCAGGTCAAGGTTGCTGTTGACACAATTTACAGCCTACCATTTGAAAGTAGGCGTTTTAGCCGGGTCCTCGAAACGGTGCCGAATCAAGGCGGCGATGATCTGGCGGCACGATTACGAAAGTGGACCCATGCCGGAAATGGTCGTTATGCCTGGGCGCTTGATTGCCCGAGCAATAATTTTGATATCAGCAGTTATCGCAAGATTGGTTTTGATGTCACAGATTTTCTGAAAGACGGATATGAGCCAACTGCGCCGGTGCTGGCCTATCTGTTTCATCTTAAAGGAATGATGCAGCAATCAGGCGGATTAATGGCAACAGTGGTAGAAGAATTTTGGCTTCCGGTCAAGTTTGAAATCACTCAAAAAATTATCCTCGATATTCTCAAGACCGGCAGAAAGGTCGATGAATTTATTGTCCTTGTAAGTCAAAGTCCGGAAGACGCAATTAACAGTCCGATTTTTGCGGCAATCGTTCAGCAAACGCCAACTAAGATTTTTCTGCCCAACCCGGCAGCCAAATACGAAGGTTATAAAGACTGCAATCTGACCCGAAAGGAATTTGAAAGGCTCAAGGAATTACGCGAAGACAGCCGGACATTTCTTGTTAAGCAGGGCAACCAGAGCGTTTTTGCTGTTCTGGATCTTTACGGATTTGATGATGAACTCGCTGTCATCTCCGGCAGCAGCGACAATGTTGCAATTTTGGAAGAAATCACAGCTGAAGTCGGGCACGACCCTGACAAATGGCTTCCAATTTTCCAGGAGCGCCGTAAGGGTAAAAAGTAATTCCCCTGAAATATGAAATATCATCCAGGATAATAACAACCTATGAAAACTACAAAAGTATTGATCATGCTTGTGATTGTTTGCTTTCTCTCCGCTTGCGCGCCTCCCAAACCACCGGAGCCGTATGGTGAAAGGATACCGATAAATAAACCAGTTGTTCTTGATGCAGTAACACCCTTAACCAATTAAAAACGCCATGTTTTTCAAAAAAAAGAAAAAGAAAACTGTTGGTTCTGGACAAACCCATCCCATCGAACAGGCACGCGACTTCATAAATGCAGCAGAAGAATTCGAGAATAGCCGGATTGAAGAAGCCTACAAATCCAAAAAGGTTGCGTGGCGTGTTGCGACGGCAGGAATGTTAATCGGGATTATGGGTGTAGCTGCCGTAGTTATAATCTTGCCTTTAAAGACAACGGAACACTGGCTTATCCGGGTTGACAATAACACGGGGGCGGTTGATGTAGTCAAAAGCTTGAAGAACGCAAAAGTAAGTTTGCCCGAGTCGGTTGATAGGTCAAACCTGGCTCGATACGTTATCAATCGTGAGAGCTACGATTGGGAAAGCATTCAGACCCTCTACGACAATACAATTCTTTTGTCGGGCAATAAAGTCCAAAAGGAATACAAACTTTTTTACAACAGACCGGACGCCCCTCATCGAGTCCTTAAAAATCAGCAGAAGGTTGTTGTTCGTAATCCGTCAGTGTCTTTCATCGGCGACTTGGCGCAGGTCCGGTTTGAAAAGTATGTCATCAACACGACCGGCGAGTTGGCATCACTGCAAGGTGAAACGACAAAGTGGATTGCAACCATCGCTTACCACTACGATAACCCACCCATGACCGACGCTGAACGCCTGATTAATCCGCTTGGATTTCAGGTTACGTCTTATCGCGTCGATCCGGAAAATTTTAAATGAGGGTTAAGATGAAAAGAGCCATTTTTTTTGCCTTGCTGTTAGGTATTGCACCGATCTTTGCGGATGCCGCAACGGTCGGCTACCCATCACCAAAAGATCCACGAATCCAGATTGCAACCTATTCCCCGGATGAAGTCTATAAAGTCTATATACAAAAAGGCAGCGCAACGCTCATTCAGCTTGAAGCTGACGAAAGCCCTGAAAAAGGGCTGGCTGGATTCGGTGACTCGGAGGCCTGGACAGTTGGCATACGAGACAGCAACATCGTTATTAAACCGAAGGCAGATAACCCAGATACAAATGTCGTGATTGTAACAAATAAGCGCAGCTATGTTTTTTCTCTTATCACAACACCTGAAAATGTAAAACCAACCTTCCTCCTGCGATTTCGTTACCCGGATACTGAAGCGAAATTGAAAGCCGCTGAATTGGAGAAAGAGCGGCTGGCCGAAGAGAAAAGAAAAAACGACAATGCACCACCGGAAAAAAAGAATGAGGCGTACAGCATGGCAGGTGATTTCAAAATTGCACCGACGGCTGCATGGGACAATGGACTGTTTACAACCCTACAGTACGCCGACAGTCGAGAAATGCCAGCCGTGTTCAAAAAAACGGCCGACGGAACAGAGGCTATTGTAAATAGTCACGTTGAGGGCGACAGGTTGGTTATCCACGAAACTAACAATATTTTCATCCTACGCCTCGGAGAACTCGTACTCGGCGTTTACAACGACGCCTATGATCCATACGGCCAATTCAACGCTCGTGGAACAACGGTTAAAGACGCGATTCGAGTGGAGAAGAAAAATGTCCAATGAAATAAATCCAGAAGAAAGCACCCGTATAGACCGAGGAATTCCGGACCTGACTCGGCGTGAAAAGAAAAAAAGTAACATTAACAAGGTGTTCATGTGGCTTGTTGGACTGGGGTTTGTGTGTGTCATCGTTATATTGGCGATGGTGTTTATCAAACACTTAGAAGCCCTGAAAGCTGCCAAAGATATTAATAAAAATCAGAAAGATGCTGTCGAAGTGACACAACGTAAAGATTTTCATAAAGATCAAGCGGAAATTGCTGAACAGGATCGATTGAATTCGTTAAAGCATGAATCAGAAACGCCTAAACTTCCCCTACCAAAGGACGCCACACCAGCGGCGGTTACAGGACAAAAGACAGATGCAGGTAAAACCCCTGCCTCGGCAGGGCAAGCAAATCAACAGACTCCTCCGCCCGACAGGCGATATCTGGGAAGCGTATTGGTAGGGAACCAAAATGAAGGAAAAAAGAAGGAAGATTCAACCAGGCCTGCCGGATCAGCGTCACCATTAAGAAATATTACGGACGGATTGAATAAGGAGAAGTCAGATAACGACAACAAACCATTGGATGACAGACTGACTCCGTCATTGTTGGCAGGAACTACTGCAACACTACGTGATGACCTGACGTACCTGTTAAGACGAGGAACAATGATAGCCTGCGTACAACAATCGAAAATAGTGACAGACTACCCTGGAATGATTTTGTGTCGCACTACCAAGGATACATACGGTGCCAATGGAAAGGTATTGTTGGTTGAGCGCGGCAGTACGGTGATAGGAGAGCAACGAGTAGGCATCCAGCGCGGACAAAAGAAGATTTTCGCGATGTGGTCACGTATCGAGACAGATAAAGGTGTGGCGATAGACGTTAACAGTCCTGCATCTGATCCATTAGGTGCAACCGGTATCGATGCCTGGATAGATAATCACTGGTGGGATCGATTCAGCAATGCAATTTTTATAAGCTTAATCGGGGATACACTGGATGGATTAAAACAATATTATTCGGAAAATAAAAATGGCAGCGGCGGTTTTCCGGTCTATCCGTCACAAACTCAAGACGCGACACAGAATATGGCAACAGAAACACTGAAAAACTCCATAAATATTCCACCTACCGCATATAGCAACCAAGGGTCGCTTCTAAACATTTTCGTGGCCCGTGACGTAGATTTTCGTGAGGTCTACGAAATAATTAAGAGCCGATAATGCACGCCGAGACAAAAACATATGACCGTAGCGTAACGGTTCGCGATTTGCTTAAAAACACCGGCATTCAGGAATGCATGGACATCCCTGGTGTTACAGAGGTTGTGG
This sequence comes from uncultured delta proteobacterium, assembly GCA_903901335.1. Lineage (GTDB taxonomy): Bacteria > Desulfobacterota > Desulfobulbia > Desulfobulbales > Desulfocapsaceae > CAIUQR01. Next base: position 11,458 of record CAIUQR010000139.1, on the reverse strand, counting down.
TTAATCAGCCTGATGAAGTGCTCACCGAAAGCGCGAAAGGGTGGGAGATTAAAAACGAACCGCGTGCCAGTTTTGGAAAATTAATGGAATTGGCGAATGCGTTGGCAATTTACAACGACGATTGCATAGGGCAGAACGAACCTATTAAATCGGTCACACTGCCAGATGGTCAACGCGGTCAGATTGTCATTCCGCCGGCGACAACCGCAGGCACCTTGTCGCTGACCATCCGGATTCCCTCGACGCAACGTTTTTCACTTGATGACTATATAAAAAGCGGTCGGCTCGATTGCATTAAAGATGTGTCAGAACACTTGGTTTGCCCGGAAGATGTTCCTCTTTTGGATTTTGAAAAAGAGATGCTTCAGATGAAGGCCGACCGGGATATGGATGGTTTTTGGAAGGCAGCGATAAAAAACAAATTAAATAATGCAATGGTGGGTGGCACAGGGTCAGGGAAGACTACATTTACAAAAGCGCTCGCCGACCTGGTTCCACGGAATACCCGGATCATAACAATTGAAGATAATCACGAATTGGATTTACCGAATCATCCAAATAATAAGCATCTTTTTTATGGTAGGAATGGTGTTACTTCCAAAGAACTGATTGCAAGTTGTATGCGTATGAACCCGGATCGCGTTTTCCTCACTGAATTACGCGGCGATGAAGCGTGGGATTATTTGAGTCTGCTCAATACCGGTCATCCAGGATCAATCACCTCAGTCCATGCCAACGATTGCCGGTCGGCGTTCTACCGCATCGGCACTCTCATCAAACAAAGCGGCGTCGGCCAAACCTTGGACTTCACCTATATCATGCGTGAAGTTATGACGACGATTGATGTTGTGGCGTATTTCAGCCGGACGTACATGACGCAGATCTATTATGACCCGGTTCAAAAATATCTCCTGCAGCGAGGTGAAAAATGAAATCAGAACATCTATATTATGCTGGTTTTGGCCTGGTGCTTGTGATTGCGTCCGCTGTGTTCGGGTTATATGCAGGCGGGGTGGTGTTTGCCAAGATGCAGGCAATTCCAGAAAATACGGTGACACCGTTAACGTTGGTTCAGTATTGGCAGACCTATGCGGATATACCGAAGATCAAAAAAATATTGATGCTGTCGAGTATCATTGCCGCCGCTATCCCGATTGGCATTGCAGCAATGGGAATTATGATGCTGTTTCCAGGTAATAAACGTGAATTACATGGATCGGCCCGTTTTGCGAATGGAGCGGAAATTCTGCGTTCGGGACTGTATGCAAAAAAACCTGGCGAAGACGGATGGCCAGCAATTCTGGTTGGCAAATATAAAGGCCAGTTTCTGTATTTTTACGGTCAACAATTTGTCGCATTGGCAGCACCCACAAGATCCGGAAAAGGCGTCGGCATAGTCATTCCAAATTATCTTTATTATCCTCACAGTATCGTCGGTTTTGATCCAAAGCTGGAAAACTGGACAATCACCTCCGGTTTTCGCTCACAGCATGGACAGGAATGCTACCTTTTCGCTCCGGATAGTCCAAAATTTGAATCACACCGTTGGAATCCGTTGAGTTATGTTCGTCGTGAAAAGATTTATCGCGTTGATGATATCCAAGGGATCGGCAACATACTGTATTCAACCAGTGGTGTTAATGACGCGAACACCATATTTTTCAACGATATGGCACAAACGCTGTTTCTTGGTTTGGTCCTGTACATGCTGGATACGGAGGGCGAAAAGGTCACTATGCCGAACCTGGTCAGACTGACTGCACCGGTTGATGGATCACCGCTACATACATGGATCACCAACACCATAGAAGATCGTCAAGAAGCGGGCAACCCTCTGTCTCCTGAGTGCAGCAACGCACTTATGAGTTATGCCGGTAACAGTGAGAATACACGAGCGGGGATCAAATCCAGCCTGGAGGCTCCGCTCAACATCTTTCGCAGTCCGCTGGTTGCGGCTGCGACATCGGCAGATGATTTTGACTTGCGTGATGTTCGCAAGAAACCAATGAGCATCTACATCGGTTTGCAGCCAAACAGCATAGAACGGTTCTCAAAACTGACCAACCTCTTTTTTTCTCAGCTGATAAATGAGAACCTGCGCGAATTGCCAAAGGATAACCCCGAACTGAAATACCAATGTCTGCTTCTTATGGACGAGTTTACACTGCTCGGCAGGGTTGGAATCATTGAAAAGACTGTCGGCATTATGGCCAGTTATAATATGCGTTTGCTGTTGATTTTTCAAAGCAAAGGTCAAATCGAAGACGCTAAAATCTATGGACGGGAATCGGCCCGTAATATCCTCACCAACTGTGGAATTCAAATTTTTTATGCACCCCGTGAACAACAAGACGCAAACGAGTATAGCGAAATGCTAGGCTATCAGACATCGAAAGGCCGCTCGATTTCAACGCCCCGTGCCATGTCGATGAATAATCATGGTGGTAGTGGTTCGATCAGCACCAGCGACAACAGGCGAGCACTGCTTATGCCCCAGGAAATAAAGGAAATTGGAAAGGAAGCACAAATTATTTCTCTTGAAAACGCCAAACCGATTCTTGCCACCAAAATTAAATATTACACGGATGAAATATTGAAGGATAGAGCAAATATAACTCCTTATCCCTTTGTGCCAAAGCTGGATATGGATTTTGTAACAAACGCAATTGAAGGCAACTATATCAGCAGTATGACCCTCGAAGAGGTTGAAGCTGCGGATATAGAAGACATCATAAACTCAAAAGAAATAATGGCTTCAATTACTGATATTCTTGGATATGATATCACTGATTTAGTGGGTGAATATGATGAAGATGAAATTGCTGCCGCAACGGAAGAAGCAATTATTACATAACAATCAAATCAAGGAGAAAACATTATGGAAAATCAACAAGAAAAGTCTCAACTCTTCAACAAAAACCAGATACCGCCAATCTTTGAACAAACCGTTAAGGCCAAATGGGGAAATGAAATTGAATCCAGTCCGGCCCGTTCGAATGGCCGCTATTCCGGCCCGATCATCGCCGATGATAAATTCATTGCACAAAAGGTAAGCGATAAATCGGTTGTTTTCCATAATCGTGAATCTATTGATTTCAGTGGCAGTGAAAACTTGATCAATCGCAGTAAGAATAACCGCTTAAACGACGTGCAGCTATCAATCCAGTATGAAGAAAAACAGGCCAAAGCCTATTTTTATGACCCGCAACGGGCGAACATCCATCTGATGTTTAACCGGATCGGGAAAGAGGCCGGTGAGCAATTAAAAGGTGCTGAGTTGACGAAATTTTCCAAAAACCTCGAATCAATCAAGGAAACTATGATCAAAAAGCATGTGGAACACAAGAACGAGAAATTTGAAAAACGAACTGCCGGAAAATCAGAACCAGGTAAAGGCGCAGAGCGTTGACGGTTTTTAAGAGAAAGCCGGGAAAGTCGGCTTTCTCTTAAAAAGTAAGTAAATTTTTTGAAAAACTGAGGATGGGATAAATTATGCCTGAAACATTTGGTGTTATTGAAAAAGATAAAACAACGATCTTCACAAGTGCCAAAGAAGCAGGTGCTGCATTCTTTGAGGCAAAAATTGAAAAGCGGCCTAGTGTGTTTCATGAGATGGAAAAGGACACCAAACACCCTCACGGTGCAGCCCGCATACTCGCCACAACAGAAATTTGGGGCGAGTATGAAAACGGTTCTATAAGGTATGAAAAGAATCTCTCTCACTTATCTAACAACCAAGTAGATAAAGAATTTAATGCTGGATATACCGAAGCACTTGGTAAGTCTGTGAACGAACGGCTCAAGAGCACTGATTGGGAAGCTATAAAAAAGGAATCTCCAGAACTCGCCTTAAATCTCGATCAGCGTCTTTCTGACGATCTTAAAAAACTATCCTTGAGAGATTTCGAAAAAGCTTCCAAAGCGTGGGAAGACTACGCCCCGAAGGGTATTAAAGTTCCGACGTTTCTTGAAATAAGTCCAATCGAAGCTGAAGAGCTGGCGATTCCTTCAGATAAACTACAGGCCGCACGGGTGGCAGAAGCTGCCCAACCTGGCTTGGGTTTCAAGACCGAAGGTCAAAGAATCGGCATAGAGAATAGCATTACCGACGTAAGTGAACGGGTAATAATGGCAAAAGGAGTACAGCAAGGAACCATAAATACCCAAAAGCAAGTTGATGAAGCTGAAAAACCAAAATTGCCAAGGGGAGTTGAAGAACGCTACATCAATATTGATGGAAAGTTCTTTAATCGAAACAATACCAACATGCCAGCATTTATCGATAAAGGGAAATCCCTTACAACAAATACGCACGAAAGACAAGTCATTAACGATATGGTGGCCGTTGCTAAATCGAAAAATTGGGGAGTGCTTAATCTGAAAGGAACTAAAGAATTTCGAAGAATTGCATGGCTGGAAGCAGAAAGCCAAGGACTCAAAACCGTCGGCTATAAGCCGACAGAAGCCGAAATTGAAGGCCTTAAAAAATTGGCTGAAGAGCGTTCAACAAATCAGATATCCGGTAATGACCGGCAGATTAAACAACCAGAAAAAGAAATCAAACAACAACAAGAATTGACTGCATTAAAAAAGGATCAACACGCAAAGGTCCTGGCTGCTGAGAAAGTATTTTCCTTTGCAATCAAAGAATTGCCAGAAGATAAACAAAAAAAATTGATAAATGAACTACAGGCCAAGTTGTTAAACCCGGCAAATATTGACCGACTACCAAAACCGCAACACAAAACTCAAGAAAGAATCTCGAACGAGCGCCAAAGTAATCGAGAACGGTAAGAGACTATGACAATAGACTTTTTCACAAAGTTGTTTGATCTCATTTTAAACGGAGTACTTGTCACTCTTGGTAATAAAACAGCCGCAATTATAAGTTTGATTAGTCCGGTGATCGGCATTTGCTTCACAATATATTTGATGCTGATTGCGGCCCAAGCAATGAAAAGCAACGTCGGTACAGAAAATATAATGGATCTTTTCCTGCGTTGTATAGCGTGGACCGCAATCATCTACTTTGGTATGAATATAAATACTTATCAAGGATTTGTTGTTCCATTTTTCAACGGTTTAGGCGCTGATCTGAGCACCGCGATGATAGGATCAGACCCAGGAACAAGCGGCGCAGTGTTGGATGCTTTGGCCAATAAATATATAACTACCTCCGCCGCTATTTATGCGAATGCAAGCGGTGTTGGAGAAACAATAGCTGCGTGTGTTAACATACTATTTTTATTAGTCGGGGGTGCGCTTTTCCTGTCCGTTGCCGCTGCATATATTTTGTTGGCTCAAATTGCTCTCGGAGTATTACTGGTAATTGGCCCGATTTTTATTGCACTGGCGTTGTTCCCCGCAACACGTAAATTTTTTGATGCCTGGGTAGGTCAATGTGTCAATTATGTTATTTTGACTGTTTTATTTAATTATCTCGGACACATTGAAGCAGATTTTATTACGAACACAATATTTTCTTATAATCAATACGGGGGAATGATTGCTTCTTTTGCGGCCGCCGTTGTCTTTTTACTCATAGCATTTAATCTCCCATCCCTAGCATCAGCTCTTTCTGGCGGCGTCGGTATCAGCACGATGGTAGGAAAACCCCTCCAAGTTGCGCAAACTCTGAAAAATTTAATGAGTAAAAATAAAACACCACCTCATCCTCCACCAGGTGGAGGTGCAATAAGTCCGAAATAGTTAGTGGGGTTTAAAGAAAGAATTTAGAAAGTTATGGAACGTAAAACCCGATTAAGGAATAAATTTAATAGTGAGGTTTAAACATGAAAAGCTTCTTAAAAAGATTAATTATTATTGGCATATGTGCATTGAGCAACAATGTATATGCCACCGGCATACCGACCGTTGATGTGGCGGCAATTGCGCAAAACCTCATGTCATATACCGCCGAAGTTGCGAATTACGCTGAAGTGCTCAGCCAGTGGAAAAAACAATATGATCAAATGACACAACAACTCAACACCATGCAACAGCAATACCAGGCCATTACCGGAACACGCAATATGGGCCAGTTTCTCAATGATCAGATGTTGTTCAGGAGCTTGCCGCCTGAATGGAAAAGCATTTATGACAATGTAAAAAAAACTGGCGATTCTTTGCAAGGTTTAAAATCATCAAACGATGGCCAGCGTATTTATTACGGGACTATCAATACCAATGTCGATCAACTGACACAAACGTATACCGCGGCAACCCAAAGGATTGATAGGTTGCAAGAATTGATGGGGCAGATTGATTATGCACAGGACGTGAAGGCAGCGCAAGACCTGGCAAATAGAATCGGTGTTGAGCAAGCGCTGCTACAAAACGAGAATAGCCGTGTTGCGCTTATGATTCAACTGCAACAAATGCAAATGCAGGTAGCACAAGAGCAACGGTCGGCACAATGGAAAGATTCACTTTTAAATACCCCAATGAACCAACTCAGCAAATAGGTGACACATGAAAAAAGTAGCATTTTTAATGTTGGCTGTATTGCCAATAATTGCAATGAGCGGATGTAAAGAGGAAATCGTTCACGATGTTGCGTGGTTCAAAGAACACAAGCAGGAGCTAAAGGTGCAGCTTGAAAAGTGCAATAACAATCCAGGTGAGCTTCAAAAATCAAAGAATTGTATCAACGCCACCGCTGCCCAAGAAGAAGAATGGAAAAAATCGCTTTTTAATACACCCCTGGACAAACTCGGTAAATAGTAAATTCTGTTGAAAATCAAAATGCAGAGGAGGCTTTTATATGAGAAAAATTAAAACAATATTGATAGCAACAGTTCTGCTAGGAATTTATGCGATATCAGCCTCGGCAGATGACAATTTTCTGACCGGCGACTCAAAACTTGCCTGTGAGGCGACAATGTGCCTGTCAACTGGTACACGTCCAAACGAATGTCAGCCATCGATACAAAAATTTTTTTCAATAAAGATGAAAAAGCCAGGTGACACCATCAAAGAGAGACTGAAATTTTTAAAAAAATGCCCTTCTTCTAATGATTCATCGGAAATGCAGGCATTAGTGGTTGCAATTGCGAACGGAGCCGGACAGTGTGATGCGGCGTCACTTAATTCTGAATTGCAACAGACTTTTGATGATGGAAACGGTGGTTATTTAGGCATCATAATAGGCAATCAACTGCCAGGTTATTGCAATATTTACCTCAATAATCAGTATGTGCAATTTGGCGACTCTATGCCCAAATATGTAGGCCTGCCGGAACGTGGTGGATTATGGGTAAACGCCAGTGACTATGATTTAATGCTGGCAGCATATAACGCTCGTGTTGCTCAGGAAGATGCTGCTAAGGCATCGGCTCAAAACAACAATTGATTCTGAAAAGAAAGTAATGACCTGGTTAAGCCATAAAATATTATCCGGCTCGTTCGTCTATGCGATTACTGGCAGCGGCATAGCTGCATTTTTCACAGCAGCGGGAAGTATAATACCTGATGCAATGGAGGGTTTACCGAACAAGAACAACTACAGTAAATGGAGAAAAAACCACCGCCAAATCACTCATTGGTTTATCCCATACTTGGTTGGCGGAGTTATTTTATTTGCTTTTGCAATTTTAAATGGAGTTCATGAAGTCAGCACCACAACTATCAGAAATCTTATCAGATATAATCATAATGAGTTTAAATTTGCCGTAATTTCCTATGCAGTTGCTTTTATTGCGGTTGGTGCTCTTCTCCATTGTATGCAAGATGCGATATGTGGGACCATCCCATCTATTAATCCTACCAAGCGGATAGGTAAAAGATTTTTTGTTGTGCGGTCACCTAAAGAGTATGTATTGGTTGGGCTTATGAGCATTACACTCGTATATGTAAGGTCGAAATTGATGTAAATCATTTGATTTTAAAAGGAGAATATTTCAATGAAAAAAACTGCTCTACTTTTAGTTGTATTGACCCTGGCCATTCAAGGTTGCGCCCATCATCAGAGAGAATCAAAAGAGGAGAAAACAGAGACAATTAATGATAATCGTCCCTGTGCCGCCAATTTTACATCAGATGGAAGTTTTTGGGGTGGTAGATCGTTTAGGACATATATGGATTCTAAGATGTCGAAAAATAATGCATTTAGCAGCCTTGCGGCATCGTTTGCCTCTCACGGATACGCAATCACAGCCAGCGACAGAGAAAGCGGTCTAATCAGCGGTAATTCCGCCGTAATGTTCGGTAACGGCAAAGTTGTGCCGATGAATGCAACTGTAAAGAGTATCCCCTCAGGTGGTAGTCATGCTGAACTTACTTTCCAATTGTCGGGTGGACTTAGCGCTTCCCTTGATGCAATCAAAAAAGAATTCTGTGGAATTTTAGATCCCTTAGACCAGAAGTGATTTCAGTGAAAAATAGCATTGGAACGATACCTTAACAGGGTTTTACGTTCCATTGTTCCCTTGAACCAATTCCAAACAATCTGCAATCAATAGGCCTGGCTTCTCGGGGCGGATCTGGCCGGTGCCGGTATGATCGAGAAAACTTGTGATTGCAAAATACATCCGCTGCAGCTGCCGGCCGACACTTTTTTGATTGCAGTAATCTTTCTCCAGGTCACGCCCTGGACGAAGGAATGATAGCAGAAATTTATCGGGGTTTACAATGCAATACCTAGTTCGATCAAACATCAAGGCCTTTACCGGAGAAATCCGGAGTGATTTTCGGGCGATCATGGACGCCGGGAAATCTCCGGCTGAGAAGCTTGAGCTGATCCTGAAACACACGGATTACGAGCCATCCGCAAGCGAGCGCTTGCTAGCAATTAAGGTTATCGATGGTTTGAACCGCAAGACCGACAGCGTCTATAGAATAATACGGAACATGGATGGTCATGACGATTTGCTGCGTCTTGCAAATGCCATCGAGGCTGGTTTCGAGTTCAAGGACAAGACCACGCCCCGTTGGGGATTGCTTTATGCATTAATTGCACGGCTTCCTTCCGGCGACTTCGTGGCTGAGATGGGCGTGACGGAAAAATCCGTATCTACTGTAATAAACAGGCTGGGCTTGGCCAAAGCGGCAACCTACAACACAAAGATCGGCTGGTTCCTCAAACTCGTCGAACAAAATGCCGTGCCATGCTACCTCTTCCCACTGGAATCGCATTTTGCCGATCTTGACGTGCTGGGTGTCGTTAAGGATCGTTGGAAGCTGGCCGGTCTTGCGGCAGGGATTCAATTTCCGACACGGCCGTATACAATGCGGGATTTCCGGAAGCCGGTACGGGTATGGCCGCTGTTCGACAATGTTGTGCAACTTGGGTTGAAGGTTCGAGAAGTCCAATCACCTTCTTAGAAGAGTGAAGTCTCACAGGGGGTTAATTGATGACCTTTGAATATATCAGGGAAAAATACAAAGTGCCAGCAAAACGCGGAGCTGAAATATTGTTTCGAGAGTGCAAACACGAAAAGCCTATCCGAGGAAGGATCATCGGCTACAAAGGACATTGTTTGAGAGTCGTGTTTGAGGGAAATCCTGGAGTTTTTCACATACATCCGACTCGAAATGTCGAATATCTATAATTCGGAATTTTCTAGGGTTCGGGCGTACAACCCCAGAATGGGTCCGCATAAAGGGACAACATGTCCGTCAGGCATCATCTGCAGTCATTCGTTCCTCGCAATCGCCACACATCAAGTTCGTTTCCGGTTTAGCCCAAGCGTTTGATCCACACGATTGGCAGGTATATTTCGTTTTGCTTGCACGTTTCTTTTCCGCTTCTTCCAAATTTCTTGTGATGGCGTGCCAAGGGATATAAAAACCGGCTTTGATTAATTTTTTGCAGGCATTTTCAAAACAACCGCCGGGCTCGATGTAATGGGTCATTCGCTGTCCCGTTTTCTTGCCGCCGTTTTCACCGGTGTTGCTTGGTATGAGACCAACCGCCTCCATCAGTTTTGACCATTCATGATTGTGATAACCATTCCGTGAGGGTTTCCCGAAATGATGTTGTTCAAGATGTGTCATTTCATGGACCAAGGTTGAGAGCACTTCCATATCGCTTCGATCTTGAAAGCTATCCGGATTCAGGGCAATCTCATCAGTAACAGTACCACCCCTTCTGGCTTTCCATGTATTGCCCCAGAAATATCCATAGGCTTCTCGTTGCCTTTGCAAGGTTATAACGCAAGATGTCAGGCGATTACTAAATAAGACTTGGTTGAAGAACCCATATGCTTTGTGTAGCTGGGAGTAGGTTTCTTGTGTCGGTTCCATCAATTGTTTACCCCTGGGTATATATTGTATCGTACGATACAATATATACGTAAAAAATCACTCATGATATTCCCGCAACACAAAATTTTACGGGCAATTATATCTAAGTTGGCAGCACAACTCACGAATCGTTGCATTAGATGTCACTATCCTTTCGTCTGCAAAAGCGCTTTGATTTTCTCGATGGAACGTGGGGCACTCCCCTCATAATGGTTGTTAACATTGATCAAAACCTGATGCTTACGATTTGAGAGGTCCTGTATCATCCTGGTCAGTACCAGCAATTCGCTATCCTTCGAGTCCACAATTTCATTCCACGTATTATTGGTACGTGCCTCAATATCCTTACGATCACCGCCGTGGAGCCTAATAACAACCGGATCACTCAGTCGGTCTTTAAACTTGTCATAAATTTCGAATATTGAAGGCATATAGTAACCCTGCAGGAAAACATGGCCAAGGTGATATTCTGCGAGAAAATCAAAATATTCATTCTTCAGATAATTCGGATTCCGGATTTCAAGGCAATACTGATATCCCTTCGGAAGACCATTCCGAAAGACTTCAAACATATCCATGAAATGGTTGAGACTGGCCATTTTGTTCTTGTTCAGGTATTCGAACTGAAACATCAGCGGACCGATATGATCGCCTAACGGCTCCAAAGTCTGAAGAAATTTCTCCATCAACTCAGTGGAAAGGAAATATGGATTGGGAACCAGAGGTGCGCTTTTCTTTTTGGCGTAATGGTGGGTCAATGTAATGCTGTTCGGAACCTTTATGCTGAAGATAAAACCTGGCGGTACTGATGCTGCATATTCCTGCACAACTGCGGCTTTTGGCAAAACAACGGTATTCCCTTCAAAAAGGGACCAAAACCATTGATCCACCTCAACGGTTGAAAAACGCCTGCTGTATTCCTCCAGAAAGTTGGGCTTCTTCACCTGGGAATACACAATCCCACGCCAAGATTCATATTTCCAACTACACGTTCCGAATTTGCGAAAAGGTTTTGTCTCCATAAAATGGACAATAAGAATTATTACCGGCAAGGGCCAATAAAAAGAGAGCGGAAACATTTATTGAAAATGATCGGAATATGGTATCCTCTGCCCATGAAAACAGATGAATCTATTTCCGGTGTCTTCCGGGCAGAACAGAAAACCTCGGTCAAACGCCCATTGTTTGTCTGTGGTGTTTCTGCAGGCTTTCCTTC
>CAIUQR010000138.1 GCA_903901335.1 uncultured delta proteobacterium | reverse complement strand
CGCGTATTCGTCATACTCGTTCATCCGCCAGGCCAGATCCGCACCGTCGTACCAGGTGCCATCACCGCCCACCTTGAATTTCGATTCCATGTCCGGAACCTGTTTGATACAGACCAGTATATTCATTCTTTCCTCCAGTTTGTTTTTAAAATGCAGAATGGAAACCCCAAGTTCCTTTTATTCTAAATAAAGAACATATTCCTTACGTAAAGGTCAAGTAAAATATCTCCTTCCCTGTAAAAAATATGCAATATATTATAACTACCTATTTTTAAACAGTATATCTTTTTATATTGACGCCAGAATAAAGCAATGCTATTGTAGATCATATATTACGTAAAGGTTAATAAAAACATACTAAAAATCAGACGGCAGGAAATGGAAACTCCGCAGCTCCTGCCCGATATCTGTTGTAAGGAAAATTGCATGCATAAAAAAAACCAAAAATCTGTACAGATAGGCGAACTGGCAAAAAGGCTGGGGATCACAACCCGCACCATCCGCTACTATGAGGAAATCGGTCTTATGGGGCTCCCGGAACGGCTCGGCGGCGGTACCCGAACCTTCAATAAAGACGATATCCTCCGCCTGAAGTTTATCCTCAAGCTCAAAGAGCTTGGAATATCTCTGAAGGAAATGCAGGAACTGGCTGAACATTTCGATATTCATCAACAGGAGTTTGATACGATAACTCCGAAGCTGATCGAGATACTCGACCTGCATATCTCCAAGGTTGATGAAAAAATCGCCAATCTCTCATCTCTGCGCAACGAGATTGTGGAATATCGGGTCCGGATTATGGATATCCTGAACAATAAATAAACCGAGACGCCACTTTGTCTCCGATGTCAATCTTTTCCGTCAAACCGGCCAGATCCGCCTGCATCTGCACACATCCAGGCGGATGATTACTGTTGCCACCTCGCCTTCACCCTGTCGGTAATTACACCGGCACCGCCATTTTTCGATATCCAAAAAACTGTTTTCCGTTTATAATATCAGGATGATATGTTGCTTTTTGCAACAGTCGTTCAGGCGGCAACCCATGATATCCATCACTTTGCAGAGGCTTGTGCTATGAATTATATCGTCAAGGATCTGATGGTGCCTATTTCAGAATATGCCACTATTCCGGAAGGTTCCTCTCTTTTCAAAGCTGTTATTGCGTTGGAGAATGCCAAACAGGAGCTTTCCGGGGCCATCTATCCCCACTGGATGGTACTGATCATGGGCAAAAACAAAAAGGTCCTGGGCAAGCTCAGCCAGTTGGATATCCTGAGAGTTCTTTCCCCAAGGGATACATATACCGACAAGATCGATGAGATGGGTAAATTCGGGTTCAGTTCGAACTTCATCTCCAAGATGCGTGAAAAATACCGGCTGAGAACAACCTCATTGGAAAACTTTTACACCCACCCCAAGACAATGAACATGAACGTGGAAGACTTCATGAAGACCATAGGCGAAAATGAATTCGTGGACGAGAACACATCTCTGGATACAGCGGCCCATTTGATGTTCGTGAAAAATCGTTTATCGCTTCTGGTAACACGGGAAGATCGCTTTGTCGGAGTGCTTAGACTGTCGGACGTTTTTTCGACGGTTCTCAATGCGATGTTGAAGGTAACACATAACTAAGGGGAATGCATGAAAGAAATCGAAAAATTATATGACCGTATTATCCAGCGGGTCAATATCAATCTGCGCGAACTCGAATTCGATGTCAACCCCTATGTCCAGAAGCTCATCCCCTATGTCCAGATGGTCAAGTTCTATGCCTTTTATGGAATTTCCCCCCACCATCCCCTGAATTTCCAGTTCAGAAGTTCCAATCTGGCCGGCAGCTATTTTCTCGGCAGATGCAAGGTAACCAATTCCCTTCTGTATAAAAGCGATATCAGAGGCGACGAATTGAAAAAGAAGGGGAGCCTCTTTCGCTATCAGGACTATGAGGTGCCGGTCAGCGACAATGAGGAGATCGATATCCAGGACAGCCTGCTCATCAAGACCCTCGTGCATAACTACTCCCACGACCCGGAGACCTTGGAGAAATTCTTTATAACCGATACCATCGCGATGAATTATGCAAACATCCATGGCTCGCCATCCAATGGCTGTTTCCTGGGCGTATTTGCAACTGTTGATCTGACTACCATGCGCGACTGTGTGATCGGCAATTTTTCTTACATCCAGGCCGGCGAGATAAGCCATCTCAACATCCAGCCGGGAACTATCTGGGTTAGAAATCCGGGGAAATTCAATTTCTTCTACCAGCACCCTGTTGAACAATTGAACGACTACATATATTTCACTGCCGGAACTCCTCCCCAGGGACTGTTTATGGATTTTATCGAGGACCGCAAGGAGGCCTTCCAACGTGTCTTCGACATGGTCAATATCGAGCATACAATACCGGTGCCCAATAATGCCTCTTTAGATCGGTATGCCGTCACCAAAGGCCAGACACATATCGGCGAAAATGTCCTGGTCTCTCAGCGGGCTTTCATCCAGAATTCATGGCTTGGGAAAGGCGCCAACGCCCAGGAGAACTGTTTCATCATCAACTCCAGGCTCGAAGGATGCAACGTAACCGCCCATGGGGCCAAAATCTGCGAGGCTGATCTTGGTAAACACGTGTTTGTCGGTTTCAACAGCTTCCTGCGCGGCAGGCCTGACAATAGATTGAGTATCGGAGACAATTGCATCGTCATGCCCCATACGATAATCGATTCCAGGGAAGCATTGGCCATCCCGACCGGGCGTCTTGTCTGGGGAATGATAAAGGATCAAAAGGACCTGGAGACCAACAGCATATCGATTGACGAATTCTCAGCTATCGACTCAAGTGCATCTATCGGCGGTCTGTTTTTTGAAGGCAGCGGGGCACAGTTCATCTCTGCATTCAAGGATCGAATCGAACATATCCTGCAGGCCAATGGCGCATTTTTCAACGGCAGCGACATGAAAGGTCATGCCCAGAAAAATCAGAATATTTCTTTCAATACCATCCAGCCCTATCCGGAGGGTATAAAAAAAGGTCTATTTCCAACCATCATCATTGAACCATAAGGGGGAGTAGGACTCATTCCTTCAACTGTCCCGAGATCTTCTTACGGGCAAGGAGAATCTTCTCCAGCAGTTCGTCAAAATCAATAGGCTTGAGGCAGTAATCAAAAGCTCCTTTCTTCATACCGACCAAGCCGGCATTGATCGAGGCATGCCCGGTCAGGATGATGATTTCCAACTCCGGTTGAATTTTTTTCATTTCAGCCATACACCCGACCCCGTCAAGCCCCGGCATGCTGATATCCATGATCACCACATCAAAACTGTCTCTGCCAAGCCAGTCCAGGGCTTCCATACAACCGTTAGCGATCTCACAGCCGATTTTTCGTCGCGCAAAAAATTTCGCCATGATTTCACGAAAATCAGCCTCGTCATCTACCAGCAGTACCTTGCTTTTCTCCTGCATATCCAAACTCCCTAAGGGTTGGTGTTGGGTGGCCAGTGTACCTGCCCAGGTGGATAGTCTGTTGGCAATTAATAACCAACGGATGACGCCTTCTGCGCGCCAGCAATTCCGACCATTTTACATCCGCAGATTCAAACTCATAAAAACCCTAGATACTGAACAGTTACATTCTTCTTAACAGATTCAAGCCTGACAATTTAAACAACCTGAGGAGTTGACGGCTGGGCCAGCATTTTCTCAATGTCCGTCAGAAACTTCTCTTTATACTGTTCGACTGCGTTTGGTCGGTTCATAACCATATCGAGCTGGCGGGCATGCAGGGTCAGATAGCCGAGAATCTGCAGACGCTTCTCCAGATATTCCGTCGACTGTTTTTTGACCCTGGCCAGCAAAGAATCCGACCGGAGTTCGATCCGGAAGTCAAAGTGCTGAAGAACTTCACCCAGGAGCCTGGCCCGGACCGCCTTGCGCCTCATATCCGCAGCACCACCTTTAAAGCGGAAGGTCACATAGCTCTCCGTCAGGAGATCACTGATATAGGCCTCGATCATCGCATAATGATAGCCCAGACGTACACTGAGATTACAGAAATTTTCCGAGATAAGAAAGTAATTTTTAGTGATCAGGGCGGAGGCGACCGCCGGATCAAGTTCGGGCCGCATAGTCGATTGAAAGATAATAGAACCAAAACCCCGCATACTGACCGGCGGCGGTCCCTCCCAGGGAAAGGCCGATATGCCCTTCCAGATTGCCAGCATCGGTACCGAAACGATATTCTCAATGCGTATCGTTTTACTCAGGTCATCGGTGCCCCGCCTGAAACCATCAGCCAGATCAATGACCCACCATTCCAGCGGCACATCGCCGACCAGCCGTTTGGCCGTCCCCTGATCAAAATGGTGTTTCTGCCCGAAGTTAAACATCTCGGAAACAGACTTCTCGTGGCAGAAGCGAGTGATATCATGCAAGGTCTCGCACCAGGACGATTTGAATTGCGTCGAAGTGGGGTCACTCAGATTGAGCGGCGTAACATGCTGCAGGGCCTCGGTCAGGATCCGCTGCACCGGGCTGCCGGCCATGATGTCTTTCACGACTGGCCTTTTGCGGAGAAGGTCCTGCCTGCATCCCCGGTACACAGCCCGGGCGGAGGCGCTGACCGTGATCGTCTCGCCATTGACCAGGCCTGCCATGGCATCGTTGAGACTGAAAAGTGCAGGGATACCGAATTCCCGCGAGACGGTAGCCAGGTGCCCAGCCTCACTGCCGCTTTCAGCAATCACCGCAGCAGCCTGGCTTAACAGCGGTGCCCATTCAGGCAGCGGGTGTTCAAGCACCAGTACCGCCCCTTTTGGAAACGCCAGCATTTCTGCAGTGGAATTGACCCGGAAGACCTCACCGCAGGCGATTCCGGCACTGGCACATATCCCACCGAAAAGAAAAGGTTTTTCACCAGTATCATCCAGAACCACCGGGATTTCGGTATCCTCGGTCTCCAGTGCATGGCTGGTCAGCATCGGCCTGCTCTGCAGGATATGAAGCACACCCTGATGGTCAAACGACCACTCTATATCCTGAGGCTGACCGAAATGATGTTCGAGAAGAAGGGCTGCCTCGGCAAGTTTTCTGATCTGGCTGTAGGTGAGAGAAGTGGTGGTGGCATACTGATCGGCCGAATGATCTAGCCCCTGCCGCATTTCACTGTAGACGACCGCATGAGGTTTCTCCCGGCTGACAAGAAAAAGATCCGTCACCCTGGTGCCGTCAACCACACCCTTAGCAATGCCCGAGAGAGCATTGATACGAATCACCTCACTCTCTTCCTCTCCGGGATCCTTAGAATAGGTCACCCCACTGACCAGGGCATCGACCATGGCCAGACAGCCGACACACATCTCGACATCCTCGTGCCGATACCCCCGCTTGCGTCGGTAGGCAATGGCCCTCGCCCCGTATTTGCTGGCAATAATCTCCTTATAGGCGCCGGCAAGCGAGTCCCTTTCCACATCGAGGACAGTGCGATAGAGACCTGCAAAGGAGATGCCAGCTGAATCTTCACCAAGCGCGCTTGAACGCAGGGCCACCCGGCAGCCGGGATGGGTGGCCTTTTCCAACTGGGAATAATGCATTTGGAGCAATTCTTCAAGATCGGAGGGCAGAGGACTTTCCTGAATGGTCTTCCGGATCTCCTCACAGGTTTTAAACAGACCATCAAGATCATCAGGTTCGAGAATCTGCAGGCGCCGATTGATATCTGCGATATGATCGGCGGTCAGAAAATGTCGGGTAGCCGATGCCGTCACCACAAATCCCTTCGGTACAGCAAGGCCGGGAATGGCCGCAACCTCGCCGAGATTGGCCATCTTTTCGCCGGCCTCCTTCTTTTTCTTTCTGTCGACCTCAGTTAGAGGCAGGATAAATTCTCCCTGACTCACAATCTGTTTCTTTTCGATAATCTCGTCGAGATCATGGCCGATTCTCTCAAAAATCGTTTCAAGATCCTTATATCTGCCATCCGACATCTCCAGGAGATTGCGGATCATCTTGTAGACGTTGACTAAGATGGTGGTGATCTTCGAACGGATAAAGGCCATCCTGTAGCTCTCTCCGCCATAGTAGGCTTTCTCCAGTTCCGCCATGGCCTGCAGGGCATTGTTATTGGCGGTGAGCAGACCCCTGAAGTTGCTGTATCGCTTTCTGAACATGCTGCGAAGCTCTTCAGGACTCCGTTCAGGTTGGTCAGAGGAGTCGAAAAACAATAAGTTCTTAAAAAAAGAGATGATTCTGCGCATAGAGGTCCTTCAAAAAAAAGGCGGACTGCAGGCAGGAGAACTCTCCCTCCACAGTCCGCCGATCATGAGCGACAACGTACCGGGTTAATGTCCGATCTTCAGGCCCAGTCCCTCAAAGAGCCACATCAGACCAAAGCCGTACCAGAGGGTATAGAACACATAAAAAGCCAGCGCGAAAATGATCAGGGCCAGATTTTCGTTCCATTTTTTGGCTTCGACGCCGTAGTAGTTATAGGCTGGTTCCAGTGCCTTTTTTTGGACATTGGCAAATGGTTTGGCATCGTCGAATTTTTCCTGCTTGGTAAGATCAGCGCCAATTTTCTTAAACAGGGTATGCCAGTTGAACATGGCCTGTTTTTCAGAATAGCCATATTTCTGGGCGACCGGTTTACCATCGTTCTTGAACATGAGGTCGGCATCGGCCAGACTGCCCTTCATCAACAGGCCCATATCGGCCTTGACCACCAGGTCTTTGCCGGTGACTTTGGCCTGCGCTCCATTGACCTCAAGGAGTTTTGCTGTTTCGACGGCCTGCTTGTCATCGGTCATTGCTACCTTAACATCAATCATCTTTCCTGCAAACTTCTCACTGTCCTTCATGGCCTTGGGGATGAAATAGGATGAACCCTTGGAAATCATGTTGAACAGGTTATCCATATAATCAAGACCATTCACTTTTCCTGGGAAAACCGGCGTGAAGATGACCACCAGGAGTATAAAAAATGCGATCAGCATAAAAATGCCCCGGCCTTTTAATTTAGATTGCATACTCATATCAATTGCCCTCCGTTTTCAATTTAGAAATATTGCTGAAAAATGAATAGAATACAAAGATGGCGAAGATTCCGATGATGAGAAAGAACAGGCTGTTACCAACGGTACCCAGCGTTCCACCCATCTCTTTGGAGATTTTAATATACCCCAGACTCTCCAGTTTTTCAGGCAGGGCAAACAAACGGTTGATGAAGCCTGCCGTTACCGCCAGGGCAAAAAAGAGGCGAATCTTAATGCCCGGGACAACTTTGGTCACCAACGAGCCGACCTGCACGCCAATCAAGGAACCAATCAGCATGCCCATCGCCAGGGTGTAGAAGACGAAACCGTAGAGGGCGTACTGGCTAAGCGCGCTGTAGCCGGCGGTAAAGACGATCTGAAAGATATCAGTACCAACTGTGGTCATCGAGGAGACACCGAGACCATAGACAAAGATCGGGAAGGTCAGGAAGCCACCGCCGACACCCATGATGGAGGCAGCCATACCAACGATGAAGCCGCTCAGAACCAGGAAGATCGCGGAGATCTTGCGGCCACCGGGGGTCACACCCTCATCGAAGGTCAGCATCGGCGGAATATGTACGGATTGCACCTTTTTCCCTAAGGGTGGAATTGCTTCACCTGCACTCGCACCAGGCTCGGAATGCGCCGTATCGCCCTTTCTCGCCTTGAAATAATCCATCAGGGCATAGAAGGAGAGAAAGCCAAGGATAAAAACATAAACCGTGGTGATGAACAGGTCGCTCAGGACCGGGTTGAGATCGTAGAGATACCTGTTGAGCATGCCGCCAAGCGTCGCACCGACAAGCGAACCGACCAGGAAGGTCACCGCCAGGGAGACGGAGATGTTGCCCAGTTTCCGATGCAGGACGCTGCCCATGATCGCCTTGGCGAAGATATGGAAGAGGTCGGTACCGACCGCCAGGATACCCTTGACACCGGCGCTCATCAGGGCCGGGGCGATAATGAATCCGCCGCCGGCGCCGATGCAGCCGGTGATGAGACCGGCACAGAGCCCGACAAAGATCGAGGCGACAAAGATGAGGTTGGTGTAGTGCGATGGCATATAGGCATTTTTGCCACCGAGTACATTGGGAAGCCCCGGCCCATCTCCCGCAGCGATAGCGACACCGCCAATAATGATCGGGAGGAGGAGGAGGAAGAGGATCGCTCTCTTCTTGGGACTTCCCAGGATGTTGGTTGACATCTCCAACTCCCAGCGGGCATGGGCCTCTGATCCTTTCACCATCATCTGGTAAAAATCTTTACAATAGCTCATAGCGTTTTCCTTTTCTGATAAAATTAATCTTTAATATCAACAAAACAAACATATACGCTGCTTGCCTTTCCGAGATCACCCCGGCATAGACATATGTTTATTAATCTGGGCCATCTCAATTTTTTCCTGATGGGCCTTCTTTTGCTTATAGGCTTCCTTCAATTTCACAACCAGGGGTTCAAGCTCGATAGGTTTCATCAAATAATCAAAAGCGCCCAGTTTCATGCCGTCGATTCCGGATTCCACCGACGCATGCCCGGTAAGCATGACCACTTCGATCATCGGTTTCACCCGCTTGATTTCTCGGAGAGTCATTATCCCATCCATGCCCGGCATCTTCACATCGAGCAGCACCACATCAATTTCTTTCATTTGAATCAACTCCAAGGCCTCTTCGCCGCTCTCTGCGCCGTAACACTGAAGATCCCTTTTATTCAAGCGTTTGATGGTCATTTCCCGAAATTCCTGCTCATCGTCAACGATGAGAACCTCAAAAAGTGCCATAATTATTTCTCCTCTTATTTTATCTACATGTTATCGATTATCATTTCGTAACTTTTAAGCAGTACCGGTAACCGGCAAGGTCAGGACAAAAACGGCACCGCCCTCCTTCCGGTTCCCGACCTCGATCTGTCCCCCCAACTTCCGCATAATATCGTAACAGATTGACAACCCGAGTCCGGTCCCTTTTCCGGGTGCCTTGGTGGTGAAGAACGGATCGAAAATGTGTTTCATTACTTCCTCGGTGATTCCTGGCCCGCTATCAGAGAATTGCATATAAAGGTTTTTCTTATCGGCTCTGGTGACAACCTCGATAATCCCGTTCTGGATCATCGCATCAATCGCATTGTTCAGGATATTCAGAATCACCTGCTGAAGCTGCGAACTGTCTGTCAGGATCAACGGGAGAGAGGGGTCCAGCTTACTCTGAATCTCGATGCTGTTGTTTCTGGCCTCATTCTCGACAAACGACATCGTTTCTTCGATAACCTCGTTCACATTGACCATAGTGTTTTTACTGCTCATCTTCTTTGAAAAACCGAGAAGACGATGCGTGACGGTCCCGGCCCGGTGGACATGATGCTTGATTTTTTTCACAGCATCCAGATACTCATTCCGATTCTTCGACTGTTCCGGCTCTTCCTCTTCCAGCAACTCCTGGATCCAACCAGCCTGAGAGGTAATCAGTTGGAGCGGGTTGTTGATCTCATGGGCAATGCCTGCAGCCAGGCGACCGACAGTGGCCATCTTCTCCATCTGCACCATCTGCTGGTTGAGATTTGCCCTTTCCCTATCACCTTTTTCCATTATAACAACCATGAAATGACTGATTAAAACAGCTGCGACCAGCGCCACAAGCGAGGTTACCGCTATGATGACCAGGTTACGATTCCGGTTCTCATAATAGCTGCCCAGGGAATCCTCTATCCTGGATTTTATGACCAGAAGCCATTGCCCATCTTTCATCCAGGTTGTTGCATAAAGGAACGAATCGATCATGACAAGCGAAGTGCCTTCATGATGTTCGAGAAGTGTTTTTTCCGAAGGCCGAAGCTTGTTTACCCCCTGCAGACTGGGAGTCTGGAACTCTGCGGCAGGGTTCAGGATAAAGGCATCTCCACTGGGACCGATCTGGGCATTATGCAGGAGACTGTTGAAGATCTCCGAATTGATCGTCGCTCGTAACACATACTCTTTTAACGGGTCAGTCACAGCCACCACGAAATGCGGGATATCCCTGTACCCTTTAAAGACATCGCTTATGTGCCTGCCACTGATCAGGACCTCTTGGAACCAAGGGGCATCCTTATAGTTCTTGCCGGCGAGGCTGTTCCTGTAAGGTCCGACATAGGCAAACTGTTCACCCGACGCATTGATGACATGCAGATCCACAATGTCAGCATTCTTACTCACAGCAGTGAATACAGTATCCAGATTCTTTTGATTTCCCAGATAGTCCAGAGGATATAAACCCACCAATACCGCAAGCAGTTCCTCCTGGCGTCTCAAATATCGATTAATCACATCTTTCCTGTGTTCGATCATCAATGTCTCAGAAATTTTGATCTTCTCGATGGCCTCGTTTCTGGAACTGGAGGCGGTCACCCCGGTAATGATCAATGTCGGGACGATGATCAGGATAAAGAACGCGGATGTCAGGATTTGCTGGAGCCGAACATAATATCTGGCTTTTTTATTCATCGTTATCCATTATGAAGTTTCTCGTGCTCGGGCAATGAAACCGACATAACATAATTCTTCCTCCCAACTGACAATCCGTGTTTTTTGCAAAAACCTCCTGTGTCTTTTCTAGAAGCGGAACGGCTGCGAAGATTCGGCTCCTGCTTAGACACCAGACACGCCCCAAGATTGTCCCGGCCTTTAGGCCTCTGGCAGGGTATGTTGCAACTCCCGAACCAGTTTGCCTGATTTTGAAAAATTAACCATATTGAACCATTTAAAAACATATCGGAATATTTCGGGACGTATATCCGCAGCAGATTCATTAATGCGAAAAGTGGTAAAAAAGACGGGCAATACGGGGCGCTATCGGCTCTATTGCAACTATTTATAATCAAAAAACATTTGCAATATCCATTCGAATATTCACGTATCTGTTTCGATTATTCAGAAGCGCTCTGCACCCATCACTTCCGACAACGGCACCGTGAGAACAATTGCAGACCGCAGTCATAGCAACCCCAGAAATACCGCCAAGACATTGTTCCAAACGAAGAAACGCTCATGAAACATATTAGAACATTTTGAATCTAAATGGACAAACCAAGAGACGTGGAAGTCCAAGGCATCTGTCGACATACTGCTTAAACAA
Source organism: uncultured delta proteobacterium (assembly GCA_903901335.1). Classification (GTDB taxonomy): domain Bacteria; phylum Desulfobacterota; class Desulfobulbia; order Desulfobulbales; family Desulfocapsaceae; genus CAIUQR01. The sequence continues at coordinate 71,031 of CAIUQR010000138.1, read as the reverse complement.
TTCAATTGAAAAAGCCTCGGAGAATACCGAGGGGAGGAATCAGGATAGTAATAGCAGACCGGAAGGAAAAGGGTGAACTCTGAACGACGGAGCCCCCTTTTCAATGGCTTAACTCAGCTTGGCGTGACTTAAATGAACAGCTCCGTACAGCTTGGTGAAAAAATCAATGGTCTCGGGAGAAGGAGAAACAAATTCAACACCATACATGTTGTCGTTTACCGTTTTCACCTGCACCTTCTCCTTCATCTTGAAGTTGGCGCCGATGCTGCAGCTGACAACCAGCAGATCATCGATCTGGTGATGGTCGAGGGAACTCAACATCAGTCCGCCAAGACTCATATCGACAACAATTGCCTCCCCGCTTTTCAGACGACTGGCATTATAGCAGGAAACGCTGATGTCGCCATCGATCACATCATGATGGTGTATCCGTTTGTGATGACGTCTGTCCGTTGCTTCAGGTTCAAATTCATCAATCCGATCCGACTCTTTCATTAAATGGAGACTGACGGCATCATGAGCAAGAAACGGCCTGTCGTACTTCTCTATATGCCCGATCAACCACTCTTCAAGAAAGGATGAAGGTGTTTTGTCTTCTCCATGCCTGTTATTCCTGAAATCGACAATAAATGAGTTCAGCTTTTTTAGCAGTTCATAATGTTCCAGACAATGCCTAGTGAAATCGACATGGTTTTTAAAATATTCTTCCTCAATTTCGAAGTGCTGAAAGGCGTAATTAAGTAGAACACTCAGCAGGGAGTCTAAAATCCTCATGCTCGCTCCCGCTCTGATTGCATTGTTCAGATCTTTAATTAGATCAAACAGCACCTTATGCTGATTATCAATAATATCGGAACCGACCTTCAATTTTGGGTTCCACAGTGTTTTCGAATTCATTTTTCCCTCCAGAAGAGCTGCCAGTCTGCTGCATGATGAAGTGCCTGGTTAAAGCCTACTCTATTTATAGGACAGAATTCAAATACTTTCTTTCAGGGAACAGTGCCGCCCCTTGCAAGCGAGGGGGAAATCCTGTATTTTTCCACAAATCCCGATGGCTTATAACTATGTTTCGCCCGCCGGAGACCATCATCCCCCAAGTCCTGCTCCCGGTTGATTGTCGCATATATCTCGGGCAGAATAGAGGCAAAGGTCTGGTTGATAAACTGAAACAACCCCTTATATCCCGGAACGGCCTTTTCAAAATGGATGACGAAACTGGTCCCCCTGGCCAGCTCTTCCCCAAGAGTATAGGCCACGGGGCGCCTCTCGACATAGTAGATCCCTCCGCAGAGCTGTAAATCCCATGATTTTTCCAGGGCCTCACGGGCAGCGGAATAATCCCCCGGAGAATCATGCGCCTGTTTCCAGTCTTCCAGGATCTGCAGGGCATCTCCCAGATATTCGTCAAGCAAGGGCTTGGCCTCGTAGTCATGGTTCTCGACAAAGGCCTTGACCAGATTTCTCTTCTTGTGAAATTTCCTGCCGCCAAGCTCTGAGAGATCCTGCCTGAGGTAAAGATAATCGAAGTTATCCCTGTCCTCGACCACGGTGTAACCGAGATTTTCAAAGATCGTCTTCTGGCCCGAGGACACGCATTTCATCCCACCATGATCTCGAAACAACAGATCCAGCGTGGCTCTATCAGGTATCCCGAAGGGAAGCATGAAAAAAGGCGTGTTGCCGTCCTTCCCGAGAATCACGATCAGATTATCATTAAGTAGCGAAACTAGATACTTATGCGTGTTACGAAAGAGATAGATGTTGGCGAAGGTGAATTCCGAGATGCCATCCGGAAGCGATTGAAATTTTGGATGCAAAAGGGGACGGAGTGCGAGTGTGACGTCAGTTACAGCCGGGTATACTGGAATCATAGTTCATCTGTACATTCAGGTTAGGGAACAATATCTGCCTTTTTTATTTATACCATCTTTCAATATCCGAATACATCCCATAATGGCATGCTGACGGGTAAAAAGATCCCGGACGATATGCCATTATCGGAAAATTATCTTCAGTCGTCAAAATTCAGGAGAAAATCTAAAACAAATTAACTCTTCTGGATTCTGAATCCCGGCCCCTGAATTTCCATAACCACCTTAGAACAACTACTCATTCGATAAATAAATATAATTACAGACAAATACACTATGCAAGAAAGTTAAAGTCATTACTTTACAATTCCTCGTATTGGGTATATTTTGCAACTCCGAAGCAGGTTCTTATCAAATCAATGCCCAAGAGAAAGATCCATGAAACAGCTCAATTATACCAATGCGAACTATGTGACTGCGCCTGAAAAAATTTCGTTGATTGCCGGATTTGCACCATCTGTTAATTTTTATTGCAGGTTCATAGAAATTGTGTGCAAGGCGAGCAGGAAGGCCAAACGTGGACTCTATGACGATTCAGAATGGTACCTGAGTAGTTTCAATGTGCTCAAGCAACTGGAAAAAATCGGCATATGCTTTCATGTGACCGGAATTGATCATCTGCAGAAGCTGGATGGCCCCTGCGTGATAATCGGTAATCATATGAGCATCATGGAAACCGTTGTTCTGCCTGCGATTATTAACCCGGCCAAAAATATAACCTTTATTGTCAAGGAAAGCCTGCTTGCGTATCCCATCTTCAAACACATCATGCGTTCACGCAACCCGATTGCCGTAACACGTATCAACCCCAGACAGGATCTGAAAACGGTGATGGAAGAAGGGGAGAAACGACTCCGGGAAGGGCTTTCAGTTGTCGTTTTTCCTCAGACCACGAGATCCGTTTCCTTTGACCCGGAACAGATGAGTTCAATAGGTGTAAAACTCGCAAGAAAGGCCGAGGCCCCGATTATCCCGCTTGCCTTGGACACAAGGGCCTGGAGAAATGGGAATTTTTTAAAAGATTTTGGGAAAATCGATGTGCCGAAAGATGTCCATTTTGCCTTTGGTGAACCAATACGTGTCAAAGGAAAGGGAGCCGAAGAACATCAGATGATCATTGAATTTATTGAGACCAGGTTGAATAGATGGAAGAAGACATGAAATAACAGCATGTTATGTATTGAAATGAAATTCAGGTTTGCATTGAAGGAGGTCTGAACTGTAATAATTCTGACACACTGAGCACATTGACCGGAAGATTACAGGGGCAAGAGCAGGACCGCTATTTTATAGATCCTCCGGATCCAGCAGGTCGCTCTCGTCATCGAGATCATCATCGCTGAGGTCTTCATCAAGGTCCTCGTCCTCCTCCTCCCCCACATCCTCCTCCTCATCGTCAAGGATACCCACATCCTCGAGATCATCAATATCGTCTTCGTCGAGTTGTGAGGAGCGAATGGCCTTTGGTATCTTCGATTCCGGCAGGACGATCTCGGTTATCTTGGCGACCTCGTCGTGAATATCCGGATCTTTTTGACAGACAACGCAATTGGCAGCATGCTGCTCGATAAATGAAATCATGCGGGCAGGCGCCATGGTTTCGTCCCGGACATTCAAATACCACGTTTTTACTAGTTTTATTAATCTTTCACACTGCATATTTTAATTATATTTTAAAGAGTTCGGAGTGGTTGAATATTATCGACAGGGCAGACCCATTTTCAATAATCGAACTGTGTATTATAATAAAGAGTTGTTTTCATGGTCAACACCTATTAGTATACGCGCCTGTTTTTGATGCATCATTTTTTCGGAAGTGGATAGGGCACTGGTGGCCCTCCCGGACTTCAAATCCGGTGTGAGGGGTTAATAGCCTCTTGGGTGGGTTCGATTCCCATGCACTTCCGCCACGTATTTCCTCCGTTGATGTCAGACACTACCTCGTTCTTTTAAAAGAGGATAGCCCATTTGTTCTCTTTGGATGACGTAGCATTCAGCTACTTTTCTGGCAATGTTTCGTATTCGTCCAATATAACGGGTTCGTTCGGCAACACTGATTGCCTTACGGGCGTCGAGGAGATTGAAGGTATGGGAACATTTCAGGCAGTAGTCATAGGCAGGCAGGAGCAGGTTTTTATCGACAAGTTTCAAGGCCTCCTGCTCATAGATTTCAAAAAAGGGGACGAGCTTTTCGACATTGGCCTCCTCGAAATTGAAGGTCGAAAACTCGACCTCAGCCTGGTGGAAGATCTCTCCATAACTGACCTGATTGTTCCAGGCTATGTCGTAGACACTTTCCACACCTTGTAAATACATGGCGATACGTTCGAGACCATACGTAATCTCGACGGTGGTCGGCTGGAGATCAATGGAACCTGCCTGCTGGAAGTAGGTGAACTGGGTAATTTCCATGCCGTCAAGCCACACCTCCCAGCCCAGACCGGAGGCACCAAGGGTTGGAGATTCCCAATCGTCTTCGACAAACCGGATGTCATGCTCCAGGAGGTTGAGTCCGAAACGTTTCAGGCTTTCGAGATAAAGTTCCTGTACATCGAGAGGTGACGGTTTGAGGACCACCTGATATTGGTAGTAGTGCTGGAGACGGTTGGGATTATCACCATACCGGCCATCGGTCGGACGTCTTGACGGTTGCGGATAGGCGGCTCGCCAGGGTTCAGGGCCGAGAGAGCGGAGCAGGGTGGCGGGATGAAAGGTACCAGCCCCCACTTCCATGTCGTAGGGTTGTTGAATGACACAGCCTTGATTGGCCCAGTATGTGCTCAACTCAAAAATTATATCTTGAAAATTCATTGGATTTCCTTGTTGTTCGAGCAAACAGTTGTTGCGTGCTTTCCTGCTCGTGATGGATTTCTCAGGATAGTTGGAATATCCTCGGATAGCGGAGGAGTTTGATTATGTCGGCTTGACAATTATGCATCGGACCATCATTATATTCCGTTAAGCTACCATAGCGCAAGCCCAGGGTAAATCTTTTTCTCTTCCTTCCTGTATATGAATATGGTTGGTTTATGATACTATGAGGCTGTTATGCAGGAAATTGTCAACATAAACACCATGCATGAAATCAAGAAAATACTGGAAAAATCAGTCTCAATTGCAGTGGTTGGTCTCTCTCCGAAAGAAAACAGGCCAAGTAATCTGGTAGGACGATATCTTATCGATGCCGGATATACGATTATACCGGTGAACCCGGGCCATACCGAAATTCTCGGAAAAACATGCTACCCCAGCCTTACCGAAATCAACGCACAGGTTGACATTGTCAATATTTTCAGAAGATCCGAAGACGTTTTACCGATAGTCGAAGAGGCAATTACGATCGGTGCCAAGATCATATGGATGCAGCTGGGGGTAGTGAATCATCAGGCGGCGGCACGGGCCGAAGAGGCTGGCCTTACAGTCATCATGGATCGTTGTATAAAAATTGACCATAACGACTTGTTTAAAAAGTGAACGTTTTACTGTTGTTATAGCGAGTTTACAAGGGATGGAACCAAAAATTCTCAGCATCCGTGGGGCCAGGATGCATAATCTGAAGAATATCGACGTGGACCTGCCCCGCAACAGTCTGGTCGTCTTCACGGGTCTGTCGGGGTCCGGCAAATCGACCCTTGCCTTTGATACACTGTATGCTGAAGGGCAACGGCGATATGTGGAGTCACTTTCCACCTATGCCAGACAGTTCCTGGGCCAGATGGATAAGCCCGATGTCGATTCCCTGGAGGGGCTTTCCCCTGCTGTTTCCATTGAACAGAAAACAACGAGCAAAAATCCTCGTTCGACCGTTGGAACGGTGACCGAGATCTACGACCATTTACGTTTATTATTCGCCAGATGCGGCCATCCTTACTGTCCGACGTGTGGACAGGAGATACGTTCACAATCCATTGAAGACATGGTGAACGGTCTGCTTGCCAGGCCCGAAGGAACAAAGGTTGTTCTTCTGGCACCTCTGGTCAAGGACAGGAAGGGACGGCATGAGCAGATCCTGGCGCGGATTAAAAAAGAGGGGTTTATCCGTATCCGGGTCGATGGGGTTATCATGGATGCCGATGAGGTCGAAGGGCTGGAAAAGAACAAGCGGCATACCCTTGAGGTTGTCGTTGATCGAATTGTTTTGAAGCCATCGAGCCGCAGACGTCTGTCGGACTCGGTCAGTACCGCTGTCAAGCTGACGGAAGGATTCCTTCTTGCCGTATTTCCTGATAACGGAGAGGAGCTGTTGTATAGTGAATTGGCAGCCTGCCATCAGTGCGGTATATCCATGCCGGTCCTCTCTACCCAGCTCTTTTCCTTTAATAATCCGCAGGGAGCCTGTGCCGAATGTGGTGGACTTGGGGTCAACCAATTCTTTGATCCTACCCTTGTCGTTCCCGATGATACAAAAAGCATCCTTGACGGAGCGATTGCTCCATGGGGCTGGCGGAACGAATCAACCTATACTGGTCAGATGCTGGCAGCTGTTGCTGATCACTATAAATTTTCATTGCAGACACCGTTTAAGGATCTCTCCTCAAAACATCAGAAGGTGATCGTATATGGTTCAGGAAATGAGGAGATTCATTTCTTGTATCAGAAAGGCCGAAGGGTTATGACCTCGGAGAGGACATATGAAGGAGTTATTCCGCAACTCGATCGCCGGTTTCATGAGACCCAGTCCGGGATGATCAGGGATGAGTTGGGAAAATATATGGCTGAGCAGGTCTGTTCTGCATGTAAAGGCGCCAGACTTAAAGACGAGGCTTTGGCAGTACGGATTGGAGAATGGTCCATCTATGGTCTGACCTGTCTTTCCATAGAAAAGTTACTTGAGGCCCTGCCTCTTCTGCCTTTTTCAGGAAGGGAGCGCAGGATTGGAGAGCCAATCCTGAAGGAGATTGTCGATCGACTTTCCTTTCTTGCGGATGTTGGCCTTGGATATCTGTCTCTGGAACGGCGGGCCGGTACACTCTCGGGTGGAGAGGCGCAACGCATTCGATTGGCATCCCAGATCGGGTCGAGGCTTGCCGGTGTATTATATATCCTCGATGAGCCAAGTATCGGGCTCCATCAACGCGATAATCAGAAATTGATAAATACGCTTCTTGAGCTGCGGGATCTCGGTAACAGTGTAATCGTAGTCGAACATGATACCGATACGATCCTCGCTTCCGACCACGTTCTCGATATGGGCCCAGGGGCCGGTGTGCATGGTGGGGAGGTAGTTTATAACGGGACCGTATCAGGTCTGCTTACAAGTGACACTTCTCTTACCGGGGCATATCTCTCAGGTCGAAAAACGATTCGGGTGCCGGAGACGAGAAGAAAAATCCGGAAGGGATCTGAGTTCAACCTGATCATCAGGAATGCCTCGGTCAATAATTTAAAAAACATTGATGTCTCATTTCATCTGGGAGTTATGACTGCTGTTACCGGGGTGTCCGGTTCAGGAAAAAGCTCCCTTGTTATCGAAACACTTTTCCCGTTGGTCAAAGAAGGATTACGGAGCAGATCGCCAAGTTTTGTGCTGAAGGGAGCAACCATTTCAGGGCTTAAGTCGTTAGATAAGATCGTGGATATCGATCAAAGTCCGATCGGCAGGACTCCCAGGTCAAACCCTGCCACCTACACCGGGCTCTTCACTCCTATCCGTGAATTATTTGCCAGGCTGCCGGAATCAAGAACGCGAGGGTATAAGGCCGGCAGATTTAGTTTCAATATAAAGGGTGGAAGATGCGAGGCCTGTGAAGGCGATGGGCTTCTAAAGATAGCAATGCATTTTTTACCTGATATTTACGTCGGCTGTGATACATGCCAAGGGAAGAGATACAACCAGGAAACCCTTGATGTACGCTACCGTGGGAAAAACATCCATGAGGTGTTATCCATGACTGTTGAGGAGGCATTAGGGTTTTTCACCCATATTTCCCCTGTCAAAAATCGTCTGCAGACACTTTTTGACGTCGGGCTCGGCTATATTACGCTTGGACAATCATCAGTAACCCTTTCCGGTGGAGAGGCGCAACGGGTCAAATTGGCAAAGGAACTCTCCGTGCGGAGCAATGGCAAAACACTCTATATTCTTGACGAACCAACAACCGGACTGCATCCGGCAGATATCCAGCATCTTTTGCATGTCCTGAATAGATTAGTAGATACCGGCAATAGCGTAATCGTGATAGAACATAATCTTGATGTCATAAAAACTGCCGATTGGATTATCGATATAGGTCCGGAAGGCGGAGAAGAAGGCGGAATGATAGTAGCCAATGGAACGCCTGAGCAGATAACGGGCAAGCCATCCTCCTATACAGGTCGTTTTTTAAAGCAGGTACTTGATGTTGATAGAAAAAGATGAATATGTTTGAAACGCTTGCGTCCTGAATCTAATTACTGTTAAATACTTTCCAGTTCTATCGATTACCGTGCTGTCGTATTGTAAAAATGCATCAAAAATGGCTAAAGATCAGAAATTTATTGAAATCAAATGAGGTTATAAAATGGTAGAAACGAGTAAGCCCGACGAAATGAGTGGGTCCACCACCCCGGAATTCAGGATGCAGAAGATGTACATCAAGGACCTCTCTTTTGAAAATCCGAATGCCCCTGACATTTTTCTTCTTCCCCAGAAGTCAGAACCGAAAGTTGAGGTCAATCTCCAGATGAACAACAAGAAGGTGAGCGATGATCACTGGGAAGTATCACTTGGGATCACTGCGAAGATCATTGCCAAGGGTGAGACAGAAAAAGTCATGTTTATTATGGAGATAGAACATGCAGCAGTCTTTTTATTGAAGAACATTCCAGAGGAACATATGAGCATGGTCCTTGCGGTGGATTGTCCCACTTTGCTCTTCCCTTTTACCAGACAGATCGTCAGTCAGGTATCGGTGGATGGAGGCTTTATCCCGTTCCTGATGGAGCCGATTAATTTTATGGGTATTTTTCAGAACGCAAAAAAACAGAAAGAAGGTACCAATTAGAACAAAGAGTTCATTGATAAAAAAAGGCCTTACTCATCGCGATGAGCAAGGCCTTTTTTTATTGGTACAGATTGCAGAGCGTAAAATTACAATCCATATGTGACAAAATTATCGATAAGGGTACTGACGCCTTTTTCAATTGCCTGGTCGAAAAGAATATCATGCTGACTATCGGCAAAGACCGATTCAGGCGAAATCTGAATTTGTACTCTATTAGTCCAGACAACATTTCCCGTCACGGCTTCCTGAACCCAGACACGTAGTTGGACGACGCCTTGATCAATTTTTCCAGCATTGTGGAAAATATTACCTGGAAATCCTCCCTCAACCTTGGAATCAAGTGTATCATATTGATCTGGGTGGATGAAGCCGAAAAGGGCCTGTGAACTCCCGCCTGCAATAACTGGAATGACTCCCTTCTTCCATGGTGCCCAAGAGACTTCCTGCCTGGTTTTATACTCAAGTATACGGCCACGCATGATATAGTCCGCATTGAAATTGTTACCTATTTTCATGATTGAACTCGGCGTCAATCCATGGGTGCCGGGGCTTGAAGAAACGCTGTTATTGTCTGAATTCTGTATTGCCTGGATATTTTTGCGGATTTCTTGCTTGGTCATATCGTCCCATTCACCGGAGAGTTCATGTTTCAATGAATTAGCGCCCCCTGTATCATATGGGGCAAGGCTGATAAAGTTCTGCTCAGTCATATATTGAAAAACATCTTCCTGGATAGGAAGTGTAAATCCGTTTGCGGTCAGTCGATCCGTCAAACTCTCGGTGACCTTCAGGTAACGATGATGGGCTGAAGCATGACTGTCAGCAAAGGTGTAATCGGCAAAGGGAAGTATAACCATGGTTCTTCCTTTACCAACCCCGTTGTATACGGGGCCTTCCGGAACATTCAGCGTCTGAATAACAGTATGACCACAACCTGCCAGTGTGAATGCCAGAATGCCAAGTATCAGAAATTGCAGCCTCTTCATAATTATCTCCCTGCTAAATAATATAGTTAATTAACTTACGAAAAGTCAGACTTTTTCAGAGGCCGGCTTACATATGCCATATTCAGTCTCGTTTCGTATTAGACCGGCCTAGGAACGAACAAGATTCAGAGGATGACTTTAAACACGATCATAGGGTTTTAATTTACATGATTGTCGGTTTAAGCAAGATAATCAGCTCTGTTTTGTTAAGCGTTTTTGAATCATTTGCAAAAAGATATTTGATAAGTGGTATATCACCAAGGACAGGGATAGACTTGTTATCATTCTGATCTGTATTATCAATAAGGCCTCCAATAACAAGCATCTCACCGTTTTTAACGCGAACGGTTGTGCTCATTTCTCGGACGTCCACAATAGGTAGACCGATCAGGGCACCATTATCTGCGGAACCGATTTGTAAAGTCCCAACCACACCATCCTTGAGTCTTGATACCACTGGAACAAGATTCATGATAACATCGTTATTATCCATAATGTTTGCAGTAAGCGCGAGACCGACACCTGCAAGAATACTGGATGTATCAACAGTAAATGTAACCGTGTTGTTGATGGACCCGGTGGTTGCAGTAGATGTTACCTTGCTGATATAGGTTGAGTTTCGACCTACCGTAATAAAGGACGGCTGGCCATTCATTACACTGAGTTTCGGATTTGAAAGGACTTTAGTGTCACCAACATCCTTCAATGCACTCAACAGCAGATTAATGCTTCCGCCATTCAAGGTAAATGTCGATATGAATGAGTTTGGGGAATTTGGGGTATTAGGCGTCGCATTTCCAGGATAAACATTCCCACCATTTCCAAAATTTACAGTTCCTGTTAGTGGTTTGGTGCCAGGAATATTGGCATGGCCGAGAACATTTGACCAGTCAATACCCATACTTGAGGTGTTGTTGAGCTGCACCTCAATAATTTTTGCTTCAATATTTACCTGTTGGTACATTAGTTTCTTAAGCGAAGTTAAATAGTTATCAACTTTGTCAAGAAGGTCTCGTGTGGCCGTAACCGTAATGATTCCGACAGGCTTATCAATGGTAAAATATGCACCTGTTTTGGAGGTCTGACGACTGGTTTTTACTTTTTTAGCTTCTCCTGCATTCTTAGCGCTTGATTCTGCGCTGACTTTCCCGGTTCCCATGCCCGAGCCACCGGTTCCTTCTTTACCACCTTCGCCTATCCTTCCACCGTCACCTGTTGATCGGGACGTACCTCCAAATTCTCGCTCTTGATTGCTAACGGAAGTTTCAGATTCTTCAAGTATATCAAGAATGACTTTGAGATTTCCTTCAATGTTCGCCCAGATGTCAAACTGCGTCTTTTTTTCGTCTTTGCCACCTTTGCTATCAAATACACTGGTGCCGACAGGACTTCCGGTTGAAGCAAGACTTATCTTCCCCTTGAAAGTATTAGTGTCTTTAGAGCCCCCCAGCACATCTCCACCTGTATCAGTTGCATATGTTTGAGTAATGAAAGGCATCGCAATATGAAACTGTCGCGTTTCCTTGTTTTTGACAATAAGAGTGTTTCCTTTTGTTTCATGAAAGTAATTGATCTGAAGCAGAAGATGGTCAATGGCTTCGTTAAAGTCGTCATTTGCATTGATATCAACATCCACAAGGGCATTTTGATCAACATCGCTTGCCCAGGAGATATTCATTCCCTTCAAGAGAGCCAGGCGCTTTAAAATATCCCGCAATGGTTGCGGCCCTACGGTTGAGTGAATTGATGCGCCAACCTTGATAATTACGTCTGAACGCGCAAGATCTTTATCCTCTTTAGTTTGTACTTCACCCACAACATACGATGGTTTCTGGTATTCTACCGGCAGAGTCTTGGAATCGAAAGATTGTGCTTTGGGGGGAGGAACAGAAGCAGACCCCGGAGTGCCGAGGGGAGTCTCTTCAACTTTTTGTGGAGGTTGAGAACTACATGATGAAAAGACCAACAGGAGCAGCAAAAGGCCGCTGTATTGGAAAATCTGTTGAATTGACTTCATGAAAAACCTCTTGGGGTAAAGTAATTGGCAATGCAATACGGAGTAACCTCTTGCCTTAGTACTACAATAAGTGATGAATATCCTAAAAATTTCCGGCTTGTAAGCGACCTTCGATATACTGTTTAAGATCGGGGCGAAGCTGAAAGCCGGAAGACAATATTGAACGATACTGAGCTATGGCCTTAGAAGAATCACCCAGTTTATCATAGAGTCTTGCTTTGGCGAGCATTGTGTCCAGCGTTTCGCCATAATGAGCACTGAATTTATTCAGAAGCTTTAAGGCAGCTTCAGGGTGGCCTAAATTTTCATTAAAGGCAGCATAGCTTATTAAAGCCTCTTTCAATGGAGGTGTCCCGCTGACACTTCGATTGAAAAACTCTACTGCTTCAGGATTACGCTGCATATTGGCTGAGGCAATGGCGGCATAAAGGGCGGCATTGTCATTACCAGGCTTAATTTTAAGACTCGCTCGAGCATAAAATTCGGCCTTTGCATTCATATGAAGATTAACGAGATAGAGAGCTGCCAGTTTACTTGAGATCCGTTCATTTGCAGACCACAAGGAAAATGCCTGCTCGTATAAGGCAGCAGCCTCTGAATAGTCTTCAGTCTTTTCTTTTGCTTGGGCCTTAACGATTAACTCTTTTGCCTGAGTAATCTCTTTCGACTGACTTGCGCTCTGTTGTACAATCAACGCCTCCTGCTGTATGACGTCCTTATCCGCCTTGATAGAGAGATTATCAATAGGCGATGCCGGCCATTCGACATCTTTCTTTTTCGGGTAGATAACGATGGTATTTAAACGTTCCTCTTTTTTCAGATCGGTAAGATTACAGATAATATCAAGAGCAAAGTCCCAGGGGACATTATTAAGAGCGATGGTAACAGTCCCTTTGACTCCTTCATCGACAACAATATTGGCGTCGCTTACCTGACGAAAGAGTCTAAAAACATTATGAATATCAATCTTATAAAAATCGACGCTGATACGTTGCTTTTTGTATCCGGCATTTGTGAATGGATCTTCAATACTAGAAGCTCGATCAAGGGCCTGCCCTGAGGCAGAAGCCTTTTTTTGTTTCTTTTCCAAGGCTGCAACCGATGAACCGATAAGTTCATCCAGGGTTGCGTCTGAAGCAGCGGGTTTTGGATTGCTTGAAGCAGATTGACCTGAATTTTGATTAGTTATTGAACGTTTTCCAATTGCTGCATCAGGAGAAGCAACACCGGGAAGGACGTGCACGACAAGATCGTTGTTCTCCCGTTCGACCTTATATTGATAGTTTTCTTTGATCTGGAAAACCAACTGGGTAATTTCCGGTGACTGACCCTTAAGGATGGTCGTGGAAAGGGTGGCGAATTGATTCTCCGGAATAAGTTTGTTGACATTCAGTTTTTTATCAAAGGTGGCTTCAGCAATATCCATGATAAGACGGAAGGGGTCAAACTGCTCATGCGTCGTATATGCAGGTGCCGTATTGCCGGAAATCCTGATTGTCATCGAATCTTTGGTAATATCGGCCCGTACATCCTGAATGGTATACGAAACACTCTTCGATGCGGATGGTTCTGCGCAAAAAGACTTTGAGTGAAAAAACAAGAGCACAGAAAGTGCGGAGAAGATGACAAAATTATATGTGACAAGCCTCTTGTACATTACTTTTTATTCTCCTCTTTTCTTAGGACCATGACAATGTCACTTGTTAATTTTTTTCCTGCACGTGTCATTGCAGTCTCTTCGATGAGAACTTTGTTGGGATTTATTGATCGGACAACCCCTCTTCTCCCTACTTTGGTACCCTCATTGATAATGTACCCCTTACCAGAAACGTCTTCCACCATCGCAAATTTCTGGTCAGAGGAGTTAACAAGCGCAACCAAAGTCAACTGCCCTGGCTCAAAGAGCTGCATTCCGGTGAGTTGTTCGTCGTTCTCGACAATATCATTAGGGTTAAGAGTCCCATCCGCCTTGTCCGAGAGAAAGGGCATAAAAGGATCAGAACGACCCTCAATGCGGTATTCGAAAGTGTTACTTTTTTCCGAAAGCGATTGCGATCCGGGAGCTTCTTTTCCCATCGAAGTATCCGGGGGAGTCTGGGGCTGGACGGCTGCGTGTGACGTTGTGTACGTTAAAGAACTGATCGTAATGAAAATACCAATACTAATTGAAGATAATGTTAGAAATTGCTTAGTAAAATGTTTCATAACATACCGCTCTATTTCGTGGTGTTTTTCGGGTTGCTTTTTGGGAGTTCAACATTCGTGAATCGGTAGGTTATCAGTTTACAGTTGGAATTCAGCAGCGTCTCATTGCCTTCTTTTTTAGGTGTGCCCATTTTAACATTTAAGACCGATACAATTCTGTCGAGTTTACTCACCTGGTCAAAGAAAAAACCGACATTATGATATGGCCCTATCAGATCGATATCGATAGGAATCTCAGCGTAAAAATCTTTAGGGACATCAGCCTGGGGTTTGAATGTAAGAAAATCAAGGCCTGCAGTTCGCCCCAGCGCCGATATATCAGCCAGTAATTTCGGTATTTCTTTGTCCTTGGGTAATAATTTTGATGCATCCTCAAAAGCGGCCCGTGTCGTATCAAACTCCTGTTGGAGCTTCGGTCGATTTTGCAGGATTGTCCTGATTTCCTTGAGCTTTTCCTCAATTTTGGCCTGTTGATCTGAAAGGGTAGTAATTTTTTGATAATTAGGCTGATACGATACAAAAAAGAACAAAACGACAGGCAGCAATAAGAGAAAGACTGCTATTGCAACTTTATACTTCAGTTCAAGTGGCAGGTATCTCAGGTCTATGAAGGTTGCGATGGCTGTGTTACTTTTTTTCATACAATTATCTTCTGAAAGGTATGCGTTTTAATCGAACCTATTTGCCATTTGTTATTGCTGGGTCCTGCGTTTGTTTGGGCTCTGCTACGGCGCAGGTAAGTGAAAATTCTTTAAGATTCCTGTCCGAAATTTTCCTGAGTGATGAACTTGTAAGATCAACGCCCTGGATAAAAGAGGACTTTTTCAACTTTTCCATAAAGTCAGCAACAGTCTGATTATCTAGGGCTATTCCTGTTAATGAAAGGGAATTCCCTTGCTGGCTTAATGAGGTGAGCCACATACGGTTGTTATCGACAACATTAGCTACCTGATCAAGAACATGAACAGTTAATGAAGACTCCGCTTTTAATTGGTGGATTATCGATATCTTTCTCTCAAGCTCTTCTTTGTCTTTTTTAAGCTTGTCAACTGCAGCGATTTCCGGGGCGAGACGCTGTTGCTCTTTGGTAAGCTCTGTGATGCTTGACTCAATGGATTTAATCTTATGTATCTGGATTAGGCTGATAAAACACAGTATCCCGACAAAGCACAAAAAAACGACACAAAATACTGCAATCTGATTTTTTGCTTTAGCTCTTTTTTTGAGTTGTCTGATAGGAAGCAGGTTGATTCTGAGCATAATTATTCCTAAATGAGCTAAAAACCCTATTTATATTACTGATGGCCTGATTGCTATACCTGTAGCAATAGCCATTTCAGGCCCTACGCTTTTCAGATATTCAGTGTCAATTTTTTTAGAATTAATGACCATATTCTCAAAAGGGTTGAAGAGTACAACCGGCAGAGATGTCTCACTGGCCAGAAAATCCGTCAGACCGACAACTTTTGAGCCACCACCACTCAGAACAAGTTTGGTTAAAGGTTCGTCAGGATGGTTTGAGTGATAAAGATCAATAGCTTTTTTAATTTCCAATACCCACTGAGTGCATGTCGAAGTGAATATCGCCTCTATCTGAGCCTGTTTCTCTGCGGCCGGAGTAAATCCGAGTTTTAGCGCTTCTGCCTCTTCATAGCCCAGATCAAAGGCATTCTGTATCTGGTCCGTCAGTTGCCTGCTTCCAACTACTATATCACGGGCAACTACGGAAACACCCCCGGTAAGAATGTTAATATTCATTTTGGAAGCGCCTATATCAACTAAGGCGACATTCTCGTTTTTGGGATAATTGTACTCATAGGTATTTTCAAGGGCGAAGCCATCGACATCGACAAGGACTGGTTGCAGATCCAAGCTTTCCAGCATCTCAAGATAACCGTCCACGATCTCTTTTTTGGCAGCAACAAGCATTACATCAGTTCTGTCAGATTCGGCAGTGTTGGTCTTGAGGTCCTGGAAATCAAGATAAACGTCTTCAATGTCAAAGGGTATATATTGCTCAGCTTCTGCCATGATATGCTCTTCCAACTTGTCGTCATCCATCACGCTTAAGTTGACTTTTTTAACAATGACAGAATATCCTGAGATGGAGAATCCAACCTTCTTGCTTTTTATTTTTAGATTCTTGAAAAGTTCGGAGATTATCTGGCCGACAGCTTCCGGATCATTCAGGGTACCATCGTCAACCGCACCTTCAGGGAGAACCGAACTTCCCAGATTGACAACGGCATACCCTTTTTCCGTCCGTTCGAGCTGACAGACCTTGACGGCATGTGACCCAATATCGACACCGACTACCAACTGTTCTCTGGATAAAAACGGCAGATTCATGATTGTTCGGTTAAATACTGATGTATTTTTAAACAAAAAGAGAAAAAGTAGTAAATACTATCAAACAGATACTGAATACTTTGTGCTGAATTTCATTTAGGCCATAAAAAAAATCATTTGTCAAGAAAACACTAAAAAAAAATTCATTTTTTTTCTTTTTAAACAAGGAGTTAATACGAGGAAAGTTTGAATCCTGAGGCATTTTCTACAACATATAGCCATCAGCTAACCGACATACTCTGTATATTGTATACGGCGGTGTTCAAAAATTTTTACCGAGGAACTGCCCGATTTTATGTAATTTGTGTGAATCAACCTTGTAATTAGGTCCCGTTTGCGGTAGTTTTGTGCTGTTCTTTTATAAAGTGGTATAAAAAATTGATCTTTCATAGAGAAGCGTGAGGAGCCACACTTGACCGTCAAAGAGACTAGAAAATCAGTATGGAAAGAATATCTGGAGGCAATTACGATTGCCGTCCTGTTGGCACTTTTTATACGTACATTTGTTGTTCAAGCATTTAAGATTCCATCCGGATCTATGTTGCCCACACTCCAGATAGGAGATCATTTACTGGTCAATAAGTTTCTTTATGGTGTAAAAAACCCATTTACCGGGAATATCCTCATCCCTTTCGGAAAACCGAATCATGGTGATGTCGTGGTCTTTCGTTTTCCACAGGACAGAAGTGTGGACTATATTAAAAGGGTTGTCGGAGTTTCCGGAGATATGGTTGTCATTAAAAACAAGAAGGTATTTGTTAATGATAAGATAGTTGAAGAAATCCATGCCCAGTACACATCGGATTCCATAGTGCCCGCCGCTGCCGGACCAAGGGATAACTTCGGACCGGTCAAGGTCCCCGAAGGAAAGATATTCGTCATGGGTGACAACCGGGATAACAGCTATGACAGCCGTTTCTGGGGCTTTGTCGACCAACGGGATGTTCTCGGAAAGGCCTCTATTATTTATTGGTCGTGGAATATCGATACGTCACTTTTTTCTGTACAGCGGTTCACGACAATCCGCTGGGGCCGTTTCGGCAATATTATTCACTGAGATTGAAGAGTCTTCTGCGTGGCGAAACGAAAAACAGACTATTTATTCAGACACAGGCATATCTTCGGCATTGAACAGCTCTCCGTAGATGATATCGGCCATATCCTGTCTACCGCGCGCTCTTTTAAAGAGATATCGGAAAGACCGATCAAAAAAGTTCCGACCTTGCGCGGAAAGACAATCATCAACTTTTTTTTTGAGCCTTCAACCAGAACACGACTGTCCTTTGAGATTGCCGCCAAACGGATGAGCGCCGATACGTTCAACATTGCCGCCTCGACAAGCTCCACCACAAAAGGCGAAACTCTGATCGATACCGCCAGAAACCTTGAGGCGATGAAACCGGATATCATCATTATCCGCCATGCAAGCTCAGGTGCACCCCTTCTCCTTTCCCATCATGTCAACGCGTCGATCATCAATGCCGGTGACGGGACCCACGAACATCCGAGCCAGGGGTTGCTTGATTTGATGACGGTCCTGGAGCACAAGGGGAGAATTGCCGGATTGACCATTGCTCTGGTGGGAGATATTGCCCACAGCAGGGTCGCGCGCTCCGATATCATCGGTTTTACGAAACTTGGGGCTACGGTGCGACTGGCAGGTCCCGCCACCTTCATGCCGGTAGGGATAGATCAGCTTGGCGCGTCGGTATGCAACAGCGTTGTCGAAGCAGTCGATGGAGCGGACGTGGTAATGGCCCTGCGTATCCAGCATGAACGGTTGAATGATCCGCTTATCCCGTCCCTTCGTGAATATGCGACCTTTTTCGGAGTGAACAGAAAGGTCCTGGCAGGAGCAAAAAAAGATGTGTTGATTATGCATCCGGGCCCGATCAACAGGGGAGTAGAACTGAGCCCGGACGTGGCCGATGGGCCGGGTTCCGTGATCATGGATCAGGTGACCAATGGCGTGGCGGTACGCATGGCCTTGCTCTATCTGGTCTCGGGTGGCGAAAAAGGCGGCGAAAAGAACAGCAACGGGTGAATTCCAAATTCAGATGAATACCTTACTCATTCTGCAGAATGGCCGGTTGATTGATCCGGCGAACTCTCTTGACCGGCAGGCCGATGTCTGGATACAGGACGGCCGTATTGTTCAGTCCGGCAGTGCCATCCCTGCAGATGCAACCATCCTTGATGTAAAAGGCAAATGGGTGGTTCCGGGGCTGATCGATATGCATGTTCACCTGCGGGAACCGGGAGAAGAGTATAAAGAAACCATCGAATCCGGAACGCAGGCTGCTGCGGCCGGAGGTTTTACTGCGGTTGCCTGCATGCCGAATACCTTCCCCGTCAATGATAACGCAACCGTTACCGGTTATATTCTCGAAAAGGCAGCCCAAAGTTCGGCCCGGGTCTATCCGGTAGGGGCAATAAGCCAGGGAAGCAAGGGCGTTGAACTTGCTGAATACGGCGAGATGAAAAGGGCGGGAGTCGTCGCCTTGAGTGATGATGGCCGGCCGGTTGCAGACAGTCAGCTTATGCGGCGGGCCATGGAATATGCCTCCAGCCATCACCTGCTGATCATTTCCCATTCCGAGGAGAGTTCGCTCAGTCGCAATGGGTGTATGAATGAGAGCATTGTCTCGACCCGGTTGGGACTGAATGGAATTCCAAACGCGGCGGAGAGTATTGCCGTCTTTCGTGAGCTGGCCCTGGCGGAATTGACCGGGGTCTCGGTGCATATCGCCCATGTCAGCACCGGAGACTCGGTGGAACTTATTCGATCTGCCAAACGCCGCGGGGTGCATGTCACGGCCGAGACCTCGCCGCATTATTTTACCCTGACCGATGCAGCGGTAGACGGGTATGATACCAATGCCAAAATGAATCCCCCCTTACGTTGTGAACCGGACAGACAGAAGATCAGGATGGCACTTCAGGATGGAACATTGGATGTTATTGCAACAGATCATGCCCCTCATTCGATCCTGCAGAAGAATGTGGAGTTCGATCATGCCGCCAATGGTATTATCGGTCTGGAAACCTCATTGCCGTTGACCTTGGCACTGGTCAGAGAAGGACTGATCAGCGAAAGCCGGATGGTGGAATTGATGTCGCTGGCTCCCGCCCGTATCCTTGGCGTTCCCGGAGGTTCGCTTACGGTTGGCGATGTTGCCGACATCACGGTGATTGATCCGGAGAAAAAATTTATCTATTCCCGGGAGATGATCGTCTCCAAATCCGAAAACTCACCATTTATCGGTTGGCAGCTGCAGGGAAAAGCAGTGCTGACGCTTCTTGCCGGCAAACCCACCTATAACGAACTGTAGCATTCCCGCGTCCTTCACACATAGCTGACGGGGTCCTTGATTCCCGCATCGGCAAACCCCTTCAGCCGCAGCAGACAGGCATCGCATTTTCCGCAGGCCTTGTCCTGTTGCGGGTCATAACAGCTGTGGGTCATGCCGTAATCCACCCCCAAGGCAATCCCCTTGCGGATAATTTCCCCTTTGCTCAGATAGAGAAGGGGTGCCCGGATGGCAAAAACGGACGCTCCCGTAATCCCTGCTCGTGTTCCCAGATTTGCCATCCGGGCAAAGGCCTCCAGGAATTCGGGCCGACAGTCGGGATAACCGGAATAGTCAACCGCATTCACACCGATGAAGATATCGGCGGCCCCGAGGACCTCGGCCCAGGCAATGGCATGTGCCAGGAGAATAGTATTCCGGGCAGGGACATAGGTGACGGGAATGTCCTTGCCGGGATGATTGATATCCTGACCTTTCGGAACCTCGATATCGTCCGTCAGCGCCGAGCCGCCGATCTTGTCAAGATCGAGCCGGAGCACCAGATGCCTGCGTACCGAAAAGGCCTTGGCAACCTGAGCGGCTCGCTCGAGTTCAATAGATTGCCGCTGTCCGTAATGGAAGCTGAGACAGAAGCAGTCATACCCTTCTGACCTGGCAATGGCCAGAGTCGTTGTCGAATCGAGTCCTCCGCTCAGGAGAACAACTGCCTTTGGTTGTGATACGTTATTCTGATTCATAATCTGAAAAGATATACATGACCTCAAGAATCCGGGCAGGAGGACATTGAGCCGGAATTCAGACATCTGCCGGAAAACATTTAGCGCTTTAGAAGAATTCTGAAGGGCCGGCGGCTCTTGAAAAAATCATGCTTAATCGAAGTGGATTTTTAAGATAATCGACGACTAACGTTAAAATAATTAATTTGCATAATACCGATACCGGTGATAAAATCTACTCGTTCCCTGAGCCTGCTTAGTTACATCCAAATGTCATGGTTGCTTTTTTCTGCAAACAAGCACATTTTGCATTAAATAGAGCCCCTATTCTACAAAGAAAGGAGATGTATTGCTATGAAATTAGGTATCAACGGTCTGGGCCGGATTGGAAAGCTGTCCATGTGGCACCATGTTTCAAGGAAGCATTTTTCCGGAATCGTCGCCAATATCGGCCGGGAAGTCGGAAAAAACCTTGAGCATCTGGCAGCAGCCATTGAACGCGATTCTTCATACGGTCGTCTGAGCACCTATCTGCATGGACACAGGGGCGGAAGGGTTATTGAGGAGCTGAATAATGAGACGGGGACCATGCGCATCAACGGGGTTCCGGTCACCATCTTACGGACAGCGCGTAATCCGAAGGATATTCCCTGGCAGGAAAATGACGTCAAGCTGGTTGTCGATACAACCGGTGTCTTCAATGATCCGACAACGGACACCGATGCAGCAAAAGGTGCTCTGCGCGGACATCTCCAGGCCGGTGCCGAAAAGGTGGTTCTCTCTGCACCTTTCAAGATAAAATCCAAGGGGCTGGAGATGCCCAAGGACGCCGTCACAACGGTAATGGGTATCAATGACGAAGATTATGATCCGTCAAAACACTCTCTTATTTCTGCGGCCTCCTGTACAACCACCTGTCTGTCCTATATGATCAAGCCGCTGATGGAGACCATCGGTGCGGAAAATTTTCTTAGTGCCTCGATGGTGACGGTCCATGCCGCTACCGGCAGCCAGCAGGTCCTCGACCGGTTGCCCGGATCCGGGGCAGCCGATATGAGGAAGAACCGATCAATCCTGAATAACATCATCCTGACGACAACCGGGGCAGCCAAGGCCCTTGTTCTGGTCATACCGGAGATGAAATCCATTGGTTTTATTGCTGAGTCCGTCCGCATCCCGACCTCGACAGGATCGCTCATCGTTCTGGTCCTGAATCTCCAGGATGATTATGAAACGCCGATCAAGAGGGATTACCTCAACTCTATTTATCGGGAATTTGCCAATAACAACAAATACCTGGTCTATAGCGAAGAGCAGAATGTCTCGTCGGATATTATCGGTGTTCCCCAGGCGGCGACAGTGATCGAAGGCACGGAGACCCATACCCGGACAGCTTCCATACAGGTCAATCTGAACAAGACACTGGCCGGGAGCAGACTCGCAGCGGATGTGAATCCTATCCTGGAGGTTCCGGTCACCCAGGCAGTTATCTATGGCTGGTATGACAATGAACTGGGCAGTTACACAAATATGCTTGGCGATCTGACCGTCCAGGTTGCAGGTAAGATGGTATAAAACCGTGGGCATCCGGCCCATGCATCATGATGATGTGGAAAAGATTGCCGCCATTGAGCAGGCCTCTCCCTCACCCTGGTCGGCTTCACTCATAGCTGCAGAACTGGAGCGACCGCTGGGGCTGCAACTGGTTGCGGTCGGCGATGAGGACGGATCGGTTCTCGGCTGGTGCTGCGGGATTGCAGCAGCAGAGGCTGAACTCCTGAAGATCGCGGTTGGCCCAGCACAGCGACGGCGCGGGCTTGGCGCGGCCCTGCTTCTCCGGTTTGAGGCGCTTTGCCGGGAAAAAGGTTGTGACGCACTCTTACTGGAAGTCCGAGCGGCAAACACCCAGGCGATCAGTCTGTATGAAAATCTCGGATACGGGTCAATCGGCTGCCGGAAAAAATACTACAGCAGCCCTCAAGACGATGCGTTACTCTTGAGGAAATCCTTTCTTTAAAAAATCAATTCTGCCTTTCAGCGGAGATCTTCATTATGAAAACTCTTCGGGATCTTAACCTGCATGACAAACGGGTTTTGGTACGTGTCGATTTCAATGTGCCGATGGATGAACACGGCAACATTACCGATGATATCCGGATACGCACAGCCCTGCCGACTATCAGGTATATATTGAAAAATAAAGGGAAGCTGATTTTATGTTCCCATATGGGCAGACCAAAAGGAAAAAGGGTTGAGGCCTTCAGCCTTGCTCCTGTTGCCGCGCATCTGCAAGGGCTTCTTGATTGTAAAGTGCGCCTGGCCCCCGATTGTATCGGCGAGGAGGTGGAGGCCATCGTCGCCGATATGCGTAAAGGTGAGGTGGTTCTCCTCGAGAATCTGCGTTTTCATAAGGAAGAGACGGAAAATGAGCGGGGATTTGCTGAAAAACTTGCCCGTCTGGCCGATGTCTATGTCAATGATGCCTTTGCCGCTTCACACAGGGCCCATGCATCCGTTGTCGGGATTACCGAATGCGTGCAGGAGAAGGCCGCCGGCTTTCTTCTGCAGACGGAAATGGAATATTTTCATAAATCGATGGATGAGCCGATTCGCCCCCTGGTGGCCCTTGTCGGCGGAGCCAAGGTGTCCTCCAAACTCGGGGCTCTGGAAAATATGCTGGACCGGGTTGATTGCATGATCATCGGCGGGGCCATGGCCAACACCTTTCTGAAGAGCATGGGGGTCGATGTCGGCGCCTCCAAGGTCGAGGAAGACCTCCTTGAGACCGCGAAAAAATTTCTGAAAGCAGCGGAGAAGAAAGGCGTCAGGCTGTATCTGCCGGTTGATTTTGTCGCAGCCGACAGTTTTTCACCGGACGCGGTGGTAAAAAACGTCACCTTCAGGGATATCCCCAAAAACTGGATGGCGCTCGATATCGGGCCGGCAACGGTTATCTACTTTCAGGAGGCCCTGGCCGATGCCCGCACCATTGTCTGGAACGGCCCGATGGGCGCCTTCGAGATGGATGCCTTTGCCCGCGGCACGATGGCGATGTGCCGGGCGGTTGCCTCCTCGCACGCCCTTTCAATCATCGGGGGCGGCGATTCAAATGCAGCAGTGAAGAAATCGGGAGAGGAAAAAAATATCTCCTATATGTCGACGGGGGGAGGGGCTTTCCTTGAGTTGATGGAAGGGAAAACCCTGCCGGGCGTTGCCGCCCTGGACTGATTCGGGAGACTGACAATGACTAGAAGAGCGTTGATTGCGGGAAACTGGAAGATGCACACCACGGTCATGGATGCCTGTCATCTGGCGGCCGATATTGCCAGACTTTGTGCCGACGTCCCCGATCGTGATGTCCTGCTTGCGCCACCCTTCACAGTGCTGAGCGAGGTGTCGCATGTCATCAGGGACAGTCCGGTCATAGTGGGTTCTCAGAATGTCTGCTGGGAAGAAAAAGGGGCCTTTACCGGGGAGATCTCGCCTGCGATGGTGAGGGATGCTGGCGGCTCCGCCGCCATTGTCGGTCATTCAGAACGACGCCAGATCTTTCATGAAGATGACACCTTGATCAACAAACGGGTCTGCGGGGCACTGAAATTCGACCTTCTGACCATCCTCTGCGTTGGAGAAACCCTGAAAGAGCGTGAAGAAGACAGGACATTTGCGGTTGTCGAGGGACAGGTCCGCAACGGACTGGCAGGTGTCGATGCCGCCCGGATGGGCAAGGTCGTGATTGCCTATGAGCCGGTCTGGGCTATCGGAACCGGAAAAACCGCCGGCAAGGAACAGGCTCAGGAGGTTCATGCCTTCATCCGGAAGCTTATTGAAACCATGTATGAAAAAACCATTGCCGAGCAATTGAGAATATTGTATGGTGGCTCGGTTAAGCAGGATAATGTTGATGCCCTGATGGCTCAACAGGACATAGATGGTGCTCTGGTTGGCGGTGCGGCCTTGGACGCAGAGTCATTCGGGCGAATTATACATTTTCGATGAATCAGGTAGGACGCACTCCTGAATGGTTACACTACTTATAGTAATACATGTCATTGTCTGTCTTTTTCTGATCGTTATCGTGCTGTTGCAGCATGGTAAGGGTGCGGATGTCGGAGCGACCTTCGGTGGCTCCAGTCAGACCTTGTTCGGGACGGAAGGACCGCTCCCGCTCTTGAATAAGATAACGACCTTCGCTGCGATTATTTTCATGTTGACGTCGGTAACATTGGCGTATTTTTCTTCCAGCACCAGTACCGGATCGGTAATGAACGAATTGAAGAAAAAACAGTCCGTCGAGGTCGAAAAAACAGTTGAACCAAAAGAAGCCGTTATCCCGGCACCTGCCGACAAGCCGGAGGAAACAAAGGCCAAATAAAGCGTCTTCAGAAAATACATATCCTTGCGTGCCGAAGTGGTGGAATTGGTAGACACACTATCTTGAGGGGGTAGCGGCCCACGGTCGTGCGAGTTCGAGTCTCGCCTTCGGCACCATCCTTATATTCGATAAAGTTCGTTGCAGTCCAAAAGGCCCAGTTTTTCTGGGCCTTTTCTTTTTTTATTGTCCTAGAACGTCCGTTTTGGTACGCTGGAATCCTGAACTTTTGGGGATATTTTTGGGGTCATATCCCCAAGCCCCAAAATTGCGTATCCCCAAAAACGGAGCCAACCCCCATGCCTAAACGGATTGCGCCGCTATCAGAGGCCAATGTTAAAAACGCCAAACCTACCGCCAAGGACTATACCTTATACGACGGAGGCGGTCTCATGCTCCTGGTGAAATCAACCGGCGGCAAACTCTGGCGCTTCAAATATCGTTTCAATGGCCTCGAAAAAAGGATAGCCTTGGGGACATATCCTGAGATATCCCTAAAAGAAGCCCGCCTGAAAAGAGAAGTATCCCGAAAACAAGTCGCCGGTGGAATAGATCCCGCTATCGAAAAAAAGCAACTAAAAGAAATTGCTGTCTCGAAAACGGAATCGTTTATCGTTGTAGCTAGGGAATGGCTCGACCGCCAAGATGAAAGAATATCCGAAACACATGCCAAGAGGATCTGGCGTTCTTTTGAAAAAGATGTTCTTCCGACAATAGGCAAGACCCCAATCGACGAAATTACAATACCGATCCTAGTCAATGTTATTCGTGCCATAGAAGACCGTGGTGCAGGAGAGACTGCCTCAAAAGTATTGCAGTGGATAGCGGCCATCTTCCGCTATTGCCTCCATTCAGGCCGATTAGTTTCTAGCCCGGCTAGCGATATGCGTGGTATTTTGAAGTCAAGAGCTGTCACCCACCGCGCTATGCTGGCCCCTCATGAAATCCCGGAGTTTTTCAACCGTCTAAAAAATTATAACGGAGAGCCATTAACGAAGCTGGCCCTTGAACTTTTAATTCTAACCCTCTGTAGAACAGGAGAGGTTCGAGGCGCGAGATGGGAAGAGTTCGACCTTGCCCAGCGTGAATGGAAAATACCGGGAGAGCGGATGAAGATGAAAGCTCCCCACATTGTCATTTTAAGTAACCAGGCATTGGCGATCCTTGAACAAATCAAGGGGTTTTCTGGTGGACAGGAACTTTTGTTTCCTGGCCGGAATAACCGAAACAAACCCTTCTCCGAAAACACCCTCTTGTATGCCATGTACCGGCTGGGATACCACGGCCAAGCTTGTGTTCATGGATTCCGTGCCTTAGCCTCAACAATCTTGAACGAAAAGGGCTTTGATGCCGATGTCATTGAGCGATGCCTTGCCCATGTTGAGCAAAACAAGGTCAGGAAAGCATATCACCGAGCCGAATATCTTGAAGGGCGGCGAGAGATGTTGCAGTGGTGGGCGGATCATCTCGACCAACTCAAGGTAGGGTCAAAAATAATTCCATTCCTGAAAGCGGCTGGATAACATCCGACCCATTTAATTTTATTAGAGAGTTCTGGACAGCGACAGTTCGCTTCTTTGTACTGAAAATTCAGTCCAGGCGAATGTCTTGGTCTTACGGGTGCATGGGAACATTATCATTAGGTTAGTTGCTTAATATCTATGTATTTTTTAATACACTAATTCATTCAATACCCAATTTAATACCGTGTTTTCTGGTTTACTGCACGTTCTTCCAACCGGTCATATTGCTACAATAAGTTTATCCCTTCTCCCTCCTTCGCACAAAATAAGCCGAGAAATTTTCAAACTAGCCCTTATCTGGAGGGAAGGGATCTCCTGATAGTTCAATAACTCTTGTAGAATGCCTCAGCCTTGAACTTCACGAATTCCTCGGTCTTCTCCGGGCTACGCGCTATGAGACCTGCCACGGCTCCAATCGCGAAATCTCAGTCTGTAGGTCTTTTGCCGTCTTGGAGCTACAACCAAGGATGTCCTGCACAGCGCCAGCTCCCACACCATCGCACTGGAAAATGTAGGCGAACTCCAGCAGTTTTTGGAAGTTAAAAAATTTCTGCTGGTAGTCATTGGGAGACTGGCTCGCGAAGAAAACCACAACGCCTTTCGAGCGGCCCTCGCGGATAATGCGCTGAAGGAACATATCTTTCTGGCCGAGGAAGTTATGAGCCTCATCAATAACCAGAATGTATCGAATCGTCCGCCGCCCCACGGTCACAGGGCTGTCGGGCAGGGTCGCCATTTCCTTGTAGAGTCGTTCAATGACGAGATAAGCCACCAATTCTTCAGGACCGGCATCGCGTAGTACACGTCAATCAACATTGTGCGGTTAGAAACCCTTTCCATGGGTGCACCTTCGCTGCCATCGCGCCAAAATAGCTCAAAATCGGACAAGTCACTATACCTCAATCAGGTTGTCGTCTTTTTTGCCATCTTCTTCGTAGGCGGCGGCAGCGACTTCGAGGATGTCCGGGAAGTCCAGATAAGGTACCGCCGACCCGTCGCGCTTGGCATTGGCTGTCCTTCCTATCTCCTGGACGAGAAGCTCTGGGGCAATGCCACGCCCATTCGCACCATATTTCGCGAGGCCTTAATCAGAGCAGATCTGCCGAACTTTACCTCACAGCTTCAGAAATAACCTGAAAGGGTGGAGAGCTTCCTCGCCCTTTAGGGCAATAGTAGAAACATTAAGTTTTCGAAATTATATTATATATATATCTTGGAAATGGCAATATTAACGCTTGTCATTATCCGCGAGCTTTAACACTCAGGAAATATTAATCGAACGTGTCGAGCATTCTCTTTACATTGCCAAAAATCATCTCATTGACCTCTCCCCTGCTGTACTCTCCCTTAATGGAGACGATTCGAGTGATTATAAGCGAGCGCGCGGTCTTCTCTGCGGACGCGGGTTTTCCAGCGACTTCTGGGTTTTGTTTTCTTTAACGGAAGCAGTGCCCTTCTTAACCTGATCTGACCCGACAAGTGCAGAATAGCTAAAAAAGACATACCAATCATTTCGTTGCTGAACAGTTTTTTGATTGGTGGCCGCATTCTGGGGCCGACTGGTTTTTCGGACATCCAACCAGTGAGTGATCTGTGCGCTTGCCATCCATACCAGATCGGTAGCGCATATACCTAACACCATGAATGTAAATACTTGAGTCAGTTCCATAATCCAACCTCCTTGTTAGGGGAGTTCACATGTAGTGAACTCCCCGTCTTGACGCCTTGATGCTCAGCAAAAATCAAACATTTACCTGAACGCGAGGCCTGGTATCTTTTCTGATATCGACAGAAGCAGGCGCATCCTTTCGGATATCTGCTTTCTTGGTTGCTGTGGCTTTTGAACCTTCAATGCCAAGAACCGACCAGAAAGAACTCGTAAAATTGCCATGGAAATAGGAGACGGCAAAGACAACAGCTACTGGAAGAAGGGCATACACTCCACCTTTGGTAAAATACTTCATGACGAGGTCCTGGTGGGTGAAGACAGATGCATACAATCCGGCAGTAAGAGCGCCAAAGACCAAACAATTTTTTACATGTCGTTTAATGCTTGTAGTTGCGGACATAGGAAATACTCCTTCATAAAATATTCTGTTATGATTGGTCTTGTTATTGCGACCTGCCTTTGCATGGGTATAAATGACGCTGAATACGGGAACGGGAGATTGAGAACTGACCTCTTTCACATTGATTCCTTGATCAATAACGACGAATTCAATATGTTTTTCCGAATGGCATAATCTTTTCACAATCCCGCCGATTTTCCCTGATGCACCGATATGCTCGACGTGAACTGACCTGGCATCCCCTCTGCTTTTGAAGAGTATGGAGCTCTCCTGCATGGATGAAGTGAAAAGTCTGCTTCTTTTCCCACCATCACAGAAATAAGGGAGAGTGTTTATGTGTGCGGCAAGAATTGAGTATCTTAAGCGATCGGCAACATCAAGAGCATAATCCATAACCGGTTCGGCCATGTGGCCGTTTCTGGTTACCACGAGAATATAAGGTGTTTTATTCTTTTCCTGTGCACTCAAGAGGCTGTCGGACATGCCGGATGCTGTGTGCTCTGAAAGAATATGTGTGGTTGCCTGTCCCATGATCATCTCTTTTGTAAATGATTAGCTGTTGCGTTTTTATTTCCAAAAACCATGCCAATAAACATTATCTTCACATCTGCATGATATTAAACAGTATAATTTCATATGAATCAGCAACTGAGATGGATGTGTTGCGGGTAGCAACGGCCTTATGGGGTTTTGGGGAGGGAATTAATAATTTAGCGTTTCATATTGCAACCTGCTCTTGCATGATGCAACAGGCAGAAGGATGACCTCTAAAATAAGTCCGTCTATGATCTCAACAGTAGATAACGACTGATCAGGTAGGTCACATAGTCGGAAATATCTTTATATTTTTGACTTAAAAATCTAGCTAGGATATGATGTGGTTAATGATGATTTTACAACATATAACTACACCAACTTGCGTCTGTTTGACCGGAACAAATATAGCTTTCAAACTAAATAACCAGACAAGGAGATTTATATGGAGAAGAAATTGACAACACTATGCGTCCATTCTAAAAAAGATTTTAACAAACAGGGGAAAGCTATCATCAAACTGGCAAAGAAACAGGGGCTCATTGCCATTACAAATCGGTTGTCACTTTTTATCGACAAGACCTGCCGTCGATGGTGGTTTGCCGATAAGAAGAACGGAGTTCTCATTTCGGCAGAATATGGTTTGATTGACAGAGAAGCTATCAATTTCCTCACCAATGAAATTTCAATCTAACTCAACCTGTTGCTCCCGGCCTGACCTCTTTTAAAAACTGGAAACTTCAGCAGGATGGTTGCAGTCCTGATCGTTTATAATTGAAAGTCACCACACATATTGATTGAGATGGTAAATAGATGATAACCAAGAGTGGATCTAATCTATTCGGTTTGAGAAAATGCTATGAACGATGAGCCCCTCAGACGGTTTCTTTGCCGAAAATGCGACTACTGCTGGGGTGTGCCTTTTGGAGGCGGCAGGCAGATGGTCTGTCCAAAGTGCGGAGGCCAGGATATTTATCGAACTAACCCTGGAGACATGCCTTCGTGCCAGAAAGGACGAAATAAAAGATGCCGACCGCGACGCGAAGAACCTCAGTAGACGCATGAAGATTTACGTAAAAGTGGCCCTTTTGTCCTGTCTGGTCAACGGGTTTCTCATGTGTGTTAAATATTTTCTAGGTGAAGTCTCGGGAAGCATGGCTCTTAAGGCTGATTCCGTTCACTCCCTCGCCGACGTAGTGTCTTCCCTTTCGATTCTGGGGGGAATTTTCGTCTCGGATTACAAAACGAAGACGTTTCCTCTCGGGTTGTACAAAGTTGAAAACTTTGTGGCATTGTTGTCATCTTTTTTCATCTTCTTTGCTGCATATGAAATTGCCAACGACGCTATTCATGCAGGCCATACGGGGGCGATCAAAAACCTTGGCCCGGTCATTGTTGGGGTGATTTTTATGTTATTTGTGGCATACTTCTATTCAAGATACGAATTGAAGGCCGGCTTAAAAGCAGGCTCACCTAGCTTGGTGGCTGATGCCAAACATATTACCACTGATATTTTTTCCTCCCTGGTTATCTTGGTAGCCATTCTCGCAACCCGCCTGGGTTTTGCTCTGGACAAATATGCCGCGATTCTCGTTGTCGGACTGGTTCTATACATGGGGCTGACTATATTGGTTAGTTCTTTGAAGGTCCTCCTAGATGCCACTCTCGATTACTCCACCCTGAATGAAATACGTGCTGTGCTGGTAAGCAATCCTCACATCAAGAACGTCACCTCGTTGGGCGGTCGAAACTCAGGAAGATATAAATTCGTGGAAGCCAACGTGAAGGTAGATGCGAGGCTGCTGCGCGATGCCCATACTGTGGTTTCCCATCTTGAAGAAGAAATATTGGACCGGTGGCCGAATATCGATAGAATACTCATTCATTTCGAACCGGAGGAGAAAAAATGCATCCACATCGCCGTCCCCGTGAACGTGACGGTGGGGATCGAGCAAGGACTCAACTCACTTCTGTCCGAGCATTTTGGGGAAGCCTCCTTCTTCGCCGTACTTATGAACGAAATACACACAGGTAATGTCATTCTCGAGAGCTTTATTGAGAACACTTTCAGAACTCTTGAACGCCAGCGAGGGGTGAAGGCCGCAGAATTACTGTCCGAAAAAGGCATTGACGAGGTGTGGACTCGGGTAGTACTCGAAGGCAAGGGGGCCGGCTATGCACTGGAAGCCCTTGGAATCGACATTCTCACCACCGAAGCAATAACCTTGGGGGAGTTGATATCTGAGATCGCTCAAGAGGGAAATTGGACGACCGCTCATCAATCATGAGGTAATTTTCAACCTACTCAGGAAGTATACGTAACGTGCGGCCGGGCAAGGTCGCGTAATCAAGCGGGAGCAAAGCCCGCCCCGGAAGGCTGGCCAGCCACCGGGTAGCAAGTCTTTGGAGGCATTGTGGTAACATTGAGCTTTAAGCGTAAGATAGCAAGCAGATAGGCCGTAAACCGAAAGGTTGGAGGGAATGAGCCTCGTAATTACATCGGGAAGGACGACACTGTGTTACGAGTGGAAGTCAATATGGACATCGCCGGTAAAGGCAAGGAGGTGTCTGCTTCCTCGGGGTCTGAGACCACGGCATGTCTGTGACATCATGATTATGCGGGAAGCATCGCGGTCATGTTTTTCGAAAGCACTGCGGCGTGAAAGTCTTGATAGACGGATAACGGGCTTTTACCTGAAAAGTTCTCCACCTCAAGCCGGCATTTCATGACTTTGTAATCCTCTTCAATGGGCCAACGGTCATGATAGAGTTCAGCAAAAAACTGATGTGGATATTTTTCCGTATCGACCAGAGATGTTACAAGGACTTCGCTTTCACCTGAGTCGAGTTCGACCCGTACTGCCGAATGAAGCAGGGGATACAGTCATAGGCTGTTTTCATTTCAGAACCAGCCCTGTACCGGCCTGATTATCAACCAGAATCGTAATCTTTGTCCTGTCAGTTTTGAGCATGATCGAACGGTTAAGCTTATTCAGGACTGTCACCACCGTTATACTCCCGGCGGCCTCGGTTTTGCGCTGTTGCCTCGTCAACCTCATCCTGCCAGCCGTTGCGGGAGGTCTCCAGCCGGTCGAATTTTGCGGTGTAGGGCTTGATGTCGAGCAACGGTGTGCCGTCCAGGATGTCCACACAGTCAAGAGAGAGCACATTGCCTTCCCGACCAATGAGCTCCACGATGCTCAGACCAATACCATTGGGACGGCACGGTGCCCGGGTCGAAAAGACACCCCGCTCGACATCCTGCAGAAAGGGCTTGACGATCAGCTGCATCGGTCCGGCCTGATTAAAATGAAAGATCAGGTAAATATGGGAAAACCCCTCCAGGTCCTGTAATCCTTCGGCGAACTCCGGAAAAATCTCCACCCGTCCCTTGCAGCCTTTGGCATAGGCCGGTTGGATGGGTGTCTGTCGGGCCACCACATGTTCACTGCGAATCACACCAATTGGTGTCAAGGTAATGCCCTCTCTAGTCATACTTTATTTCCTTTTCCGTTAGCGGCCGAAAACCGAGCCCTTTCTTCCACTGATTGTATTGAAAACATCTCTCCCAACTGGGTGTTACAAGAGATTATTACCTTTCAGGCGATTGATAATTTGGGTTGTCGATTTTCGTCTGTCCATCGTATAAAAATGAAGGCCCGAAACTCCTTGTTTCAAGAGTCCCGCACACTGTTCCACAGCAAAGTCAATTCCTAGCTTAAGAACCGCATCCCTGTCCGCCTCATCCTCTGCGTCCAGTTTTGTTTTCAGTTTATCCGGTATCTTTGCTCCGCAGACTTTGCACAACATCTGGGTCATCTTGATCGTATAAACCGGCATGCCCCCCCCGAATGATCGGAACCTGAATTCCCATGTTCCGGAATTTGTCCACGTAGTCGAAATAAAAGGCATTGTCATAAAAAAAATTGCGTGACAATATATTCGGCTCCCTGATCCACCTTTTGTTTTAAGTGGGTGATATCCTGCTCAAGTCTCTGGGTCTATCCCCCGAATGACAAAAATGGTCTGAGCACCTAGGGCCATATACTTATCCAAAACCGCCGCGATCTCTTCCGGCCCCAGACCGTATCAGGCAAGATAAGCCACCGTCGGCATCTTTTTATCAACCATGATCCGTTTTAGGTCTGATACGAGCCGTCTCGTGAGGAGCCGCCCGCACCGAAGGTAACGGTCATATAGTCGGGTTTCGCCTTGGCCTGATCATCGATCATGGACCCGAGACCCTTTTCAGCGGCTTCATTTATTGGCGGGAAAAACTCCATGGAGAGTACATTTTTCTTGGTTTTGTACACGTCTGTAACATGCATATGTATTCCGCTCCTTATGATATAAAAATACTGAGTCAGTCATTCCTTCAAAATTTCTTTCCGCAGCAGCTCCCCGGCCCCGCACAGCCGGTCGCCTGACCGAGCCTGGAACCGCAGCAGGCCGTATCCCTCATCCCAGGCCTGCCGTTTTTAAACGGCCCGGACAGGGAAGAATGGGCTGACAGGAGTTTTTTCATCTGACTGCTGCCACATGCGCTGCAGACAGGCTCGTCCTTCTTGTTCGAGGCAAAGATTTCAACGACCTTGCCACAATCAAGGCATTGATAATCAAATAACGGCATTGCTTCTCCTTTTCCACTCAGGCAAAGATATATTTCCCGTACATAATCATCTGCCTCTCTTCTTTTCATATGCTCAGGTATTCTATCTCTTCCTCTGACTATGAAGAGAAGAAATCAACTGATAGACAGAGCATCAAGCAGGAAAAGCCGGCGTCACTTTTTGGTTTTTCCTCTCATTATAGTCAGCCAGGGCCAGATAAAAAGCGCCTGCGGTCAATTCAGCGCAGTGGTGATGGTCGATCGGCAGTGTCTCAAGAAAACAGATAATATCATTGGGGTTTATTACCCAGGCTTGCTCGACCGTCTTTCCTTCAACGAGAACTGCCAGAGCGTTGCAGCAGGCACTGGTATTCAGGCAACCCTCCAACTCAAAATTTACCTGACTTATACTTCCATTCTTTATGGCAAGATATATGCAGATCGTGTCTCCGCAATCTCCCGTTTTTGTCCCATATCCATCAGGCTGTTCCATGGCCTTCCGTCTGTCCCAGAGATACGCCATGGCAAGAAAGATATCGGAATGGTCTTGCCAGAAATCAAATTGTCTTGCCATCTTTTTCCCTTACACACCTAACTTTCTAAAAGCATGAACTCTTTACTAAAAAACACTTCAGTATGGTTAACTGAATTCCTGGCCAATTCCTGGTAGAGTACCTGTAGTCGTGCATTTGCCACGTCCACCCCAACAGGCTTTTCTTCCTGTTCTCTGTCCGTCTGATAGCAAGAGAGACAGCGCTGAAAAGTATACTCTTTATCAGCAGCAGTTACCGTAAAATCGGCTGTTAAAAATGTCCGGGAATTTTCATAATTGGAGAAATCCTCAACCGCCGAACATATGCCAGATCCACAGCCAAATCGACTTTGACTCCACCTTCCGACATCTGGATACAATTCTCCAGGGTCAGTGCGGTGTCATGTTCCTGTTGATGACCGTCATATTTCACCAACATCTTCAAGCGTAAATTCATAGCAAATATCAGTTGAAATGGATTGAATCTTTAGAGGGTGAAAAAAAAGACTACAGGCAAGTAGCTTTTGGCAACACTTGTCAAACCCGTCTGTCCATCACACTTTTACCCTTTTATCCTTCAAAGACTGAGTCTGCAATGTAGCAAAAAGCTACGCCCTGCCCAGTGGTCTTGCGTGACCCGTTTTACACATTTTTACAAAAAAGCGATATAATATATTGATATAAATGAATAATTAATTAATTTTCCCATTTTTTCTCCTGCGGCACTGGGATTGCAATACTATGGGTAACTACCAATCAGGTAAAATTACCCATCGGGTAAAAAGGAGGACAAAATGCTATTCAATACACTGAAAAACATCGTTAAAGCCAAAGAACAGAAAAACATCGTCAATGGGTTCCAGGTCATTGAAAACGAATGCATCTGGTCGAAGACGAGAATGGTTCAGTCCAAGCTGTGCGACCATGTGTACGACTGCCCGACCTGCCCGCTTGACAGGGCCATGCAGAAGACCTTCAATGCTGACCCCCCAAGAAAGAGCGCTGGTTGGGCAATCAATTCCTGTCGCCACGTGCTAACCGGGCGGGTTAGTGCATCAAAGATCTGTGTCAATAATTATGAATGCAATCATTGCGCCTATGACCAGATGATCGATGATGAGAACATGGATTTCCGTAACGAAAAAATGGCCCGTTTGACTGGGATTGCAAGTCTAAGGTAAACACCCCATAACTACGTATCAGTAAAAAGGAGGGCAAAATGTCGTCGAAAGAACAGGAAAAATACGTCAAAGCTAAAAAACAGGATAACATCATCAATGGATTCCAGGTCATTGAAAACGAATGCATCTGGTCGAAGACAGGCATGTTTCAGACCAGGCTGTGCGACAATGTGTACGACTGCCGGACCTGCCCGTTTGACAAAGCCATGCAGAAGGCCTTCAAGGCTGACCCCCAAAGAAAGAGATCTGGATGGGCACAGAATGTGAAAGGCGTCTTTGAGGGGAACAACATTCCCTGTCGTCATGCGCTGACCGGACGGGTTACTGCAGCCAAGGTCTGTGTCAATAATTATGAATGTAATCATTGCGCCTTTGATCAGATGCTCGATGAAGAGGACATGGATTTCCGTGACGAAAAACAGGCCTTTTTGAAAGCATCCGGCTACCTTCTGGCCGACGAGTATTACTATCACAAGGGGCATACCTGGGCCCGGTTCGAACACGGCGGTCGGGTAAGGATCGGCTTTGACGACTTCATGGTCAAGCTCTTCGGCTCTCCATCAAATATTTCCCTCCCCCACCTGGGCGCAAAGCTGAAAAAAGACCAAGCCGGACTTGCTTTTTCCCGCGCAGATAAGGAAGCCGAAGTACGCTCTCCCGTTACAGGGACTGTGCTGGCAATCAACAACAGAGTCCAGGAGCATCCGGAAATCGTTCATGAGGATCCTTACAATGAGGGCTGGCTCTGTATCGTTGAGCCTAGAATGCCCAAGCTGAACCGCAGGGGGCTTTTTTACGGAAAAGACAGCCTTGAATGGACAGATCGGGAGAGCCAGAAACTCCTGCGCCTGATCGGGCCTGAATACCAGAACCTGGCTGCCGCCGGAGGCGACCCAGTGGATGATATATATGTAAGCTTTCCCGAGATTGGCTGGGACCGCCTTGCAGAAACATTTTTAGGAAGTAAAAAGAAATAAGAGAACCTTACCGTGGCAGCCGTCTTGCACAGTCCCGGCACAGGTAAAATGGAATCTTGTTCAGATCCTCAATGACCCCTGAAAAGTGCATGATACATTTGGTTTCATTGCAATGGAACAGGTTGAACAGGTGGCCCAGTTCGTGAAGCGCGAGCTTGGCCGCCCTCTCGAAAACCAGGGAAGTCGATGGTGTTGATCCGTCGGCGTTCCTGTTCAACCTGAAGAGTGATATCAAAGCCAGGCTGCCGCCTTGAACTGCCTGGCCGTACACATAGTTGAAAATCGGAATAAACATATCCCGGGATATGACACCCACAATTTTAGAATATCCTTCAAAATCCAACGCATCGAGCTTATTGATAAGGAGGCCTGCATTATACTTCAGCCGGGCCTCATCAAAGGTAGACTCGGGAATAGGCCGCATGGGCAGGACATCAGCCGGCAACTTATAATACGCCGTGATATTTGCTGCGATCACCTCGACGGCAAGTGTCGGCACCTCCCCCAACGGAACCACTCCGATCTGTTCTTTCATGCCCGTTTTTTCAAGTTGCTCCGTTTAATAAACTTGTGGAGGCTCACGCGGTTGATGCCAAGAATTTCTGCCGATCGGGTAATCTGCCAATCTTGTTCCTCAAGTACCTTCTGAATATGCGATTCCTGTAACGCTTTTAATGTCCGGGGCTCGGATAGGGCAGCATGCCCCGATCTAAGAAAAGAAAAATCCTCAACACCAAGTGTCCGGGATTTGCTCAGAACAACGGCCCGTTCTACAACATTTTTCAGTTCCCTGACGTTTCCCGGCCAATCATAGGAGGTTAATAGAGAAATGGCATCCGATTTTATCCTGTCCACATGCTTCGTGGTTTCATGGCTGTACTTTGCCATGAAATGATCGACAAGAAGGGGAATATCACCTTTTCGTTCCCGCAGGGAAGGCAGGTGAACCCTGATTACATTGATACGATAAAAGAAGTCTTCCCTGAATTCTCCCTCCTGAATACCTTTTTCAAGGTCTTTCCGAGTAGCCGAAATCAGACGGAAATCTACCTCAACAGGGGTTTTGCTGCCGACGCTGAACATTGTCTTATCATCCAGGACCCGAAGCAGGTCCACCTGCATTTTTGCACTGATATCTCCGATTTCATCCAGAAAGAGGGTGCCACCGGAAACCACTTCCAGAAAGCCCTTTCTGGATTGTTCTGCCCCGGTGAAGGCCCCTTTTCTATGCCCGAACAATTCACTTTCCATGAGTGCATCCGGCAGAGCACCGCAATTGATGGCAACAAAGGGGAGCTGTGCTCTGGGGCTTTTGGCATGGATGGCCTTTGCCACCAGTTCCTTGCCGGTGCCGGTTTCCCCGGTGATCAGCACGGAGGCATCACTCTTGGCTACCTCCAGGATTAAAGAGTATAATTTTTCCATGGGAGGGGACTGGCCGATGATATTTTCAAACCGGGTGATCTGATCCAGGCACCCTTTGACATAATGATAGTCCGAGGTGATTTTCTGCTGGCTTAAAATTTTCTCCATCACCAAGGAGAGCTGTTCCGGCTTAAACGGTTTCAGCAGGTAGTCGCTGGCACCGGCACGCATGGCTCTGGCCGCGCTCTCAATGGAACCGTGAGCGGTAATAATGACCACGAGGGTATCCGGGTATTCTTTCTTTACCCTTTCAAGCAGTTCAAGGCCATCCATCCCCGGCATTTTAATATCCACAAACAAGAGTTGAAAAGGCTTTTGCTCTATCTTTTCCAACGCCTCCGGACCGGAGGCTGCTGTATCTATTTCATGACCGTATTTTCTAAACCAGTACAAAAGAGATTCCCGGACAATCAGCTCGTCGTCCACAATCATGATTCTCAATTTAGGTTCCATGCTCTCCCCCCTTAAAGATTATCGTAAGGAATCACGGGAAATGTCACTGTAAATGTGGTGCCTTCCCCCTCCCGGCTGTCGACCTTTATCGTCCCCCTGTGATTTTTAACCACCCCGTAGACGATGGACAGCCCCAGTCCCGTGCCTTCGCCCACGTCTTTTGTGGTGAAAAAAGGATCGAACAGGTTATCCTTTACCTCTTTCGGGATGCCATACCCGGTGTCCCGGATTCTGACCCGGGCCCTCTCCGCCTTCCCATCCATCCGGGATGTCACCGTCAGCTCCCCCCCATCAGGCATGGATTCGACGGCGTTGAAAATCAGGTTCAAAAAGCATTGCTGAAGCTGGTTGACATCCCCTAGAACCATGATCGGGGTCGGGTACAGCTCTGTTGTCAGTCTGATATTCCCGAGTTTCATCTTGTGGCGGGTCAGGGAAAGCGCCGCATCCAGGGCCTTGTTTACATCGACATGGGTATGCTCCACCCCTGATTCCCGGGCAAAGGAGAGGAGTCCGGACACGATACTCCCCACACGCTCCAGTTCCGTGGACATGAGCTGCAGGTGGCCTTTGAATTCTTCCAGGGACTTCTCTGCCGGGGGAACGGCGGTCAAAATGTCCTGCATATACCCGCAGAAGGTCATAAGGCCCTGGATAGGGTTGTTGATTTCATGGGCAACACTTGCCGCCAGCTTGCCCAGAGAGATCATCCGGTCTTCCTGGATCATCTTCTGGATATTGGATTCGAACTCTTTGGTCTTCTTGCTCCACCGGTCCGAAAATTCAGTGGTAACATCCCGCCAGAACTCGATCACCTGTGTGACATCCCCGGCATCATTCTTGATCGGATAGGTGGTCAGGTCGCAGTACATATGTTGACCGTCCGGTCCCGGATGGTCATGGATGACATGGACATCCTTGCCGGTCCTCAGGGTTTCAAGCATGGGGCACTTCACCCCGGGAAAGGCACTCGAACAGGGGGTGTTTAGTCCGTGGGAAATTTCATAGCAATGGGCGCCGATGACCGTATCCTGAGCCTTTTTTACCGTATTGAGATAGGCGTGATTGGCATAGACAATAGTGAAATCCGTATTGATTAAGACAATGGACGTCGTGCTCTGCCGGATCAATAAGTTGGAAAACATCTTCTCGGCATTGAGCTTCTGTTCGGTTGACTCCAGCCGCTGGCTCATCATATCCACGAAGGTGCGCACTATCCTGTTGTCTTTGAACTCAAGGACACCGACGCCCTTAGGTCTTAAACGGATGATTTCAAGGAGCACATCCCGCTCGCCGGTCAGTTCCAGGACACTATCAAGCTGGTCGATATTCAGCAGATCGTGGAGATTGTCGGTGGTATATATCCCCATCTGTTCAGCAAGCAGTATCCCCTTTGCACCGGGATTTTTATCGAACACCCCCAGTATTTTGATGTTAAAAAGAGGAGAGGGATTATACTGAATCAGGTCGAGGATAAAATGGCAGTCCCGGCCACCGCCCACCATGGCAATATTAATGAAAAACCTCTCATTCACATCGTCCTTTGGCATTTCGTTTTTTGTTCTCATCTAACACTCCTTCCGGTTTGCCTTAAGGTTACGCGGCACCCCCAAGATTACACGGCAAATTTTATCCGATAGATTGGTGACCATAAGGATGTGGCGACAGAACAGTCGTAGCGTCTTTAGACCAGGCTGCCCAACAGATCATAAGGGGAAGGCGAATGATAACTTGGTGAATCGAATGACTACTGGTTTTGCCCTTTTATTAGCCTAAGGCACCGTTAAAAATAATTTATCATTAAAGAGGAACTTAGTAAAGGTGTTCGCGAAGTTTACGGCTTACAGCAGTCAGAAGATTCTGTCACCCGACACGGCCGCTAGGCCAAGTTTTATATCACAAACAAAAAACTGGTCATTTTGCAAGAGGCTCTTAAGTCAAGAGATTAATTTCTGATAATTTAGGACAATATTGATTTTCGTGATCTGCATGGAGTGAGGCCAAGACCAAAGATTAGATTATGTCAACCCAAGTTCAAATAATAAGGCTACTGAATCAAGTTAGGTTTTACGCTTTTTCATCAATTTCGCTGTCATGCACTTCAATGCTGCGTTTGGAATCAATTCCAAAGCGTTTCATCCGATTCCAGATGGTGACCCGTGAAACGCCGATGAGTTCTGCGGCCTTCGATTGATTACCTCCAGTCTTCCTGAGGATTTCCAGAAGTTCCTGCTTCTCGATTTCGGACAGGTTGAATGCACTTTTTTTCGGTGTATTCTGGGCCCTTTTCGGGCTGCAAATGGTTTCCGGAAGGTGATGTGGCTGAATGACATCGCCATAACAGGTGACAAAGGCGTACTCAAAGGCCCCTTTCAGCTCCCGCACATTTCCGGGCCAGTTGTAGCTGGTCAGAATGTCCATGGCCTCTTTGCTGATCCTATTGATTTTTTTTCCACTTTTCAGCTGTAGTTTTCGAAAAAAGGATTCAGCCAGCAGAGGGATGTCTCCGAATCTTTCCCGCAGGGGAGGGAGAAATATCGGGATGACGTTGATCCTGAAATAAAAATCCTTGCGAAATTTGCCCTGCTCCACCAGTTGAAATAAATCCTGATTGGTAGCTGAAATGATACGCACGTCGGTCGCAATCGGGGAACTGGAGCCCACACGCTCTATTACCTTTTCTTCAAGCGCACGCAGGAGTTTGACCTGGGTGGATAGGGGGAGATCTCCGATTTCATCCAGAAAGATATCTCCTTCATTGGCCTTTTCGAAACGACCGACCCGATCCTTATATGCTCCTGTATAGGCGCCCCGTACATGCCCGAAGAGTTCGCTTTCGAGGAGGGATTCCGTCAGACTGGCACAGTTGACCTTGATAAAAGGCTGATCTTTCCTGTCACCAATTTCGTGGATAGCCTGGCTGACAAGTTCTTTTCCAGTGCCGCTTTCTCCGTAAATGATCACCGGGGCATCGGAATGAGCGGCATTTTCTATCATGTCATAAAGATGCTGCATCGAAGCGGATGTTCCGACGATACCGTTAAATCCGTCTTCAGAGAGCAATTGCAATCTGAACGCCTCAAGTTGATTTTCTTTTTCCGAGATCTCGGTTAAATCCGCAATCGTCCCGACGGCTCCGATGACATTCCCGTCGGCATCATGCAAAATCGCCGCATTTTTGAGAACATTGATAAATGTTCCGTCCTTACGTTTGATCCGGCCTTTACTATTTTCTATAGTTCCGAAACGAAAAAGAGAGCACCAGTGTTCACCGCCATTGGCCATGGCTGCGTCGCAGACATCGCAATGTAAAATTTTACACGTTTTACCGATGACCTCTTCCCGTGAATATCCGGTAATATGATTAAACGCTTCATTGACGGACACAATTGCACCACTCGTGTTGACAATCACGATGCCATCACGAATGGTATTTACAACTGTTTTCCAGTACCCGTCCAGTTCCCGACCGATCATCTTCCTGCTCCTGTTAAGCCTTAACACCTGCAAAGGGCTACTCGTTTAACACTTTAACACTTTCCTGGCAATACTACGTCTGTCCAGAGCCAAATCCGTGCTCTTTAACTCTCTGTAATCATAGTCATTGAAATATTATTCCGCAATGCATAGGCAAACATGGCCCGATTGTTGCTTTAAATGGCTCGCAAGAAAAAATGATTAAGGAGCAGAAAATTTGGCTGAAAAAGTAGACGTAATAATTGATTTCAGGGGCAGCATTTCATCGATCTCGTTGTTGAAAACGACGCAGATTTTCGAGAAAATGAAACCCCTTGAGATCATGGAAATCAGAGGTTCAGACTCGGATACACGGCATGATCTGTTCAAGGTCCTGCCTGAATCTTCCTATGATGTGCTTTCAGCGGATGCCGTTGAGAAAGAGGGTCCTTTTCATCAGCTACGGATACGGAAGCGTCCATAATTCATTGATCTATAGGGAGTGTCGTTGGCCATTTCGGACAATCGAATTTGCCGAATACATTAATTTGGACAGGAATGTGAGGAAAGAATCAATGCCAGAGAGCAGCATCAAAATCAAAGGGAAAAGAGAAAGTCTATTTATTGACAAGGTCAAAGAGATTATCCCGGATGGTGGGAATTTGAATCTTTGTCTTACCTGTGGCGCCTGCGTTTCCGGTTGCCCGGCGACAGGGTTGGAGGGGATGGATCCGCGGAAATTTCTTCGTATGGCCTCGTTGGGTATGGATGAGGAACTGA
The DNA here is from genome assembly GCA_903901335.1 of uncultured delta proteobacterium. Classification (GTDB taxonomy): domain Bacteria; phylum Desulfobacterota; class Desulfobulbia; order Desulfobulbales; family Desulfocapsaceae; genus CAIUQR01. The sequence goes on along the minus strand of CAIUQR010000138.1, from coordinate 28,682 downwards.
CGACGACGCCTTGGGTCTGGATGTGCACCATGTGTCAGCGGTGCAGCTATGTCTGCCCGATGAAGATAGATATCCCGCAGTTGGTCTTTAATGCGCGGGCGGCCTGGCCACGGGATCAACGCCCCAAAGGAATCCGTGATTCCTGTGACATGGCCATGAGAAACGATTCCAACAGCGCCATGGGAACCGCACCTGACGATTTCGTCTTTGTTGTCCAGGACGTACTTGCCGAATATCAGGAATCGCAGCCTGAATTTGCAGGCATGCAGGCACCCATTGACAAGGTTGATACCCATTTCTTTTTGAATCAGAATTCGCGGGAACCGGTCACTGAGCCCGATGAGCTCGTGCCTTTATGGAAAATTCTGCATCTGGCCGGAGTCGACTGGACCTATGGCAGCAAAGGCTGGGCTGCGGAAAATTACTGCCTGTTTCTGGCCGACAATGACTGCTGGGAGCATGTTACCCGCGTTTCGGCAAAACAGGCGGATGAACTCGGGTGCAAGGTCTTTCTCAATACGGAGTGAGGACACATTACATTTTCAGTCCGGGCCGGACTGAAAAAATTCAACATCGATCACAACTTCGAAGTTGCATCAATTTATCAGTATTACGCAAAGTGGATTCGCGAAGGACGATTAAAAGTGAGTTCCGACTGGAACAAAGACCGTAAAATCAAATTTACCGTCCAAGATCCTTGTCAAATTGTTCGCAAGAGTTTTGGCGATGAAGTGGCGGATGACCTGAGGTTTGTCGTGAAATCCGTCGTTGGTGAAGAAAACCTCATCGAGATGAGCCCGAACAAATCCAATAATTACTGCTGTGGTGGTGGTGGTGGTTTCTTGCAATCCGGATATACTGAGGCGCGCAGGACCTATGGTAAGGTGAAATATGACCAGATTATATCCACGGGGGCGGACTACTGTATTACCGCCTGTCATAACTGTCATGCCCAGGTTCACGACCTGGCCCATCATTTCGGGGGAACATATAACACCGTGCATTTATGGACATTGATCTGTCTTTCCTTGGGAGTTCTTGGTCCCAATGAGCGAGCATACCTGGGAGATGATTTGAAAGAGGTAGACGTTTTTCACCCGGAAACAGCCCTGTAACGGAGATTTTAAACGTATCCAGGGAGAACACTAATCTGAAAAGCTGGGATTTGGAGGGAAAAGAAGCGTATGAGTTTTCAAAAGCGATTACTAGCACATGAATTTGTCGTACTGGCAGAGATGCACACGCCCAAGGGCGTTAATATATCGCGGCTCGTTACCGATGCGCGTCGCATGAAGGGAAGGATTGATGCCATTGTCGTTCCCGATATGGATAACGGGATTATGCGGATGAGCGCACTGGCCGGCGGCGTCCTGATGCAGCAACAGGGCGTGGAGGCGATCATCCATGTCTACTGCCGGGACCGGAACAGGATGGCCCTGCAGGGTGATATCCTGGCGGCTCATGTCCTGGGTATCCAAAATCTCATTGTCGTGCATAGTGAAGACATGAGCCAGAGTGACCATATCGAGGCCAAGCCTGTTTACGACCTAACTGAAGTCGGATTGGTCGAGGTTATTCAGTCTCTCAACAAAGGCAAGGATATGGGCGGGTTTGACCTGGATGGTGCACCCAGCTTGACCACCGGCTGTACTATTGCTTCTTACGAGGATGACCGTGCCTTGGATGTTGAACTCGATGCGGCCCGAAAAAAGATTGCCGCCGGGTGCAGTTTCGTGATCACGCCCCCTGTTTTTGACCTTGACCGGTTTATAACCTTTATGGAGAAGGCCAAAGGTCTCGGGGTTCCGGTAATTCCCACGATATTCCTGATAAAATCATTGGCTATCGCCCAGTATATCGCCAACAGTGAACCGGGTGCCCATATTTCGGATGAGCTGATCAGGCGGATAAGGAAATCGCCGAATCGAGACACTGAAGGGATCCGGATTGCCGGTGAAACTATCGCTGCTGTGAAAAATATTGCTCAGGGTGTGATGATCCAGACACTTGGGTGGGAGCACAGACTGCCATCAATTCTGGATGTTGCAGGCCTTTGATACTGGTGCGATTTACGACATTAAAAAGGATTATATACGATTGACCCTGTGAAATCGGTGATAAGAAAATGGTTGAAATACAAAATATGAATGGAGTTCAAGGCCATAACAAGGTGCTGGTTATCGGCGGCGGCCTTGGCGGAATACGAACGGCTCTGGATCTGGCAGAGGCCGAAAAGGATGTCATTCTTGTTGACAAGGCCTATGCCATCGGCGGTCTGATGACCCAGTTGGATAGGACCTTTCCCACCAATAACTGCGATCTCTGTACGCTCTCTCCAAATCTTTCAGAAAGCGGACGAAAACAGCATATCGAACTGTTGACGATGACAAGCGTCAAAGGTGTTCGAGGTGACAAAGGGAATTTTACCGTCTCCCTGGAGACGGCTCCTCGTTATATAAATCTGGATAAATGCACGGCTTGCGGCGAGTGTCATAAACACTTTCCGGAGTGCGTCCGTTTTACGCCGGGATTGGATCATCGAGCGCCGACCTGCATGCGTTACCCGCAGGCAATCCCACAGTCCTTTTCAGTAGATTTAGAAAAATGTTCCGATATTAACGCATTGATTAAAGTTTGTCCGGCTGGCGCAATCAGTCCGGACGATATAGGGAGAAAATTCGAGATTCAATGCGGTTCCATCGTTCTCTCTGCAGGTGCCGCCCTGTTCGATCCAAGCGGTCTGGATTATTTAGGCTACTCAGTTGAACCCGACGTGGTAACCAATCTCGAATACGAACGGATCATGTCTGCCTCCGGACCGACCATGGGACAACTGGTTCGTCCATCCAACGGAAAACAACCAAAAAAAGTCGCCTGGATTCAATGCGTTGGTTCCAGGGGGCTGCAAAAGGGAGCGGCGTCATACTGTTCCAGCGCCTGCTGTATGATTGCGCTGAAGGAGGCCATCGTCACTAAGGAGCGTTTTCAGGACGATATTGAGACCACGATCTTTTATATGGATATGCGGACCTTCGGTAAGGACTACGAGCTCTATCTGGAAAGGGCGAAAAATAAGCACGGTGTTCGCCTTATCCGCAGCCGGCCCCACAGTATTCTTCGAGACGACAACCAGGACGGTCTTCGCCTGAGCTACACTACCGATGACACGAGCGAAATGAAGAATGAGGATTTTGATATGGTGGTGCTCTCCACCGGTTTCAAGATTGCCGACGATGTTCGCGAACTGTCTCTGAAAATGGGGCTTACCTTGAATCCATCGGGTTTTGCAGTGACCGAGGAATTCAGTCCGGTGGAGACGTCCAGGCCGGGTATCTATGTTTGCGGTATGATGGAGAGTCCGAAGGACATTCCGGAGACCATGGCCCAAGCCAGTGCTGCAGCTTGTATGGCTGGCAAGGATCTGAAAGTATCGTTGAAGGATCCGGACGGGGATCTGCCTCCCGAACGTGATGTGACCGACGAGGCTCTGCGCATCGGTGTCTTCATCTGCGATTGTGGTGAAAATATCGGCGGTGTCCTGGATGTTCTCGAGATCGCTGAGTATTCGAAATCTCTACCCAATGTGGTTGTAGCCGAACCCCAAGGGCACGGCTGTAGTCGCCAGTCCATCGAACAGATCCAGAAAAGTATCGTTGAAAACGGCCTGAACCGGGTGGTGATCGGCGGCTGTTCTCCCCGGACACACGAGGCCAAGTTCCAGGAGGCCATCCGCAAGGCCGGATTGAATAAATATCTGGTGGAAATTGCCAATATCCGTGATCAGGCTACCTGGGTCCACGCCCACCTGCCGGAAAAGGCCACACGGAAGGCCAAAGATCTTATGCGGATGGCGGTTGGCGCGGTTGCCGAGTCGCATCCGCTCAAGGATCACAGCCTTCCAATCAACAAGGATGTTCTGGTGGTCGGCGGCGGTGTAACCGGCATGACCACTGCTCTGCGTCTGGCCGACCAGGGGTTCAAGGTCTATATCGCCGAAAAAACCAATTCCCTGGGTGGGATGGCAAAAAATATTCATACAACCTTGAGCGGTAGTGAAGTGCGACCGTTTGTCGATAATCTCATCGAACAGACGAAAGCCCATGCTAATATCCAAGTCATTACTCGTGCCATCATCGTCGATCACTCCGGGATGCCAGGTATGTTCAAGACCGGGATGCAGGTCGGACCCCAGATGTTCTACCGCACTATCCAGCATGGTGTAACCATCCTGGCCACCGGCGCCCTGGCCAATCGTCCGAAGCAATACCTGCTCGGTGAGTCCGAAGCGGTCGGGACCCAGTTGGAGACCGATACACTGCTTGCCGACAATCCGGAGACGGTGAAGAGTTGGGATAACGTGGTCATGATCCAGTGTGTCGGTTCTCGCATCCCAGAAAACCCGAATTGTTCCCGTATCTGCTGTCAGGCTGCAATCAAGAATGCCTTGCAGATCCGCAAGCTCAATCCGGAGACCCGAATCTTTGTTCTCTATCGCGATATGCGCACCTATGGGTTCCAGGAGGAATACTATCTGGAAGCGCGCAAACAGGGTGTGATTTTCGTGCGGTATTCGCTTGATCATCTGCCGCAGGTCCAGGCGGTCGGCAAGCAGGTGGAGGTCACCTTCACCGATCCGATACTGGGAAGGGCCATCACGGTCACCGCTGATCGGTTGTGTCTCAGCACCGGCCTGATAGCCGATGAGGATTCCACCGAAGATCTGGCTCGGATATTCAAGCTGCCACGCACCCAGGACGGTTTTTTCCTGGAAGACCATGTGAAGCTGCGACCGGTTGATCTGCCGGTACCGGGATTCTATGTGGCGGGAACCGCCCACAGCCCGAAAACAATCCGGGAGAGTGTGACCCAGGCGCAGGCGGTGGCTTCGCGGGCCCAGTTATTGCTCGCCAGGGATGCGATCAATCTCGGCGCAGCCGTTGCCCGGGTGGACAGCACGAAATGCGCCGCCTGTCTGATTTGTGTTCGCGCTTGTCCCTTTGATGTCCCCTTTATCAATGCGGACGGGTATTCGGAAATCGATCCGGCCAAATGCCATGGATGCGGCTTGTGCGCCTCAGAGTGTCCTGCTAAGGCGATCCAACTCATGCAATTCGAGGATGACCGGATCGTGGCAAAGCTTGAACAACTTTTTGAAAGGATGGTTGCATGATGGAAAATTTTGAACCGGTGATAGTGGCGTTCTGCTGCCACTATTGTGCATACACAGCGGCGGATATGGCCGGCAGTCAACGGCTTGAATATTCACCTAACGTCAAAATCATACGGGTCCCCTGCTCCGGCAAGGTCGATGCCATTCATATTATCAAGGCCTTTGAAAAAGGTGCGGATGGCGTTTATGTGGCCGGGTGTCTGGATGGTGACTGCCACTTTAAAAACGGCAACAATCGTGCCAGCCGCCGAGTGGAGTATGTCCAGAAATATCTGGACGAAATAGGGATCGGGAGTGAACGGCTCGAAATGGTCAAGATGTCCGCCGGAATGGGCTATCTGTTTGCGCAGATTGCAATCGATATGACGGAAAAAATTCGAAAGCTGGGACCAAGCCCGGTCCGTCCCCTGGCCATGCAGGCGTCTCAGCCAATAGCGTGTTGACAGTACAAACAACAAGGAGAGTTAATCACAATGATCACTGCTGAACGAAAGCCCTTGGAAGAACTTATTGAATATGTCAGACCTTTTAAACGCATTCTGCTGGTGGGCTGTAATGAATGTGTGACGGTCTGCAGTGCCGGCGGGCGCAAGGAAGTCGGACTTCTCGCCTCCGGTTTAAAAATGGCCCTTCTGCAAAGCGGAACCACCATCGAGATCAGGGAGCATACCCTGGAGCGACAGTGCGACCCCGAGTACATTGACGAGCTTTTGCCTATGATTGATGGGGTTGACGCGGTCATGTCCATGGCCTGTGGCTGCGGTGTCCAGGAAGTGGCCCGTCGCTATAAGGATAAGCCGGTCTTTCCTGCCCTGAATACCAAATTCATGGGCGCCTCAGAAAGGCAGGGTGTCTGGGCGGAAAGATGCCAGGGATGCGGGAATTGTCTTTTGGGAATGACAGGAGGAATCTGCCCCATCGCCAGATGTTCAAAACGGTTGATGAACGGACCATGCGGCGGTTCGGTGACCGGAAAATGCGAAATCAGCAAAGATGTTGACTGCGCCTGGCAGCTGATCTGGGACAGACTCAAGGCACTGGGCCTGGAAGATCAGTACCTCAAAATCATACCGGCAAAAGATTGGAGACCAGCAGGTGGTGGCGGTCCCCGTAAGATTATAAGAGAGGATCTGGCAGCATGAAAACTGAAAGTCATTTAGAGAAAGTCTTAGTCTCGGGAAATCTGGCAGTCACATCTGAATGCGGTCCTCCTCGGGGTTGTCTTCCCGATCATGTCAGGGAAAAGGGGGGATACCTGAGGGGTGTTGTCGATGCCATCAATGTAACTGACAATCAGACGGCGATGGTAAGGATGTCAAGTCTTGCCGCCTCTGTCCTGTTGAAACAGGAGGGCCTCAATCCCCTCTATCAAATGGTTACCCGTGACCGCAACCGGCTGGCCATGCAGGCCGACATTATCGGGGCCTACTCCCTGGGCATTGACACGATGCTCTGCCTGTCAGGCGATCACACCCAATTCGGTGACCATCCCATGGCCGCTAACGTCCACGATCTCGATTCCATCCAGCTGATCCAGATGGTCAAGGCCATGCGGGATGAGGGCAAGTTCCAGGGTGGGGCAGACATCAAAGGGCCTCCAAAGATGTTCATCGGGGCGGCGGCCAACCCCTTTGCCGATCCCTTTGAGCTGCGTGTACTGCGGCTGGCCAAAAAGGTTGCGGCCGGAGCCGATTTCATCCAGACCCAGTGTATCTTTAACGTCGATAAATTTGAAAAATGGATGGAGCAGGTACGAAGGCGCGGACTGCATAAACAAGTTTACATCCTCGCCGGCGTGACCCCGATGAAATCGGTCGGTGCCGCTCGCTACATGAAAAACAAGGTTCCCGGCATGGACGTCCCTCAGGATCTTGTTGACAGGATGGGATCGGTTCCGAAGGAAAAACAGCCGGAAGAAGGCATTACTATCTGTATTGAAACCATTGATCGGCTGAAAAAAATCGAAGGCATAGCCGGATTCCATATCATGGCTATCGATTGGGAAGAGAAAGTGAAAGAGATTGTTGACAGGGCAGGACTCCTTCCCCGGCCTCAAGTTTAAACAAACCCGTAACTAAAAATCATTTTGTGTAAGGAGGAATTGACGCATGAGCGATAAAAAACTTATATTGGTTGTGGATGATGATCCGGATCTGGTGGAATCGCTTGCCATTAAACTGGAGAGTGAGAATTTCCGGGTGGCCAAGGCCTATGACGGCGTGGAGGGAATGGACGAGATTAAAAAGGAACGTCCGGCACTGGTTATCCTCGATGTCATGATGCCCAGAAAGGACGGATATACACTCTGTAACGAATTGAAAAATTCTGAGGAGTATAAGGGCATTATCATCGTCCTGCTGACTGCTGTCACCGATGCCATTAACTCGACCAATTACACCCATATGGGTGGAAAAACCACCTTGGCCGACGACTTTGTCCCGAAACCGATTGATCTGGACAAACTCATGGAAATCGTGAAAGATAATCTGCAGTAAACATTAGACACCGGTCTTTCGGAAGCCTTCGAGAGACCGGTGTTTTGCACAATCGACCTATCCATCCGGCTTATTGTATGCAAAATGCCTGTTCAGAAAATATCGGAAAGATTCGGGTCGGGGGGATAAAATTGAGCTCTGAACTGGTTCAATACAACCTCTACAGGAATACTCCGACCAACATTACTCTGTCTTCCTTCCTTCGTTGTTTTGCTGAAAATCGAATTAATCTGACTTTCCTGTCCTTAAAAAATTCAAAGACTGGTTCTGTCAGTAGTTTCTGTGTAGCCGTAAATGATTTTACCCGCGTTGAAGGGCTGGTGAAGTCGCACATATCTACGGAACACCGCTGTAAGATAATCACCCCGGTCGGGACCATCACCGTCTTTCCTCATCATCATAGTTTTATTCTACTAGGGCGGGTGATCAGTATTCTCGAAAAAGCCCGGATTCCGATCCACGCTCTTTGCACCTCCCTCTCGTCTCTTGCCATCAACACCGATTATCAACTTCTGGAGCCGGCTGTCGAAGAACTGCTAAAAGTACTTGATTTGCCATCCAATCATGCCCCGTTTTTCTCGGAGCCTGATCTGAAAATGATCAATCAGTAAGCCTTCACAGCATCGGGGAGACACTATGTTGGAAACAGCGGCGGTATATTGGGAATCAAAAGTTCGGATTTACGGCTTCAGGGAAAAAACCGGACTTTCATTGTTCACTCTCATTTTTCCCATTGAGCACACCGAGTATTGGGGGACACACATCCAGGCCATGGCGGAAGAAAATGGTAGCTTTGATTTGGTTTTTTCCCAGGAGATAAATGAGAATTTTCTGCAATTCTGTGTGGTTTTTGATGAGAAATCCGGAAGTTTTCATCGACAGCGGATTGAGAATGCGGCTAAAAACGATGACCGAACAATTCTTACTCTTGACTTTCCTGTTGAGATGATCTCTTTTCATGGTCCGCACTTTCAGGATCGTTATGGTATTGCCAGTGCTGCATTTGATGCGCTCGAGAAAGCGCATTTCAACGTTCTTGCCTCAGGATGTACGGGAACCAGTATAAATATCATTCTCCCGGAAAAGAGTGCCCGACCTGCGGTGGAACACCTTACGGAAACCTTTATTATTCCACAGGCTGATGGTTTGTAAGAAATGGTACTAATTGAAAAAGATTTTGACTGGAGGTTGCGGGTCTTTGACTCCATGTCGTTTCCGACTCTCATCCTGAAATCCGACAAGACCATTATTGCTGCAAATGAGATCTTTCTTAAACAGATCGATCAGCGTTTGTCTCAGGTTGCTGGAAAGACTTGCAAAGAGATTTTTCGCCAGCATTTTCCTTATCAGCACTTTTCCTGCACCGACAAGCAATGTCCATTGCAGAAAACCATAAAATATAAGACGGGACAGTCGGTGCTTTTGAAAATCAAGGACCCCGACGGAAAGGAGCGATGGGAAGACCGGGTCTTTTCTCCAATCCTTGGTGACGATGGTGAGGTCAAATATGTTATTGAAAGCTTTCGTGATGTTACGCGGGTAAAAACGCTGGAGAAGATGTACAGCGGTGTCTGGGAATTGATCGACAAGGTGGTTCAGAGTTCGGTCCAGGCCATTATTGCCGCGGACCGGAGCGGTACGATTATCTTGATGAACCATGCTGCCGAAGAACTTTTCGGGTATTCGGTTACAGATGCAAGGACCTTCAATATCGAAGATTTTTACCCGCAAGGAACCGCCAGGGAGATCATGAAAAAACTCCGGGACGAAAATTTTGGCGGGAGGGGGAAACTTCCACTGACAACTGTTAATATTGTCACCCAAAATGGTGTTGAGGTTCCGGTGGAGATGACTGCGGCAATCATCTATGAGGATGAAAAAGAGGCGGCAACGGCCGCGATATTCAACGACTTACGGGAAAAACAGGCCGTAGAAAAAAAATTAATGGAAACGCAGAGTCAACTCGTCCAGTCTGAGAAGATGGCGTCGTTAGGGAGACTGGCTGCCGGTGTCGCTCATGAGATCAATAACCCGCTGACAAGTATCCTGCTCTATGGAAATATGATGCAGGAAAAGCTGGAAACAGGTCATCCTTTGAGAAAAAACTTGGACTATGTCCTCGAAGATGCAGGACGATGTAAAGAGATCGTCAAAAATCTCCTTGCCTACAGCAGACAGACGAACCCGTCCAAGAAGATCTTTCAGCTTAATAAGCTGGTTGAAGAGGGCCTGAGGCTCATTCATGACCAGAAACGATTTATGAATGTCAAGGTTGTGAAAGAACTGTCTGCCGATCCGATTTTTATCAACGCCGATATTAATCAACTCTGTCAGATCGTGATCAACCTGATCATAAACGCTTTGGACGCGATGGAGGGAACGGGAACTCTGACCTTCAGGGTCTATCAGGGGAAAGAGAGAGAAAAGGCCTTTCTTGAAGTGATAGATACCGGATCTGGAATACCCGAGGAGAATATCTCTAAGATTTTCGATCCGTTTTTCACAACCAAAGAACTTGGGAAAGGCACTGGACTCGGTTTGAGTATGGCGTACGGAATAATGGAAGAAAATCAGGGGCGTATTTTCGTAAAAAAGACAGGCCCTGAAGGCACAACTATCATGCTGGAGCTGCCGTCTGCAAGAATTCCAAAAGATATTCTTTACTTGTCGATTGGATAATGAAGGAACTGAAGAGCAATGACTGATGAAGTATTAGCGAATATGTTTATCCCCCAGATCCTTGTGGTGGATGATGAGGCGCGGATACGAGAAGGCTGCCAGATGGTGCTCTCGGATCTTGGTTTTGATGTGGCCATTGCCCCTGACGGGGAGCAGGGGTTGCGGATGATCGAAGAGCGGCATTTTGATATTATCCTGCTCGATTTGATGATGCCTACCATTTCTGGTTTTGATGTCCTTTCCAGGGTACGCGATCTGCACCCTGATACCGTTGTGATAGTAATTACCGGCTATGCAACCATAGAGCATTCAATTGAGGCCTTGAAAAAGGGGGCTTTCGATTTCATCCCCAAACCCTTTGATCCGGAACAACTGCGGGCGGTAGTCGGAAAAGCGATCAAATATACCCATGCCCTGCAGGATATTGCCGACAGTCGATCCCGATTGCGGATGGTGGTCAACCGTCTGACGGATGGCGTCATGACTACCGATGACCATAAGCGCATCGTGCTGGCCAATCCTGCTTTTTTACATATGATAGGACACCATGGTGAAAGCGTGATCGGCCATAATGTCAGCGATTGCATTGCCGACGAGACGCTCAGTCAGCTGATCGACCAGGCCCTCTCCATGCCGATGGACACATATGTTGAAATAACCAGGGAGCTGATCCCGGAAGGAGTGGACGGGGTGATCCTGAGTGCCCGATGTGCGCCGTTTCGAGGACGAACCGGACTCAACCTCGGAACCATAACCGTTCTGCATGACATCACGGCCCTGAAAAAAATTGACCAGATGAAATCAGATTTCGTCTCGATGGTGTCTCACGAAATCCGCAGCCCGATGAATTCATTGCTGATGCAGATCAAGATCATTCTCGATGGCCTTGCCGGAAATGTGACCGAAAAGCAACGAGAAATTCTAGAGCGGGCATCAGGGAAGATTCTGAACCTGACCAATCTGGTCTCTGAGCTTCTAGACCTGGCCCGGATTGAATCCGGTCTGATCACCCATGAAAAAGAAACCGTTGCGATGCAGGATCTGCTGGCTGACCAGGTCAAGTTTCACGGTGCAGGAGCCCAAGAGAGAAATATTGGTATCCGTTTTGAATCAACGCCAAATCTTCCTGTAATTCTGGCCAATCGTCAGGGGATGGAAGAGGTTTTTACCAATCTGATTACCAATGCGATCAAATATTCGCCGGAAGGAGGTACAATCACCATTTCTGCAGGCGTAGAAAACGAGTATCTGAAGGTTAAAGTCAGCGACACGGGTTTTGGTATCCCAGAAGAGGATCTGGGCAGGATATTCAACCGTTTTTACCGAGTGAAAGACAAGCAGACCCGTGAAATACATGGTACTGGTTTAGGCCTTGCGATTGTGAAAAGTATTGTCGAAGCCCATCAAGGAAATATCAAAGTGGAAAGCGAACTGGGGCGTGGCACTGCATTTACCGTTCTTCTGCCCCTTCCTGGGTAAGCGCTGGGATTCCGACTTGCAGGTAAGGCCTTAAAAAATGAACATAAAAGATTATCGTGAGATTCCTTATAACTTTACTTCTGCAGACGACAAGCTGATAATCAACCTGCTCTTCGGTTCCGAGGTCTGGGAGGACCTGGAAGAGTTGCGTAGCCAGCGCATCACCGGCAGATCGTCAAGACTTATCATGCGCCTCATGGGGGATCTCTTTATCCTCAGGAGGAACCCCTTTCTGTTTCAGGAACTCATCGACTCCCCGCTCAGGCGACGGAAGTTTATCAAGACTGCGACCGAAGACCTGGACATTATTGAAGAGGCAGCCAGGATCGGCAGGGTCGGTTCGGAGCGCAGCAGCAAAGTCCTCCATCTGGTGATGATTTGTCGTGACCAAATCGGTGAGCTCAAACAGGAGGTCCTGGGCGCACCCTCCATGCGCGCCCAGATGCAGAAGAAACTTGGCGCCGTCATCGGCCGCGAAAACGTACGGTTTGACCCGTTCACCCTGATCAGCCACGCCACTGATGCCACCGACTGGCGCCTCTTCCTGCCACTCGCCGTCCTGCGGCCAACCACTGAGGAACAGGTGCCCCCATTGATGCGGGCAGTGGCTGAGCTCGGTCTGAAGATCATCCCCCGCGGTGGCGGTACCGGCCTTACCGGCGGCAGCGTGCCGGTAACCAACAAATGCGTGGTTATCAACACCGAGCGACTGACCCGCATCCACGAAATCGTCTCCCGTGATTTTCCTCATCTCGGCGCAAATGTCAAGGTGCCGGTGCTGAAAGTCGAGGCGGGAGTCGTCACTTCAGACGCCATGGCTCATGCCGCCTGCCATAATCTGGTCTTCGCCACAGACCCCACCAGCGCCTGGGCCTCGACCATCGGCGGCAATATAGCCGAAAATGCCGGAGGCAAGACGGCAGTCCTCTGGGGTACGGCCATAGACAACATTCTCTCCTACACCATTGCCATGCCCGGCAAAGGGCTTCTCACCGTAAAGCGCCTCAACCATCCGATGCGCAAGATTATGCCGGATGATACCGTCCGCTTCCAGGTAGTTGAACAGAACGGCCAGGTTCTTAAGGAGGTGCAGCTGGCAGGAGAGGAGATTCGTAAGAAGGGCCTATGGAAAGACATTACGAACAAGGCCCTGAAAGGATTGCCGGGATTCCAGAAGGAGGGCACCGACGGCATTATCACCTCCGGAGAATTTGTCCTGTATAAGGAGTATGAAAAGAAGATCACCTTCTGTCTTGAATTCTTCGGCGAGGATATGGATGAGGCCAGCCGGGTCATCGTCGAGATATCTCAGGAGTTTATCAACACGGGCGAAGAGGCCTTGATGGCCCTTGAGCATTTTGACGAAGAGTATATCCGCGCCATCAAATACAAGTTCAAAGCGGCCAGAAGCGAACGCCCGAAAGCGGTCCTCTTGATCGATATGGTCGGCCACTCCAGCACTCAGGTCCTGCGCGGCAAACAACGTCTGGAAGCGCTGCTGTCACCCTATAAAAACACCGAGTTGTTTACCGCCCAGGATGCCGACGAAGCCACCCGTTTCTGGCGGGATCGCAAACGGCTCGGGGCGATTTCAGCCCGGACCAATGCCTTCAAGCTTAATGAAGATATCGTTCTGCCCCTTCCGGCGCTTGCCGGATTCGCCCGCTTTGTCGACGAATACAATAAAAAAGAAGATATCTGCAACAAAGAACTGTTTGTCCGGAAAACTATCGACTATCTGAAGATCGCCGAACCCATCGAGGACCCCGACTGGCTTGAGGCCAAGATGCCGAAAGCAATTGAACTGTGTCATGAGGCTCTGGAAAAGTTCGGCTTGTCTGCCAGGGGAATACTTCGTCACGACGCAGATATAAAGAAACTGCTGGACGATCTGCTGGAACTGTTCAGCGGCTACAGCAGGGTCAGTGGCATCATCGAAACCATTTATCGCGAGGTCCGGTCCAGAAGGATCATCATCGCCACCCATATGCACGCAGGCGACGGCAATATCCATGTCAATATCCCGGTCTTTTCCAATGACCGTGAGATGATGAAGCGAGCTGAGAAAACCGCCGAAGATATCATGGCCAAAGCGGTCGACCTGGACGGTGTGGTGAGTGGCGAACACGGAATCGGCATCACCAAGATGAAGTTCCTCGATCAGGCGCGGCTTGACGAACTGAGGAAGTACCGCCTGGAGATCGATCCGGACTGCATCATGAATCCGGGAATGCTCAATGATCCCGCCATCATCGACAAGGTCTTCACCCCGTCGTTCAACCTGCTTGAGCTGGAAGCGAAAATCCTCCAATACGGATCTCTCGCCCGGCTCTCCTCTATGATCTCAACGTGTGTCCGCTGCGGCAAATGCATGCCGGTCTGCTGTGTCTATCATCCGGGGAGCAATCTGTTCTTCCATCCCCGCAACAAAAACATGGTCATCGGCTCGCTGGTCGAGGCTCTGCTCTACGATATGCAGCGCTCTCACCGGCCACGCTTCAACCAGCTCAAGAATCTGGAAGAGATAGCCGACCACTGCACCTTGTGCCACAAGTGTCTAACACCCTGCCCGGTGGATATCGACACTGCCGAGGTCTCGGTGCTTGAGCGCGAAATCTTGAGCGATCTTGGATATAAGCACACCGCCGCCACCACCAGGCTCTCGCTGCTCTACCTGAAGAACAGATACAGAGGAGTCAATCTCGCATTCAGGAAGGGAGTTCTTGAATGGGGCAGCTCTCTGCAGCGGCTTGCAGCCCGGGCATACCAAAAGGCGCCGCCAATGATTACAGGCAGAAAATGGCGCATGCTAACCATGCTGAAATCGCCGATGATGCCGCCGTCGAAAACAGCCCTCGGGGCCATGCTTCCTGAATATTCGGAACGTGAGGCGCTGATGATCAATCCTGAAGGATCGGTGCAGAAAACGGTCTTCTATTTTCCGGGTTGCGGCTCGGAGCGACTGTATGCCGATATCGGTATGGCCGCTCTCTACATTCTAGCTAAGACCAATATCCGTGTTATCCTGCCCCCGGCCTTTCTCTGCTGCGGTTTCCCGGCCAAGGCCAATGCCAAAAAGAAAATGGCCGGCGTCATAACACTAAGGGATACGATTATTTTGACTCAGATCAGGGAGATGCTTGGCCACATGGTGTTTGATGCCCTCTTGGTCAGCTGCGGCACATGTCGGGAGGCCTTGTATGAGATGGGATGCGGCGAAATATTCGACAGCACCATTGAAGATGTTTCCCAATTCGTCCTGGATAATGCCAATGGCCAATTCGGAATCAAACGTCCGGAAACGCTGCTTTATCACATACCCTGCCACGACTCCCTGGATGGCGCCGGACTGAATCTGCTTGGTCGGCTCTATGCGAATGTAAACATCGTCCCCGATTGCTGCTCCGAGGCCGGCACCCTGGCTCTTTCTAGGCCGGACATCTCCTCTGCCATGCTTGAACGCAAACGGAAATCGCTGGAAAAAGCCATGATCGGAAATAACGCCACAGTGGTTACCACTAACTGCCCATCCTGCATATCCGGCCTCGGTCGCAACAAGGAAGTGGGCATAACACCTCGACATATGGCGGTCGTTCTGGCTGAGGCACTGGGAGGAGAAAACTGGATAAGTGAATTTTCTCGGCTTGTTGCCGGAGCCGAGAAGGTGACCTTTTAAGGATAACCCTAACAGGATTCATTTGGATACAAAAGTAAAATCTGTTATTGCCGTTATATTTTTCCTTATACTATGATTATGGTACAACTGATACCAAAGTGATTTCCTCAGTGGCGAGATCTTCAGTGCCGGGATCCCAACAATCATCATTGATAATAGTTTTGTGGCGTTCTATGGAAATCGTCAATATTCTTTTCGCCTTTGTTGTCCTTTTATTTCTTATCTTTTGCTGGTTTGGTTTTCATTATCTGACCAACAAGCCGCTCGACAATCCGGATGGCCACGCCATAGTAACAGGAACCTGTGGAGATACCATGGAAATCTCCCTGCAATTCAAGGACGGCATAGTATGCAACAGTACCGCATGGACCAACGGCTGTTCAGTAAGTAAAACATGCGTTGAGGCGGCGACCATGCTGGCCCGTAATCGAAAGATCAGCGAAATTCAAAAAATCAACATGATGACGATCATGGAAGAAATCGGCCAGTTACCAGAAACCCATCTCCACTGTGCACAGTTAGCCGAAACTACCCTGCTAAAGGCAATAGAAAACTATCTGGGAAAACAGTTGGTGCCGAGCGAACCGTCTTTACCATATGCAAAGCTCAGCCAATAACGTTTCACAGTATATAGTTTGAAACCGCCTCAAATGATGAGCTTTACGGTATCTACCCGCAGGTGGCCGGTTACAAAAAAAATCACTGAAAATATCATCCCTATGTATTGCAAGCGATCGAAGGACGAGAAGGGCGATGGGTGAATTTGAAGAGATAGCGAAAAAGGCCAATGAGATCATCCTCGAATCAATTTCCGAGGGAGTTTTTACCGTCGATCATAATTGGCGGATTATGACCTTTAACCGGGCCGCCGAGGAAATCACTGGAACGCCGCGGAATGATGCCATCGGTCGCTATTGCTGGGAGGTATTCCGTTCCAATATGTGCGAAAGGGCCTGCGCCTTGAAGCGCACCATGAAGGAGGGGAAGTCTTTTGTTTCGAGCTCCACCTATATCATCGACAGTCGGCAGCAGCAGGTGCCAATCACCGTTTCAACCTCGCCGTTGAAAGACAAACAAGGGAAGATACTTGGCGGTGTTGAGACCTTTCGCGACCACAGTTTGGTTGAGGAGTTACGCCGGGAGTTGAGCGGTAGTTTCACCGTCGGCGACATGGTCAGTCGCAGCAAGACGATGAAAAGGATCTTCAATATATTGCCCCAAGTGGCGGAAAGCGACAGTACCGTGCTACTTGAAGGAGACACCGGCACCGGCAAGGAACTCATGGCCAATGCCTTGCACAACCTTTCATGGCGAAAGAATGAGCCTTTTGTCGCCATAAATTGCGGTGCGCTGCCCGATACCCTCCTTGAGTCGGAACTGTTCGGCTACAAGGCCGGAGCCTTTACCAATGCCGACAAAAATAAGCCGGGGCTTTTTCAGGCCGCCGGCAAAGGTACCATCCTCCTTGACGAGATTGGCGACACCAGTGCGGCTTTCCAGGTTCGGCTGCTGCGGGTCCTAGAAGAAAAGGAGTTCCAGCCCCTCGGCAGTGTGGAAAAAATCAAGACCGATACCCGGATCATCGCGGCGACCAACCGCGATCTGGCGGCAATGGTGGAAAAGGGCGAATTTCGCCGTGATCTTTTTTATCGTATCAATATCATCCGCCTTCACCTGCCGTCGCTCAGGGAACGGATGGAGGATATCCCCCTCTTATGTGATCGATTCATCAAAAAGATGAATAACTTGCGGGGCCGGGCAGTTTCTCAGGTCGGCAAAGAGGCCATGGTGCTTCTCCTTGGCCATGACTACCCTGGCAATATCCGCGAGCTCGAGAACATCATCGAGCACGCCTTTGTTCTCTGTCATGAAGGGGAAATCGGGGCCGACCATCTTCCTGCATACCTGCTTAGCCACAAAAAGGACCAGATTGCTGACCGGACGCCTTTGGCCACAAACTTACGGACCACAGAGGAAGAGGTTATCGTCGAGGCCCTCAGGCAACATGGCTATAACCGTCTGGCGGCGGCAAAAGCCCTTGGTATTCATAAAAGCACCCTCTTTCGCAAGCTGAAGAAATATAACATCACCCTGCCGCAAATCGATGGCCGTAAAGGCCGTAAAGAGTCGCACTAAAGGTCGCAGCATGCGACCATCAACAGTCGCAATGGTCGCGAATATGCTACCATTGCTCCCGCTCTCGCCTCTCGAATTTTTCACGAAAATATTCTAACGTCTCTATATCATTTAAAATATACAGTTATTTTTGAATATGGCCCACGGATTGCTTCTCTTCCTGTAACGTCAACCAAGGAGCAAGGTATATGAACGTCGCCATTACCGTCTGGGAAAATCGGATATCCCCGGTCTTTGATTCTGGAAGGACCCTGCTGATAGCAGAGATCAAAAACAATGCTTTGGTGAACACTTCATATCTGACCTTTGATTTTGACCGTCCCTTGGAGTTATTGCGAATATTGCGTGCTGAAAAAGTCACAACTATTATCTGCGGCGCGATTTCTAAGGGACATACCAACATGCTTCTGGCTGCAGGTTTCGAACTGATTTCTTTTATAGCAGGTGATGTCCACCGAGCATTAGAAGCGTTTATCAAAGGTGATCCGCTTGGTGAAGATTTCAAGATGCCGGGGTGTGGTAAAAACATCTGTTGTCGGGGTAAGATCCGCAGTGGTCATGAAATCGGCGCGTTAAATGACATCAGACGTCACGGAAGAGGGCATCACCGACAATTTCCGCCGACTGTAACTGACTTGGCTGAAAACAAAAATAACAGTGCAACTTCCACAGAAATGGCTGTGCGATTGTCGGGGAAAACCTGAACGCTGTCCTAGAAATCACTATTGCAATGGAGGGTATGAATATGCCTGGAATGGATGGAAAAGGTCCTTTGGGAAATGGTCCACTGACCGGCGGACAACGTGGTGTCTGCAAACAAACTGAAAATGACAAGACCGATCAACCTCAGGATGCCGCAGTGAATGTCGTGCCAGGTAAGGGTCGGGGCTTGGGCCGATGTCAGGGCGGTGCGGGCCGAGGCGCCGGAAAAGGCCAGGGCAGAGGCCGGGGTAGAGGCGGAAACAGCTGACCGGGAGTTGATTTGCCGATGGATATCAACTGACTGGTACAACAATAACCGGCTGCCGAAGCAACGACAGCCGGATTTTCATGGAGAGGGTATTCTTGAGAGTTTTATTTATAGTAAAAGATATTGCGCAATTTTCCGTTCTCCTTGCTGGATTGCAGTGCCATCCGGAAATCGAATTGCTGCCGGTTGAGACAGGAGCCGCTGGGTTATTACTCCTCAAGGGCAAGAAAATAGACCTGGTGATTGTCGATGAACAACTCGGCGATATGAGTGGTATTGCCTTTGTCAAACAACTCGTCAAGATCAATCCGCTGGTTAATACGGCGGTTGTCAGTGCACTTACCGCAGAGGAATTTCACGAGGCCACCGAAGGCTTGGGGGTATTGATGCAGCTGCCGATAGAACCACGAGAGAAGGATGCCGAGACATTGCTTACCACCCTCGAAAAAATCGGTGCTCTCCTGCAACCCGTGGCGCCGCAATCACGAAAGGCGGCGAAACCATGATCATCAGTGTAGCCAGCGGCAAGGGCGGCACCGGCAAAACCACCATCTCCGTCAATATGGCGCTTGCTCTGGGCGCCGGGGTTGAGTTGTTGGATTGCGATGTCGAAGAACCCAATGCCCATCTTTTCCTCAAGCCGGTAATTGAACGAAGCGAGCGGGTTGAGGTGCCAGTCCCTCTGGTCGATCTGAAAAAATGCACCTTCTGTCGGAAATGCTCGGACATCTGCCGGTTCAACGCCTTGGCGGTGGTCGGCAAAAAAGTGCTCGTTTTTCAGGAGCTCTGCCACAGCTGCGGCGGCTGCATGGCAGTCTGTCCCGAAGGGGCGATCACCGAAACCGGCCGGGAGCTGGGGACAGTCAATTTTGGTGCGCGGGGTGATATCCGCTTTATCAACGGTCAATTGCGGGTCGGCGAGGCGATGTCACCGCCACTGATCAAACGGGTGCGGGCGGAGGCGGACCTACAACTCATTACCATAATAGATGCTCCACCAGGCACCTCCTGTCCGGTGATAGCCGCCATGAACGGTGCCGATTTTATCCTCATGGTCACAGAACCGACACCCTTTGGCCTCCATGATTTGAAACTGGCGGTGGAAGCAGTGCGACTGCTCGGCATTCCCTGCGGTCTGGTGATCAATCGGGCGGATATCGGCGACCGCAAGGTTTTCGATTATGCGGAAAGTGAAAAGCTGCCGGTCTTGTTGACGATTCCCTTTGACCGCCGTATTGCTGTGGCCTACTCCCAAGGCAAGAACATTGTTGACGAATTCCCTGAATGGCGGGAGCGGTTTGGCGACCTTTTCCGAAAAATTGAAGCAATAATTAAAGACAGAGGCGAGGCGGTTTCATGCGCGAAATAGTCATTATCAGCGGCAAGGGCGGCACCGGCAAAACCAGCCTGACCGCAGCTTTTGCCTCCCTGGCGAAAAACAGCGTCCTGTGCGACGCAGATGTTGATGCAGCCGACCTCCACCTGTTGATGCAACCCGAGGTTCGGCAGCGGACTGATTTTATGGGAGGCTGCAAGGCCATTATTAATAAAGACCTTTGCACCAATTGCGGCACCTGCATCGATCTCTGCCGCTTTGGCGCCATCAGCGAACAGTTTCAGGTTGATGCCATCCGCTGTGAAGGTTGCGGTGTCTGTGTCGATTTCTGCCCGGTTGCAGCCATTGATTTTCCGGTGCAGCGCTGCGGTGAATGGTATCTCTCGGAAACCAGGTTTGGTCCCATGGTCCATGCCCGCCTTGGTATTGGCGAAGAAAATTCCGGCAAGCTGGTCAGCCTGGTCCGTAAGGAAGCCCGGCAACTCGCAGAAAAACAGGGTGCCGATCTGATCATCACCGACGGGCCGCCGGGTATCGGCTGCCCGGTGATTGCCTCCATCGGCGGTGCCACGGTCCTGGTCATTGTGGTCGAGCCCACGGTCTCCGGTATCCACGACATGGAACGGGTGGTGGATCTTGCCGCCCATTTCAAGGTTCCGGGCATGGTCTGCGTCAACAAGTTTGATCTCAACATCAAGATGACCGAGGCCATCGAGCAACTGGCGCTCCGGCGTAATGTTGCGGTTCTTGGCCGGGTATCGTTCGATCCATCTTTCACCAGATCCATGGTCGAAGGGAAAACCCTGTTCGAATACGGCGAGCCGACCGCAACCTGGCAGCAGGTCCGCGATATCTGGACGCACATCACCAGCTCACCTTCCATGAATACTTTAGGTATTGTGGATCTCAAATCATCAATTCAATAATCACGGAGAAAGAGAGTATGACTATGGTACGAGTAGCAATCCCTTCAGAGGGTAACGGCGGTTTAGACGGCACACGGGCAGGACATTTCGGTCACTGTGATGTGTTCACCTGCTTTGATGTCGAAGACGGACAGATCAAGCAGGTCACCATTCTGGCCAACAAGGAACATGTCCAGGGCGGTTGTATGGTGCCCGTGAATCTGCTGGCTGAGGCCGGGGTCAACGCCCTGGTGGTCGGCGGCATCGGTATGCGGCCCCTGATGGGATTCAAACAGGTTGGGATCGAGGTGTATCATGATGGCGAACGGATGGACATCCGTCCGGTGGTTGAGGATTTCGTTGCCGGCAATCTGCAGAAAATCACCGACAACCAGGTTTGCGGTGGTGGCGGCCACTGATTACAACAGCAAAGGAGAAACATGAAAGTAGCAGTAACATCAAAAGGAACGTTGCTCGACAGTGAGATCGACCCGCGCTTTGGCCGGGCACCGTATATTCTCATTGTCGATACCGACACCCTTGACTTTGAAGTGGTGGATAACAGCAGCAATGCCAATGCCTTCAAAGGCGCCGGTATCCAAGCGGCCACCATGGTCAGCGATAAGGGAGCCGAGGTACTGATGACCGGCTATTGCGGTCCCAAGGCCTTTGCCACCTTGGAGGCCGCCGGCGTTAAAGTGGTCGACGATATCACCGGTAAAGTCCGGGATGCAGTCAAGACCATCAAGGAAGGCAAGGTAATCTATGCCGCCGGAGCTAATAAAGAGGCGCACTGGTAATCCTGCCATACCACCCGACAGCTGGAATGCTTCCCGGGAAGACAGGCCGCTCAGGTGGCCTGTCTTTTTATTTTGGAGTCTTCATGGAGGCGGGTTATGGCTGGAAAACGTCTTTTGAAATTTGGAAACAACAATGACTGACAAACAATACGATGCCCTGATAAATGAAATTCAGGAAAAGATCTCTCTCGAAACCCAGGAATTCTATGGAGTGAAAGGACTTGATCGCTGGCGGAATCCTCAATTCAACGGAAGGCTGGAAGATGCTGACGCACAAGGAAAGATTACCGGAAAATGCGGTGATACCATGGAAATCTTTCTTTGCTTTGATAATAATCTGGTTAACAAGGCTTCCTCTTTCACCGATGGCTGTTTTTCCAGCAGGTTATGCGGCTCCTTTGCTGCCGAGCTTGCCATGGGTAAAAATCCTGAGGAGCTCTTTGACCTGACCGGAGAAGACGTTTTGGAAGCAATCGGCATCTTTCCAAAGGAAGAGGCTCATTGCGCCTTTCTGGCAGTGAAAACCATGCAAGAAGCGGTCAATGCCTATCTGGTCAAACAGGTTCGAAAAAAACAATCATAAGGAGATAGATCGTGAAACCCAACAAGATAGTCGTCATAGGCGGCTCGGCCGCAGGCGCTAAGGCAGCCGCCAAGGCCAGGCGACTTGATGAATTCGCCGAGATTACTCTTATCCAGAAAGCGCCCGATCTTTCCATGGCCTCGTGCGGTTACCCCTATTATGTCGGCGGGGTGTTTAATGACCGTAACCTCTTGCTCTGCACACCAACCGGTGTCACCCGTAACCCGGTCTTTTTCGACAAGGCAAAGGCCATCAAGGCCCTGGTTGAAACGGAGGTGCTGGCAATTGATCGCAAAGAAAAACAGGTGGTTTGCCGTGATCTCAAAACCGGCAGCGAACAGATTATTCAGTACGACAAGCTGGTTATCAGCACCGGGGCAAAACCCAACATGCCGCCTATCCCCGGCATCCGCCTTGACGGCATCACCACCCTCCTGACCATGGCCGATACCGACTACCTGCGGCGAATCTGTGACGAAAAAAAGATCAAACAGGCAGTGGTCATAGGCGGCGGCCTGATCGGGGTCGAGACCTGTGAAGCTCTGCAACTCTCAGGTGTCAAGGTCACGGTAGTGGAAGCGCTTGATCAAGTGTTGACCTTCCTCGATTGGGACCTGGCCAAATTGGTTGAAAACCACATGCGGAGCAAAGGGGCGCAGGTCTTAACCTCGAAGGGCGTTAAAGAATTCATCGGCAAAGGCGGCAAACTTGCCGGTGTCAAACTCGCCGATGACACGGTTATCGACTGCGAACTTGCCGTCATGGCGATAGGTGTCCGTCCCAACAGCAGTATTGCAATTGCCGCCGGACTGGAAACAGGCAAATTCGGCGGGATTGCGGTCAACCAATACATGCAGACCTCCGATCCCGATATCTATGCAGCCGGCGACTGTGTTGAGATTCCCAGCCGGATCAGCGGAGAACCGGTCTTTGCTCCCATGGGCGATCTTGCCAACCTCGAAGGTCGAGTAGCAGGAGAAAATGCCGCCAAAGGCAACTCCGCAACCTTTCCCGGCACCTTTCATACCGGTATCTGTAAGATCTTTGATTTTTCCGCCGGTTCCACCGGCCTTTCCATCAAAGCTGCCGAGCGGATGGGCCTGACAGACTACCAAACGGTGGTCAATGCCAGTCCCGACAAACCAGGATTCATGGGCGCTAAGCTTCTCGTGTCGAAGATGCTTGTCAGCACCACGGATCAACGCCTGCTCGGCTATCAGTGTGTGGGAACCGGTGACGTCAGCAAGCAGATCGCCACTGCCGCCATGGCCATCCTGGGCAAATTAACTGTGGAAGACCTGGTCAATGCAGATCTTCCCTATGCCCCGCCTTTCTCCCTGGCCATCGACCACTTCATTGCCTCGGCCCATATCATGCAGAACAAACTCAAAGGCCGGATGACCGGAATTTCAGCCACAGCGGTGTGGGAGAAAATCCAGCGCGGCGAACACCCCTACTTCCTGGATGGTCGCAGTCCGGATGAATACGAGGAGATGCATCTCGGCATCGGCGAGCACCTCATTCCCCTTGGTGCCCTGCGCTCACGCCTAACCGAACTGCCGGCAGATGAGAACGCCGAGATTATCTGCTTCTGCAAGATATCCCTCCGCGGTTATGAGGCGGAAACCATCCTCCGTGCCTACGGTTACACCAATGTTCAGGTTATGGAGGGCGGTATCATGGCCTGGCCATATCCGCGTAAAAAATAAAGCACTGCAAAGAAAAAGGACTAAAATTAAGAAGTCTCTTCCATGGACCTCGCCTTGCTAGATATAGACATCAGTAGTACTTTTTGAAGGAGAAAGATACTCTCATTTGTAGGGAGGTTCAAATGGATACTGAAGAATTTAGACGATCCAGGAAAAAGCTTGGTAAAACGCAGAAAGAAATGGCGGAATTGCTTGGAATATCGATGAAGACCGTTCATAGTTACGAGCAAGGATGGAGAAATATTCCTTCCCATATCGAGCGCCAGGTCTTTTTCTTTCTCAGCAATCACAGGGGCAAAAGCAAGAGTATCATCCCATGCTGGGAAAAAAAAGGGTGTAGAATGAAGGAGCAATGCCCCGCCTGGGAATTTCAGAGCGGACATCTATGCTGGTTTTTATGTGGGACCTGCTGTGACTGTACTCAGGGATGCTCTCTTGAAGAAAAGATGAAAAAATGCCGTTCCTGCGAAATCCTGAAGACTTTATTGGAATAATCACTTCCTCACGAAATGGAAAAACGGGATGCAAAGAGCGGTTTGGCCACACCATGAATCGGTGGAGTTATGGGGATGGCTTCGCAGCCTTTTGGCAGCAATGTTTAAAATCTCAAGGATATCCCAGAAAAATGTAATTTGAAGGGTTGAGAACTAATCTCGGCTAGGAGTTACCTAACCGCGAGTATAAACCAAGCCAAGGAGGAATAGTCATGAAGAAGAGTATGATGCTAATTACTATGTTAACTATGCTCAGTTTCGTTTTCACAACCGAAGCATTAGCACAACAAGGCATGATGTGGAAAGGCGGAGGTGGCTGGGGACCAGGGTCACCTTATGCCAGAATGTATGACCCTCAGACCGTTGAAGTAATCACAGGAGAGGTTGTTTCAGTCGGCAAGATCACGCATCCTATGAAAGGTATGTCGTATGGTGTCCACCTCGTGGTTAAGACAGATAAAGAAACGATTCCGGTTCATCTTGGACCTGGCTGGTACGTCGAAAATCAAGACATGAAAATTGAGCCTAAAGACATAGTCGAAGTGAAAGGTTCGCGCATCACTTTTGAGGGTAAACCGGTGCTGATAGCTGTAGAAGTGAAGAAAGGGGATGAGGTGTTGACCCTTCGCAACCCGGATGGTTTTCCTGTTTGGAGCGGTTGGAGACGTAGATAGTTTATCTAAACGCAAAACTTCTCAGTATCACCGGATACAAGAGATCCGATGTGGGGCGTCGGTCCTTCATGCGGATTTTTCGAGGTGATCAATAAACAGCATGGAGGAAAAATGAGTAATATACAAGAGGTAACAAATCAGGCGGACAGCGCAATGCTGGTTGAGATAGTGATGGACGCCTTTCACAGAATCATTGTCCATTACGGCGCTTGGTTTGCCGAGGTGGCGCATCAGGTCGGGATGGAAAAGGCCATGGCCGTTGAGGACGATGTCTGGAAACTGAGCATGGCCAATCAGCTGGATCGTCTCGGAAAAACGCTCAATTTCCCCACTGAAGAGGGCATTCCCACTGTGCTGAAATCATTACCTCGGGAGACCTTGATTGCTCTGATCGAGAAGTTGAGCATTAACTGGCTGGCAAATGACGGCATCTGGTTTCAAGCGGTAGAAAATAAATTCGGTATGGGCGACGCCAAACGCTGCAATGATACTTGCTGGACCCGGTACTCTCCCTTTGAAGCGGAGAGGATTAAAAAGTTGCTGGATCTGCCCGATAATGGTGGTATTCCTGCTTTGAAAAAAGCGCTTTCCTTGCGCATGTATGCCTTTATTAATGAACAGTCCATAGAAGAGGTGAATGAGCAGTGCATCATTTTTTATATGAATAACTGTCGGGTGCAAGCGGCGAGAAAACGGAAAGGCTTGGACGATTACCCCTGCAAATCCGGTGGCATGGTCGAATACGTCACCTTTGCCCAAACCATTGATCCCCGGATTACGACTGAATGTATCGGTTGCCCCCCGGACTCGCACCCGAACACCTGGTTTTGTGCCTGGAAATTCACCCTGAAAGCATAGCCGTCGCCATAAGATTTGAGCGTTGTCTCGCCGATCTAACATTAGCGCATACAGACGGTGAGCTTTTGCAGTCGAAAGGAATTGTGAACAATCTTCTTGAACGGCGACATCATATCTTCATAAACGGCAAACCCATGCCTATTCGGTTAGATGAGCCCTGGAGTTGGGGGCCAGACGTGAAGAAATTTTGGAGACTACCGGGGTTGCTATCCTGATTGGCGGCGGCCCTAAAGTCACCTACTGCTCACTTTATCTTATGGACGAACTTAAAACAATGGGGGCAAGAATGGATTGTGATAAGTGCGGAATTACCGTTGCATCCGGTGACGAAAGAAATCATCAAAACCAGATTTTTTGTGAAGATTGCTACATGATAGCCCTCTCACCGATCAAAACCTGCGACCCATGGGCAGTGCACAGTGCAAAAAATTTTGAAAAGTGCACAGGTGAAACAAAACATCTGACTCTGGTACAAGCAGAGATACTGCAAATCCTCAAAGCCGAGGGCTCGATGGAACCGGCAATGTTGCTGGGAAAGCTTGGAGGCAATATTCAGCTCGAAGACCTGCAGCGTGAGTTTTCAACTCTACGCCACATGGAAAAAGTCAAAGGAGAAAAGCAGGGTCAGAATGTTTTGTGGCGGTTATGGTGACAAAGAAAGGTGGGAGGAAAATATTTGGAAGTGCTACGAAATAAAGTATCAGATTTAAAATATGTAAATGGAGATTACTTATCATGTTTGAAACAATTCTTGTTGAAATTACGGAAAAACATGTCGGGATTGTAACCCTGAATCGTCCTGAACAGTTAAACACTTTCACTAGCCAGATGGCCGGGGAACTTCATGCAGCACTCCTTGCCATGGAAGCAAACGATAACATTCGGGTTATCCTCCTTAAAAGTTCCGGACGAGCATTCTGTGCCGGGATCGATGTGAACGAACTTACCGGTAAATCCGCAACGCAATATCGGCAGTGGATAGAATGGATGGAAAATCCCTTGGTGGCAATCTCCACTATGAAAAAACCTGTCATCGCGCAACTACAAGGCGTTGCTACTGCCAACGGCATGGGACTCGCGGCGGCGGCAGATTTGGTAATTGCCTCGGATCGGGTCAAGATGGGCCTTACCGCAATCAATGTCGGTCTCAACTGTGTTGGTCCGATTCTGCCGGTTGCCCGCTGTGTGGGACGCAAAAAAGCCCTGGAGTTACTTCTTTATGGAAATCTCTTAAATGCACAGGAAGCACTGGAACTCGGACTTGTCAATAAAGTTGTCGCCCACGAAGAACTTGATGCTGCAGCTCTGCAATGGGCGGAAGACCTGGCGCAAAGAAGTCCTCTGGCTGTCCAGATTGCCAAAAGCGCTTTCTATCAATCAGAGGATATGGACTATCAAAAACAGTTCCAGTATATGAACGAGGCCTTTGCCCGACTGTGCACTACCGATGATGCGAAGGAAGGAGTCGCTGCATTTTTAGGTAAAAGAAACCCTCAATGGAAACTGCAGTAGGTGGCGATACTGTTCTTGTCTTTAAAATTTAATACCTCTGGCAAAACCGGTGTGGTATCCCCCTGTGTCAGGATAGATGTCGCCTCTTCTTGAAGACTTGTGTGTGAGGTGGGGGCGTAGTAAGGTTGGGGGAGTTCCTCCAAAAGGAATAGGGGCCAGACACCTTTTTACAAGACAGGTTTTGCAATTATTTTGATTCGAACGGCGGAATCGGAATAAGACTCAGCAAAAACAGTGGAATCATCACCAGTTTTTGACAATAACTCCTACACAAGGGTGAATGGCTCTTCATACTCAGGCCAGCTGGCATTATTTGGCACAATAACTCGCTCTGGACATTTTTCTAGTGGCACTGGTGGATCCGCTTCTTTGCAGGCATTGCGGTGGAGTAATGATGATCGTGAGTTTTATCTACGAACACCAGGTGATTAAAAAATGCAAACAGACATATTGATTATTGGCGGTGGAATCAGTGGACTTATCGCAACATGGCAATTGCGATATGCAGGTATAAACGCAAGCGTGATGGAAGCCCGAACACGATTCGGGGGTCGAATTCTAACAGTGAGGGGCGACGATGGTGCTGATTGTGATCTTGGTCCTTCTTGGTTTTGGCCCGGTCAACCACTTGTGGCCAGTTTATTGAACCATTTCAATATCCCATCTTACGAACAATTTGCTGATGGCGATGTATTGTTGCAAGAGATGGACGGTCGTATCGACAGAACCACAGGCTCATCACCCATGGCAGGGTCGCGGCGCATTCAGGGCGGCATCAACCGCCTCACTGACGCGATTGTCAATAAAATTGATGCCCCCCATCGTTTTTTGGAGCATGTGGTTACAGGACTCTCAATTAACAGAGACGTTATTACTGTCGATGTAGTGGGGCCATTGGGAAAGATACAGGTACAAGCCAAGCAGGTTGCTGTGGCGATACCACCCCGCTTGGCGGCGGATCTGACATTTTTACCTGAGCTGCCTATAAAAACGATGCAAACCCTGGCCGCAACCCCTACTTGGATGGCGGGGCAGGCGAAGTTTTTTGCGATCTATGATGAGCCATTTTGGCGGAAGCAGGGCCTGTGCGGGACTGCCATCAGCCAACGTGGACCATTGGCGGAGATTCACGACGCTTCGCCAAATTCTGGAAGCACTTTCAGTTTGTTTGGTTTTTCCGGGCTGGATGCAAAGAGTCGGGCAAGT
>CAIUQR010000137.1 GCA_903901335.1 uncultured delta proteobacterium | reverse complement strand
TTGAGACGGATTTGATCGTGACGATTGAACAAAACCGCAAGCGTAGCAGCGCTGCGGTGAGGATTTTGCGATTGAGGAGCGATCAAAGGCGGCCAAAAGCCGGATGCGAGCACTAAAGTTTTATTTACAGATAAGCTCTTAGTCAAGCATCAACGTTGTCTTTTGCTGCGGCCGGCAATTGGTCTGGCTTCGGTGTTGGATCGTCTGGTGTCCAATGGGCGGCTGGTGGCGAAGATACCTACATAACAGGCCTGGTGATTCCTGCACTCTCCCGTCTGGTCACCAATCCCTATGGGGGAAGCCCGATTTACTCTCCCTCAACCGTTATCAGTGGCGGCAGTGCTGCGGTAAACGGCCTAACCTACACCCAGGTGATCCAGAAGGCGGTGGACTCATTCACGTATTACCAGTCGGGACCAGCTACCGGCAACAGGTACGGAGGGTGGCGTTATTTTGCCGGGAATAATGATTCGGATATGTCCACTACCCAGTGGCCTGTCATCAGCTACCTTTTTGCTGGTCAGGTGCCGGGCGTGACGCCTCCCCCGGCAATCACCAATACAGCTCTACAATCTTGGCTGGCAGCCGTTCAGAATCCTGTAACCGGGGGGGTTGATTATCAGCCAGGGGCTGGGATAATCAATGCAACCCATGCGGGCGGCTTCCTCCTGTCAAATTACTTTGCAGGTGGTGGCGGCGATGCGGCTAAGGCTTTGGCATGGTTAAATAGCAATTGGATTGTTGGACCTGGTGGCGACTGGTATGGCAACGAAGGTCAACCATATGCCATGTGGGCCGTTTATAAGGCACTGGAAACCCTCTACGGCACGACCGGCGCCGGTCCCATTACGAATCTTCATCCTCAAGGTTCAAACCTCCTGGATTCTGGTGCAACCTGGAACTGGTGGGAAGATTATTGTCAATATCTGGTTGATAGCCAGAACACTAACGGTTCGTGGAACGGCTATGACTATTGGACCGGGGCGTTGGCGGAGGGGTGGTATATCAATATCCTCAATGCCACTCAGACGGGGCCGGGACCGGGACCGGGGACGGTACCTGAGCCCTCGACAATGCTCCTTCTGGGCAGTGGGTTGATAGGGCTGCTCGGCTATGCACGGAAGAGAAGAAGACAATAGATATTCAAAAGTTTGTCAATCCATATAAAAAGCAGGCGGAGACAAACCCCGCCTGCTTTTTTATTCAAGGGTTGAAATTGCTTTAGCTGTTCAACCTTGCTAACCTGCCTTTATTCTTACACCTTCAGAAAGCTGTCGAAATGAATCGACAGGGAGGGAATCTATAATGCCCAAGTGGAAGATTTTTCCGATTCTTTTTGCCATTGGATGTGGTTTACCCTTCTTCCATGGAATATGTATAGGTTCTGCTTTAAACGAGAGCGATTCTGCACCTGAAATTTCCTTGACTGCAGATCCGGGCTGGACTCAATCCGGTAAAACGGACCCGACCGGTGCAGCTTTGCTCTTAGCTGAAACCAGGCTAAAACAAGGATTATGGCAGGATGCTGCTCAATTTGCACAACTTGTTATTTCCAGAGACAGTCAGAACAGTAAGGCTCATGGCATCCTCGGTACTATTTACGCACTTGGGGGCCAAAAGAAAATCGCAGAGGGTGAATTGGCCTTATTGAACGAAAAAGGCGAAAAAAGCTTCTATGGGGAAATCATCGAAACGATATTTAAGGCACAGGCAAAGGAGTTTCGGGAAGCTGAGCAGCATTTGGGATTAGCCCTTCAGAAAGAACCGGAGCATCCTGTGGCTCTTTACTATTCCGGCAGTATGAATCTTGCCCAAAACAATCTGGAAAAAGCCGGAGATGATTTTCAACGGGTTATCGCCTCATATCCCGATTTTTCACCTGCTCTAGCCGGGATGGGCCAAGTATGCCTGAGGCAAAAGAAAACGCAAAACGCGATTATCTACTACCAAAAAGCCATAGACAACGACCCCGAGAACCTCCTTTTTCGCAGGCAATTAATCGATATCTATAACAATACGGATCAAAAGGAGGCTGCATCTAAGGCATTGGTGGAATATGCCAATTATACCCCTGGGATAAAGGAACGTTATATAGCTGGAGGATTGGATCTTCTTTCGAAAGGCTCTTACCAGGAAGCACTACAACTCGCCGACAAAATACTAGGGATTTATAAGCGATTGCCGGCAGGGTATTACATTAAGGCGGTAGCTCAGATCAATCTCGGGCAGGAAGAAAAGGCTTTGGATAATATTAATCGATTCCTGAACATGGGTTTTGGAATTCCCCAAACTCACCATGAAGCAGGGATGTGTTTCCTTGCTTTGGGTAAGACCGATGAGGCGTATGAACAATTCAAGAATGTTATTTTTTTAGATCCGAAAAATGGTGTAAGCTTTATCCCGATGACGATTATTGAACAGATAAGAGGAAACGACGACCGTGCGCTTCATGGTTTGATGCTGACCCAATCTCAGGGCGAATCTGGTCCTTTCGTGCATTATCTTATGGCCAACATTTTCTTGTCCAAAGGAGATAAAAGCAATTATCAAAAGGAAATGGCTATCGGCAAAGAAATGGTTCCGGGCTTAAAGCTGGAGAGCCTCGATTTTTTTCCAGAGAAGGAGAAAACACAGAAATTCGCAGAGGATCGCAATCTGATGATGATATTCTTTTTAAACCGCTGGTATGACAAAGCCATACAGGAGAGCGATTCGATTATAAAAATGTACAACACGGACCTTTTTGCCTGGTATTATAAAGGACTTTCAGAAATGGCTCAGGGAAAATACCGAGATGCTTCAAACAGCTTTGATAGGACTATGCATATTGCTCCTGATTTGCTATCGGGTCAAATGAACCTTGGCCGAGCCTACTCTGGAATTAATGCCTATCAAAATGCCATAGCCGCTTTTACAAAAGTCATCGAGATCAATCCTTCCTATAGTGCTGCGTATATGGCCATCGGGGATGTTTACCTTCAAACAAAAGAGGAAAAGAAAGCAATCCTGTCCTACCGGGAAGTTATCAAACTAACTCCCGATTCTCCGGAAGGGTATCAGAGATTGGCTTTTGTATTATCGGAACAAACGAGTGATAGTGAAGAAGCCTTGAAGTTTGCCATGAAGGCGGTAGAACTTGCCCCTGAAAATCCATTTTCAATTGATGTCCTCGGGTGGATTAACGTCCGACGGGGAGAAGTGAAAAAAGGCATCGGAGAATTGGAGAAAGCTTCAAGTATTCTTTCGAGTGACCCGGTTATTCTCTACCATTTAGGTGCTGGACATCTGAAAAATGATAATCAAAAAGAAGCAAAAAGGTACTTGGAGGCAGCTTTAAATATTTCGAAGAACTTCAATGGTGCTGATCAAGCGTCCGAGATCCTTCAGAGGATAAGGTAGAGTCTTAGCAACCTGGCAAGAAGTGGCTCCGGTAAATTGCAGAATCCCTTAAGCGGAGAATCTGCTGCATATAACGCTCAAAGATAGGCCAACCATTAGAGCAAAAAAAAGATTCGATACTGAGATTTCAAACCTGCAAGATTTCCATTGGCAGTCCTTGGTATGGGAGTACCACCCTTGGGTTTACCTTCCTGACAATCTTAAGCGTGCGAATCGTGGTAAGCGTTAATATTGCCACATCGAAGATCATATTTTCTCAGAATTGACTCAACTTGATATGTCTACTATAGGTTTCACGGTCTCAGGATAAGGATATGTTGACCATCCTATCATGATCTTAGGATTGCCAGTGTACATCTTCTTCTGTGATGCTTCCCGTGCAGTTCTAAGATTGTCAGACATCCATAGCTTGGGGCTTGGCAGGAAAACAGCACCTTCAATGTGGCAATATTAACCGCTCAACTTGAGTTGGAGTCAGTTTCCATCAAAAGTAATCTTTCAGTGAAAAAAATGGAAGCGAGGTTTATTTTCCACTGTTATCGACCCATCTCACTCCCGACTGGCTGTGCCGGAATGAGTGCCAACTTCTTGCGCTATGGCTCTTAGGGACTTCCCTTGTTTTAGATGAAATTCTCGAAGAACGTGTCGCCAAGCGAAATTCTTGCCAAAATCCGCGTAGGGTAAAACGAAAAATGAGCAATTATTCACTCCGACCAAAAGGAAGAAGGTAAACGCATACTGCGAGTGCCAATATTATCATTAATTATCCTTAAGTGTACAATATTGAAGCTAAGCCTCTATAAAAACAGAGACTCAGTTTCTCATCAATGAGTAAACAATGAGTTTAGTAATGCATTGAAATTATGTATATTGTAGGGTTTGGCTATCACCCCACTAAACCCGTATTCTTGGTAATTGGACATAATCGGGTCGTTCGAGTATCCGCTTGACACAATTAGGCAGGCTTTTGGGAAAAGAGAGAGGATCTGTTCGGCGGCTTCATTTCCGCCAATCCCGCCAGGAATTGTCAAATCCATAATAACCATTAAAAAAGGTGTCCCTGATTCCATGGAAGTCTTGTAGAGTTCAATGGCGTCTTCGCCATTGGTACACGATGTAACCTCATAACCAAGATGACCGAGCATTGACGAAGCAATTTCTCTGATCATTTCGTCGTCATCCATGACAAGGATGGAGCCACCTTTGTGTTCACCGGTCGTCTGTGCAACGACATCTGCTTGAAATTCTGTATATACCTTGCCAATTGATGGCAGATGGATCGTAAAGGTAGTCCCTTCGCCGACTACGGAACTAGCTTCGATGTGCCCACCATGTCTACTCACAATCGAGTGGACCGAAGAAAGTCCCAGGCCGATTCCGGCTGACTTCGTCGTGAAATAAGGGTCAAAGATTCTGTTAAGAGTATCATCCGTAATTCCGCAACCCTGATCGGTAAATGTCAACCGGATATACGAACCTGGGGGAAGCGACAAGGTATTCTTGTCATTAAGCACTTCGTTCTGGGCGGTGACAGTCAGGATTCCTCCTCCCGGCATCGCCTGCGTAGCATTGATGATGATATTGTGAAATACCTGGCTTATCTGCCCTTCGTCGGCTTCTAAGGCATGGATTGAATCAGGGATATCGACGGTTCCTTTGACCTTTGAGCCATGAAGAATAAATGAAAGGGCTTCATTTACGAGGCGCTGGGGTGAAACCACCTTTTTGATCGGCTCGCCTCCTCGTGCAAAGGTCAGAAGTTGATTGGCCAGTTCTCTGGCCCGTTCCGATGCTTTTTCGGCTTCAGATAAGGGATTATATGATTCGTGGGCGGCGTCAAGAAAAACCCTCGCAAGGGAGATGTTTCCCATGATCCCTGTCAAGATATTGTTGAAATCGTGGGCAATGCCTCCGGCGAGGATTCCTAAGGATTCCAGCTTGTCAATTTTCAGCTGTTCTTTTTCGTGTTTTTTGCGTTCTGATATATCACGCGTAATGGAGATAAGATGCGGTACGCCTTTTAGCAAAATGGCTCTTGCA
>CAIUQR010000136.1 GCA_903901335.1 uncultured delta proteobacterium | reverse complement strand
TCGACGCCATTGCATCTGAATTTTTAAATAGTGCCATGCCTGTCTTCATTTTCCGGAACTTGAGTGTTTCATAAAATTCCTCTTTGCCAGGCGAGGCATACAATATGATATTGCAATGCGAGAGTTTGCCTAAGATGTTTTTCATGATGATCGATCCGATTCCTTTCCTTTGATATTCAGGAACCACCGCGACATCATAAACAGCTGCCTGATAAACTCCGTCGGAAATCGCCCTTCCAAACCCTATCAATTTATCGTTTTGCCAGACAAACACCGTTGTATGGCTGGCCTCAAAGGCTCTCTTGTGTTCATCAGGAGAGCAATATGCCATACCAACTTGCTTGAGTGTTTCCGAAATCAGGTTCCAGTTAGCTGATGAACAATTGAAGCTTATATCCAATTTCATTATGTTCTTATAAATAGGAGATGTCCCACTCTACTCGGAGGTCAGCCATGAATGGTTTTGACCCTCCCCACCAGGTTGTCTTCCAAGCGAACCTTGATTCCATGAGGATGTGTGATGGATTTTGTCAAAATATCGCGGACGATGCCTTCGGTAAGCCTTCCGGTTCTCTGGTCTTGCTTTAAAACAATGGAAACTTTCAGGCCGGGTAAAATATCGGCTCTTTTGGTTCCGTCACTCATTTTGGATTTCCTTTGTTTCTTTTATGAGCTTCATCTCTGGACTGATAAATAGGAGGTTAGCGGATACAGGCGAATCTTCTGTATAACACCACGAAATGAAAGTTATATAGAAGGATGGCATCATATTAGAGACCTTGATCAAGATCCTTCCAAGGTAAAGATATTTCCACTAAGTTTGATTTTCAAAATCTGATAATTAAATAGTTATTCCCCTTTTCTCTCCAAAATTATTTCATATCCTTGACGGTTTTCATAGTCTGTCTGCCTGCATGGTCCTTTAATTTTGCTGGGTCGGGGTGCTGTCCATTTTTGTCGATAATGGATGAAACGAGAACATAATTGCAGAGGATGGAGGTGAATCCTTCCGGAATATTTTTGCCGGTACGCAGAGGTATACAGACATAGGCCAGATCATTCTCGATGTCCATCACAGCGATGTTTTCTGGTATTTTTCTTGATGGAGAAATGCACCCTGAATCCGTATCGGACATATGATTGTCGATTAAACTTCCCGGCCTTGGACACTCCCATGCATCCAACGACAGGAAATAGGGGGATTTTTTCTCAAGTTTCGACTTATCCTTGCAATTATGCCAAACCATATCGGCATCAACCTGCCCCGGGTAGCCCCAACACCAGCCTTTTTTCTTTAAAGTGGAGACAGTCATTTCCCTCTCATCGCAATACTTCTTTTTTTCAAATGAATCTCCGCGTCCACGTCGGCATTTCTCATTTAACGATTTTTCTTTCTCGAGAAGGGCCTTGATAGCCGGGTCTTTGGTAGAATCACTATCATCCGCAGCATTTGAATAGGACGACACCGAGAACAAGAATATTACGAGAACAAAAACTGGCAAAATTTTAGTCATTGCATTCCTCTCTTGTTTTACAACGTTATTTACACATATTCTCTTGCTGGCCTAAGCGCGACGTACTCAGCCTAACAAAAATAGCTGTTTCCAAAGTCAAGATCTTTCCACTCAATACGGACCGATTGATAGAAATGTTCCCCATCAATCCGCGCTCTTTTCCAACATAGGTCCAAAGTCTAAACCAAGGTCAGGGTAGAGTTTTCTTGCGCAATCAGGGCATATTCCATGACTGAACTTTGCCTCGGAATGGTCCCTGACATATGACTCGATCTGATTCCAGTATCCTTTATCATCACGTATCATTTTGCAAGAGGCACAAATCGGAATGAGACCGCTTAACATCTTCACATTGGCAAGTGCCTTTTGCAGGTCGTCGATAAGTCGGTTCCTTTCCTCCGTCATTTTTATTCGTTCCGTAATGTTGCGGTTGATTACGAGAAATCCAAGGAGGTTACCATCGATATTTTTATGGGTTCCCCAGCGGCTTGCGACGATGATCGGAATTCCATTCTTTGTGATTTGCCTCAATTCACCCTCCCACTGCCCGGTATCGAGAGCACATGAAATAATATCATCCAGGGATATTGGGTATTGAGTTTTTAAAAGATCATGAGAATTCTTCCCTAACACCTCTTCCTTCGTCCAGCCGTAGGTTTCCTCGGCACCGCTGTTCCAATATCTGACAACGGCATCCGGATCGCGAACGAGTATGGCATCATGTGCAAGGTCCAGAAGTTCTGCTTGCTCCTTCAGCATGTCAATGGTCTTTGCCAGTTCATCAGTTCGTTCCTGCACCCTTTGTTCGAGATTTTCATTTAACTTACTGAGTTCCATCTGCGCCAGCTTTTCGCCTTTCCACCTGACAATTAACGCTCTTGAAAATACAAGTGAACCGCCTGAGAACATCAGCAAAAGCAGCAGATTGACGGTTGCATCTTTTCGCCAGGTTGCAAGGTATTGGCTGGGTGCGAGCCCCGCGTTGATAATCAGAGGATATTTTTCAACCCGGTGGAAGGTATAGACCCGTTCGATATTATCCAGAGGATAGCGCGCCCTGTAGGTTGCCTGTTGCCTGCCTGATTGAATAAGCTCCTTGAATTGCGGAGAAATGTTCTTTCGTTCGACTTCGGTTGCGAATTTTGTTTCTGGATATCTGGCGATAATTTCATGTTCCGTGTTACGAAGAGAAATAGAACCATGTTTATCTAGATTTAACTTTGAAAAAGAGTCCGCGAAATTTTCAGATGAAATTTGACCGAATACGATTCCGGCAAAGGAACCGTCGTCCTTAGTCAATCGACGGGCTATGTTCAGAACCCATTTCCCAGTCATCCTGCTCTCTACCGGTTTTCCAAAGACCAGCCCTTTGTCTTCATTCTCCCGAAGGTGTATGAAATAATCACGGTCGACAATATTGACGTGTTTCACCAGGTTAATACCGTAAAGAACATCACCCTGGGTATCTGCGACACGAATACTCTCAAGCTGTGGGACGAGCGAAAAATACCTTGCGATGAAGAGGTTAAGCTGTTTCTGGTTGATCTCGCCGCTGGCTAGCTGCCTTTCAACCTCATCTTTTACTGCAATCAGGGAGATGTCCATCCTGCCGATGGTTGCAGCGATGTTGTCTTCAAAGACTTGAGCGATATTCTGTGTTCTGATCTCGTTCCGGGTCTCTAAATTGATCCGGCTTTGATACAGGTACACCCCAATGAGAAAAAAAACGAAAAGGTTGACCAGCACGACTCCAGAAACAAGCCACCTTGTCAAGGATCCTGTTTGAGAACTTTCCGGCTGTGAATAATTTCGAGGCATTGAATTCACCCTAACAAATACTGATGGATTTATTTTCAGTATGACTCTTCTGGTCCATTGACGCATCCAATAAATTTGAAACATACGCCATTTTCACCGAGTTGGACGTCTCGGACTGAACACGGACCGCAGTCATCGCCATTCTACATGGTCCGGAAGTTGTCTGACAATCATGACCTGCGAAAGCCCAAGAGAACGGCGTCACTGATCTGATTCAGGTTGTTATAGAATTACATCGTATCGCAACGATATACTTTATTTCGTGGTCAACAAGACAAGTGGTTGTTATGTCCGGAGGGTCGCGAAACGACGTCTGCCGCGATCGAGATATCATAGTCAAGATACTTCCCACAGATCATAACCTAAATGTCATGTAACAGAAAGAAGATGTTTCCTGTTATCCATTGACTGACATGTGGTTGATTGACTTTCAGATGTGGATTAAATTGGAATGTGGGGATTGTGTCGGATGGAATCTCAATTTCTACAAGGAGCATCTGGAGAGCCACAAGCAATAGTGCCTGGACAAGAAGCAAGGATAGAAATGAAAAAAAGCCCTGTGAAAAGTTCACAAGGCTTTTTTGTATTCGTGTAAGAGGTTTTCTTACATTATCGACTGTATAGTCATTTGCGCGAAATCGACAAACTTCTGTGGTTCAACACCCATTGCCACAATAATGATCAACAGGACAATGGAGGTGGCATTGGTCAGCATCCCGGTCTTTACAACGTCCTGATTCTCCGGATTACTGCAGAAGGTGACCCGGACAACAGACAGGTAGTAGTAGATGGCGATTGCGGTGTTGATCGCTGCCAGGGTGACCAGGTAAATATAATCCTGTTTCAGTGCGCCTACCAGGATATAGAATTTTCCCATAAATCCGACAAATGGCGGAATTCCTGCCAGGGCAAAGAGCCCGATTGCCAGCGTCAGTGCAAGAATTGGCGAGCGTTTATGCAGCCCGCTCAGATCCTCGATCAGAACGTTTTCGCCGTCCTTGGCCACGGTACAGATGACCAGAAAGCAGGCGAGATTCATTACCGCATAACCGGCGATATAATAGAGGGCGTTGGCGTATCCGGTCGTCTGGAAGGTGAGCAGGCCGAGAAGGACGAAACCGGCGTGGGCGATACCGGAAAAGCCCAGCATACGTTTGAGGTCTTTCTGGACAAGTGCCGACAGGTTGCCGTAGAACATGGAGAGCACCGAACAGACCTTGAGCAGGTTGACGATGGTATGGCCCTCAGCACTGACCATGCTTATAAGCCGGATGAGCAGGGCGACCGCCGCAAGCTTCGGCACGGAGGCAATAAAGGCGGTGGTCTCGTTGGCAGCCCCTTCATAGACATCCGGTACCCAGAAGTGGAAGGGGAAGATCGCCAGTTTGTAAAAAAAGCCTGCCAGGACCATCATTATCGCGACGACGGCGGCCGGCTGGTTGTACATGGTAGAGAGGCCCTTGACGATCACATCCAAATGGGTGGAACCGGTAAGACCATACATATAGCTCATGCCGAAGAGCATAAAGCCCGTGGCCATGACCCCAAAGAGCAGATATTTGGCTCCCGCCTCCATCTGGAAATTGATCTTCCCCGAGTCGTCCCGCATCGGCACCATGATATAGACAGCGAAAGAAGAAAGCTCAAGAGAGACAAAGATTGCCAGTAGTTCCACACTTGACACCAGCATCATCAGACCGAGAACACCCGAGAAGAGGAAGAGATAGTATTCGGGATGGATTTCCTTTTTGATACTGGTGAGTTTCCGGCCAAAGATCAGAACGGCAAGCATTGCACCGGCGATGAGAATCTTGAAAACCTGGGAAAAGAGGTCAACCCTGTATGATTTAAAGAAGAGATCGCCCTGCTGGTCGAAACTCATCAGTGCGGCGATAAGGGTAGCTGCGCCCAGACCAATGGTAATATTTTTAACCGTACCGCTATCAGGTTTTCCCAGGCTTACAAGGAAGATAATCAAACCTGCTCCCAGCAGTGTCAACTCAGGTAGAAATAGCATTGTGTTACCTTCAGTAGGTCGTTAATCGTTAAACGTCTCTCACAGTCAACGCAGTATCAACTCGGCAGCAGCAAGAGCATGTCCCTGATGGGCATGAAATTGGTCGAGGAGATTGACAACACTGCTGTGCATCAGATTAATAAAGGGTTGTGGGCCAAGTCCGATCCAGAACACGAAAAAGAGAAAGGGGGCCAGGGTTGCAATCTCGCGTATATTCAGATCCGTCAGCCAGGACTGGTCCGGGTTTGCTGTCCCTCCCCAGACGATCTTCTGCAGCATCCGGAGCATATAGGCAGCGGCAAGGACCGCCCCGGGGATCGCGGCCAGTCCAAGGGCGATGTTATGTTTGAAAAGTATGTTTGTTTTGAAGGCGCCGGCCAGGATCAAAAATTCACCGACAAAACTGTTCGTCCCCGGAAAGCCGAAGGATGACAGCGAGAAGAATGCCAGAAAGGTGACATAGACAGGCATGAATTTTCCAACTCCGGTGGCCGAACTCAACTCACGGCTATGGGTGCGCTCATAGATCATGCCGACACAGAGAAACAGGGCGCCGGTGGTGACGCCATGATTGATCATCTGCAGAATCGAGCCCTCCATTCCCTGGATGTTGAGAACAAAAATGCCCAGCGTCACAAATCCCATATGACCGACAGACGAATAGGCGATCAGTTTTTTCATATCCTGCTGGGCCAGGGCTGTGAAGCCGCCATAGATGATACCGGCAATGGAGAGCCAGAGGACATACGGCATCAGGTAGACGGTGGCCGCCGGGGTGATCGGCAGCGCAAAACGCAGAAAACCATAGGTGCCCATCTTCAACAGGATGCTGGCCAGGATAACTGACCCCGCAGTTGGGGCCTCAACGTGCGCTGCCGGCAACCAGGTATGAAAGGGGAACATCGGCACCTTGATCGCAAAGGCCAGGAAAAAGGCCAGGAACAGCAGAATCTGGTGGTTGAACGAGTAGTCCACCCACATCATATCCGGGATAAAGAAGCTGTAATGGTTGGCCATATAGAGCCAGATGATACCAACCAGCATCAGGATTGACCCGGCCAGGGTGTAGAGAAAGAATTTTACCGAGGCATAGATCTTCCGCGGGCCGCCCCAGATGCCGATAAGCAGATACATCGGGATGAGCATGGCCTCCCAGAGAATATAGAAGAGGACGAAATCAAGGGCGACAAAGACGCCGAGCATTGCGGTTTCCATGATCAAAAGGCAGATCATGAAGGTCGGTATCCGGGTTTTAATATAGGACCAGGAAGCGAGGACACAGAGCGGCATGATCAAGGTGGTCAGGATGACCAGCAGGATCGAAATGCCGTCTACACCGACGACATACTGGATATTCAGTGATTGTACCCAGCTATGATATTCTGCGAATTGAAACTTTACCGTAGTCTTATCAAAGCCGGTAATGAGCAGAAGAGACAGTACCGCCACCACCGTCGTAACAGCCAGGGTCCAGTATCGGCTAAAGGAGTCATTCTTGACAATGAGCAGTGGAATCACCCCGGCCAAGGGGAGAAAAATAAGCGTGCTCAGTAGCGGAAATCCCGGATTAAGAAGTAGTTGATCCATTACAGATGGTCCTCAATTTCAATGTATTAAAGCCAGACATAAGCGAAAAGAATAATGGCGGCAAAGGAGACCGTGTAATAGATGGTCTGTTGTATCTGCCCTTTTTGCAGGACAAGGGCTACTCGTCTGCCGATGGCGCGGACACAACGGGCAGTCCCGTCCACCACGCCATCAATTCCGTGCCAGTCAAACCAGGACCAGAATTTGGCAGTGGTCATAAGCATATTCAGGCCGACCACCTCGTATGCCATACCCCAGGCAGTATCCGCCCATTGCAGGGGTTTCTTGGCCAGCCAGAGGAATACCCGGCCGCCTTTACGGTAAAACCAGTCCAGATCGAGACTGATTGTTGCCTCGGCAGCGGTCCATTTCCGGAAAAGGAAGAAACCCAGCGCCGTAAAGGCAAGAATCTGCAGGGTCTCACTCATGTGGTAGGCGGTATATGGATTGAATTCAACATCCTGATGGGGCAGCATGTTATACAGGAAGGGCAGATACGAGCCGATCACGATACAGAGAAAGGCGGCAATCATCATGGCCATCTGCATGTTCCATGGCGGATCCTCGGCCTTCTCGAAGGACTCGGCCGGGCATCGGCTTTCACCGAAGAACAGGAGATAGGGAAGCCGCAGACCGGCAACCAGGAAGGTCCCGGCAGAAACAACGGAGAGCAGAAAACCTGCCCAGAGGATATGCGACTCAAAGCTTGCGGCAATGATCATCGATTTCGAGACGAAGCCCGACAGGAACGGAAAGGCAGAGACCGAGATCGCACCGACAAGAGTAAGCAGCATGGTGTTGGGCATTTTTTTGTACAGGCCGCCAAGCTCGGTGAATTTGCATCTGCCGGTCATATGGATGATCGAACCGGCTCCCATGAAGAGCAGACCCTTGTACAGGATGTGGGCAAAGGCATGGGCGCAGGCACCGTTTATCGCAAGCGAGGTGCCGATGCCGACGCCGGCAACCATGTAGCCGACCTGGCTGATGATCTCCCAGCCTAAGAGTTTGCGGACATCATTTTCCATGGCCGCGTAGACAATGCCGTAGATGGCCATCACCACGCCCAGGACAATCAGAACCTCAAATCCGGCGCAGGCGCGAATGAGTGTATAAATGGCCGTTTTTGTGGTAAAGGCGCACATGAAGACGGCCCCGGTGACGGTGGCCTT
Source organism: uncultured delta proteobacterium (assembly GCA_903901335.1). Classification (GTDB taxonomy): domain Bacteria; phylum Desulfobacterota; class Desulfobulbia; order Desulfobulbales; family Desulfocapsaceae; genus CAIUQR01. Next base: position 101,824 of record CAIUQR010000136.1, on the reverse strand, counting down.
GCTGTACGCATCCGGCAGCCAGGAGTGCAGCGGCGGTACCGCCGCGTTCAGCATCAGACCGGCCATGATAAGCCAGGTGTAGAGCTGAGGATTATGCACATCGAGCTGGACAAAGGAGAGATCGCCTGTTACCTGGTATCTGAGCACGAAACCAAGCAGGAGGACGACGCCGCCAAAAGTATGGACAAGCAGGTAGCGGTAGCCGGCGGCAAGAGAACCTGCATCCTTGTTAAACCAGACGAGGAAGGTGGAGGCAAAAGCCATCATCTCCCAGAAAAGGAAAAGGACAAGATAATCGCCGCAGTAGATGACGCCGAGAGATCCGGCGACATAAAACCAGGCCGCAATATGCTGCCAGTCGTCCTTCACATGCAGGCCGTAGATAGTGCCGATGATAGCCATTAAGGACATGATGAAACCGAAGATCATCGAATAGCTGTCGATGCGACCGAAGGTCAGTGTCCATTGCATGAAATGGAAAACACCATAGGTCCCGGCATGTCCGCTCAGATAAAGCACATCCAGGAAGGCCAGGAGCGGGACCAGGACGAGATACGGCTTCCTGAATGGCTCCTTGAACAAAGGAAGGATGCATGCCCCCAGGATCATGATCAGGGAGGGATGGATGAAACTACTTGTCATAATAGTCCTCCCGGATTTTGATACCGCTCTTGCCGAACCACCGTGCAAAGAAGATAATGACAATGCAGGCGCAGAACCCAAATAATCCCCAGAACACAGGAATTTCCTTTTCCACCCAGGTATGGGCATGATGCGTGTCGACCGTCAGACTCCAGACCATAATCGCCGCAATTCCGATACAGCAGAAGAGAGTCACGAGGCGTAACCGCTCTTTGAGGTAATCGATTAGATGAACAATCATCCTGTCACCGCCTTTACAAATTGCATCATAATGTTTGGAAAGATACCAATGACGACAGAGACTGCGCATGCGATCAGTATCGGAATGAGCATGGACAATGGCGCCTCTTTGATACCGGTATAGGGTTCGCCTTCCGGACGTTTTCCGAAAAAGGCCTTGAATGTTACAGGGGCAAAATACCCGACATTGAGCAAGGTACTGGCAATAAGGATAAGCAGGATGCCGATCTGGTGTGCCTGAATGGAGCCCACCAGCAGATTCCATTTGGTTACAAAACCGGCGACCGGCGGGGCGCCTATCATCGACAGGGAGGCGATGGCAAAGGCTCCGAAGGTGAAGGGCATGGTCTTGCCGAGCCCTTCCATCTCCGAGATGTTTTTCTTATGAGCGGCCACATAGATCGCACCGGCGCAGAAGAACAGCGTGATCTTGGAGAAACCGTGATTGACGATATGGATAAGTCCGCCCTGAATACCGGCAGGGGTGAGCAGTGCGACGCCCATGATGATATAGGAAAGCTGGCTGACCGTCGAATAGGCCAGACGGGCCTTCAGGTTGTCCTTGGACAGGGCTAAAATGGAGGCCATCAGAACGGTGAAGCCGACAAAGTAGGCGGTAGGGATGCCCAGATTGAGGGCATTCATGGTGTCGACCCCAAAAACATAGAGCATGACTCTGGTCGTGCAGAAGACACCGACCTTGACAACGGCCACGGCATGGAGAAGAGCTGAGACCGGGGTCGGGGCGACCATCGCACCCGGTAGCCAGTGGTGGAAGGGCATGACGCCGTTCTTGGCAAAACCGATAAGACAGAAGATATAGAGCATAATGACTAACGGACCATTTGCGCCCGCAGGAAAGATTCCAGTCGAGATATTGGGGGCAAAGTCGAGGGTGCCGGTCAGCACATAGATCAGAATCATCGCCGGCAGCAGGAAGGCCTTGGCTGTTGTGGTCAGGTATATGATGTACTTTCGGGCGCCATGATACCCTTCGTCATCCTGATGATGGGCGACCAAGGGATAGGTGCAGACAGAGACGATCTCATAGAAGAGATACATGGTGAAGAGGTTGTCGGAAAAAGCCACACCGATGGCACCGAAGATGGACAGCGCGAAACAGGCATTGAACCGGGTCTGGGCATGTTCCTTCAGGCCTCTCATATAGCCCATGGAGTAAAAGACGGCGATGGTCCAGAGCGATGAGGCGACGATGGCAAAGATCATCGACATGGCATCGGCCCTGAGGGTGATCGATACTCCGGGCAGAAGGGTAAACATAGGGAATTTCAATGTCCTGTGGTGCAGGATATCCGGAATCAAGGAAAGAACAATTGCGAAGAGAATCAGAGAAGACACACAGGAGATACCTTCTCTGAGATTTTCATTCTTGCCTTTCACCATCACCCCCACGGCACCGAACAGCGGTACGAGCAGGGCGATAAGAAGTTGGACGTCTCTGCCTGGTTGTATATTCATCACAGCTTCCTTTCTATCCTTTGAGTTTGACCAGATCTTCCGTGTCAATGGACGTATAGCTTCGATATATGGCGACGACGATACTGAGGCCGATGGCTGCTTCCGCTGCGGCTATCGCCATGATGAAGAGGGTAAATATCTGTCCGACAACCGGATCCGGGGCGGTAAACCTGTTGAAGGCCATAAAGTTGACGGATGCGCCTGCCAGCATAAGCTCTGAGGCGATAAGCATCCCGATGACGGTACGTCTGGTGATGAGACCATAGATCCCGATACCAAAAAGCAGAGCGCCGATAACAAGATATGTGGTCAGACTATTATGCAGTGTGAGTAATGACATCAGGTATTCCTCCCGCCCCGGGCCAGGATGATGGCGCCGAGAATGGCAATCAACAGGACAACGGAAACAAGTTCGAAAACCATTGAGTAGTTTTGAAGAAGCTGCGCACCGATGTCTTCCATGGTGCCGCTATTGATCTTCGGCTTGACCGGCCATACTGTACGGCAGCCCAGAACGGCAAGCCCGCCGAAAATCAGACCGGCCGTCAGAAAACCTAGAGGTCCGGAAAGGGGACCTGAAGGGCCGATTTTTTTGCTCTGCTCCGGAGCGGCAAGCATGATGGCAAATGAGATGGTAACCGATACCGCTCCCACATAGATCAGCATCTGCATTGTGGCCACAAAGGGCGAGTTCAGATAAAAATAGATACCGGCGACCCCTACGAAACAGACCACCAGTCCGGCTACGCACCGGACCAGACGTTCCGATGTACATGCCATCAGTCCGCCGATGAGCATGACCGCCACCATGATCAGAAAGATAAGCCCTGCGAGACCATCTGCGCTGAAAAGGGCATGCGCCTGTGACATGAGAAACGAAGAATTCATGGGTTCCTGTCCTTTAATCGTTGAAGAAGATCGAAGTAAAAATCCTCCTTGCGGGTACTGGCAAGATTATATTCCTTGGAAAAGTCAATCGCATTGAAGTTGCACGATTCCACACAGGAGCCGCAGAGTGAGCATTTCGTGAAATCGAGTGTGTATTTTGTCAGCTCCTTCTTCTTGCCTCCTTCCGGTTTTTCACCGGCAAGAGAGATACAGTCGGAAGGACAGGCCTTTTCGCACATCCCGCAGACAACGCAGTTCGTCTTTCCTTCCTCACCGACTATCAGATCGATATGACCGCGATACCTGGCTGTCATCGTCAGGGTCTCATAGGGGTATTGAACGGTAACCGTCGGACTGAAAAATTCCCGGAAGGTTATGCTCATCCCGATAAAAAGACTCCACAAGCCGCTGAATATTTCACTAAAATAGGCGCCCATGTCAAAAAACCTTGAGTAATCCTGCGGTCAGCAGCAGGTTGAACAGGGAAAGAGGAATCAGTATTTTCCAGGACAGATTCAAAAGACCGTAGATTGTGGTCCGCGGGAAGGTCCAGCGTATCCAGATAAAGGAGGCGATCAGCAAATAAATTTTCAGCAGGAACCACCAGACTCCGGGGAAGAAGCCGAATGGACAGTCCCAGCCCCCGAGGAAGAGGATGGTGGTGAGCGAGGCTCCGATAACGATATTGGCATATTCCGCCATGAAGAACAGACCGAATCCCATGCTGCCGTATTCGGTATGGAAGCCGGCCACCAGTTCACTTTCAGCCTCACCGAGGTCAAAAGGCGCCCTATTGGTTTCAGCCAGAGAACAGGTAAAGAAGATCAGGAAAGACATCAGCATCAATGGATTGAAGAGACCGGCCTTGAAGGGAAAGATATTCCAGTGCCAGAAACCGCCCATTTGGCCTTTGACGATCCCCATCAGATCGGTGGTGCCGGCGATCATCACCACGGTGATGACCGTTATCAGCATCGGGATCTCGTAGGCGATGGCCTGAGAGACGGCACGGACGGAAGACATCATCGAGTACTTGTTGCGGGAACTCCAGCCGGCGAAGAGCAGGGACATGCCGCCAATGGAGGCGAAGGCGAAGATCAGCAGTATCCCGATATGCATGTTATGACCGACAATAAGGTCGCTGAACGGTAAAGTGACGAAACTGGTAATGGCCGGGGCCATGGCCAGCACCGGCGCCGCCATGAAGAGGACCTTGTCGACACCGCCGGGGATGAGCAGCTGTTTGGCCATGAGTTTGACGCCATCCAGCGGAGGCTGAAAAAGCCCGAAGGGACCATTGATATTAGGTCCGGGGCGCCGTTGAATGCGGGCGGCACCTCGCCGTTCCGCCCAGACTAGATAGGCGGCATTCAAGGCCGCAAAGGCGATGGCTATGATGACGGCCACGATTACATTAAGCAGTGTTAAACTCATCAGAGTTCTCCTTTACCTGTCGATCTCAGGAATTACCAGATCAAGACTGCCCATGAACGCCAATGCATCCATGATCAACATCCCGCGGCAGCTCTCATCAAAGAGATGCATGTTGGAGTAGGTCGGCGAACGCAGCTTCAGACGATAGGGTGTCTTCCCCCCGTCACTGACCAGCCTGACGCCGAAACTCCCGCGCGCGGTCTCCACGGCCTGGTAGTAATCACCAGGAGGGACCTTGATGGCCTTCAGCTTTTTTTCCGGCATGATCGGTCCGCCCGGCAGCTTGTCGAGACCCTGTTCAATAATCCGGAGCGATTGTTCGATTTCGGCCATGCGGACGTTGTAGCGCGCCAGTGAATCGCATTCGTGAAACACCGGGACATCAAAGTCGAATTCGGGATAAACCGAGTAGGGTTCGTTTTTTCGCACATCGAAGTTGATTCCGGAGCCTCGAGCGACGGCGCTTGAGGCCCCGTACTTTCTGCATATCTCCGGTGTCAGCGGCGCAATCCCTTCCAGCCGTTTCCTGAAGATGATATTGCCGGTGACCAGCTTGTGATATTTTTTCATGGAGGTACGCATCCGGGGAATGAAACGCCTGGCGGCGGCAATAAAGTCATCGTCGACGTCATTGTATAAACCGCCGAAGCGATAATAACTGTAGGTAAGGCGGGACCCGGTGATTGCCTCAAGCATGTCGAGAATATATTCCCTGTCCTGCAGAGCATACATCAGCGGGCTGAAGCCGCCAAGATCCATGACAAAGGCACCGAACCAGAACAAATGCGAAGCAATACGATTCAGTTCAACCGTAATGGCCCGGATATACTCCGCCCGCTCCGGAACCTCTATGCCGGCTGCCTTTTCAATGAGCAGCACATGCCCGTGTGAATAGCCAAGCGCGCCCAGGTAGTCCATCCGGCTCAGATTCATCAGGAATTGAGAATAGGTCTTTAGTTCACCCATCTTTTCGTGCATACGATGAATATAGCCGATGACCGTCTCGGCATTGACGATGTACTCGCCATCCATCTCCATCTTCACCCTGAGGACACCATGGGTAGCTGGATGCTGCGGCCCGACGTTTAAGATAAACGTCTCGTCCGGCCTGAGTTTAATTGGAGCACTCATACTTTAAAATCCTTGCAAAGTGGGTGATAATCAGCATCTTCCGGCAGGAGCAACGGGATGAGGTGAGGGTGGCCGTCAAACTTGATGCCGAAGAAGTCGTGGGTCTCACGTTCGTGCCAGTTTGCCCCCGCGTAAATGTCGGTGATGGTGGGAACAACAGGATTGCTGCGAGGAACACGGGTGCGGATGACCACCCGGCAGAGATCGAAATCGTAGCGGTTGAAGTCGTAGATGACCTCCATCTGGTCCTCTTTTATCCAGTCTACGCCGGTGATGCTCTCGATGAAAAATTCTGCCTTGTCAAGCAGGCTTACTGCTTCAAGAAGCTGAGCCGGAGAGACCTGGGCATCGAGATGATATCCATGCACCTTATAATCGCGCTCGACAACTCCATCGGGCCGGGGTTCTTCCTTTTTCGGTGTCTTCTTGGATTCAGCCGCATCCTCTTGCGCAGGGGGAAGGGCGGTGACTGGCGTCTTTTCCGACTGAGGAAAGAGACCCTGAAGTGCCTGTTTTGTTTTTTCGAATATCATATCCTGATGCTCCAAACAACTCTGGACGGGGGGTGAAATCTGACTGTCCCGTCAATGAATCAAGTAGAATACCTGGGTTTAAGCCGCTTCAGGGTTTTTCCATCTTTTCCAGCCTGAAACCTTATGCTCCAGCTCAATAATTCCTTGCAGAAGGGCCTCGGGGCGTGGCGGACAACCGGGAACATAAACGTCGACCGGCAGAAACTGGTCGGCACCGAGAATGATGCTGTACTGTCCTTCAAACGCGAACGGTCCGCCGGAAATGGCACAATTGCCCAGCGCCATCACCCATTTCGGTTCCGGCATCTGATCGTACAGGGTTTTGATACCGGGCATCATCTTCTTGGTGATGGTGCCGGCGACGATCATGACATCACTCTGGCGCGGGGAAGGACGAAAAACCTCTGCCCCGAAACGGGACATGTCGAACCTGGCGCAACCCGTAGCCATCATTTCGATCGCGCAGCAGGCGATACCGAAAGTAAGGGGCCAGAATGAATTGACCCTGCACATATTGATCAGCTGGTCAGTCAGAGCAAACTGAACGACGGAAGAAGGTATGCCTTCTCTTATTGATGGTACGTTTTTCGTTCCCACTTAAACACTCCCTTGATCCATGCGTAAACGATAGCCAGTGAAAGAATCCCGACGAACATGACAATTTCGAGAAAGTCACGGTATGATGAGGCGAAGATCCCCTTGTTATAGGTCACCGAAACCGGAAAAAGAAACAGGACATCCACATCGAAAGCAAGAAAGATCAGGGCATAGAGGTAGAAAACAACGCCATATCTGATCCAGCTGTCTCCAATGGGATCCATGCCGCATTCAATGTATTGACCTGATTTGTTAACTATCTGCCGGGTCTTGAGGGGCATTAAAAGGTAAACAATAACAATTGGACCCAGAGCGAACGCGAGTCCACCCAAGGCGAATGCCGTGATCCAGATGATATTGTCACGATAAAGGAATTCCGAGAACTGGGGTTCCATGTCGACGCTCCATCCTGAGTTGAGAGACAACTGAAAGTGCGGTCAAACGAGTGCTAAAGTAGTTAATCGGCAAAACCGTGTCAATAGGAAACTGAATACTCGTTCATTTTCCTGTTGGTGCGTGAGAAATAAGTGTTATTTATAAATAGAATAAATTACAAAAAGACCTTGAAGAAGGTTTTATAAATGATAAGATGAAACTGCACTACTAAAAAAATAAGATGAATTAGATCAAAATATTTGAACAATGGTGAAAAAGATGTCTATTACATTGAGACAACTGGAAATATTTATTGCTGTTGCCGAGACCGCCCAGGTCACAAAGGCTAGTAAAAAATTATTTGTTACCCAATCGGCCGTGAGTATGGCCCTGGCTGAACTCGAAAATCAACTCGGGGGCTCTCTCTTTGACCGGCATGGCCGCAGTCTTCTCCTAAATGCCCGGGGTCGTTACCTTTTGCCTCTGGCAAAGGATATTACGTCCCAGGTCAGCAACGTTGAAACAATCATGTCGGAAAGAAACGACAAACTTGCCGGGCATATTGAAGTAATTGCCAGTTTATCTCTGGGAAATTATATACTTCCATACCTGATTGGGGCCTTTAAAAGGATTCATCCGCGGGTTCACATCAACATGCTCGTCTATAACACCCAGTATGCCGAGCGGATGATAGTTGACGGGGCAATGGATATCGGTTTCGTCGAGGGCAAGGTAAGCAATGAGGATATTGTTGTGCGACCCTGGTTCAGAGATGAGCTTGTGGTCCTGGCCGGGCCTTCCGACCCTCTTTCCCATAATAAATATTTCGATGTAAAAACAGATCTTAAGCACAGTAAATGGATCATGCGGGAGCAGGGGTCGGGGACGGCTGCGATCTTCCTGGAGAGGATGAAGGATTATATCGACGACATCCACATTGTGATGGAAATGGGGCATCCGGAAGCGGTCAAAAGGGCTGTTGAATCAGGGGTCGGAATAGCCTGCCTGTCCTCACTGACTGTCTGCCGGGAGGTTGAGAACGGCTGGCTGAAGAGCCTGAATATCGATGGCATCGATATGACCCGGCAATTAGAGATAATATATCGGAAAGACAAGATTATGACGGACGCAATGCTCGAATTTCTTGACTTCTGCGATGTCATGTCAACCTGCGATGACGAACGGATCTGCCTTTCCTCCCCCTGGAAACTGCAGTCACTTTTAGCTCGGCAATCTATCAGGAAAAAATCGTAAGTAATGAGAGGAGTTGCCGGGTTGCAAACTCAGTCAGATGTGCGATTTGTGCGCAATCTGAAAAATGAAAATGGTTGTTTGGTCAGGACGGTCCTTAAGGTTGGCGACCGTTTTCGTGTTTGTAGTTTGGGTCTTTTTGTATGTTGGGTATGTTTTCCTCATTGTTCTCAAAAAAAATCTGCAAAAATGGTTTGATTGGCGACCTTCAGGCACTGCATTTGTCGTTTTAGTTCAAATGAATGTCAGGTGAATTTTTGTTTGCACCGGTTTTCCGGAGGTGTTTCCGGTGATCAAACAGTCGATTTTCTCAAACCATGCATAGGTGAGGAAGCGCTGGTGCTTTTCCTCCGGCAGGGGGCTCTTGCAGGTTGTGAGAGTCATGGAATGGGAATGTTGCGCCCAAAAATGTATGCAATTTGTGCAGTAGCGTTGCCTGCGGGGCTCTTTTTTCAGTAGAAAATCTTGTAAAGGGTCAGACCATGGGCAGGTACAGGTGGCCCCGCCTGCGTTCGGTCCCGGGATTCGAGCGTCCGCCGGAAGTCTTCAATGCTCATTCGTCCCTTGCCGACCTCAAGGACGGTTCCAATCATGATTCGAACCATCTGCCGCAGAAAACCGTCCCCGGTAATCGAAAACTGAAAGTGGCAATCACCTGGATCCTGAAGATCGGCCGCAAAGATTGTCCGGATCGAACCGCGGCCTCCGGGCCGGTCCGTATCCCGCGAGCCTGACTTTTCGAAACTGGCAAAGTCGTGTGTGCCGGTGATCATCGTAAGGCACTCGAAGATCCGGTCGAACTGTAGAGGAAAGGGGATATGGAATACAGTGAGCCGTTCGGTGGGAAGTAGGACAATGCCCGTGAAAATTGTATAGACGTAGGTCTTGGCCCTGGCTGAAAAACGGGCATGAAAGGTATCGGCAGCATCTTCCGCCGACATGATCCTGATACTCTGAGGGAGTAATGCGTTGAGCCCTTTGCAGAAGGCCTGGCAGGGAATGGTCGTCTCCGTATGAAAATTTGCGACCATGCCCCGGGCATGGACACCGGCGTCGGTGCGGCCTGCACCGAGCAGGGTGACAGGACCAGCGGTCATTGTGGCGAGCCGCTTTTCGATCTCCCCCTGGATGGTGGCGGCATTCTTCTGTCTCTGCCAGCCGCCGTATCCGGTTCCGTCATAGGCTATGAGCAGTTTGATATTGCGCATTGTTCCCGTCCGGGGATCAGGGGAAGAACGGGGCTCCCTCAAGGCCTGCCGTCTCGGGAAAACCGCACATCAGATTCATGTTCTGCACCGCCTGTCCTGCTGCGCCTTTGACGATATTATCGATAGCCGACATAATAATGATCCGGCCGGTCCGCGGGTCGATCTTAAAGCCGATGTCGCAGAAATTTGAACCTCGTACATACTGGGTCGCCGGAAAGGAGTCTTCGGGGAGGACCCTGACAAAGTACTCATCATCGTACATCTCTTTGTATAAATCCTGGATTTCCTCTGTGTCGAAATTTCCGGTCAGCTGCGCATACACGGTACTGAGAATGCCTCGCGATATCGGCAGCAGATGGGGCGTAAAGGAGATATTCACGTTGCACCCGCCGAGACGGTTGATCTCCTGTTCGATTTCCGGAGTATGCCGGTGTGCCGCCACCTTATAGGCCCGGAAGCCATCGGCCACCTCACAGTAGAGGGTCCCGACCTGTGCTGAACGTCCGGCCCCGGATGTCCCGGATTTGGAATCGGCGATAATTGACTGAGGATTAATGATTCCGGCCTTTAAAAGAGGCGCCAGACCGAGGATGATCGAGGTTGGATAACAGCCGGGATTGGCGATCAGCCTGCTTGTTTTGATTGCCTCCCGATAGAGTTCCGGCAGACCATAGACAGCCTCGGCGAGCGCCTGCGGCGCGGTATGTTTCTGGTACCATTGTTCATAGACCAGAACATCCCGGATCCGGAAATCGGCCGAGAGATCGACGACCTTTTTATCTGCAGCCAGAAGTTTCGGGACAATATCCATCGCCGTTTTGTGGGGTACCGCGGTGAAAAAGAAGTCGGCTCGCGAACAGAGTTCTTCGGCAGAGAGGTTTTCGCAGATCAGATCTGTTTTCTTGTACAGGTTCGGAAAGACCCGACTGAGTGCCTGCCCCTCATATTGTCTCGATGTTACTGCCGTAAGGGCGATAGCGGGATGATTGCAGAGAATTCGGGCCAGTTCAACGCCGGTGTACCCGGAAGCACCAATAATCGCGACTTTTATCATAATGGATACCTCTCAGAGAATGTCTGTGAAATGTGTTTCTAAAAAAGAAAAAGGGAATAACAGATGCTCTGTTATTCCCTTTTTTCCTGATCAGCAGTTCCCGATAATCAGCTGCACCTCGATGGTACGGGTGAAAAATGCCGGTTGATAGATAAAGAACTTAGCGTTTCGAGAACTGGAATTTAGCGCGTGCGGCCTTCTGTCCATATTTCTTCCGTTCTTTGATACGCGCGTCACGGGTAAGAAAGCCGGATCTTTTCAGAGGGATTCTGTTTTCAGGACTGACACTCAGCAGGGCCTTGGAAATGCCATGGGACAAGGCATCGGCCTGGGCCGATTTGCCGCCCCCTCTAAGGGTTGCCATAACATCGAACTGTTCAGCAGTCTCGGTAATCTGAAACGGCTTGGCAATCTTATGCCCTTTAAACATGCCTGCAAAATAAACGGTAGCATCCATCTCATTGACAATCACCTTGCCGGTGCCCGGTGTGATCCAGACTCTGGCGATGGCGCTCTTTCTTTTACCGGTGGCGTAGAAACGATCTTGAGCCATGGTCATTTTCTCCATGTGGGTTAAATATCTAATACAACAGGCTGTTGCGCTTCGTGCGGATGCGCAGAACCAGCATAGACTTTTAGTTTCTTCAGTTGTGCGCGTCCAAGCCGGTTTTTCGGAAGCATTCCTTTGACAGCGGTGACAACCAACTCAGTGGGATGATCTTCCATAAGTTTTTTTGCATTGGCCTCTTTGATGCCACCCATATAGCCGGTATGGTGATAATATTTTTTATCGTTCCATTTATTTCCGGTCAGACGGATTTTGTCGGCATTGGTTACAATGACGAAATCTCCATTGTCAATGAAGGTCGAGAAGGTCGGTTTGTGTTTTCCCCGAAGACGAGAGGCGATCTCGGCTGCCAGACGACCGAGTATTTTATCCTCCGCGTTGACAACATACCATTTTTTCTCGATTTCATTAACAGGAGCAAGATAGGTTTTCATTGTGTGCCTCAAATTGTCCTATAATTAATAAAAAAAGGTTCGATCTTTGTCGAACCTTTTATAGTCTTTCTGGAGCGGGAAACGAGAGTCGAACTCGCGACTTCAACCTTGGCAAGGTTGCACTCTACCACTGAGTTATTCCCGCTCTTTACTTGTGTCAAAACAGCGCTATGATACAAATTTTCAAAAATACTGTCAATAAAAAAACCGTTTTTATTTCTGAAAGGTCCTTTTTTTATGAATCGTTCTTGAAAAAATAGAGATGGTTTTATAGGGATAGAGTATGATACGCTGTTTTATGGACACCGGCAGAAAAGAGTCATAGAGGCTGAAAACCAAGAGAGATACCATGACAGAAAAGGAAAAACGAAAAAGCAGGATCGAGCGAGCGACTCGGGAAACGGATATCCAGTTGGGACTTGTCCTTGACGGAACAGGTAAGGCAACAGTCGATTCAAATGTTCCTTTTCTGGATCATATGCTGACCCTTTTCGGCGTCCACGGCTTTTTTGATCTGACCGTCAAAGGCAAAGGTGATATCCAGGTTGATGATCACCACACGGTGGAAGATGCCGGTATCTGTCTGGGGCAGGCCTTTATGGCGGCTTTGGGGGACAAAAGCGGGATCTCCCGTTATGGCGAATGCTGTCTCCCTATGGATGAGACGTTGGTACGGGTTGTTGTTGATATCTCCAACCGGCCTTTTCTCCATTATAATGTGACACTTCCCGACAGCAAGATCGGGACATTCGACACCGCTCTGACCAAAGAATTTCTTCGGGCCTTTGCCCAGCATGCCGGCATTACCCTGCATGTGGACCTTCTGCACGGGGAAAACAGTCATCATATCGTGGAGGCAGTCTTTAAAGGGCTTGGCCGGGCCATGAAACAGGCGGTCAGGGAAGACAGAGCCGTTCAAGGAGCACTGTCGTCTAAAGGATGTCTGTGAATGTTCGTATCCAACCAGCCGATGAGCACAGTCAGTCATTTTACAACAGTTCATTCTGTCATGATACACTCACTCGAAAGAAGTCATATCAAAAGAGGTCATACGTGAAAAGTTCACCCGGATTTGTTTTAAAGGTGTGCCTGTTCTGTTGCACTGTTCTTCTTCTCTCTTCCTGTGCCGATCAACAGGGCGGAACCGGAAAAGATCTGGACAAGGATGTCAAAAAAATCACCTGTCTGATTGTGTTGCCGACGGAAACCCCGGTCGACAGGGAGAGGAAGATGAGTTTTGCCGAGGCAAATTCTCTTCAGAAGGGTGCTCTGTTTATTGATGGGGTGATTGCTGAGGAGCTGAAGAATTTTAAAGGGGCACGTCTGTTGAATGCATCTCAGGTCGAAGGCTTGGCAACGGAAATATCCGGCAACAAATTGGGGATGATCAAAAGGATCGGCCGGGAGTTGAAGTGTGACATGATCCTTATGGCCATGGTCAACCGTTTCCATCAGCGGGAAGGCGGAGAATATGCCGCTGATAATCCGGCCTCGGCTGCCTTTGCCCTGGAACTGGTCCGTGTCGACGACGGTCAGGTGATGTGGAAGGGAACGTTTGACGAAACCCAGGAATCGCTGTTGAGCAATCTTCTGTCCTTCGGCAAGGCCCAGAGCCGTGGATTCAAGTGGGTGAGTGTGGAGGAACTGGTTCGTCAAGGTGTCCATGAACGGCTTTCAACGTGCCCTTACCTTGAATAAAGAATCTTCTTCCTTCTCCGGCGGCATAAAAGACGCCCGCTGTCTTGCAAAAAACAGCGGGCGTCTTTTTTTCTTTTTTCCAATGGCCCGATGATACGAGACATTCTTCCCCGGCAGGTCAACAGACGCATTGGCCGGGCCATGCATGATTATGCGATGCTGAGCGATGGAGACAGGGTCCTTGTCGCCGTATCGGGCGGCGTTGACAGTATGGTGCTCGCCTGGCTCCTCCGGATGTGGCAGGAAAAGGCCCCGATCAGCTATGTGCTGCATGCGGTCAATATCGATGGCGGGTTCTGGAATCCGGAGCAGGGCACCATCCGGCCTGCAGAAATTATCGGTGCGCAGATGGAGGTGTTCGGTGTCGACTTCTCTGTTGAGAAGGGGCGTGTTTCCGCCGAGGACACACGCAGCTGTTTTTTCTGTGCCCGGCAGCGTCGTAATCAGCTCTTTGATCTGGCCCGGGATGGCGGATATACGAAGATTGCACTCGGGCATCACAAAGACGACCTGGTTGAGACGCTCTTTTTGAACATGCTCTACAGCGGCAATATCTCGACGATGGTTCCCCGTCAGGACCTCTTTGGCGGCAAGCTGTCCCTGATCCGTCCGCTTGCCTATGTGGAAAAAAACGAAATCCGCGCGATCGCAGGCAGGCTCGGGATCAGACCGGTGGATAATCTCTGTCCGCTGGCCGGAGACACCCGGCGCGAGAAGGTGAGGCGGATTCTGGGCGACATCTATAGCGATGTGCCGGGGGCGAAGAGTTCGATCTTCGCATCGCTTGCCAATATTCGACATGACTATATATTATAGAATGAGACATCGGGCAGCCGGAGAAAAAAGAGCAGTATCTACGGCTAACTGTCCATCCTGAATGGGTGAAAATGTGCAAACTCGTATAAAAAATCTCCTGGCGAAAAAAACGGTCGGTAGCCTCGTGCAGGTGGCGGGATGGATACGAACGAGAAGGGACACGGGCGGCTTTTCCTTTCTTGAGGTCAATGACGGTTCCTGTCTCGCCAATATCCAGGTGATAGCAGACGGTAGCCTGGCCAACTATGAGGCGGAGATCAGAAAGCTTTCCGCCGGCTGTTCCGTGATGGTCGAAGGCACCCTGCAGGCCTCACCCGCCAAGGGCCAGGATGTCGAGATCCTGGCTGCGGAGGTGGTGGTGGTCGGCTGGGCCGATCCGGAACACTATCCGCTGCAGAAAAAACGGCATTCCTTCGAATTTCTGCGCGAGATCAGCCACCTGAGGCCGCGCACGAATGCCCTGGGGGCGGTTGCCAGGGTTCGTTCCCGGATGTCCTATGCGGTCCATACCTTCTTTCAGGAGCGGGGCTTCTGCCAGGTCCATACCCCGATCATCACTACCAGCGATTGTGAAGGGGCAGGTGAGATGTTCCAGTTGACCGCCATGGAGACGAGCCTAAAAGGGGAGGAAGCCGGCCCCCAGGATTTTTTCGGCCGCAAGGCGGGACTTACGGTGAGCGGCCAGTTGCAGGCCGAGGTCTATGCCCTGGCCCTGGGCAATGTGTATACCTTCGGGCCGACCTTCAGGGCTGAGAATTCGAATACCAGCCGCCATCTTGCCGAATTCTGGATGATCGAGCCGGAAATGGCCTTCTGCGACCTGCGCGGCAACATGCGGATAGCAGAAGATCTGTTGAAGTACCTGTTAAACGATGTCATAACCCATTGCCCTGACGATATGGATCTGTTCGACCGCTTTATCGAAAAGGGGCTTCTGGCCAAGCTGCGGGGAGTAATGGAACAGGACTTTGCCCATATCACCTACACGGAGGCCGTCGACAGGCTGCTGCAGGCGCAGAAAAAATTTGAATTTCAGGTGCGGTGGGGGGTCGATCTACAATCGGAACACGAACGGTATCTGACCGAGGAGGTCTTTTTGCGTCCACTCATCGTCACCGATTATCCGGCCACGATCAAACCGTTTTACATGCGGGTCAATGATGACGGCAGGACCGTGGCGGCCATGGATATCCTGGTTCCCGGCATCGGCGAGATTATCGGCGGCAGTCAGCGCGAGGAACGCCTCGATGTCCTGACGGCGCGGATGGCTACGGCCGGGATCAATACGGCGGACTATGCCTGGTATCTGGATCTCCGCCGTTACGGGACGGTGCCGCACGCAGGCTTTGGACTCGGCTTCGAGCGGTTGATCCAGTTCGTCAGCGGCATGGCCAATATCCGTGAAACTATCCCGTTCCCCCGCACGCCGGGCTTTGCCCCATGTTGATCGGGCAGCAGGAGAGGTGCGCAGCATGAGCAAGGGGCAGCGGGTGCAGCGAATGTTTGATGCCATCGCCGGTCGCTATGACCTGATGAACCGGGTGATGACGCTCGGCCAGGATCAGAAATGGCGGCGCTTTGTCGTGGAAAAGGCAGGCGACCCCGGCCACGGCCGGATGCTTGATCTGGCCACCGGTACCGGCGATATCGCCGCGCTCATCCGCCGTTCCCGTCCGGAGGCAATGGTCGTGGGCACCGATTTTTCCCGGAATATGCTGAGAGAGGCGAAACGTCGTTTTCCTGAGGCAATCATCAGCTGGCAGGCCTGTGACGCCAATCACCTTCCCTTTGCACATAATGTCTTCGAGGCCGTCACCTTCGGCTATCTGCTTCGCAATGTCGATGATTCGCTTGCGGTTCTAAAAGAGGTGTATCGAGTTCTGCGGCCGGGCGGCCGGGTCGTCTGTCTGGATACAACCCCTCCGGCCAGAAATCTCCTCTATCCGTTCGTCCGCCTCTACCTTCGTTTCGGGATCCCGCTTCTCGGCAGATTGATTGCCAGCGACGAGGCTGCCTATTCCTATCTCACCGGCTCGACCATGGGCTTCTATTCGGCCGAGGCCCTGGCCGGACTCTTTATTCAGGCGGGATTTGCTGATGTCGGGTATAAAAAGTTCATGGTCGGCACCATCGGTGTCCATTGGGGCAGAAAGGTGGTGGCGTAACTGCTTGTCGATGAACGAAATCTGGCAGCATGAGGATATCCGGATACACCTCCGGAAACGCGGGATCGATCAGTACACGAAGGCCAGCTATCCGGTAAGGTACGGCGTTTTTTCCGAGATCGAGACCAGGGATGCGATCCTGCAGTTCAATCTGAACGATGAGATTGTCCAGGCCAAAGGCAAGGGCCGGGAGTGGCCCGATCCGCAGGAATGGCTGAAAAGAACCGTCGGCAATGACTGGATTTATTACTCGACGGGCGGGTACGCCGGGGTCTTCGAGGCGATCGGTGAATACTATCTGCCCAACACCCCGTATCCGACCAACTCGCTGATCGGCGGCCAACCTCTGTCGTTGCCCCTCGTGGCCAGGATCACCGGCTCCTGGCAAAATCTGCTCCGGCAGGCGATCGACCGGGCGGGAGGCCCCCCGGCAGGTATCCGGCATTTCCTTGATCGGGCCCTGGCAAACAGCCCCGAGGTCCTGCAGAAAAAGGCCGAGACCCTCTTTGCGATCTCCGGCGGCCGGATTACGGTCCTGCCGCCGGACACCCGGCATGTGGATTATAATGTCATCCCGCTGACCATAGCCGAAGGGTGTCTCTATAAATGCCGGTTCTGCCGGGTGAAGACGGACAGTCCTTTTAAGGAAAAAACACCGGAAGGGATTGCGGTGCAGATTGACGGGCTCACAGAGCTCTACGGGGAAAACCTGGCCAATTATAATGCCCTTTTTCTTGGCGAACACGATGCCCTCTGCGCCAGGCCTGATCTGCTTGTTGAGACCGTCGGGATGGCCTATCATACCTTCGGGTTTTCGGGATCGAATATGAAGGGGACGAGCGTCTTCCTGTTCGGCAGCGTCGATTCTCTGTTGAACGCACCATCCCGGCTCTTTGAGGATCTGAAAAAACTCCCCTGTTCTTTTTATATCAATATCGGCCTGGAATCGGCCGACCAGGAGACCCTGGATAGGCTGGGCAAGCCGGTGACCGCAGCCGGGATTGCCGAGGCCTTTGCCAGGATGCAGGATATCAACGACCGTTATTTCAACATCGAGGTGACGGCCAATTTCATCATGGACGAGAGATTGCCGGAAAACCACTACCCGGCCTTCCTGAAGCTGGTCCGGGATGGCCTGACCAGGAACAAGCCCAAAGGCTGCATCTACCTTTCCCCTTTGCGGATCGGTAAGCCCTCACGCTCGATCCTCTTTGAATTCAACCGCCTGAAGGTGTTGAGCCGCCTGCCGACCTTTCTCTATATTATTCAGAGGTTGTAGGGAGAAGGACCCGGAAACCGGATTTGGCGATACTGTGGACGGTGCCGTATGATGGTGGCTTTACCTGTTTGCCGCTCCCCACAGACCGATGCGGGCATCAAAAGGAAAAAAGTTGCATCGATAATACCGATCAACTAGGATTGCTTGATGAAAGGCAAGGGTCGGGCGAGCCCGTTCTTCAGGCCGGGCTGAAAAAGCGATTTCTTGTCGCCGCCTGGAAGAAGGGCGTACACAACTGCCCGGTCCCCGGCAGAATTGAGAGACGGGATACGGAGAGGTCCATCATGTCAATCATTACCATATCGCGAGGCTCCTACAGTCGAGGCAAGGAAGTCGCCGAGAAACTTGCCCTGGCCCTGAATTATGAGTGCATATCGCGGGAGATCATCCTTGAAGCATCGGAACACTTTAATATCCCCGAACTCAAACTGATTCGGGCCATTCACGATGCGCCGACCATTCTGGACCGGTTTACCTCCGGCAAGGAGCGATTCATTGCCTTTTTCCGGGCGACGCTCCTTACCCATCTGCAGCGGGATAACGTCGTCTTTCATGGTCTGGCCAGCCATTTTTTTCTGCAACAGTTTCCACATGTTCTGAAGGTCAGAATCAGTGCCAACCTTGAGGATCGCGTCCGTGAAGAAATGATACGCGAAAACATCCCGGCTGACGAGGCCCGCCTGGTTCTGGTGAACGACGATGCGGAAAGGCGGAAATGGGGGCTGCAGATTTTTGGGCAGGATCCCTGGAACGCGCAGCTTTATGACATGATCCTGCATATAGGCAACATAAAAGTTGATCAGGCCGTTTCTATCATTCTTCATGCCCTGGAGCAGCCCTGCTTCAAAAGTACCCCCGAGAGCTGCCGTCTGCTTGACGATAAGGCTCTGGCCGCCAGGGTCGAGGCCTCCCTGGTGAAGGTTTTTCCCAAGGTGATGGTCGATGCCGGTGACGGAGAGGTGTTTATCAATGTCCGCGGATCGCTGACCGATAAAAAAAACATCACCGAAAGGGTCACACGTCTGGCGGAAACAGTTGACGGGGTGAAAAACATACTGGTCAACATCATCCCCTTTATAGTTGAAGATTAAGACCATAGAGACTCGGCAGAGGAAATACGTGCATGATAGACGGGTATAATTCGACACCTCGATCCGCCGGAACCAGACCCCGGTGGCGCAGGCTGTTTCCCTTTCTGCGCTGGTGGAATTTCATCGGCTGGGATACCTTGCAGGCGGACCTTCTGGCCGGACTCACAGGAGCGGTCATCGTCCTTCCCCAAGGTGTGGCCTTTGCCATGATCGCCGGGCTTCCCCCGGAATACGGACTCTATACGGCCATTATTACCGCTGTCGTGGCAGCGCTTTTCGGTTCTTCCCTGCATTTGATATCCGGTCCGACAACGGCTATCTCTATCGTCGTGTTCAGCTCCGTCAGTTCTCTGGCCCAACCTGGTTCCGAAGAGTACATCCGCCTTGTTTTGACCTTGACCTTTTTAGCCGGAGTGTATCAGCTGGCCTTTGGTTTGGCACGACTGGGAGCATTGGTCAATTTCGTCTCCCATTCCGTTGTCGTCGGTTTTACGACGGGCGCGGCCATCCTCATCGCCACGAGTCAGTTGAAGCATGTCCTCGGACTCAGCCTGCCCGGCAGTCATGACTTTGTCGTAGTCTGGCTCCATATTTTCAGGATGCTGAACCAGGTGAATTTCTCTGTGCTGGCCGTGGCTATGGTCACGTTAGTCTCTGCGATTTTTTTCCGGATGATGATACCTCGCTGGCCGGGGATGCTCTTTGCGATGATCATCGGCAGCCTGCTCTGCTTTCTTATCAATGGCAGTCAGCACGGCGTCAGTCTCGTAGGCCGGATGCCGGCCAGATTGCCGCCGCTGTCGCTGCCGGACTTTACCTTTGAGACCATCCGTGAACTGGCGCCCAAAGCTCTGGCTGTGGCGCTTCTCGGTCTTGTTGAGGCTCTGTCGATCGGCAGAGCCATTGCCGCCAAATCTCACCAGCCCATCGACGGCAACCAGGAGTTCATCGGCCAGGGTCTGTCCAATATCGTCGGCAGCTTTTTCTCCAGCTATGCCGGTTCCGGATCGTTTACCCGCTCCGGCATCAACTATCAAACAGGCGCCATCACCCCTCTTTCTGCAGTGTTTTCAGCAATGTTGCTGGCCCTGCTCCTGTTGCTTATCGCGCCGCTCACCGCCTATCTGCCCATTGCCGCCATGGGCGGGATCATCCTGCTTGTCTCTTATAACCTCATTGACGTACACCACATCCGGACAATAATCAGAACCAGCAGGGAGGAAACGGCGGTGCTGCTGGTCACCTTCCTTGCCACCCTGTTCCTGGACCTGGAATTTGCCATTTATGCAGGGGTCTTGCTTTCTCTGGTGCTCTATCTGAACCGCACCGCCCATCCGCGCATTGCCAATCTGATACCGAATAGCGATGCCGCAGGCCCTTTGCTCATTGAAACGGAATCGGAATGCCAGTATCTCAAGGTTATCCGCATTGACGGCCCGCTGTTTTTCGGGGCGGTCAATCATGTGAGCGACTACCTGTACAATATCGACAAGAGTCTGATGCGAAAACGCAACGTGCTGATTATTGGATGCGGCATCAATTTTATCGATGTCGCCGGAGCTGAGCTGCTTGCCCAGGAGGCGCAACGCCGTCGTGCCCAGAGGGGATGCCTCTATCTCTGTGAATTCCAGGCTCAGGCCTATAGCGTGTTGGAGCGGGGAAAGTACCTGGAAATTATCGGCACAGAGAATATCTTTGCCACCCAGAAGGAAGCCATCGCCAGAATAATCCCCGACGCTGACGAAAATATTTGCCGGTCCTGTAAGAATCCCGTCTTCAAACAGTGCCCCCCTTTAAATCGGTTGTGATCGGGGCTTCGATTTGCCTACAATCTCACCTGCAGGGATATCGGCTTTTTATACCCCGTGATAAACTGGCAGACGGCTTTAATTTCCTTGATCTCCATAGTCAGGGCCTCGCCGCGCAGGCTCTGCAGAAAGAGCGTTTCGTCGCGTGGTATGCAGGCAATGACCTTTTCCGGATCGAGCCGCTCCTCCATGGCTTCGCGCACCGCATCATCGACCTTGTTCAGGATAAAGAAGGCCTGAACCCCAGCCGCTTCGGCAAGCTGCCGGGTCCTGTCGGCCATCAGGATTGACTCGAAGCTCGGGTCGACCACGGTCAGGATCAGGTCGCAACCGGCATCGACGCGCCTGCCGAAGTGTTCCAGTCCCGCCTCGGCATCGATCAGGACCACCTCGTCCGCCCCCTCCCGCAGCCGGGAGAGCACGGCCTTGGAGATGCTGCCGATCATGCAGGCGCAGCCTTCGCCGAATTCTTTGATCTTGCCGACCACCAGCAGTCTGATGCCGTCCGCATCCGCAAGGCAAACGGGCGGCAGGTCGGCAAGCGTCAGGGGATCTTTAAAGAAGGCGTCTTCCGGCTTATGGGGAAAGGAGGGGTGCAGCTTTTCCTTGGCCCCCTTGCGGCCGCCCATATTTTCCATCAGCACCTCGGGCAGTTGGGCGCCGAGGAGTCGATTCAGGCAGAGGTTGGATTCGTCCGTGTCCACAACCAGGACGGTTTTGCCGCTCGTGTTCAAGGCCCTGGCCAGCAGCGTCGTGATCGTACTCTTGCCGCTGCCGCCTTTGCCGCAGATCATTATTTTCATTGTCTTCTTGTCCGAATTCGATAAGGGCCTTAAAATTTTCTTTCCAGTTCGTCCAGCATCCTGCAGTAATGGATGGTCGTCTTTTCCTTCCGGTAACAGCCTGCGCCCGCTTCCTCGGCGCCAAGATCGAGCATGGCCGGCTGATGCCGTCCGGACGGGTCGAAGATCAGAACATGATCGATGCGTTGCAGCTCGATTGTATCCTTAAGGATTTCCTGCAGGTTGTCCTCCTTGTCGTTCAACCGGTCAAAGCGGATAAAGGCCGGGGACCAGAGGGACATCAGCTTTTCCTTCAGCGCCTCTCCGAACTCCTCTTCGACCGCGGCGGTGCCGATGATCCCGGCCGACGGCGAATGCCCGCCGGTAATCCGGATCGGATCGCCAACGGCAATCTTGCCGCCGCGAAGGATGACCCCGAAGATCCCCTCCCGCGGCATCACACAGTCTCCTGCCTGGTGGAAGATCGCGCATTTATGATGGCAGACCTTGCCGATTTGGGAAATGACCAGCTCGGTTGCGCCGACCTCCAGATGGGTGCCGACCGGCAGGCTGAGCAGATCGATGCCGATTGTCGTGATATTCTCGGCAAAATTGCCGGCCACTACATCGAGCCCCTTATCCCGCATTGTATCGATGCTCTCCTGGGCCAGCAGGCTGACCTGCCGGTGCCACTTGCCGGCATGGGCATCGTTTTCCAGGCCGAAGTTTTCAAGAAGACTTGCTGAATCCACATTGGTCTTCCGCATGCCCTTGCGCGGGCTGATTGAAATTGCGTGTATTTTCATCGAAAATGTCTCTTTCGGTAATATTTAAATAAACATAGGTATTAGTCTGTGATATAAAACATAATGAATCAATGAAGCCAAGAGGAAAAGAAAAAAGTGGGGAGAAAGTACCTGGTGTCCGGAGATATCCAGCTTCCGAAAAACAATCATGTATTTCATGGTACAAGAAAGAAGGATCGAACAGGTTTAAAAAAACATAAGAGATTTATATGGATGTAAGCCCTGTCGCTTGAGGTTGATACAGTATTATCGTTGACAACCTCACTAAGGGAAGAGTAGTTTTAGTCGAAAAGGAACGAGTTCATTCGTTATGTTCTGGAATTATGGAGAAACTTTATAATTACTTATTGGCATACAAAATGGGAAGATCAGAGAAGGAAGAATACTTCAGAGAACAATTCTTAGATGAAATTGCTGTTCAGGGCACTGGGGTTGAAGATATGTCAACTCTAGCTCAAAGATTTGATGAGAGTTCTTTTAAAAACATATTCATAAGATGGTCCCGCTTAGGTCGAGAAATATTCTTCATAAAAGGGACTGGTTTTGTAAATGTTCATGTAAGATCTGATCCGCCAGGTTTTTGGGGAGTAACAAAGAATGTATTAAATGATTTCAAAAGTATCGAAGCAAATCTAAGAATATCCTGCTTTTTTATACTCTTGGTAGGCAATGAAAATGGAACGGATTTAAAAGGGTATATTCTGAAGGATATGATATCTAATCCATTAATAAAAATGCCGAGCGAGCAACAAGACGCATACAAAATAAATGAAACAGACCTCAATAAGAATGAAGCTATTATAACACTCAAAAACATTGTCAATACGTTGATCTCAAAAGGGAAGAAAGAGAGTAAATCCACAGTAATTAGAAGATCGAAGAATAAAAACAAATAAAATTTTGCCAACCAGCCATCTGTTCGAACGGACTCGCTGAAGTTTGCCGTTCAACTAAAGGTTATGTCAAAAGCAAAAGGAGATTGTCGTGAAAATCTATCGAAACTGCGCGGTCCTTATTGCTCTTTTTGTCCTGTCCGGCCCTTTGGCCGTATCGGCCGTGTCCTTAAAACTCTATGTTGCAGGAAGCCTGAAGGCTGCTCGCGGCGATGTGGTTGCCTCCTATGAAAAAACCTCTGCGAAAAAGTTACCACCATATTCGGCCCAGCGGCCTCTTGAGAAAGGCTATAGAAGAGGGTGAAACGCCCGATATTTTCGCTTCGGCGGATATCCAGTAAGCAGGTAAGAAAGAAAAATGTTTGTAATATCAGAGAACAATACTGAAAGCAGCGCTAAGCATCTGGATCGGGCAGTGAGCACCTTTAGAGATGCGCGCAAAGCAGTTGCCTTGACGGGAGCAGGTATTTCCGTGGGAAGCGGCATTCCCGATTTCAGAAGTCCCGGTGGGCTGTGGTCGGTTTTTTCACCGGAGGAGTATGCGACACTGGAGGTGTTTTATACTCATCCTGCCAAGGCCTGGGAACTGTATCGGGCACTTGGCGCGACCTTGCAGGGAAAGACAGCCAATGCGGCCCATGAAACCCTGGCAGATCTTGAGGAGCAGGAACAACTCAGCGGCATCATCACCCAGAATGTCGACAATCTGCATCAGAAGGCGGGGAGCCGGACAGTATTTGAGATCCATGGCGATCATCAACATCTTCAGTGTCTGCAATGCGGTATGTTGGAGAAGGTTCAGCAGGAGCATTATCAGGGCAGTGGCGTGCCGCGCTGTCTGCAATGCGATTTCCCGTTGAAACCCAATGTCGTCCTGTTTGGCGAGACGGTGAGGAACCTGGAGGCAATCGAGTCTTTTATCCTTGATTGCGATCTGCTGCTTGTCATCGGCACCTCTGCTCAGGTTTTTCCTGCAGCAGGGCTGCCGCATACGGTAAAGCAGAATGGTGGAACAATCTTTGAGTTCAATCAGGAGCAGACGCTGGGCAGCGGCAGTTTTTCCGGGATCGGCCCCATTACGGATTTCTTTTTCCAGGGTGATGTCGTTCGGACCCTGCCGAAACTGGCGCAGGCATTATCCCTCTCAAGGCCGCTTTGAAAAATTGGGTTTTCATCCGGCCTCCCGGAGTCTACGCCTATCTCCGACTGTGTAGAGGGGCAGGTCTGTTTTCGACTCTTTGAACATATAAAGGCACCAGATAAACTGGTGATGTGCAACTCCCGGCGACTTACGCCACCAAGAGCTGCAAATACGAATAATGCAGTTAAAACGGAGGCTGCTATGAAAAACACCGGCGGCAGATTCGGGTATGCAGGAAGGCAATTAAGCATAGTTTTATGTGTCAGTCTTTTCGCCTTCCATGCAGTGCTTGTTTTTTCTCAGGACACCCTTGCCGATATGACAGAGGGGATGGGAAAGTGCGCAGCTGAGGATGATAATGACAAGAGACTGGAATGTTACGATAAACTCTCAAAACGCATTGAAGCTGTACCTGCTGACGTCCACACTGATACCGTATCGGAGGAAAAGAACGCACCCGCTCATCAAATTTCCATGATGGAAAAATTTTGGGATCTTGACGAAGAAAGCCGCAAAAATGCTCCTCTGATCAGATGGCATAATCCGAACTATTTTTTATTTGCCGCTTACAACACCACCCCGAACAGAGACACGATGCTGGATGCCGACCCGATAGCAAAAGCCCAGAATACAGAAGCAGTATTTCAATTAAGCGGCAAACTCAGACCGTTGCCGGATAAATTCCTCGGGGATAAACTCGATTTATGGCTGGGGTATACGCAGCTTTCCTTCTGGCAGGTGTATAATTCAGCGTTTTCCGCCCCTTTTCGCGATACCAATTACGCACCGGAGGGGTTCTTTACCTATCGCACGAAATACAACTTCCTCGACCTCGATCTGTTGAACTTACGCATTATCAATGCGGGCTTCGTTCATCAATCAAACGGTCGATCCAGGCCGCTTTCCCGGAGTTGGAACCGCCTGTTTACCGAGTTCGGGTTTGAAAAGGTTTTTGACAAAGAGCCGGGAGAAGACAGGCATGAATTCAACGTATTTGTGAGGGCCTGGTATAGATTGCCGGAAAACGCCCAGGACGACGACAATCCCGATATCGAGAAATACATGGGACATGGGGAAATCCGGGGTGTGTATTATTGGAAAAATTACCGATTCGGCATGATGCTGCGCAACAACCTTCGAACAGACAACAAGGGTGCTTTGCAACTCGACTGGAGCGTGCCCATGTCGCTGTGCAGTGATAAATTAAGTTTTTATATCCAGTACTTCAATGGATATGGAGAAAGCCTGCTCGATTATAACTCAAGCTCGAATCGTATCAGCGCGGGGATCATGATTACCGATTGGGGCGAGTAGATGAAGTGGGTATGTTCCAATATTGACATCAAAGAGTGGGTAGAGAGTGAATATTTTGATATGTTGACTAAAATTAACAACCCCTGGCGCCATAAAATACTTTCCGGAGTGACCTAATGATTGAAGCCTGGATAAAGGAAATTAAAAAGAATTGTAATCCCGATGTGCTGGGCATGATTCTTGTTCATAACGGCATAGTACGGGCCACGGCGAAAGACGGGAAGCCGGTCAAGGCGATGAAACTCTCTTATGATAAAGATATGCTTCAGGATGTTATGGAGAAATACAAGGCGGAAGCGGGGATCGCCGAAATCAAGGTATGGATCAACCAGGGGGAGCTTCAGATTGGTGATGACATCATGAATGTCTGTGTGGCGGGACGTTTTCGAACAGATATCCTGCCGGTATTCCAGGAATTGCTCACAATCATTAAAAATGAGATTGTGCGTGAGGAGGAGGTGGAGGCTGGGAAGGCAGGTTTGACCTCTTCTCTCTGGCCGGCTTCCGAAAGACGATACCTATGATACACGCCTTACCCGGTCTGGGTGCTAATCATCGGATGTTTCCAGCTGAGTGGTCGGCACTGCCGGAATTCCAAGCCCATGACTGGGGACACTATGCCGGAGAAAAGAGTCTGGCGCAGGCAGCCCGATCCATGATCGGCACCTGCGGGATTCATGATGGCGATGTTGTCGTCGGAGCATCTTTGGGTGGTATGGTCGCCTGCGAAATTTCAAAACAGGTCAAATTGAAGCAGTTGTATCTCGTCGGCAGTGCTGTAAAAAAAGAAGAGATCAGCAGATTTCTTTCATTTTTACATCCATTGGCGCAATATGCCCCGATTGACTGGATTAAAATTTCAGCCGGGAAAATTCCAAGTGACATGGCACAGATGTTTGCAGGGATAGAAGCGGCATCCGTACGATCCATGTGCGAGGCCATTTTTGACTGGGAAGGGCTTGGCGAGAGCAGGATTCCACTGTTCCGTATTCATGGGCGCGGTGATCTGGTTATTCCTCCCCCTGAAAAGGTTGATCTGTTGCTGGATGGCGGCCATCTCATTTCGGTCACTCATGCCAGGGAATGTGTAGCCTTTATACGATTATCAATAGGTTCAAGCAGACGGCTGGAAGATGCCGGTTTTTAGAAAAAAGTTTATTGTTACAGCCGCTTACTGTAAACGGAACCACACAAAATGAAATTTTGGAGCTGCAATCGATTCTGAAACCGGGAGGGTATTTTATGTCGAAGTGGACGTTCTTAGGGCTCTGTTTGTGTGTGCTTTTTTCCTGTCCGGTATCTGTTTGCTGGCGACCTTAATGCCGGAGAAAGGAAGTATGATTGTCCGTCGCTCTCTTACCCTCCTTACCTGTCTCCTGTTCTGCTGGGCGGGCGAGCTCATGGCTAAAACGGTGGAGAATTCTCCGAGTCAGGTCTGGCAGGTGAGGGAGGGGAGCTGGGATGTTACCGAAGAACTGCGTTTTGCCGTCTGGGTGGAGAAGACGATCTCCGAAGACTTTTTTATCCGCTACGACATCCCCGTCGACTGCGCCGACGTCCCCTATGCCATCCGCTGGATCTACGCAAGGATTGCCCATCTGCCGGCAGCAGCCACTGCGCTCGATGGGCGCCTTTTCGGCCACTGGTCAACGGCCTGGGCATATCTGCCGACCAATCCGGACTGGTGCCGGGACCAGCGATTCCGGATGGCCCTGCTGCATCTGCTTGCGGAAACATCCACCAAAACGCTGCCGGCGGATACCTATCCCATCCGCATTGCCCCGGACTCGGTCCTGGCCGGTACGGTTTTTATTGGTGATGGGCATGCCGGGATAGTGGGTCGCATCGTGCTCGACGGCAGTATGTATTCGCCCATTCAGACCTGGGAGGCAACACTTCCCGCCAAGGTTGCTAAACTGCGGCAGAACAGTTTTTATTCCGGCCTGCCTGATCTCAATGCCGGTACCGGTCTGGTGCATTTTCGATGGCCTGTATTCACCGATGGCCGCTGGGAGTATCTGCCGCGGCAGGAGCAGCCCCTTTACTCCACCGAGCAGTATAGCCCCGGCTTCTCTCGTACGGGTGAACTCTTCGACGAGGCAGTGGCGCGGAGAATCGACTCCGCACCGTACGATCCGGCAAAGAAGATTCGCCTGATCATAGGCTCAATCTATCGCTATCTTGAGGAGCGGGTGGCTGTGGTCCAGGCAGGCTATCGCTCCTGTCGGCGGGGTAACTGTGCCGAGGGTTCAGCTCTCTGGGAGGTCCACAGCACTCCCGGCCGGGATGATATGATCGGCTTTGAGATCGAGCATCTCCTGAAGATCATTAAAGTCCACAGACTTAACGAAAAAGCCGTCCAAAAGGCGATGGAGGGGATGATCCTTTCCATTGATGCTGGACAGACAGTCACTCTGAATTACGTTGTGCAGAATTATCTCTGGCTGTCACACGACCCTGGTGATTCCATCGAAGCCCGCTGGGGACTTCGCAAATGCGACATGATCCGCACCCGGATGAAGAATGCACTCCAGGCTCAGGACTTTGTAGAGCAGAAGTATCGTGCCACGGACCCGGATTACGCCGACTACGGTCGCAGCCTCCGTTTGACGGATCTCAGGTGGCTGCAGGAGGAGGGGATACGCGCCGGATGCGACAATCTTCTGTCATTGCCTCAATTGCAGCAATTGCCGCCATCGAACCAATTGCCGCCACCACCCCAGAAAGCGCCTTTATGGCCGACCTTGAGAGTAATTCGAGCAAAATAGAAACAGTAGATGGCATCGGCATCGTGGCCTCCGGCGCGGTTGCCGCAAAAATGAAGCAATTTGTTGCCGAACTCAAAAAGCAGGGAGATTCTGCCTTCGGCATGGTATCCTGTTTTAACCGGTAACCACCAGATCCGAAGGGCATGGATGCTCTGGCCGTTCTTGACAGGCATCTTCGCCAGGAGGCTGGAAAAGCGTTACAATTCTAAAGATAACTGAGAAGAAGGCCATGTCCATGCACGCCAACGCCATTAGTGTAAGTAGTAATGCAAAGTTGTTGCAATCTAAAGCCTCAAGCCATGCCGTCATGGGCGCGGTCGTCGCCGGTGTTGCAATTATTATAGCAACGATTCTTTCAAGTTATTTCAACGAAGGCAGCATCTCCCTGGAAGCGATGGTGGCCTCGCAAAAACACAATATGGTGCTTTGGTTTCTGGATGCGATGCCTTTTATCTTCCCCCTCTGGGGCCAGTATGTCAGCTCTGTTCTCTCCTATGAGGCAGGCGCAATGGTCATGGACCAGACCCATGAATTGCGGACATATACCATTGCCCTGGAGAAGAAGGCTACCCATGATTCCACCCATGATTCTCTGACCAATCTTCCCAATCGCACTCTTTTCATTGACCGCCTGCAGCAGTCTGTTAATCTTGCCTTGCGGGAAAAAACCAATCTGGCCGTATGCATTCTCGATATTGACCGGTTTAAGGAAGTCAATGACACGTTAGGCCACTACAATGGCGACCGGCTTATCAAACAGATTGCCCTGCGTTTGACCGGGATCATCCGTGAGTCGGATACGCTGGCGCGCATTGGAGGCGACGAATTCGGCTTCGTGCTGCCGAGGATAGCCAACGCAGACGATCTGAAAAAACTGGGAAAGAAGCTCCAAAAGGCACTTAAGACTCCGTTTATACTTGAAAATCTGTCACTTGACGTGAGCGCCAGTATCGGCGCCGCACTCTTTCCCCAGCATGGCAATGATGTTGACACCCTGATCCAGCGGGCAGATGTTGCCATGTACATAGCCAAACAGGACAACTCCGGAATTGTCATTTACTCAAAGGAGTTGGATGGTCATAGCCCGCACCGTTTGACCTTGGGAGGCGAATTGCGCGAAGCGATAAACAACGATGATCTGGTCCTGTATTATCAGCCGAAAATTTTCTGTAAATCAAACATGCATCATGCGGCCGAGGTGCTGGTTCGATGGCAGCACCCCCGGCATGGCTTTATGCTCCCCGATCAATTCATTCCATTGGCCGAGCGGGTCGGGCTTATTTCCGATCTCACCGTATGGGTTTTAAAACATTCTCTGCGGCAGTGCCGGGAATGGTATAAAGCGGGAATCACCATCGAAATTTCCGTCAATGTTTCTTCTCTCTGCCTGCTGGACCCTGAATTTCCCGATGTTCTTACAGGCATGCTCGCTTCTTATGAATTACCGGCAAAATCCCTGATGATTGAAATTACCGAAACATCAATAATGGTTAACCCGGAACGCTCGTATCAGATTTTAAACAGAATCGCGGACATGGGAGTCGGCCTGTCCATTGACGACTTCGGTACCGGATATTCTTCCCTGGCCTATCTCAAGAAACTGCCGGCCACCGAACTTAAAATAGATAAATCATTTGTGATCGATATGCTGGGAAATGACAGCGACATGGCTATCGTCAATGCAACGATCCAACTTGGGCACAATCTGGGGCTTACCGTCGTGGCGGAAGGGGTGGAAAATAGTGCCACCTTCGATAAACTGAAAGCAATGGGCTGTGATATTCTACAAGGATATTTCATATCAAAACCGGTAGCCGCCGCCGAGTTTTTTGCCTGGGTTGAAAAAAAAGTGCAAGGCTTCGGCCTGCAAGCATGCAGCTTACCCGGAGATCGGCCTGACATTCCGGTCGACGCGGGTTGAGGACGGGGATGTAAGACAAAACCTTCCTCTCTGATATCAGAGACACATAACCGGTCCCAAGAAAAACAAATTCAAACTTTTCAAAGAAGGGGTACTCTCGATGGCGAACAAGGCCATACTTTGTACACGCTGCAGGCACCTTGTCGGCAGTAATCAGACCGTCTGTTCATGGTGCGGGGCGTCCCGTGCCAATCCCTGGTGGAAGGCCATGGCCTGGATGCGGGGCTCCCTGGGGGACGACTGGCTGGTGCAGTCGATTATCATAGTCAATATCGTCTTCTATGTCTTCTCACTGATACTGACGAAACAGCAGTCCTTCACTTTCAATCCGCTTAACTTTCTCGCCCCCGGTGAGACCAGTCTGCTTCTGCTCGGCGCCTCGGGGACCATACCTGTCGACGAATTTGGGCGTTACTGGTCGTTTCTCAGTGCAAACTATCTGCACGGCGGGATATTGCATATCGTCTTCAACCTCATGGCCCTGCGCCAGGTTGCTCCTTTAGTAATCCAGGAATATGGCGCCGGCAGGATGTTCACCATCTACACTATCGGCGGCATTGGAGGTTATATCCTCTCCTACCTGGCAGGCGTCCCTTTTACGATCGGCGCCTCCGCGGCCATATGCGCCCTTATCGGCT
This sequence comes from uncultured delta proteobacterium, assembly GCA_903901335.1. GTDB lineage: Bacteria > Desulfobacterota > Desulfobulbia > Desulfobulbales > Desulfocapsaceae > CAIUQR01. The sequence goes on along the minus strand of CAIUQR010000136.1, from coordinate 70,870 downwards.
CCCTTCTCTACTATGGAAAGAGCAGAGGCGGGACATACGGCTCCCTGGTCTATCGTGAGGTTGGCGGCTGGGTCGGCGGTCTCCTCTTGTTCGGGTTCATCGTGCCGGGCATTAACAACTGGGGCCATGGCGGCGGGATAATCAGCGGAATACTGTTGGGGATGCTGCTGGGATACAACGAAAAGAGGCAGGAAACGCCCTTTTACCGCCTTCTTGCCGGAGCTTGCGGCCTGGCGACAATCGGCTGTCTCGCATGGGCTGCGTTTGGCGCGGCTGCGTTCCGATTGTCCCACTGAGGTGAGAATAGCCGTTGGGTATGGTTGAAAAAGTATTTTCAGAGAAGGATCTGCGCATCCAACCGATAAATGTCATAAATAGGCAGAATCGAAGAGGCTGTGACAAGGGGTTTTTAAATGGGCGAGACCCTGTTGCCCCCCAGTCAGGCACTGGCTCCCCAGTGATTGCCATCCATGGAAAAATTATCGGTGAAGCTGAGAGGTGCATCATAACCGTCAGGAGAAGAGAGAAAATCGGTTGAGGCATGGGTGTTCGCGATGTCCGATCAGCATTGCGATTATTGTACTGGAGGCAGGAGGACGCATAGGCAAAAATATCTTGTTACAAATTGATGAACAGGATAGGATTTTGACACATCGTGCCTTGGTTCAGGACTTGCAACATTTTGAGCATTTCAAGAAAGCGACTTTTAACCGGTTAAGAGAATTTCAACTGCCAAGAAAGATCACCATATGAGAATACTATGAAAGAAAACGTATACTTCATCGAAGCCTCAGATAACGAACGGGACGATATCCTCTGTGAGAGGCTGAAAGGTCTGATAGAGGCCGAAGATCTGCTCGGGTTTATTGCCGACAAAGATATCACTGCGGTAAAAACCCATTTTGGAGAATCGCCGGAACTCGGGTATGCGCGGCCTCTGTATCTGAAAATGCTCGGGGAAGTTCTGAAAGGCAAAGGAGGGCTCCCCTTTCTTACTGAGACATCGACTCTCTATAAAGGAAACCGGGATAACGCCATCAAGCATATTGCCCACGCACATACGCAAGGGTTTGATGTAGCCACCACCGGGATGCCCATCATCATGGCGGACGGCCTTTTTGGCGATGAGGAGTATGACGTTTCGATTGATGGAAAAATGTATAAATCCGTCCATATCGCTGCGCTCTTTGCCAAATGCAATGCCTTGGTGGTAGTGTCCCACTTTACCGGACATCTTGCCGCAGGTTTTGGTGCGACGCTGAAAAATTTAGGGATGGGCTGCGCCAGCCGAAAAGGCAAGATGGAGCAGCATTCTACGGCCAAACCAAAAATCGTCAAAAAGAAATGTACCGGCTGCGGTGTCTGTGCCAAGTGGTGTCCGGAGGCTGCCATCACCCTTGTCGAGGACCGGGCGGTAATCACTGCCGGGAAATGCATCGGCTGTGGAGAATGCCTGGCCATGTGCCGTTTTGATGCCGTCAAATATAACTGGGGGGCGACCTATGAAGACCTGCAGAAAAAGGTTGTTGAGCATGCCCTTGGAGTTTGCTCGCTCTATCAGGGGAAAAGTCTGTTTATCAATATCGTTACCCGGATTTCCAAAGACTGCGACTGTATGGGCCACACCTATAAAAAAATTACCCCGGATGTCGGAATTCTCGTCTCCCGGGACCCGGTTGCAGTGGATGCGGCTGCTCTCGATCTGGTCGAGAAACGTGCAGGTCTGGTGCTCTCGCAGCTCGCCTATGATATTCCCTATCGTGTCCAGCTTGATTATGCAAAGGAACTTAATTTCGGCAATCAGAATTATAAATTGATTACGGTGTGATACTCAACAATCCAAGATAAGCTTGCGGATGATGAATGGTTATGAGAAGATTTCAGTATAAAGAGTTCTGTCGGACCTTCCAACAATAGATTATGGAGAAGAGAGATGAAAAAAATCATGAATATCAAAAAAGTAGTCTGCCCGGTTGATTTTTCCGATAATGCCAGACTGGTGGCCGAGTCTGCCGCCTATATCGCCGGGACATTTAAGGCTGCGATCCATTTTGTCTTTGTCGTGCAGAATTTTGAGGATTATTCGGGTTTTTTTGTGCCTCAGATGGCCATGCCCAACCTGGAACAGGAACTTTTTGCCGGGGCTGAAGAACACATGGTCCGTTTTTGTGACGAACATGCCGAAGCGTTTAAACAGGCCGGGGTAACCGAGGTGGTGCACAAGGTCTTTGTCGGAGATGTGGGAGAACAGATTGTCCAGTATGCTGCCGAGATCCAGGGAGATCTCATCGTCATGGGCACCCATGGCTATAAAGGCCTGGAGAAGATCATGTTCGGCAGCATAGCCGGGAAGGTGGTCCGGTCAGCCCACTGTCCGGTCATGACCATCAATCCGTATACTTGTTGTGAGGTAACGGAGAAATAAGCCAGGCTTTATCCGATAACGGCCAGGATCCCGTGCTTCACCCCTGAATCCGTTTCAGCGTGCGTATCCGTCAGTTCCGAAAAACGGAGATTGCCGAGAAGATGGAAACGGAAAGGGGTGCGGCCGTAGAGTTCCGCCGGAAAGTGTGTCTCAAGCAAGGAGGCCCATTGCTCGCCCCAAACGCTATTTTCCGGGAGAAGACCTGCCGGTTCAGGCTCGAAGGCGGATTCCTGCCGGACCAGTTTGTCGAATTCCGCTGCAATCCTTACAGTCAGCGGTTCGGCCTCTTTTTTGAAGGCCAGGATTTTATCCATATGATCCTGCAACTCGATGCCTGTTGCAGCCGGGAGTTCCAGCTGCCAGAAGGGTATTGCCGTCTTGCCGGTCTTTTTCTCATATGTTTCCAGCAAAATATCTGCAGCCTCCGGGCGGGTTGTCGTCCAGAGCCACCAATCGGGCAGGTTGCCTGCCCTGTACAGACTGAGCCAGGCCTTGAGCCTGTTCTTGACCATCCCCGGACGAGGCAGGTCCACCTTTTCCCGCAGCTGGTCCAGGTCGGTGAAGAGGGCATCATCCTCGGACTCTTTATCCTTGCCGAGAAGGCGATCGAAAAGATCCGTCTTGCTTTTATCGAGGATGCTCAGCGCATCGGCTATTTCCTCCTCCTCACGGTCGAGGATCTCGGCCATTGCCAGGACGAGCCGTGCCTGCCAGAGCTCGGCCCGCTGTGCTGCCTCCTTTTCCTTGGCCTCCAGATCCTGTGATCTACCGAGAAGCTCTGAGAGGATTGCAGACTTGGAGCCCTCATTATTCCGATGCGGAGCAGACATCGAGGCGATGGTAAGCGAGCTCAGCTGGGCGGCATAATCGTCCTTTCTCTTTTCGATATCATGAACCAGGTGGAGGAATCGATCTCGATCAATGCCGAGTGGGGCGGGAGTATGTACTTGACAGAATCCCTTATCCATGAAAGTATCTGAGAGCCTTGCGGCTGGTTGTTCGGCACCATCTTCTTCCACCGGTTGCAGGAAATGCACCAGATCGAAGAACAGGAAAAGGGGGGACTGGCCGTCCGTTGTGATGACAGTGTCCGGAAAATACAGTGTTTTGAGTGTGTCCATATGCAAAGTACCAAAGAAAAAGTATCGTTTTATCTAACCATGCTTGCGTATCTGTTGTTTAATCTGCGTCTCTCGGGGGACCTGCCGGGGACCATTCAGGCGACCCTCTGGCAGATTCTGCAGACTGCGCCGTATGTGGCCGGAGCAACGTGGGTATTGATCGCCTTTCTGCAGTATATGTCAGAGGGGAAAAAGATGCCCTGGGAGCGCAGATTCCGGCTGTTTTTTACCATCGGCATCATCGCCGGTCTTTTTTATGCGATTTATGAGTATGCCGGAGTGGGTGTACGGATGCAACAATAATCGTAACTGTTCATCAGCCCCTTATGGATCATGTTCTATCTTCATATCTCCAATAGAACCGAAAATCTGTTACGCCACCTGGCCGAGGTGATCCGGGTGGGTGAGCGGCGGAGTTTGTTTGAAAAGGAGGTCTTACTGATTCAGAGCCAGGGGATGGAGCGGATGATCTCCCAGGCCATGGCCGCAGAGTTTCGGAGCTGGTGCAATTTCCACTATCTGCTGCCGCTCAATTTCCTGACCGATATCGCCGGGAAGCTGGGGATGCCCATCACCCCGGACAGCTATGACCGCGGGGTTCTCGCCTGGCGGATCGAAGCGCTTCTGCGTGATCTGGAGGGGGATGTCTATCGACCCCTGCAGGGGTATATGCAAGGGGAAAACGCCGGTCTGAAACGGTTTCAGCTCTCCTGCAGGCTGGCCAATCTCTTCGACCAGTACCAGATCGGGCGCTCCGATATGCTCACCCTCTGGGATGCCGGTAAGCTGGCAACGGATCATCCCTCCGAGGCCTGGCAGATGGCGCTCTGGCAACGGCTGCAGGAGGGGGCCGAGGGGGTGCCGCATCGTGGCATCCTGTTGCGGCAGGTCATCGAAAAACTGAGCGGCAGGAACGACCTGTCCGGGCTGCTCCCCAGGCGGGTCACCGTCTTCGGCCTGCATATCATGCCGCCTTTGTTCCTTCAGTATCTGCAGTCCTTGGCCTGCCATTGCGATGTCCATCTCCATCTTCTTTCTCCGTGCAGGCATTACTGGGGCGATATCGAAAATAAACGCCGGATGATCAAAAAGCGGCTGGACAAAATCGAACTAGGGCATACAGTCGAGGCCGAAGTCCGAAACAGTCATCCGCTTCTTGCCACCCTCGGGTTGCAAGGGCGTGAGTTTCAGGAGATGCTCCTGAAAAATGTCGACTTTGAGATCGAGTTCAACAGCTTTGAGGATCCGCTCGACGGTTCGGCTTCAACGCTTCTGCATCAGCTGCAGTCGGATCTACTGCAGAATAGAGTCAGTGACGGAAGTGACGACAGCCTTCCCGTTGACGGCTCCATCGCTGTTGTTTCCTGCCATTCGCGGCTCCGGGAGATAGAGATCCTCAAGGATCACATCCTGCGCCGGCTCCATCAGGATCCGGCTCTCCAGCTACGCGATATCATCGTCATGGCCCCGGATATCCAGGAATATGCGCCGCTCATCCCTGCGGTCTTTGACGATATTCAGCATTCCATCGCCGACCGGTCCAAACGCAAACGGAACGGCGTCATCAGTGCCTTTATGGCCTTCCTGGAGATATTTACAGGCCGGTTCAGCTGGATTGAGATCCTTGACCTCTTGAAAAAAGAGGAGGTTTATCCAAATTTTGAACTGGCCGCTGCCGATCTTGATATCCTCCAGCACTGGGTCACCTCCACCGGTATCCGCTGGGGCCTGTCCGCCGGGCAGCGCAAGGAGATGGGCCTTCCAGGATTTGCTGAAAACACCTGGTCCGCTGGTCTTGACCGGTTGCTTATGGGCTATGCTATAGATACCGATCAGTTTGTCGATGGTATCCTGCCCTTTGGCGAGATCGAGGGCGGTCAGGCCGGAATCCTGGGCGGTCTTTGCCGGTTTATTGAGATCATTGAGCGTGCTGCAGCTGATTTCGGCCTTGATCGCAGTCTGGCGGACTGGTCGGCGCTTCTCGCCGGACATGCGGAACTCCTCTTTGGCCGCACGGAGAATGAGGAAATCCTGGAACTGCGGGACATATTGCTGCAACTTGCTGATGTCACCAGCAGATTTCATCGCCATCCGGTGGATATCCAGGTGATCCGGGCCTGGTTTGAACGGTCCGTTAATGAGAGCAGGGCCAGTTCCGGTTTCCTGCGAGGTTGCCTGACCTTTTGCTCGATGCTGCCGATGCGTTCCATCCCGTTCAGAATGGTTTGTCTGTTGGGGCTGAACGAGGGCGAGTTCCCGAGAAACGACCGGTATGCAACCTTCGATCTGATGGCCCCTCCCCGGTCACGGCCCGGTGACCGTTCTTCCCGCGCCGATGACCGCTACCTGTTTCTGGAGGCCCTGCTGGCTGCACGGGACACCCTCTATTTGAGCTTTGTCGGACGGTCGATCACCTCCAATGAAATGATCCCGCCATCGGTAGTGGTAACGGAACTGCTGGAGTTGCTGAATGGTTCGTTTAGGATCAAAGATCTTGTTATCGAACATCCGCTGCATCCGTTCAGCCATCGCTATTTTTCAACAGAGACGGGGAGACTCTTCAGTTACAACCGCCCTTACTGTGATACGGCAATTGAGCTTCTGCGCAAAAAAGAGGACTCGGTACCCTGGTGGTCGGGGGAGCTGGCACCCGTGGATAACCCTATATCGGTTCATGACCTGCTCGGTTTTTTTGCCAACCCGCAGCGCTGGTTTGTCAAAAACCGCCTCGGGATCAGCCTTGGTTCTGCGCTTGAACTCCCCGAAGATCGGGAGCCTTTTGCCATCGGCGGGCTTGATCAGTATCTGCTCGATCAGGAGATTATCGGCCGCTGTCTGGAGGAAGAAGACCCCGGATTGGTCCTGGAACACCTCAATGCCGAGGGCCGCTGGGCGCTGGGGACCCCCGGCAGATTGACCTTTGCCGGTAAATACCGGGCCCTGAAGTTATTTTCCGGAAAAATCCGTGCAACAGGAATGGGCGACAGGCTCCCCGACAGGGTCATCGACTGCGCGGTCGGTGGCTATCGTCTGACCGGGGTCTTGTCGAATATCTACGAAAAGGGCATCCTTCTGGCCCGCTATGCCGACCTGAAAGGCAAGGATGTCCTGACGGGGTGGATCCAGCATCTGCTCCTGGGGGCCTTGCCCGGACCCAGCCATTCGACAGTGGTTCTCGCCAAAGACAGATCGATCCGCTTTACCGGTGGCAGCGATGCAGGGCCTGATCTGGAGAGCCTCATTACCGTCTTTGCGCAAGGATCAAGACAGCCGAGCCCCCTGTTTGTCGAACCGGCTTTTGCCTATGTGCAGCAGCTGCACGCCTCTCGCTCCGTGGACGAAGCGATTGTAAAGGCCCGGAAGCTTCTGTCGAAAACCCTTGAAAACGGTTTTGAGCCGGAGTCGGCGCTCCTGTTTAGAAACACGCGGGCTGACCTCCTCCTCGATGATCGGTTTGAGGCCCTCTGCCGTGATTTTTTCGCCCCTGTCTGGAGTCTGGCCCATGCAGATTGAACCATCCGTCTTCGATTCGGCCAGGGTTGAACTGGCGCAAGGGATTAATCTGATCGAGGCCAGCGCCGGCACAGGCAAGACCTATGCCATTGCGATGCTCGCTCTGCGCTCTGTTGCTGAACTCGGTATACCGATTGATAAACTCTTGATTGTCACCTTCACCAAGGCCGCTACCGAGGAGTTGAAGGCCAGGATACGGGCCCGCCTGGCCCAGGCGCGCGATCTTCTCCAGGGCAAAACAACCGATGCCAAAGAGGACCGAACCCTTGAGAGCTGGGTCGGCTCCATCCAGGATAGAGAGCTGGCGCTGGCCCGGCTGCAGCTGGCCCTCTATGATATCGACCGAGCCTCCATCTTCACCATCCACGCCTTCTGCCAGAGGATGCTGCAGGAGCAGGCACTGGAGTGCGGGCAGCTCTTCGATGTCGAACTTCTGACCAATATAGAACATATCCGCAATCAGGTGGTCGACGACTATTGGCGGGTTCATGTCTATCCTCTGCCCCCGCTGCCCTGCTCGATCCTGACCGCTTCCTTTCCAACACCTGAGGCCCTCTCAGCCAGCGTCAGCGGCATACCTGCGGGAGCTGACAGGATTGAACCGGCGGCGGCCGAACCGGCCACGGCCCAGGACATGCTTACAACAGCCTACGCCCGGATGGCCGCCTGGTGGCAGCGCTGCAGCGCCGAACTCCACCCTTTCTTTCAACAAGGGGTGGCAGAGCAGAAGTTCAAGAAGGATTTCTGTCAGAATTTTACCGGCTGGTGGCAGGGTCTCGATGAATTTTTCCGCGGGCTGAACGACGGGCAACCCGCCGGCCTTTTTTTGCTGGACCGGGCGGGACTGACGGGTGAGCTCAACGGGCAAAAATTACGCGGTGAGGAGAAGAAAAACGCCTATCTGGCCTCCTGGACCCTGCCGGATAACGAGATAACCGATCTGCTGACGGCGATAGATGGTCTTCTGCTGTCCTTCCGGGTCGGGCTGGCCCAGGAGCTGAAGACAGAGGTGGAGAGACGCCTCTTCCAGCGTGGCACCATGTCCTTTGACGACCTGATACTGCGTCTGTCCAGGGCCTTGAAGGAAGAGCGCGGCCTTGAACTCCAGCGCGTCTTGAAAGAGCGATACAAGGTGGCCTTGATTGATGAATTTCAAGACACCGACGAGGCCCAGTGGTATATTTTTCAGACCCTGTTCGGGGGAGGGGGGCATTATCTCTACCTGATCGGTGACCCCAAGCAGGCCATCTACAAATTCCGGGGCGCGGATATCTTCTCCTATTTCAAGGCCAAGGAGTCTGCAGACCTCTATCTGACCCTGGACAAAAACTACCGTTCCCACCCGCATCTGGTCGAAGAGATCAACAGGCTGTTTTTGTCGCGACCGCAGCCCTTCGGTTTTCCGGAGACCATTATGGGGTATCACCGGGTCGTCCCTGCCCGGTCCATCGAGGAAGGTTCGTTACAGAAGAACGTCCAGGCCCTGCCGGCACTGGTCCACTGTCAGCTGCAGGAAGCAGACGAGGGCAGAAGCTGGAGTTCGTCTAGGGCGGCTGAGGAGATCCTGCAGTTCACCGTCAGCGAGGTGCTGCGCCTGCTTGAGGTCGAAAACCCGGTATTGCTGAGTGCAAAAGGGGAAACCCGACCCGTCAGACCAAAGGATATTGCGATTCTGGTGCGGACCAACGAGCAGGCCGAACACTATCGGCAGAGCTTTGCCGAAGTATCTATCCCGGCCGTGGTCGTCAGCCGTCGATCGGTTTTTCAAACTGATGCCTGTCAGGAGCTGTTCCGCCTGCTTGAGGCGATTGCCGCTCCCGGCGATATTCAGCTCCTGAAAACGGCGATGACAATACGGTGGTTTGGTCTGTCGGGCGATGAGTTGCAGCGGATCTGGCAGGATGAAGGGCGGTTCGATGGCTGGCACAGCCGTTTTCAGGCCTACTGCAAGCTCTGGCAGGAGCAGGGATTTCTGACCATGATGAACAGGTTCCTGACCGATGAGGAGATCCTGGCCACCTTGGCAAAAGAGAGGTCGGCCGAGCGGAAGATCGCCAATATTCATCACCTTCTGGAGCTGATCCAGACTGAAGAGAGTGCGGAGAATGCAGGGATCGGTCAGACCCTGCAGTGGCTGCAGACCATGATGAGCGGAGGTCACGGTGCCGAAGATGTCGAGCTTCGCCTGGAAAGTGACGAAGAGGCGGTTCGCATTGTGACGATGCACCGTTCCAAGGGCCTGGAGTATCCGATTGTCTTCTGTCCGTATCTGTGGAGCCGGTCCACCAGATTGCGGCACGAAAAATCGATGATCTCCTGCCACGATCAGGACCATCGGCTGGTGGTTGATCTCGGTTCGGAACAGTTTGAGAAACGCAGAGAGAAGGCGCTGGCCGAGGAGTTGGCCGAGGAGTTGCGACTGGTCTATGTGGCGGTGACCAGGGCCAGACTCTGCTGCTATGTCTTCTGGGCGGATGTGCAGAAGAGGTCGGATTCCTTCGACTCGGCCCTTGGTTATCTGCTCTTTCCTGGCGGCTCTGTCGATTTTCAAACGCAGGGGGCCATTCTTCAACCATCGGGGGATCAGCGCTCTGTTGCCCATCTGATCATCCCCCGTGAGCAGAAAGAGAGGGTGCCTTACATAAGGGGTGATTCGGCTGCAGCAGAGCTTGCCCCGCTCCCGCCATCAGGGCGCAGCCTGCACTCCGACTGGCAGATGTCAAGCTACTCGGCCATGGCCTCTCTCAGCGAATATGACGACCAGCCCCTGCCGGTTGGGCCAACGGGGGAGACAGTTCCGATCCCCTGCCTCGATCTGCCGGCCGGGGCCGGTTTCGGCAATGTCGTCCATGATATTCTGGAGGCAGCATCATTTGCCGTCATTGCGGCAGGTGCCGACCAGAGCGAGGAGGTCTCGCGGCGGTGTTCCCGTTATGGAGTAAAGGCGGAGGACAAGACCCTGCAGAGGCTGCTGCATAATATTGTTACCACACCGCTGACCCTTGATACCGGTACTCCCTTCAATCTGGCAGCCCTTGCCGAAGAACGATGCATCAAGGAGATGCCTTTCTATTTTCATCCGGACCGGATCTCTACCCTTGAGATCAATACCATCCTTGCGGACGAGCCTGCCGTGACCCCGCTCAGCCATAAGGTGATGCAGGGGTATCTGACCGGTTTCGTCGATCTCTTCTGTGAACATGCCGGCAAATATTATCTCCTTGATTATAAAACAAATTATCTGGGAAACCACCTCAGTGATTACCTGCCCGGCAATCTTGTCCGGGCGATGGCAGCCCATAACTACGGACTGCAGTACTGGATTTACACCCTGGTCCTGCATCGGCATCTGCAAAACGTGCAGCCGGAGTACGACTACCAGCGCCATTTCGGCGGGGTGATGTACCTCTTCGTTCGGGGAATGATTCCGACGATCCCCGGTAGCGGTGTCTATTTCACTCTGCCGGATAAAGATCTGCTGGAGAGACTGAATCTGTGTCTGGGGAGCGGAAAATAATGCCTGACTACAGCCTGCTCGATATCCATTTTGCCGGGTTTCTGGCCTCTCGCTCAGGTCTTGCCGGTGAAGAAAAAAGGACCTTTGAGACCGTGGTTCGGGATCTCTCAGCTGCGCTTGCTTCCGGGCACAGCTGTCTGCCGGTCCGGAAGCAGGAAGAGGAAATCCTGGCCGGGACCAGCCTGGTCTCGGCGGGCGATCTGACGCCGCTTGTTCTCAGCCATGGCCGTCTCTATTTGCACCGGTACTTCACCTATGAGGTGCGGTTGGCCGTCCAGATGAAAGAGCTGGCCAAACAGAACTTTCCGGTGCCGGAGGGTAAGGTGCTGCTGGATGCGTGTTTCGGTCCGGACACAGAGGAGGAAGACCTGCAGAAGAAGGCTGCCGGGACGGCGATGCGCAGGGCTCTCTGCATCATCTCCGGCGGGCCCGGAACCGGCAAGACCAGCACCGTTGTCCGGATCATCGGTCTTCTGCTGCAGGCCTTCGGCAATGATCTGCAGGTGGCCCTTGCCGCTCCCACCGGCAAGGCCGCGATGCGTCTCAGCCAGTCGGTTGGCGGCAGCCTGGAGATGCTGCCGTTTCCCGGTTCGGTCAAGGCGGCCGTCCCGACCGAGGCCCGGACCCTGCACAGACTTCTGGGCGCCCGCAAAAATTCACCACGATTCCGCCACACCAGGGAAAATCCCTTGCCCTGGGATGTGGTGGTGGTCGACGAGGCCTCCATGGTCGATCTGGCGATGATGAGCAAGCTGGTCGATGCCTTAAAGCCGGGCTCCCGGCTGCTCCTGCTCGGCGATAAAGATCAGCTGGCCTCGGTGGAGTCGGGAGCGGTGCTTATCGACCTGGTCCGGGCACTGCCGGAGAACACGGTGGAACTGCAGAAGACCTATCGATTCAACACCTCAATCAAACAGCTTTCCCAGGCGGTCAACAGGGGCGATAACGAAGCGGCCTGGCAGCTGCTTGCCGATCCGGCCCTTGAGCATGTCGGTCTGTTGACAAAACCTCTGCCGGACTTTGTCGGCAACCGCTATGCCTTGTATATGGCGCAGGCCGTGCGAGGCAGAGGAGCCGGATACGAGCAGGTATTTGCAACCTTCAACGGCTTTCGGGTTCTCTGCGCGGTACGCCATGGCCACCGGGGAGTGGAGGGGATCAATGCAACGGTGGAGCAGCATCTTGCCGGAAAAGGGTACGATTGTCTGTCGAAAATCTGGTATCCGGGTAGGCCGATATTGATCACCCGGAATGATTACTCTCTCGATCTCTCCAATGGTGATATCGGCATCTGCCTGCCCGATCCCGCCGATGGTGTCCTGAAGGTCTGGTTCGAACGCCCGGACAGGACATTCAAGACCTGTCTGCCGTACCGCCTGCCCCCCTGCGAGACCGCCTATGCCCTGACTATCCATAAATGCCAGGGGTCGGAATTCGATGAGGTCCTGGTCGTGCTGCCGGAGCAGGAAAACCGGATCCTCAGCCGTGAACTCATCTACACCGCTGTGACCCGCGCCAAAAAACGGGTCCTGATGGCAACCGAAAAGGAGATCCTGCTGCAGGCGCTCGCCGGTAAAATCGAACGCTTCAGCGGCCTGAAAGACAGGGTGTCATTACCCTGATCTAAAAAGGGATCGGCTCTTGTCTCAAGCATCCTTCCGGTCGTTTTTCTCAAGGTATTTCAGGTGGGCCAGAACCATGCGTATCTCACCGTAAGAATAGCCGTCTCCCAGGGCCTCTTTTACCTCGCGCAGGGAATTTCCCTGCACCTCGGCAAGTTTTTTTTCAATGGCCAGTTGCTTCTCGGATTCCAGCATCTTTTTGATCGAAAGTCCGCCCGCTTCGACAAAAAAAGCGAGATGGACCTCGATGGTTGGAATGGCCAGCCCGCGTTCCCCGGCAATCTGAGGGATGGATAGATTTCTTTCGAACATCTCAAGACTGATCTGTTTGGTATCGATCTTCTTTTCGGCTTTGGTTGCGGTGTGGACGAGCTCGGGGAGTACTGTTTCCGTAATGGCGTGTTCCCGGAGGTAGGTGGAGACCAGAGCCACCAGCTCCTGGCCGTATTTTTCCAAAAGATATTTGCCGATGCCTTTAATTTTGCTTAAGGCCTGCAGACTATCGGGCAGGTAGGCCGCAATCTGCACCAGCGTCTTCTGGTGCATAACGTGGAAGTGGGCAATATTTTCCTGAGCTGCTTTTTGCGAGCGCCACTCCTTCAAGGTCTGGAAGAGAGCGGGGTGTTTAATATCGGATTCACTTGTGATTGCGAACTGTTGCTTCTTTTCTCTGACGGGCTTGAGGTCGACTTCGGCTGCCGAAACAGCGCGCAGGTATGTTGCCGGCGAAAAGCCGGTCTGGCAGGACCGGACCGCAGCCAGCTTCACCGCGGTTTCTTCCCGGAGGTATTTGGTTGCATCCTTTGCCTTTTTCCGGATCTCTTTATTGTCGGTATCTATCTGGAGGTCGGTAACGAAGGGGATCAGCAGCGAGTTCAGTTTTTCCTGAAAGTAGGCCGAGGCCTTGGCGATCCGTTCGAGAATGGCGGCATCGGATTCGGGGAGGGTCCCTGCGGCGAAGAGTCTGGTCAGCTGGTGTTCAAAATTTTCACTGACGGTGAAAATCTCTTCGTTGCAGGTCTTCTCCAGCTGCCCGATCTCGCTGATACCCGACACCTGGAGAACCCGGGCATTGTTGAGCAGCACCGCCCGCAGGCGGCTAAGCTGTGAGCGCAGGAGCTGAAAATCGAAACATTCGGTCAGGAGCTGCTGCTGGTAGCTGATCTTGGCTCTCGCGAGTTTTTCCTGCGAGGGAGGGGTCCGGCTTGCCTGCTCGACGAAATGCAATACCTTCTGATCGGTCTTTACCGCAAGGGTGGACAGAGGTGAGCTCAGCACCATACCCTCGAATGTCTTGCAGCGGCTCAGGGCCACATAGACCTGTCCGTGGGCAAAGGCGGCTTTAGCATCGATGATGGCCCGGTCAAAGGTCAGTCCCTGGCTTTTATGGATGGTGATGGCCCAGGCCAGTTTCAGCGGAAATTGCAAGAAGGAGCCGATCTTGTTCTGGGTGATTTCCAGGGTTTCCGGGTCGAGTTTATATTCGATGTTTTCCCAGGTCGTCGGTTCAACCTCGATCTCGCTTGAATCCCCAGGGCATTGTATACAGATAGACGCGGTCGAAATGCGGGTGATTTTCCCGATTTTCCCGTTGTAATAGCGTTTTTCAGGCAGGGGGTCGTTGCGAACGAACATGACCTGCGCCTCCACCTTCAGTTCAAGCAGGGCGGGGGTCGGATAGATATGCTCGGGGAAATCCCCTTCGATTTCAGCCGGGAACCGGTGGGGTTTTTTCTGTAAGGCCTGCAGCTTGGCAAGATTGATCGCGTCGGCGTTGCTGTTGTGGGTGCAGAGGGTGATGAAGCCGTCGAGCGGGGTAAAATCCGGGATATAGCGGCTGTTGAGTTTCTGCAGGGTGGGCGGGTCGAGCCGGTTGTCGCGGACACGGTTAAGGAGATCGATGAAACGGGTGTCCGACTGCCGGTAGATATGCTTCAGTTCAATGGGGATCAGTTCGGTGTCGCGCAGTGCACGGCTGTCAAAAAAATAGGCGGAGGGATAATACTGCTGCAGGATCTGCCATTCAGCGTCCTTTACCACCGGGGAGAGCTGAAGCAGATCGCCGATCATCAGGAGCTGCACCCCTCCGAAGGGCAGGGCACTTCGGCGGTAGCGTTTGAGCACCGCATCGACCCCATCGAGCAGATCGGCCCGCACCATGCTGATCTCATCGATCACCAGGAGGTCCAGGCTCTTGATGATATTGATCTTTTCCTTGCTGAACCGGCGCCGGTCCTCCTGGTTTTCGCTTCCCGGCACAAACGGACCGAAGGGCATCTGAAAAAATGAATGCAGGGTCATGCCGCCGGCATTAATGGCAGCAACGCCGGTCGGTGCCGTGACCACCATGCGTTTGTGGGTCTTCTTCTTCAGGTTATGGAGAAAGGTTGTCTTGCCGGTTCCGGCTTTGCCGGTCAGAAAGATATGGCAGTTGGTGAACCGGACGAAATCGTCGGCCAGTTGCAGCTCGGGATTTTCAATGGTCATGGCGAACCTCATCAAAACAATAGCGTGATCAATACCTTTTCAGAAAGCACAATAGTGTAATCGTCACATCGAGTGCAAGGAATAAAAAAACCTTGAGGAAAAGAAGAGATGTGACCAATCATCGCCTATTTTTATACTCCATTCATTGTCTGATCGAGGCCCTTGTATTTTGCCCGGCCTGTCGTTATGTTGTTATGAACAGCCTGGCAGAGGAATCAAATATCACAGTCCCGTAAAAAGACGAGATCATTAAAAGGGAGAATTACCTTGAGTAATCTGATGCCTGCAATTTTTTTCGGACATGGCAATCCGATGAATGCCTTAGCAACGAACAGGTATACTGAAGGATGGGCATCTATCGGCAAATCCATGCCGCGACCGAAGGCGGTGCTTGCCGTGTCTGCGCATTGGTATGTGTCGTTCTGTGCGGTAATGTCAAACCTCATGCCTCCTACCATTCACGATTTTGGCGGTTTCCCAAAAGAGCTGTATCAGATCGAATATCCGGCGCCCGGCAGCCTCGAACTTGCACGAGCTGTTCAGGATCTGCTTGCCCCTGTTCCGGTACGGCTTGATGAAAGCTGGGGGCTCGACCATGGAACCTGGGCGGTGCTGTGCCACGTCTTTCCGGATGCGGATATCCCTGTTGTCCAGCTCAGCATTGATGCGACGCAGCCGCCGAGCTTTCATTACGAATTGGGGAAAAGGCTCCGGTCACTGCGGGAAGAAGGTGTTCTGATCATCGGCAGCGGCAATATCGTCCATAATCTAAGCGCCTACGCCTGGAATAACCCTGCGGTCCATCCATATGATTGGGCGGAGCGATTCGAGGAACAGGCACGGGACGTATTGAGCAAAGGCGACTCTGCTCCGCTTATCGACTATCAGAGTTTAGGCCGTGATGCGATCCTGTCTGTTCCGACGCCGGAGCATTACCTGCCCTTGCTGTATGTGCTTGGTCTGCGCCGGGAAAAGGAACCTGTCAGCTTTCCGGTGCAGGGAGTTGATGGCGGCTCGATCTCGATGCTTGCCGTTCAGGTAGGCTGATCGTCTTAACCGGCATCGGTGTGGTCATAGGGGACCCTGCATTCTGAAGGGATGCCGGCGAAATAATCGCGAATACGGGCAAAGACTTCCGATGCCGTGTAGAAGAAACGATTCCGCGTACGCCACTGCACGGAATGGGAAGGAAAAGGGGTATCGGAAATTTCCGGGACAATGAACTGATAGTTTTCCCCTTTAACCTTTTCCAAATCCCATATAACACGTTGGAGTTGCATCGGATGGGCGATGACAACCGCCCGGTTTTTCTGGTGTCTCTCCATTTGCTGCAGTGCGCAGAAACAGGCCTCCAGTGTATTGACATCGATCGTCTTTGTGTCGAGGTGAATCCTTTGCAGTTCCCTTCCGGAGACGTTGCAGGTCGTATCCGTTTCCCTGCAGGCGGCTGTCCATACACCTTCCTGAACGAACAGGGTTTTTGCCGATGTGTGCTCAATCGTCCATGTGAGCAGGAATGAATTCGTCTCTCCTGGGATCATCCTTCCGGCCCCGTTTTTTCCGTAGCCGAATCCGAACACAACAGCAGTGTCGATTTCCTGTAGCGTCGACTGCCAGGATGGAGTCGGTCTCGGCACCAAGCATTTGTCGAACAGTGCAATGCAAAAGAGAGCGAATCCGCATACCGCAATGGAGGTTGCTATACACGTGAAAATATTGACCCATGTATACTTTCCCCCTCGTAAAAAGGTCATCTTCACAACCGCCCTTTTCGATGTTCCGTCGAATATCAATATCCACAGAATCCCGAAGACAATTTCGAAGATGATGAGGCAGAGGGAAACCAGTATGAATCCCCCGATAAGGAATACACCCAGGAAAATAAGGGGTAAAAGAATCACGTTCCAGAATGTCATCAGGTCTTCCGCCAATGTCTCTTTTCAATCTTCCGTAAGTCCACAACAGCTGTGAGCCGTTCAAGAAAAGGTAAAAGCGATCTCAGCTCCTCCTCGGCGGCCCCCAGGGATCAAAAGTGAGCACGTCTCATTTTTTTGCTTTCAGCCAATTTCTAAGGTCGGTATCCTTCAAGCCATTGAGAACAATTTGTTTGTCCTTCCAAATCATTTTATGGGTGATATCAATCCCTGCATCATTGACAATCTTTATTGCCTGTGCCGTCTCATTTTCATTAATCGCCCGTGAACCACCAAACCCGAACTGACTTACTACAAGAATCCCAAGGTCATTGTAGTCAGCATTATCGGTGATGATCCATACCGCGGCTTGCCGTGTTGCTTTGCTAACATGCGCTTTGTCTAAAGCCGGCATCAGTTTCATTAACTCAGCCTGTTTCGGTGAGCGTTGGACAGTAAATGTGTCATCCCCAGAGGGGATATCCTTCGGACGGTTCGCACACGCGGCCTCCGGGAGAACGTTTTTCCATTCATTCGTATCCAGTTGGAATTTGTTCTCAGCAGTTGTTACCATATTTTGAGCAGAAGGGTTGGTTGAAATAAAAAAGGTACCGATCGGGATACGGACGGTAAGAGGATACGATACAAGTCTATGTACATTTACACTCACTTGCTACGAAAGGCGTTGCCATGTGAATGAAGAAATTCCTTTCGGCGTCAAGCAAACGGAACCAATTTGGATTGTGGCCACTCTTTATCAGTATTCCACGGAATTTCTTGGTGATTTTCTCTTGCTCAATTGTTTCCCCAAGGTGATTGAGCATCTTTTGCAAGAATGTCATCATCAATTCACAGCAGGAGTTTGTCTCGAATAAAAATGCGTCAATATCAACGAGCAACTAAATGAGAAATGCCCGGTCTACTGGTATGCCAATGCCGTCTTTGTTCTTTTGAAACTGATATTTGTCAGCAAATTTCAGAGCCTCGGAGTGCAGATTCTTCCAACCGGTGTTAATTCTTCCAATTGTTATTGGAAGCATATCCAGCCGAGTTGAAATATATAGGCCAAGCTCACGAACGTCATTGCCAACACGTGGAAAAGTGCCCTTCTCCATAGCGTGATTAACAGCCGACCAAATTGGGAGAACCCATGGGTTTCCTCCCAGATCTACCATATGAAGCCATTTTGTGATCATGAAGCTATTTTCCTTATTCCTTTGCTCCGGTTCTTGTCCTAACAAGTTATTCTGCTGATCTATATATCATCGTCCAAAAGGACAAATATATGGAAAGACTCATCCTTTGCTGAAAATATTCTTCTCCAAAAGTCCATATCTTTCCAGTATATATGACTAACACCTTGTCGAATCCTCCTGGCAGGCCGATTCCTTCCGCTTCTCAGTAAGTCGCAGCGCCCGTCGGGCCATCGCCTCCCGGTTTCTCCGATGATCCTCATCCGTGACCAGTTCCAACGGCGGTACCGCCACCGGACGCCGGTTTTCATCCAGGGCGACGAAGGTCAGGTAGGCCGAGGCGAGGTGCGTGACAGTTCCGGCCATAAGGTCTTCAGTTTCGACTCTGACGCCGATCTCCATCGAGGTAGTTCCAACCATATTGACACTCGCCTTGACTGTCACGAGGTTGCCAATGAATGATGGTTTGTGAAAGTCGAGCCGATCGATAGAGGCAGTGACGCAGATCCTTCTGGTATGCCGGACAGCGACCACACCGGCAGCGTTGTCGATTTCCTTCATAATCACCCCGCCATGGGCAATGCCCGCCGCATTGGCGTCCCCGGGCAGCATGACCCTGGAAATGATGACGCTTGAATTACTGGAACCTTTTGTGCCCTGCATAGTCCTATCCTCTCAATAAAGTGGTTCTGTTTTCTAAAGTGAATATCTTTCCACTAACCTGTTTACCTGCTTTTCAGCAAATTAACGGCTGGATTCCACTTGGAAGTTTGGCCTGCATCATCTTCTTTCTGTCGATTTTGCGTCCATCAACTATAAAGGTCCCGTCACCAACAGCATGGAGAGTTTTTGTCTCCTCTCGCGTACTGTCAAAGTATGCGGCAACACCTTCAAGCACAACGATGTTGTATTGACTCACAATATCGATAACCCTGCATTCGATATTTGCGAGGCACTCCCTGATGAGTGGTGCCCGAACATGTTTGGCTTTCAAACGGGTGAGTTTGAATTTTGCAAACTTATCAGTATCAGCCCCGGAGCATGTTCCCACTCCAACAACGGTATCAATCAGGTCAACCGTTGGGATTGAAATTACACACTCCTTCGATTTTTGAAGCGCGGTGTATGAATAATTCCATGGTCCAGTGGTAATTGCAAACTCTGCTGCAAAGTCCAGTACCATGGTCCATGAGATGGTCATGACGTTGTCTTTGTAGCCGTCATTTGTAGTAACCAAGACAACCGGCCCCGGTTCTATAAGCGTGAATACCCGGCTTATCGGCAGATTTTCCATGTCTATCTCCGCCCGGTTATCAAAGTTTCGTATACTTCCAGTAACTATCGCCTCAGCTCATCGGATTTCTTGGTTTCAATAGTATCCTGTTTTTTTTACAAGTGTCGATAAAAAATCAAGGCCGGTCAATTCCTCTACATCCCTAATTCTAAAGAAATTATGTGCAATAGATTAAGACGCTAAGTATAACAAGTTAAAGATGTCCCCATGCACACCCTAAAGTCCCAGCCTGTCACATATGGGCATGTAATCATTGAGAGCGCACTGCGCTACCACTTTCGTAGGCAACTGTCGCACCCCGCAATCACCTATAGCCGGGAGATACACATTTTTCTTTTGGAACGCTTCTTGATCATAGTTCACGCTATAAATGTGGCCCGGCTCCGCTGACATGGACGTCATAACCCCTGCTGCCTTCCAACTCGTAGTGACAGTATTCAAGCCGACCGCCGACGACGAAGCCGCCGCGAACTCTGTTTTAATGCTGTGCAGCCCGGGGCTGAGCTCATAGGCAGTCGCCAGCTGGTCACCAAAACGGTCTGGCTCCGGTAGAGGTGTTCCATCCACGGCGACTAAGCGGATAAAACCGCTGTTGATAAATAGATACGCTACACCTTCCCCTGTTCCGATGGTCGCCTCATTGACTCTAAACACTTGTATTGTCCTTATAGGGCAGGTGCAGGCGGTGATACCGAGCGCCAATGCGCACATGGTGAAGCATCTAACAACTCTCCGGATATGAAGCATTAGCAGTATATGCATGATAGCTCCTTTCTATAATCGTTTTTGAATTGTAAATTAATACAGTTCTGGGAGGCTCCCAACCGCCTTGACCCAAATGCGGCAGCGGGGATTGCAAAAAGTAACCACATATTAGAGAACACATTTCAGTCAGTTAAATCAAGCTTATTTTAACATTCCAAGGCAGTAACGCCTCATACTCCTCAAGGCTTGTGGCCGTCGGCAATTTCTCTAATATAAAGCGCAGGTAAGAATAGGGTTCAAGCATATCGGCCTTGGTTGTTTCGATCGCGATTATCAACACGAACGAGATCTTGATCGTGTTGTTCGTCACAGATCGTTCATGCCGCTGAAAAGGAATTGACAATAAAAGAGCGTGTGGTTATAGTTCATAGAATGAACAATAAAGAGAGTGTAAACCCTATCCCGAACCGCGAAGTTCTTGAGTTTCAGGGGCTCGTCGACGCGCTTTTTCAGTGCTGCCAGGAGCGTATGCAGTACCAGAGCGAGCGTTTCGGTCTGCCCGAAGCAGAGCTTCGCTGTCTGCTCCTCTTCCAGAACGAGCGGTATCTGACGGCCAAGGTGATTGCCGGAAGACTGAATGTCGCCAAAAGCCGGGTAACTAAGATCGTCGAGGGCTTGTTGCGAAGAAGACTGGTCGAACGTACCGATGATCCGGATGATTCAAGGGTCAAGCTGTTGAAGCTGACCTCCGCAGGGGAGAAATTGGTCGTTGAAATCGTCTCTTTTCGCGGGGAGTTGCATGTAAAGGTCCTCGATCAGTTTTCTCTGGAGCAGCGTTCTGCGCTTCTCAACGGATTGTCCCAGCTGAAGAGGTCTATGGAATCGGTAAAAGAGATGCTGGTTTAAGGGGAAAATTCCTTGTTGAATAGGTTAATAGTATGAACAAATATGGAGGCTCATATGTCTGAAAATCAAAAAAAGAAATACCAGTTCATCTGTTCCCGCGGAACCCTGGACGGTGCGTATCCGTCCTTGGTCCTGGCGTTAAATACCGTCAGGCTCGGGCATCAGGCTACCATCTTCTATACCTTTTTCGGCCTGGATGTGATCAAAAAGGGTGGGGCCGAGAGACTCAAATTCTACCCGCTCGGTCCGATGGGTGCTATCCCGGGCATGCCGCAGCTGGCCTCGTCCATGATGCGCAAACAGGTGGAAGAGGCAAACATCCCCGATATCCCGACCATGCTGGAACTCTGCATGTTGGAGGGTGTGCAGTTTGTGGCCTGTCATATGACCATGGAGATGATGAAGATCAAGAGGGACGAAATTATCGATGGCGTCATCGTTATGACGGCGGAGCAGTTTCTGCAACAGGCTGCCGACTGTCAGATCAACATGTTTACGTAAAGCAAATCTATATTTGGTAATGGGAGCTTCCGTTGCTGTTGGGAATAATGCCGGCTAAAAAAAAGGACGGCCTATGGGCCGCCCTTGTCAGTTCTGGTTCCGAGTGGATTATTTACGTGTTCTCCTTTTCACTACAGCTATACCGGAAAGACCCAGGCCGAGAAGCACGAGAGTTGCGGGCTCCGGGACGTCTGATTTGTTTGCTGTTTGCAGCAGGTAGAATGGATTGTTTGCTGCGTTGTCAGTAATTGCGAAAGAGAAGGTCACCGTATCACCGTGCCTATAGTACCGCCATGGAAGTTCAGGTAATCTCTGGTATTATCAATACGTGTATAAGTATCGAATTTATCAGAAGAAAAAGTCAATCCGCCTCCTTGGGCAAAACTTAGGCCATCGCCGTCACCTGATGGAGTGCCCAAGATTACTTGTAATTCAAGCTCAAAACTGGTCCATGCAGCACTGGTGTCGTTCGTCACGGTTTTGGTAAACCACTTGCCGGATGAGTGACCTGTTCCGGTAGTGTTAACACCCAAGGGAGAACCTCCGGCATCATCGAAAAACTTCAGAGTTGCAGAAAGAGATTGCAGGGTTTCAGTAATGAGCCACGGATCAGCCAGGGATCCTGCTTTTGTCGTATCGGCGCTGAAGGAAACGACTGAGCCGGATTGCACCGTTATTTTCGATGCTAAAACAGGTGTGGAAAAAAATACACAGATTACCGCCAGTAAAAATATTCTTTTCATTTTCTCCTCCAATTTTGGTTGGTTGAACTTTTGTGGTGATTGAATAAAAAGCATACTGCTGATTAGGAATAATTTTTCACAGAGTGAGCCGAACATTGACCTCCATTTTAAGGCTGGTAAATTTAATAAGAAAGATTGGTTTCTATTTACTCAAGAGATTTAGGCTGCATAAGCAACTTTGTATGACTTTTCGTCACTTGAAAAAAATCTCAAAAGCTCCTCCTCTTTTCACCGACAATAGAGTCAAATACTAACGAACAATTTGGTCATCCCCCTTAACAAAAGAGCTTTTATATACTGCTTCAGTTGCCAATGAGATGTCTTTGAAAAACGCAAGTTCCCTGTCTAAATTCTAACGTATGCAATATTTACGCCAAACTCGTGGTGTGAATTCATCATGTTGTTTTACGGTTATATTCGTGTTTGAATATAGTCATGTAATGATAGGAACCAGGGGCTTTTTCCGGATTTCCGGATCGGATTTCCGGAAAATATCATCTGCATATGGAGAAAAAGGTGACAACTAAAAAGCAGCGAAAGGGAGTTCAATTGTTGTGATCAATGTAAGAGAGATACAAGAAGGTGTATCATGAGCCTCTTGCAAAATGAGCAACATGCGTCAGCGTCGAGAAATGGCCTAACATTATTATGGCTCATTTATCTGAATGTCCCTCTTGTTCTATTTATAAATTACCTTTTTATTAAATATTCCTGATTGTTAAGCGCACCACTCCCGCAGTTGTGCGATTGCTGTTCTTTGACAATCTAACCAAGCAGACCCATAATCTGATCCGCAAACAATTGATGACACCAAACATCAGGTGATGAGTTACCTTGCTATGCCCCTTGACCATAACATTATTGGCACCGAAATCCTCTTTTAACCGGTTATTCGTCCGTTCCGCGCCAGACCTGATTTTATTGCGCTCTGCTTCGTAAGGTGCCATGGGTATAACCTTCTGGCCAAGACCATTTCTATCCATGAGCGGCACATGTCACAGTATCCGGCTGGTTTCCTCAATCCGCTTCGCATCGTAAGCGGCGTTCATAAGGTCATAGAGGTATTCCCGGATGGCTCCCGCCGCTGACTGGTTGACCTGGCGATCAAGTCGCTTTTCGAAGGCAGGTTCCCGTTACTCGCCCTTGGCTGGCCGCCCCCTTTTGCAAGGTTTCATTGGTTCCATTGGTCCTTTCATTGCCGGTTTATCACGTCCAACAATGGCTGTGGAATCCCGACTTATATGCCCGACAAGCTCCTCGGCAAGGTATTGCTCTACCAGGGCGTCGTGCAGCCGATTGCCAAGCTCGCTTGCGGCAAATTCACCGAATGCGCGCGAGAAGGTCGACTCTAAGAGGATAGCACCGGAAGTCACGAATCCGAATATTCGACCCAAGCTCTCCTCCGAATTCAGAGCGCGGATCAGATCGCTGGTCGTTGGATGGCGATACAATGCCTTGGCCACGAACGCTCGGGCCATGACCCTACGGTCAAGAGGATTGCGTCCCGGCCAGCGATGGTTCGTCACGACCTTTGGAACATACCGTTCAATCTGGAGAATCTCCAGAATTGACACAAAACGCTCCTCCTGTGCAGTAAGTGAAGTCTTCTGGTACTGGTTGAGATGGGGAAACAAACTTCTTTGGACACGACCCATCAACCATGATATCTTATCTGTGAGCCTCATTGCATCCTCCCTGGCTCTGTTTTGCTTGATACAAAACTTTATTAATGATTACTGAGGTGCTACCAGGAAGGGTATTATTTTGATGATTCGTCCAACTGAAATAGCCGATGCCTTTTGTGTGTCGGCGTGTATAACCAAGGTTGCTTGTGAGAGGCAATTTCTGGCCACGACAGCAGGCTTCAACCCCGTTCAGACCGGTGAATATCTTGAGTTGATTTGGAAAAAGGGCGGTGTCCACCTGGTCGTCCTAGAGGGGAATGAGATTGTCGGCTGGTGCGATGTCGCTCCCGCAATGTTCGAGGGGCTATCCCATGTCGGACGTCTGGGGATGGGATTGTTGCCGGAATACCGTGGTCAGGGCTGGGGGAAAAAACTTCTTGCCCAGGCATTGGAAGCAGCATTCCTGAAAAATATCGAACGCATAGAGCTCGAGGTCTTTTCGTCCAACCAGGGAGCGGTCGAAATGTATCGCAGTGCCGGTTTTCGTGAGGAGGGAAAGAAGCGGAATGGACGAAAGATTGATGGCCGGGTTGATGATATCCTTCTTTTTGGACTCCTGCGCGAGGAATGGCGTCCCGGCTTGCAATCCTGAAGAAGAGCGTTGGCTTGACAGGGCCTCCCGCTGAGGCGGAAACGATTATCCGGCCAGCACTCCGTCTTTCAGGGTCAGGCAGGCATCCATCCGATTGGCAAGGTCCATGTTATGCGTGACCAGCAGAGCGGCAAGCGAGCGTTCCCGGCACAGCCTGTGCAGCAGATCAAAGACCAGATTGCCCGTGCGGCTGTCGAGGTTGCCGGTAGGTTCGTCGGCCAGGAGTATTGCCGGTTGCATGATCAACGCCCTGGCAAGCGCCGTCCGCTGCTGTTCACCGCCGGAGAGTTCGTTCACCCGGTGGCTGGTACGGTGATCGAGTTCGACCAGGGCCAGCAGGTCACGAGCCGGGCCGGCCATCTCGTCCTTACTCCTGCCGGCGATCAAACCGGGCATCATCACATTTTCCAGGGCTGAAAATTCGGGCAGCAGGTGGTGAAACTGGAAGATAAAGCCCAGTGACCGGTTGCGGAAAAGGGCAAGCTCCGCATCGGTCTTTTTGGTCAGGTTTTCCCCCTGAAAGAACATCTCTCCCGATGTCGGGCCTTCAAGGGTGCCGAGGATCTTTAACAGGGTGGACTTGCCGGAGCCCGACGCCCCGACTATGGCCGTCATCACACCGGCTTCGACCGAGAGATTAATCCCTCTCAGGACCTCGATCGGCTTCATTCCCTCATCGTATGTCTTGACGATTTCTCGTGCTTCAAAAAGCGCCATCAGGACAGAACCTCCGCCGGTTTGACCTTCGAGGCCTTCCAGGATGGGTAGAGTGTTGCGGCCAGGGTGATAACGATGGCACTGATGGCGACGATGACGACGTCGAAAGGCAGCACCTTGATGGGCAGGGTGGCCATAGGATAGACATTGGAGGGCAGTTCGATGAACTTGTACCGGGCCAGCAGATCGCAGAGCCCGAGCCCGCCCAGCAACCCGAGGATGGTTCCCGAGAGGGCGATGATCAGGCCTTGAAAAAAGAAGATTTTCATGATCGAGCCGGAGGTCGCCCCCATTGATTTCAGTATCGCGATATCCCTTCCCTTTTCCATTACCACCATGATCAGGGCGCTGATGATGTTCAGGGCGGCAACCAGAATGATCAGGGTCAGGCAGATAAACATGCCGATTTTCTCCAGCTTAAAGGCGGCAAAGAGGTTGTGGTTCATCGACATCCAGTCCTTGGCGATAAAGCCCCCGCCTAATTTATCGGTGATCTTCCTGGCGATGCGATCTGCCTGATTCAGGTCGTCCCGGCTCACTGATACTTCGATGCCGTGGACGACATCGCCGATCTCGAGAAAGCCCTGGACCTCGGTCAAGGCCATATAGGCCAGGTTCGAGTCGTATTCGGACATCCCTGATTCGAAGATGCCGGAGACCCTGCAGGTCTTGACCTTCGGGATAACCCCCATCGGCGTCAGCGGCCCGGATGGCGAGATAAGGCGGACCTTGCTGTCCACCTGGACCCGCAGCTCTCGGGCCAGGTTCTTGCCGAGGATGATGTTCGGGAGCGTTGCTCCTTTGGCGGTTTCCAGGTCGGCAACACTTCCTTTGATCATCTTCTGCGACAGGTTGACGACATTGCCGACGGTGGTCGGATCCATGCCCCTGAGGACAATACCGTTACCGCCGGAGGCCCCGCTCAGGAAGGTCTGGGCGTAGAGGTACGGGGTGGCCCCCTTGACGCCGTTAACGGTCAGGACCTGGTCACGGACCAGCTCATGGTTGTCGATGGAGCCGCCGATGCGCTGGACAATGATAGCGGAGGTGTTGCCGAGAATCTGGTCACGGAAGCCGTCGATAAAGCCTGACCATACCGCCAGAACGACGATGAGTGCGGTCACGCCGACCGTGATGCCGGCAACCGAAATAAGCGTGATAAGAGAGATAAATCCATGCCGGTGCTTGGCCCGCAGATAGCGGAAGCTGATGAACCATTCAAACATATCAGCAGGAACACGGACAGCTGGGTTTCTTCTTCTTGTCCTGCTCCTGGCCTTTGGTCTCGGGCTTCAGGTGCGGAAAGAGGATAACGTCGCGGATGGACGGGGAGTCGGTCAGCAGCATGACCAGGCGGTCGATGCCGATGCCTTCGCCTGCCGCGGACGGCATCCCGTATTCCAGGGCACGGACATAGTCTTCATCAAGGACCGGATGGACCTCATCGTCATCCCCCCGTTCTTCGATCTGCTTTTCAAAACGCTGCCGCTGGTCGACCGGGTCGTTCAGCTCACTGAAGGCGTTGGCGATCTCGCGGCCGGTGATGAAGAGCTCGAAGCGGTCGGTGATCTCGGGATTTTTCTCGTTTTTACGGGCGAGCGGCGAGACCTCAGTCGGATAGGAGGTGATGAAGGTCGGATCGATCAGCTTCTCCTCGACCAGGAGCTCGAAGAGCTCGGTCTTGGCCTTGCCGGGGCCTGCTTGTTCCTCAAGCTTGATCCCCTTTTCTTTGGCCAGCGCAATCACCTTTGGACCGTCGGCCAGGATCGCAGGTTCAATACCGCCGATCTGAACCAGTGCCTCATCCATGGTCAGACGGTTCCAGGGCGGGGCCAGATTGACCTTTGCCCCTTGATATTCGATCTCCATCGTGCCGTTTACCTCCTGACTGATCCAGGAAACCAGCTCCTCGGTCAGGTCCATCAGGTCATGGTAGGTGGCGTAGGCCTGATAGAATTCAAGCATGGTGAATTCGGGGTTGTGCCGGGTCGAGAGCCCCTCGTTTCTGAAATTCCGGTTGATCTCGAAGACCTTTTCGAAACCGCCGACCAGAAGCCTTTTCAGGTACAGTTCCGGGGCGATACGCAGATAGAGATCCATGTCCAAGGCGTTATGATGGGTCTTGAATGGTTTGGCAGTGGCCCCTCCGGGGACGGTCTGCATCATCGGGGTTTCGACCTCCATAAAGCCTCGATTGTTCAGATATTCCCGGACCAAACGGATGATCTCGACCCGTTTCCGGAAGGTGTCGCGGGTCTCAGGGGTGACGATCAAATCCACATAGCGCTGACGGTAGCGGGTCTCCACATCGGTAAGCCCATGCCATTTTTCGGGCAGAGGCCGGAGCGATTTCGTGATCATCGTCAGGACGTCCGCCTGGAGGGAGAGCTCTCCGGTCTGGGTCTTGAAGAGTTTGCCGGCGATACCGACAATATCGCCGATATCCCATTTCTTGAAGGCGGCATATTGCTCTTCGCCGACGGTGTCCATCTTGACATAGATCTGGATGCGGGCCGAGCTGTCGACGATATGGCAGAAAGCGGCCTTACCGAACTTGCGCATGGAAAGAATCCGGCCGGCAACAGTGTAGGTGAACCGGGTCTCGTCATAGGCCTCCGGCGCCAGGTGCGTACCTTTCGGCAGGAGGTCCTTGATCGCATTGGCCGGTTTGAACGAGTTGTTGTACAGGTTAACACCCAGGGCAGCCAGTGCGTCAGCCTTCTCCCGCCGTTGTGTCAGTATCTGATTGTCTTTATTCATGTTTTAAAAATAGCGAAGAGTATCCCGCCCGTGTCTCATTTTTTCCGCTGCCCGAAGAAGCGTTCGGGCGCGTTCAACAAAAAAGAGCGGCACGAAGCGCCGCTCTTTTAAACAAATATCCTTTGACCGTTTACCGGGAAACTGCCGTTCTGTCAATTCTTTTCAAGCAGGACAACGGTTTCGATATGGTGGGTCTGGGGAAACATATCGACCGGCTGCATATACCGGAGGGTGAATCCACAGCGGGCGAATGCAGCCAGGTCGCGACAGAGTGTCGCAGGATCACAGGAAATATAGACCAGTTTCCGGCCGGTGAGCGCCGTAAGCTCCCGGGCCAGCCCCGGTACACCCTGCCGGGGCGGGTCGAGAACGACGCAATCAAAGACCCTGCTTTCGCGTACAAGTCTCCGGCAGACCTCATGAATAGGACCTTTTTCAAAGGTTGTGTTGGCAAGACCGGCGTCCGTACTGTTTTTCCGGGCGCTGCGGATGGCAGATCCCTGTCCTTCGATACCGAGGAGCGAGGCCGCCCTGGCGGCCAGCGGGATGGAAAAGTTGCCCATGCCGCAGAAGAGGTCAAGGACGGACTCATTCCGGCTCAAACGGCAGCAGTCGACAACAAGGCGAATCAGCCGCTCGTTTTGTTGCAGGTTAACCTGGCAGAAGCCGCCGACCTCCCAGGAAAGCTTGAGCGGTGTGTCTTCCTCTGCAAACGGAGACAGCCGCATCTGCAGGCTGTTCGTCTGCGGGATCTCTTTGCTGCCAAACGGGCCTGTAAGCGGAAAATCGACACCTTGGAAATAGACCCGTTCAAGAAGCGGGATGGTGCCGGTCAATTCTTCGGCCTGCCGGATATCGGCAGGACGCGGTTTTCTTAAAAGATGAAAAAGACAGATAACTCCGGATGATATCGGGTTAAATAAAAGTTCAAACTCATCGCAATTGTTGAGAATCTTTGCGCAGGAGGAATTTTTTTGGAGTTCGGAGAGGACAACATTCAACCCGTCTTTTGCGACAAGACAGCGTCCGATCGGGATGATCGTATGGGAACGGAAGCCCAGGAAACCCGTCCTGCCGTTTGCATCAACCTGCAGCCTGATCCGCTGTCTGTAACTGAACTGAACCGGTGAGGGCAGGGTGTCATGCATCAAGGTGAGCAGTTCGGTCCGGGTATCGGGAAACTGGTGCAGATAGAGGTCCCGGACAATGTCGGTTTTGATTCTGAGTTGTTGTTTATAGTCGCAATGCTGGATATCGCAGCCGCCGCATTTTCCGTACCAGGGACAGGGCGGATCGATCCGCGACGGGTGGGGCTCAATGATTGCGGCGGCCTCGGCATACAGATACCGGTTTTTCTCTTCGGTGACGGAAAAGGCCACCATTTCGCCCGGCAGGACCTTTCCGACAAGGACGACCCGTCCGTCATCAATCCGGCCGAGGCCGAAACCGCCATGGACGATCTTTTCGATCCTGACCTGTTTGTTAGAGTTCTTCAAATGTGTTTTTCTGGAGATTTTTTCTGACCCTGTCGTGGGGGAATACGGCGCCGTTCATGGCGATATAGACTCCGGGAGGTAAGGTCTGCACCGCGGCCAGTGCGCAGCCGATGTTGAAAAGGGCGTCGGTTGCCTTGAAGAGGGCAGGGGTCAGCGCGCCGGTCAGAACGATGGTTTTGCCGTGAGCCCTGGCCAGATACTGTGCGGTCTGCACCATCGTATCGGTGCCATGGGTGATCAGGATATGTTCTTCATCGGCATGTAATACCGTCTGAAGAATGATCTCACGGTCTTCGTCCGTTATCTCCAGGCTGTCCTTCCTGAGCAGGGAACGAACCGAATAGTCGATAGCCAGATCCATCTCTCCTAAAACGGCCTCGATATTGGGAGGTCCTACTTCATAGGAGCTTCTGGCGTCGAAATAGACCTTGTCAATGGTGCCGCCGGTGGTCAGGATCAGGATCTTCTTCATTATTTCGGTTGGTTTCGTCGAGTAATTTCCGGGAGTGTTCTTTTTGCATATATACCCCGAGGCCGAGACGACGTCATTATTTTTTCCCTTGCGTTTGGGTGAATGTATACCCATTGTTCTGCGGTATATGAAAACAGTTGCCCAAGCCGATAAATGCAGTTAATACTTTTTGAAGTGCCTCCGGGGATACGGAGTGCACGGTCATACGTGAAAGTGACATGATGGCTTGAAAGGTGGACCTTAGCAATGGAGAAGATCATGAAGGTAGTGGCATTTTGCGGCAGTGCGAGAAAAAACGGCAATACGGTTCTGTTGCTGGAGACCGTTCTGGAGGCGCTGGCCAAAGCAGGGATCGAGACCGAACTGGTCCAGATGGCGGGAAAGGAGATTCATGGCTGCAAGGCGTGTTCCGGCTGCTTCAAGAATAAAGACGGGCGCTGTGTCTTTGATGATGACATTGTCAACGATTGCGTTGCCAAGATGAAGGGGGCCGACGGTATCATCCTCGGTTCACCCACCTATTTCGCCGATGTCTCTTCCGAGATGAAGGCCTTGATCGACCGCTGCGGTATGGTCAGCAAGGCCAATGACGATATGCTGAAACGCAAGCTGGGTGCGGCGGTAGTTGCGGTCCGGAGAGCGGGGGCGATACATGCTTTTCAGACCATGAATAATTTTTTCCTGATCAATCAGATGATCGTGGTCGGCTCCAGATACTGGAATATCGGGATCGGCAGGGAAAAAGGAGAGGCGGCCAAGGACGAAGAGGGGATGAGCACCATGCAGATCCTTGGTGAAAATATGGCCTGGTTGCTGCAGAAGGTCAATACGGACTGACGCAGGTTGTTTGAACGGGGGTGAGACAGCAGTGGGGAAATCGGATAAGCAGGTCACAGTTCTGGTGGTGGACGACGAACAGGTCCATCGTTTCATGCTCTCCTCCATGTTGAAAGAATGGGGGTGGCGGTGTGTGGAGGCGGATGACGGACGGACTGCGGTCGAGGCGGTCAAAAAGAATGTGTATGACGCCGTGTTAATGGATGTCAGGATGGCCAGGATGAACGGCCATGAGGCCTTCCTGCAGATCCATGAGATCCAGCCGGCACTGCCGGTGATCATCATGACGGCCTATTCCTCGGTGGATGATGCTGTTGAGGCCATCAAACACGGCGCCCATGATTATCTGACCAAACCCCTTGATTTCGATCGCCTGCGTCTGAGCCTGGACCGGGCCCTGGATCATCGACAGGTCGAGGGAAAAAAACTGGAAGCGGCAAGCGATGCCTCCGAGCTTATCAGCTCCATTATCGGCTGTGCCCCGCCGATGTTGGAACTTTTAGAGATGATCACATATGTGGCGCCGACTGAGGCGACGGTCCTGGTCGCCGGAGAATCGGGGACAGGTAAGGAGCTGGTCGCTGAATCCCTGCACCGGAACAGTGAACGGCGGGACGGCCCCTTCGTGAAGGTCAACTGTGCGGCGCTCGCCGAAAGCCTGCTCGAGTCCGAGCTCTTCGGGCACGAGAAGGGCGCCTTTACCGGGGCGGACCGGCGGCGTGAGGGCAAGTTCGTCCAGGCCGACGGCGGCACATTATTTCTCGATGAGATCGGCGAGACCAGCCAGGCCATGCAGGTCAAACTCCTGCGGGTCCTGCAGGAGCAGGAGCTGCAGCGGGTCGGCGGGGAGGAGACGATCAAAGTTGATGTCAGGATCATCGCCGCGACGAACCGCGATCTGGAAGAGGAGGTCAGAAATAACGCCTTCCGCGAAGATCTCTATTACCGGCTGAATGTGGTGATGCTCACCGTGCCGCCGCTCAGGGATCGGCGGGAGGATATTCCCCTCCTGGTTGACCATTTCGTCAAAAAATTCGCGGAGAAAAACCGCCGGTCGGTGGAATGTATTACGCCTGTCTGCATGGACCTGCTCTGCCGCTATTCCTGGCCCGGCAATGTCCGGGAGCTGGAGAATGCCATCGAACGCGGGGTCATCCTGATGCGCGGTGATCAGTTGACGGAAAAAAGTCTGCCTCTGACGATTCAGAGACAGGATGCCGCTCGTGCCGATGGGTCTTCCGATGAACGTCCGGCCTCCCTGTTTGAGGCGGAGAAAAACATGATCCTGCTGACACTCGCAGAGACCAGCGGCAACAAGAGCGAAGCCGCGAGAAGACTTGGCATCACCCGGAAAACGCTGCAGAATAAACTGCACAAGTATGATGAATAATGACAATGTAATGACACTTCATCCATCTGTATTGACCTGACTTTGAGGCTATGGTATGAGGATATCCTTCGCAGAGTTGGCGATAGACGACACAGGGTTAATCCGAGGAAGGAGTTTTTGAAAAATGAGAACGGAAATAGTTCACATAGGTGCAGGCGAGCTGACATACGAGATTCGTAATATCGTCAATGTCGGCATGAAGTTACAGAAGCTGGGGCTGAAGGTCAATTGGGAAAATATCGGAGACCCCGTCGCCAAGGGAGAAAAGGTCCCCGGCTGGATGAAAGATATCGTGGCCGAGGCGGTCATGGATGACCACACCTATGCCTATTGCCCGACCCGAGGAGTCCTCTCCACCCGGGAATTTCTCGCTGAACAGACCAATAAGCGGGGAGGTGCCCAGATCGGCCCCGATGACATCCTCTTTTTCAATGGACTGGGCGATGCGATTTCTAAGGTCTTCGGATTCCTGCGCCGAACCGCCAGGGTCATCGTGCCGACGCCGAGTTACACCACCCATTCCTCTGCGGAGGCCGCCCATGCCGAGGACAGCCCGCTGACCTATATCCTCGATCCGAATAACCACTGGTATCCGGATATCGATGATATTGAAAAATCTGTCAGATACAATCCAGCTGTAGCCGGAATCCTGATCATCAATCCCGACAATCCGACCGGTGCCGTCTATCCGACCGAGATCCTGGAGAGGATTGTCGAGATTGCCCACCGTTATGACCTCTTCCTTATCTGTGATGAGATCTACCAGAATATCGTCTATAACGGCACGACGACCTCGCCGCTCTCCGATGTGATCGGCACGGTTCCGGGCATTGCGATGAAGGGTATCTCGAAGGAGATGCCGTGGCCGGGTTCCCGCTGTGGCTGGATCGAGGTCTACAACGGCGACAAGGATCCGATGTTTGCCAAATATGTTACCTCCATCCTGAACGCGAAGATGGTCGAGGTCTGCTCCACCACCCTGCCGCAGATGGTCCTGCCGAAGGTCTTGCAGCATCCGGAATACCAGGGGTATCTTGAAGAACGCATCCGCCGGTATGAGCGATTTTCCAATATCGCCTACGATTGTCTGAAGGATGTGAAGGGGGTGCTGGTCAACCGGCCGAACGGTGCCTTCTATATGAGTGTCTGCTTTGAGGACGGGGCGCTTACTTCCAGGCAGACCCTGCCCATCGACAATGTTGAGATTAAAAAGCTGATCGAGTCGCTGGTCAGTCCGCCGGGGACGGCCTGCGACAAGCGTTTTGTCTATTACCTTCTCGGTGCGACCGGCATCTGTGTGGTGCCGCTGACCTCGTTTGCAACCGAGCTGAAAGGGTTCAGGATCACGCTGCTGGAACGTGATGAAAAAGAATTTGTCCGTATTTTTAAAACTATAGCTGATGCCATCAGGAGATACACAAAGAGTTAAATTCAAATTCATTAAGGACCATCAGCGGTCGGGCTGATATGTATGAGCTGGCGGGAGGGTGGAACAATGGACCAAAGTCTGATTTTCACAGTTGAACCTGTCACGGCCCGGTATATTGCTCCCGCAGGTGATGAGGTGGAAAGGATCATCGAGATCCGCACCAATCCCGTCACCTTTCGCACCAGCCGGGTCTCCCTGAGCCGTATCGGCGAGAAGGAAAAGGGGGCGGAGGCCCTGCCTGATCCCCCTCCCGATGCCGACCTGAGGGCTGATTGTCCCTTCTGCCGGCCCCAGGTGATGATGAAGACCCCGCGGTGTGTTCATCATCTGGTCCCTTCCGGGAGACTTGTCCGTGGAGCGTCCCTTCTTTTTCCGAATCTTTTCCCCTACGGTCGCTATTCCGGTGTCAGTCTGTTTGACGATACCCATTTCGTCGAGATCGGTACGGCATCCGTCGATGTCTATCGAGATAGTTTTCTAAATTGCGCGGAATATCTTCGCAGAATCCGCACCTCCGACCCGCAGGCCGTGTTCATGGCCATAACCCAGAACCATCTGCCGTCGGCTGGAGGATCGCTTCTCCATCCCCACCTGCAGGTCCATGCCGACAGGATTGCCTCAAACCATCACCGGTTTCTGCACCTGCGGGCGGCTGAATATTTCCGGACTACCGGATCCCGCCTTTTTACCGACTACCTCAGGCATGAACAGCAGGATGGAGGGCGTTATATCGGCACTACCGGATCCTGGCAATGGATGGCCGCCTTTGCGCCGGAAGGATTCTATGAGATCTGGGGCATCCTTCCCGGATATACCTCGTTTCAACGCCTTGGCGAGGATGATTGGGAAAATCTGGCCCTGGGGGTGATCAGAACTCAGAAGTTTTATCGGAGTCTCTGCCGGAATGGATATAATTTGGGGCTATTGTTGATCGAGGATGGAAATGACTCTCTGGAGATGCGGGCCGTTATTCTGGCCCGGTCCAATTTTGCACCCTGGGTGCGCAATGATCATACCGGCTATGAGGTTATGCTCGGGGATATGGCGACCTTTGTCCCGCCTGAGGAAACAGCCCGTCTGGCCAGAGAATTCTGGAAATAAACAAAGCTTAACCGCCGGAAATGGCTCTCCTGTCGAACCGGACCCCCAGCCAAGCTTGTTTAAAATCGCAAGGTTGCCTTCAAGCGTTTGGGATGGAGCAACAAATCAAGCCCGATGTCGGCACCCGTGACATGCACATCGGCGGCAAAAAGCGCCTCAACAGAGCAACCCTCGCCCTGCGACACTGCCATGCCCACACGGGCTGTCTTGAGCATCCTGCGGTCATTATTGCCGTTCCCAAAGGCCATCACCCTTTCGGCGTCAAGTTTTCTCACATACCCGTCCTTTTGGGCATCATGATTTTCACCCGTCAGGATACAAATGACACAAGGAACGTCAGCCAATTCCGCCCTCGCCATACCGAAGGTGTCGGCTGTCAGGATGTGGATCTTCATGAACCCGGCGATAGCATTCAACCGTTCCCGGACTCCGGGAAGAAGCCGACCATCCATCGACAGGGTCCCGGTGAAGTCCGAGACCAGATGTTCAAGCCGCACCGGGCCAAAGCCGGGGATGTCAATTTCAAGCATAAAAGACCTCCTGATACCTAAGGCTGTGTGGTTTTATTGTTTTGCAATGAGGCAAAGCCGGCGCGCAAAAGTGAATCGCGGCTGACAATGCCTTTGAACCGGCCGTCTCCGTCGACCACCGGCAATCTCTTGATAACCCGTTCAAGCATGAGCCGAATGGCCTCTTCCAACGGGGCATCTTCCCGAATCGTCGCAACCTGGGTTTTCATCACCTCTGCTGCCGTCTTTGTCTGAAGGTGCTCTTTGAGTTCCAGCGATGCCCCTTTTCCGTGAAAGGAATCTTACTCGTTAAATAATCCCAGATCCCGGGATGACGATCCACAAAAGCGATGAGCAGGTCGCAATCCGAGATCATTCCCCGGAAAAATCCATCCTTATCCACTACGCAGACGCGCTCGATATCATTGCGGTCGATAACTTTATACTTCAACATCGTTCATTCTCCTCTTTGATGAGATGACCTCTCATTACGAAAATCGGCCGCCGTAATAGCGGAATCGGCAGGGATGCGCTCATTTGAATTTCCCGGTATACACAAGAAAAAGGGATGCCGAGAGCAAGGCCATAATTCCCCCGAAGTAAAATGGCGCTGTGGGACCAACGTTATCCCAGAGCAGACCGGCGACAATACTCGCAGGCAAGAGGGCAAGGCCGATGAACATATTGTAGATGCCGAACGCAGTGGCCTTGAATGTCTCAGGGATTATGGTTGCCAGATACGCCTTCTGCACCCCCTCGGTAATGCCCATAAACAGTCCATAGAAGCCGAACAGCACCCAGACCTGCAATGTGGTTGCCGCTGCCGCAAAACCAAAATAGACAATGGCGAAAAAAACAAAACTCAGAAGAATAAGCCGTTTCTTGCCGAATCGATCGGCTGCCATACCGGCCGGTAGGGCCGAAAGCGAATAGACAAGATTGAAAACGAGGTAGACCGCCGGTATCATAACGGAAGGTACGCCGATCTGCTCGGCCCTGAGGATCAGAAAGACATCACTTGAATTGCCGATTGCAAAGAGTGTGGCGATGCCCATAAATAACTTGAACCGCCAGTCAAAATGGCTGAGAGAAAGTTTCGGTTTCGGTGAATCGGCGGGAGTGCGCTTTGCGGTTTCCGTAATGAAGAAAACGATAAAGACTACGGCCATCGCGGCCGGGATAATCGAGAGCCAGAAGACAAGGCGATAGTTGTTGGCAAAAAGACTCAGGAGCAGAATTGCAAGCGATGGACCAACGACTGCACCGAATGTATCCATAGAACGGTGAAAACCGAAGGCTCCGCCCAGAGAACTGCGGTCGGTGGACTCATCTATAAGGGCATCGCGCGGTGCGGTTCGAATGCCTTTGCCGAGGCGATCAACAAACCGGAAGGCGAAGACGTGGGGCCAGGCCGTAGCCAATGCCACAAAGGGCCTGCTGAGCGCGGAAATGCCGTATCCGGCGACCATCAGCCACTTGCGGCCGCTGGTATGGTCGGAATACCAGCCGGAGAAGACCTTGAGCAGACTCGCAGTAGATTCGGCAATGCCCTCTATCAGTCCGATGACGGATTTATTGACACCGAGGACGTTGGCGAGAAACAGGGGGACCAGCGGATAGATCATTTCGGAACTGACATCCATCAAAAAACTGACCAGGCCGGCCACGACCACATTTCTGTTTAATCCAAGGAGTTTCATTGCTCTTTTAAAAGCTGCCTTTGTCCGCCGCATACCGGATAATCTGGTTCGCTCGATGATTCCACAACAATCAGCAGGGAGAACCGCTCTTGATAGATGCAGCTGCGGGAAAGACCGAAGAGCGCTGAGATGAAACCAAAGTTAAGCCGGGTAGGCATCAGAAGTGTCGCATACATACCGTCTTTGTTATCATCATCGATGCACAACGGGTACAGCTGCAGGCCTACAGTAAAGAAATAGGAGCCTGTCCTGATGAAATAAAAGGGGGTGCGCAGCCGGACGGTACCCGCCAACACCTTCCCGAGACTATATGCCGACAGCACTGTCTCCCTTCCGGGCAGAAAAAAACTCCTGCCCTCGTAGTGTGAGAGTAGGAGTCATCAGTCTTTGTGGGACGGTTAATGGCGAACTCCATCGCCTATCAAGTTGTTTTTAAAAGATTAGCAAAACTAAAAGTTAGAGTCAACGAGAAAAACAGGAGATTTGCCTTCTGTCGAAATCAGTCGGCTGATCCTGATCTGATTTTTTATGGTTCTATCTTGACAAGAAAAAAATGCCTCCTTATTGTTGGCACAAGTTTTGAATAATAAAAAATGATGCATTCATAAGGTGTTGGCCCGACAGCGGACAATGATTGACAACCGTGTTGTGTGTGGAGGAAAAGTGAGCAAAGAAAGAAAAACAGAACAGATCAAGGCGGATACAGCCAAAGTGGAGGAGGTCGTTGCTTCTGTAAAGGCCGAAGAGGTGAAGGAAAAAGAGGCTCAGGGCGAATCACAGGAGGAGGCACCGCGGGATCTGGAAAAAGAGCTTGCCGAGGCTTTACAGGCGGCTGCGGACAATCAGGATAAGCTGTTACGGATTGCCGCGGATTTTGAGAACTTCAAAAAACGCATGGAACGTGAGCGTACCCTGATCATGAAATACGCAGGCGAACATATATTACGAGAAATGCTTCCCGTTGTTGATAATCTTGAGCGTGCCCTCGGACACGGGAAGGGTGAAATGGCGGACGCAGAAAAGAATCTGGCGTCCCTTTTCGAGGGTGTGGAACTGACCCTGAAGAGCCTGCAGAACAGTCTGGATAAGTTTGAGGTCAAACCCATTGAAAGCACGGGTCAGCCTTTCGATCCAAACCGGCAGGAGGCTATGACCATGGAGGCCAGCGATACTGTCCCTGCCAGTCATGTCATCTCTGAGTTTGAAAAAGGGTATTTCTATAAAGATCGTCTGCTTCGGGCGGCGAAGGTGATAGTTTCTTCCGGAAAAGCAGAATCTTAATGTTGCAAATAGCCGAAAAAATGGCCAGGAGAACTCTTGACAAATCGGGGAAGATGACAACTGTAAAATGAGTTGTCCGGCCAAGGGTACGTTACAATTGAAAATGACATGGATTCGGAAAGGATAACCAGCCGATTAATTGATATAAGGAGAGCAGGGATATGGGCAAAATTATTGGAATAGATCTTGGTACCACTAATTCATGCGTGGCGATCATGGAGGGTGGCGATCCGAAGGTAATCGCCAATATTGAAGGGAACAGGACGACTCCTTCGGTTGTCGCCTTTACCGACAGTAATGAAAGGCTGGTTGGCCAGGTTGCGAAGCGTCAGGGGGTCACTAATCCCGAACGTACGCTGTATGCAATCAAACGCCTGATCGGCCGGAAGTTCAGCGATGCCGAGGTGAAGAAGTCTATCAAGGTCAGTCCGTTTAAGATCGTTGAAGGTACAGGCGGCAGCGTGTCCGTCGAGGTTTCCGGGAAGATGTACACACCGGCTGAGATCTCAGCCATGATCCTCGGCAAGATGAAACAGACGGCGGAGGAGTATCTCGGCGAAGAGGTCACCGATGCCGTTGTCACGGTACCGGCCTATTTCAATGATGCCCAGCGCCAGGCGACCAAGGATGCCGGCAAGATCGCGGGTCTGAACGTTCTCAGAATAATTAACGAGCCGACAGCCGCATCTCTTGCCTATGGCCTCGATAAAAAAGGCGAAGAAAAGATTGCCGTTTATGATCTTGGCGGCGGGACCTTCGATGTCTCAATCCTGGAAATCGGTGACGGTGTTTTCGAGGTAAAATCCACCAATGGTGATACTTTCCTGGGTGGCGAAGATTTCGATATGCGTATTGTCAACTGGCTTGCCGATGAGTTCAACCGCTCGCAGGGCATCGATCTGCGCCGGGACAAAATGGCGCTGCAACGCCTGAAGGAAGAGGCCGAAAAGGCCAAAATGGAGCTGTCGACAACGATGGAGACGGACATCAATCTGCCCTTCATCACCGCCGATGCCTCCGGCCCGAAACATCTGAATATAAAATTGAGCCGGGCGAAACTCGAGAGCCTGGTGGATGACCTGATTGAACGTACCGTCGGGCCCTGCCAGACTGCCCTGAAAGATGCAGGTCTGAAGCCCTCCGAGATCGACGAGGTTATTCTCGTCGGCGGTATGACCAGGATGCCGAAGGTTCAGGAGAAAGTCCGGGCCATTTTCGGCAAAGAACCCCATAAAGGTGTCAATCCGGACGAGGTTGTTGCCATCGGTGCCGCGATCCAGGGCGGTGTCCTGCAGGGTGATGTCAAAGACGTTCTGCTGCTGGATGTTACCCCCTTGTCTCTTGGTATCGAGACCCTTGGCGGCGTCACGACCAAGCTGATCGAAAAAAATACAACCGTTCCAACCAAAAAGAGCCAGATCTTCTCAACAGCTGCCGATAATCAGCCGGCGGTTTCGATCCATGTTCTGCAGGGAGAGCGTGAGATGGCCGCAGATAATAAGACCATCGGCCGGTTCGAACTGTCATCTATCCCTCCTGCGCCCCGTGGTGTGCCGCAGATCGAGGTTGCCTTCGATCTCGACGCCAATGGTATCCTGCATGTCTCCGCCAAAGATCTCGGGACCGGCAAGGAGCAGTCTATCAAGATCACCGCCTCTTCCGGCCTGACCGACGCTGAGATCGAGCGTATGACCAGGGATGCCGAGATGCATGCCGAAGAGGATAAAAAACGCAGAGAACTGGTTGAGACCCGGAATCAGGCAGATGCCCTTGTCCATGCCTCGGAGAAGA
Organism: uncultured delta proteobacterium; assembly: GCA_903901335.1. Lineage (GTDB taxonomy): Bacteria > Desulfobacterota > Desulfobulbia > Desulfobulbales > Desulfocapsaceae > CAIUQR01. The sequence goes on along the minus strand of CAIUQR010000136.1, from coordinate 31,170 downwards.
GTTTGAAGGACCTGAAGGACAAGGTTGATGCCGAGACCAGGGGTAATGTCGAGAAAGAGATTGCGAAGGTGAAAGAGGCTGTCAAAGGGGATGATATCGATGCAATCAAGACGGCGGTCGAGTCATTGACGGCGGCCTCCCATAAACTGGCAGAGTTGATGTATGCCCAGGCTGCCAAGGAGACTCCAGGCGGCGGTTCGGGAGGCTCGGGCGCAGCCGGAGGTGGCGCAGGCGCCGGAAAGGCAGGAAAAAAGGACGATGATGATGTCGTGGATGCCGATTTTGAGGAAGTGAAGTAACGGCCGTCCGGCAACTTACCGTAATTTCTGATTACAACCTGCAGGGGAGTGTGGAAAATGTGTTTTCCGCACTCCCCTTTTTTTTTGTTTTGCGGTATGGTGCTCCGGGAAAAATTAAAATCGCAGCATTTAACCTCTAACTCCAATTACACTTATCACAATGAAAATCTTATCCGGAATCCAACCCTCAGGCCAGCTCCATATCGGCAACTATTTCGGCATGATGAAGACGATGATCAGCCATATGGAGAACTCCGAGCTTTTTGTTTTTATAGTTGATCTTCATGCTCTGACCTCAGTCCACGACCGGGAAAGACTCTCGAATGGTACCCTTGAGGCGGCGGCAGATTTTCTGGCTCTGGGGCTTGATCCGGACAAGTGTACCTTCTGGGTCCAGTCGGATGTACCCGAGGTCTGCGAGCTGACCTGGATCCTGTCGACGATTGCACCGATGGGGCTGATTGAACGCTGCCATTCGTATAAGGATAAGGTCGCCAAAGGAATAGCCGCCAGCCATGGCCTCTTCTCCTATCCGGTCCTGATGGCCGCCGACATCCTCCTCTACCAGGCCGACCAGGTTCCGGTCGGTAAGGATCAGAAGCAGCACCTTGAGGTCGCCCGCGATCTGGCCCAGAAATTCAACGCCGAATTCGGTGAGACCTTTGTCGTGCCGGAACCTGCCATCAGTCAGGAGATGGCCGTGGTCCCCGGTCTCGACGGTCAGAAGATGTCCAAGTCGTACGGAAACACGATCCCGATATTTCTCGAAGGTAAGCCGCTGAAGAAACGGGTCATGGCCATCGAGACCGACGCCACTCCTGTAGAGGCACCGAAGAATCCGGAAACCTGCAATCTGTATAATATTTTCAAACTCTTTGCGACGCCTGTGCGGCTACAGGAAATCCGGGATCTCTATCTGAACGGTGGGGCTGCCTATGGCTATATCAAACTGGAACTGCTCGACCTGATCAGTACTCAATTCGCCGATGCTCGCAGGAAAAAGGCAGAGTTTCTGGCCGACCCCGGTATGGTCAGAGAAATCCTCAAGAAGGGTGCGGTGAAGGCAAGGGAAAAGGCCGTGGTTACCCTTGATCTTGTCCGTGACCGGGTTGGACTGAAGTATTGATCTGGGGGTAGAGCTGGCTCAGGTTGTTTGAACAATTTTCTTTATCTATCCGATAAGGATTTAGCTTTTTACTATCCCCGGTCCCTGGAGCCTGCTCCGGCCTGCGGGGCCGGGAGTGACCAGGATCCGGGTGGCGATCCGTTCCTGCATGGCCGGGACATGCGAGATGATGCCGATGATCTTGCCATCCTGCTGCAGGCCGGCAAGGGTTTCGAGGGCGGTCTCCAGGGCATCCTCGTCCAATGTGCCGAAACCTTCGTCCAGGAAGAGTGAGTCCACCTGAACATTTTTACTGGCCATTCCGGCCAGGCCAAGGGCGAGCGCCAGGCTGACGATAAAGCTTTCGCCGCCGGAGAGGTTTTTGGTCGAGCGGATTTCTCCGGCCTGGTAGTTGTCGATCACATTCAATTCCAGGGGCTGCGTCACGTCGCGGATCAGGATATAGCGGTCAGTCATTTTTCGCAGGCTGCGGTTGGCGTGATTGACCATCATCTCAAAGGTTACCCCCTGGGCGAAATTGCGGAATTTCTTGCCGTCGCTTGAGCCGATAAGCTCATGGAGCCTCTGCCAGCGTCGACATTCCCGGCGCTGTTTTTCCAAGCCCTCCTGACGGCTGTGTTGCTTGTTCCGTTGTTCGTCATTATCTCGCAATCGGCCCTGAAGCATACCGATCTGCTGCTGCAGGGCCTGCAATGCTTCCGTCTTCTCCTCGATCTGCCGGGTCAGGTCGGTCACAGACAGATCCGTCAGTTGTTTTTGGGTCTCCTGTCGCTGTGTCTCCTGTCTGCTCTGCAGCAGGGTTTTAATCTCGGTCTCTTTCCTGGTGAGTTTTTCAAGGACGGCACCTGTTTCTATGATATGCTCGTCAGTCAACCGGGCGGCATTGAAATCGGACTCGCCTGTAAAACCATTGCCGGATATGGACAGGAGAAAATCCCGTTCTTCCCGGCTAAGCTCTTCGGCCCTCCCCGCAAGCGACAAGGCAAGGGTGCTTATCCGTTCGTCAAGAACTGCCTGGTTGTTTTCCAACAGATGAAGATCCTGAGTCGCCTTGGCCAGGTTTTTCTCGGCCTCGGTTCGTCTGTCGGTGGCTCTTTTTTCCTGCCTGTCAGGGTCCTTGTCCCCATAGCGTTCGCTGCGGCTTTTCTGCAGGGCGGAGAATTGATCCTGTCCGATTCCGATCAGCACACCGATCCTGCCGATCTCGGTTGTCTGTTTCTGGACGAGGGCCGTCTCTCGTTCCAGATCGATCTGCAGGGTCTGGAGATCGGCCAGGATGTGCTGATCCTGTTCCTTTTGCAGACGCCACTTTTGCTGCCGGTCGATAAGGCCGGAGATAATTCGGCTGCAGGAATCTACGGTCAGGTCGTTGATACTGTAGGGGGCCATGCGCGCAACTGTGTGATCTATGGTCATCTGCAGCTCTTCGGCATCCGCCCTGGCCTTTTCCTTTAGCCGTTTGCAGTGTTCGGCGCCAAAAGCCTCGGCATGAATTGCCTTCTGCGCCTCCTGCAGGCTGTGGGTGCTGAGATCCTTTGCCTGTTGCGCCTCATTTCGGGCGGCATCCATCAGTTGGATTCTTCGGTCGATATCCCGCAGAAAATTTTTACACTGCTGCCGTTGGATATCGATCCGGCCCAGTTCCGTCTCGATGTCCCCGGGCAGGAAAGACAAGACGCTCGTCAAGTTTACATATTCTTCTTTCGCATGTTTCAGTAGTGATTGTCCTTTTTCCTGCGTGATTTTTGCCTGTTTCAGCTTCTCATCAGCTGTGGCAATATCTGCCAGCAGATCAGCATCCCTGATCTGCAGCTGAAGGAGGACTTCACGCTCGCGATGCAGCACCGGTTCCGCCTCGTAGGGCCGGACAAGGGAGGTAGTGACAAAGGGATGTATGGTGGCTCCGCAGAGAGGGCAGGGGCTGCCGTTGGCCAGGTGCGCCCGTTCTTCATCATAGCTGCGGATCCGGTTGGCCAGCAGGACGATCTGCTCCTGTTTTTCGACCATCTGTTTCTGCAGGGCTATTTTTTCCGTCAGGGACTGCCTCAGAAGGTTGCGTTCCTCCAGGCGAACTGCCGTCTCCCGTTGGTGTCTGGTGTTCGCTTCAAGCTCGGCCTCAAGTCCCGTGAGCTGCCGCGTCAGCTGATCGATCTTCTCGAGCGCATGCCTACGCTCTGTCATTTTTTCCAGATCCTCCCGGAGATGAGCCGGATCACGGCCGGCCAGCAGGCCGGTCACCTCCTGTTGCTGCATCGTGTATCTGCTGTCCGCATTCGCCTGGGCCTGGCAGTTTTTCTTATGGATTTCCGTTGCCTGCAGGGCAAGATCTGCAGCCTTCCGGACGGCTTCCTGCGCCTGGTCCATCTCTTTTCCCAGGTCCTTCGTTTTTTCGGCCTGACCTGTCACTGTCTTGACAAGCTCCTGCAAGCCGGCGAGATCCTCCGTAAGGCCTGCGTCCTTAACATGCAGCAGCAGGTATTCCCTTGTTTTCTCCAGCTCCGTGTTTTTTTTGGCAATCAATGTCTGCAGCTGCTGTTGGCGTCTGGCATGGGTATGGAGTTCCTTTTCGGCAGCTTTTTGTTCGCGCAGGACGGTTTTCGCCTGAGTCCCGGCCTCCCTCAATTTGATATCCAACTCCCGGACCTCTTTGCACAGTGTCAATTCCTGCTGATAGTCGGTATCTGCCGAAAGGAAGAGGGTCTTCGCTCCTTCGCGTTTGATCAGCATTTCTTTCTGCTGCAGGCCGACTGCGGCCTGTTCCAGCCGGGACTTTTCCATTTCGGCGCTCTCCTTTTCCTGCAGGATCCGCTGCCGGCAGAGCTGTCTGTAATTTCCATCCAGGGCCTGAACCTTTTGCGCCCGTTCCAGACGTAGCCTCTCGGGCTCTGCCTGGCGCAATTCCTGGGCGATATTTTCGGTCTCTCTCTCAAGGGCTGCAATATCGCTTTTGAGGTTCTGCAGGTTCGCAAGCCAGCTCAGTGATATCTGGCCAGCGCGCAGGTGCTCCAGGATCTCTTCGCTGCTTTTTTTTCCTCCCGAAAGATCCGTTTTGATCGTCTCCTCCTCTTCTGCGGTCAGCAGGGTGACGGCGCTGGTTTCAGCTTCCAGCAGGGCGAGCTTGTGCTGCTCTTCAGCCTTGCGCTGGTGTACCTTCTGAGAGAGGCGGCTGTAGATCTCGGTGCCGGTGATCTGCTCCAGAATGGGCGCCCTTTCGTCAGAGGATGCCTGGAGAAAGGCCGTAAAACCACCCTGAGCCAGCAGAACCGAACGGGTGAACTGGTTGAAGTCCATCCCTGTGGCCTCTGCAACCATCCTGGCCACTTCCTTGAGCTTGCTTTCGAGAACCTGGTCCGTCCGGTCATCGACGATCTCATGCCGTGGTGCCTGCAGCTTACCATTGGGTTGCTGTCTTGCCCGGCGTTGACTCCAATGGCAACGGAAACGGCCGATTTTTGTCTCAAAGACGGCCTCGGAAAAACAGAAGCCGGTATGACGACTCATGATCTCGTTGGCCGTCTCTGTAATCCGGTCAAGGCGTGGCGTCCGGCCATAGAGGGCAAGACAGATCGCGTCGAGCAGGGTGGTTTTGCCGGAGCCGGTAGGCCCGGTGATTGCAAAGATGCCGTTTGCGGCGTAGTCCGGGTGGGTAAAATCAATGGCCCATTCCCCGGCCAGCGAGTTCAGGTTCTGGAAACGGATCTGCAGGATCTTCATTGCGCCAGGCTCCCCATCCTATTCGGACCTCTCGTCGTCTTCGGCTAAAGAGGAGACGGCCTCCCGGAAGGCGATGCGCAGGTCTTCGCGTTGCTCCTCCGGGATCATGTGGGCCATCAGGCACCTGTCGAAGACCTGGTGAATACTCAGGTCGGCCAGGGTCTCGCTTGTCTCATTCTGGTGCAGGGTCTGTTTCAGGATCCGGTTATTGACTGTGCGCAGGAGGTGAACCTCCGAGTCCACCACGGCTTCCTGCAGCTCGCTCTGCAGGTCACCGACAAGTTCGTCGCCGTCATAGATGACCTCGATCAGGATCGACATCCTGTCCTTCACCAGTTGGCCCAGCCGGGTGAGGATAGCCTTCAGATCACCCCGGACGGTCTCAAGCGGCAGGAAGCAGGGGACGGGCAGGGTGGTCACTACAGGTGTGGTCTCCTCAAAGGTGACGATCTGAACGCTCTTGGTCTGTCCGGCCTCGGAGAATCCCATCGGCAGCGGAGAGCCGGAATACCGCCTGGTAGCTGAGCCGTCCACCTTCTGGGGGATGTGCAGGTGTCCAAGGGCCAGATAATCGATACAGTCCGGGAAGATATCGCTTTTCAGATGCGCAAGAGAACCGATATAGAGATCCCGGACCCCATCACTGTCAGAGGTGCGGGCGCCGGCGGTAAAGAGATGCCCCATTGCCACAATCGGGATGTTGCCTCCCGCATCTGTCTTTTGCTGTGCTGCTGCTGCCGAAACCTCACGGTAGTGGGCAGCAATCCCGTCGACGAGTTTTCTGCCTTTGTCCTCAAGGCTCTCCCCGGCTTTGGCCTCCCTGATGTCGCGGTCGCGCAGGAACGGAACGGCGCAGACGATCAGCTCGGCTCTGTCATCGCGGTTCCGCAGGACCAGGACCTCGTCTGTAAGAACACCGGAGATACTGCCGATAATATGAATATCCAGGAAACGGAGGACCTCGCGCGGTGCGTTCAGAAGCGACGGCGAATCATGGTTGCCGCCGGTTATGACCACATGGCGGCATCCGGATTCGGAGACCCGGCACAAAAACGTGTAGTAGAGCTCCAGAGACCTGTTGCTGGGGACGCTGGTATCAAAGATATCCCCCGCGACTAGAAGGACATCTATGCCTTCGTCGGTAAGAGTTGTCGCCAGCCAGTCCAGGAACGCCTTGAACTCGTCGTAACGTTTCCTGCCGTACAGACAGCGGCCGATATGCCAGTCGGAGGTGTGGAGTATCTTCATAAGTATGGTCTGTGCTAAGCACTCTTGCCGGATTTATTGCTTTTTTCTCTTTCTCCATCCCATATAATGGCTCTTTGATGATTTTACAAAAGGTTCTTGTCGAGAATGTAATTCTCTTTTGACGATTTTGCCGACAGGCACTTGTGAGCCGCAGCATATCGAGACGCTGTTGCAACGTCACGGCTTTAGGATTGAGCGGAGTGCCGTCTTCGGCATGAAACCCCGTTCCTCATTCTTGCGGGGGTTTGGGCTGTGGTTTCTGAAACATCAACGAGAGCGGGCCATGTGGTGGTATAGAAAACCCCCTTCATCTTCATGACAGACTGATGAACACGGATGAGGTCAGCGAGATTCTTCTGGTCTGTAAAATTGGATCTTCCTCCAGTATTTCCTGTCAACCGTAGACCAGCTGCCCGCCTGAATAGCCAAGCCCGCCTGCGCATGCCAGGCAGAGGGTGTAGACAAGCAGGAGATGCCGAGGGGAGGCCCCCCGGTTACGGATAATCACTGCATAGACCAGCAGAAGGGTCAGGACGCAACTGAGAACCATTTTGACGATAATCAGGGTCTTCCAGTCGCCGTTTAATCTATGTTGCCAGTCCATGAGCCCGGCCAGGATCACCGGGAGAATGGAAACCAGAGCCAGGACGGAACAATGATAGGCAGTCTGCAGAAGAAACCCTTTCTTCCAGATGAGTCCGATAAGAGAGAAGATGAACATGCCGATAATCATCCCCATCGGCACATGGACCAGCACCGGGTGCAGGGGATGGGTGAAACCAACCTTTTCAAGTGCTGCATAGATGCTCTCTATCATTCTACCCTCCATCAGAAAAAGTTATAAATAGCCTTCACTTTTAGCAAATAATAATCATTTGCAGAATAGCTGCAACAGTATTCCGCTCCTTTTTAAATGATCATTCAATCGTCTTCTCTCCGGATTTATCTGTTCTGTTCGGCAGGAGCAGGTGGTATGAATTGCGATGCCAGAAGGTGCAGGATCTGATTCCTGCTGTTTGTCTCCTGGTTCAACATGATCGTAAAGGGCGTCTGATAACCATGGCCTCCAAGATAACCACTGTAACAGTAGACACCCTTCAATGTTCCTGATTTCATTAGGTAATCATGTTTGACCGGCAGAAGGTCGGTAAAGGGCGCAAAGGCCTCCAGGACGGCGATCATTGTCCGGGGGGATATCAGGTTATTTCTCGACAAACCGGATCCTTCCACCATTGTGATCGTCTTTGGAGGCAGATGCAGCGTATGGTCTGTGAACTCAGCAAGCGCGACTTGGCCTTTTTCCCAGGTGGCGGGTTGACCGAAGCGAATCCTGCCGCAGGCGACGAAAAGCTCATTTGCTATGAAATTATTTGAGAATTCGAGACAGTTCCTGATAATACCCCGGATTGTATCAGACTTGTGGATGAAAATGAGGGGGGCGTTTTTCGGAACCGTCCCTAAAACAAGTGTGTTACCTATCTGTATCCCCTGCTGTCTGAGCAGGGAAATGAAGAGTTCGCCTGCATAGCGCGCCTCGTTGGGGAGGTCGCCCGTAACCGGAAAGGCACCGACGTTGAGTCGATACCGGCCTATGGCCATGGACTTTCCGATCTCCTGCATCATCGGCAGAACCGGAGTCTGATCCTCGCCCGAATCTACGGTGTGATCGGCATCTACACGGATGGGCAGGGCATTGAAGTTGACCGCCAGAGGGGTGATTTCGGCATCGTAGGGTCGTTCAGAATTTTCGGAGCCGTCCACCGTGGTCTCCAGAGCAAAGGCAGAACCATCCAGGATGAGTGCATTCACTCGCCGCAGCCCATGATCAAACAGATCTTTGGCAATGGCGGCGACATCTTCCGAAGTGAGCATCGGATCCCCTTCACCTTTGATATACAGGTTATCGTCCGGGTCGATATGAAAGCGGGTTGCGAATTGGTAATCGGGGCCAAGGATTTTAAGGGCCGCAAGACAGGTGACCAGCTTGATGGTGGAAGCGGGGATGAAAAGGCTGTCGCTATTATACCCTTCGATCCGTCCTTGGGCAGTCTTCACCGCATAGCCACCATTCTGGATGTAGTGGCGAATCGAGGTACCGGCGCTCTCTGCAGCATGGACCTGGACCCAGGGGACACAGATCAGCTGCAGGATGAGCAGAAAAAGCCCCAGGAGCGACCGGAGAATCAGGGTAGTATGTATCCCGGTCACCTTGTACCGCCGGGCGGGCAGAAAAGGTGACCGGATAATTGACAGGTTTTCAGATCTTCGGAAGATTGGCCAGGGACCTGGCGATCTCTTCTTCCGGATATTCATAGTCATGCAGCTCTCCGGCGTAGAACTTGTCGTAGGAGCCCATATCGATCAGCCCGTGTCCCGAGAAGTTGAAGAGGATAGTCTTCGGATCGTTCAGGTCACGGGTGGCCTCGATGATTGCCCCACGGATGGCGTGGCAGGTCTCGGGTGCCGGGATGATACCCTCGGTTTTGGCGAACAGGACGCCGGCCTTGAAACATTCCAGCTGGTGGAGTTTTACCGGCTCGATGATATTTTCCCGGACGAGAGCCGAGACGATCGGAGCCATGCCGTGATAGCGCAGACCTCCGGCATGAATCCCCGGCGGGATGAAGTCATGACCGAGCGTGTACATATAGAGAAGAGGTGTAGTCTGGGCGACATCCCCGAAATCGTAGGCCAGCTTGCCCATGGTCAGCGACGGACAGGAGGTCGGCTCAACACCGACGAAGCGGATCTTTTTGCCGTCCAGATAGTCGGGGAGATAGGGTACGGCAAGGCCTGCGAAATTGGAACCGCCGCCGCAGCAGCCGATGATCACATCGGGATAGTCGCCGGCGATCTCCATCTGCTTTTTGGCCTCAAGGCCGATGATGGACTGGTGCAGAATAACATGGTTGAGGACTGAACCGAGCGCGTATTTGGTGTCGTCACGGGAGGATGCATCTTCCAGGGCCTCGGAGATAGCGATCCCAAGCGATCCCGGGGTATCCGGGGTTTCGGCCAGGATCCTGCGGCCGGTTGCGGTGTCCAGGCTCGGGCTGGCAACGATCTCGGCACCGTAGGTGTGCATCATCGATTTCCGGTAGGGCTTCTGGTCATAGGAGACCCGGACCATATAAACCTTGCATTCCAGGTCGAATTTGCTGGCAGCAAACGACAGGGCGCACCCCCACTGGCCTGCTCCGGTCTCGGTGGTCAGGCGCTTGACACCCTCCTTCATGTTGTAATATGCCTGGGGAACGGCACTGTTGGGCTTATGCGAGCCTACCGGAGAGACCCCCTCGTTTTTGAAATAGATCTTGGCCTTGGTGCCGAGGGCCTTTTCCAGATTATTAGCGCGCACCAGAGGAGAAGGGCGCCAAATCTTCAGGATGTCCTGGACCTCCTCGGGGATGTCGATGAACCGCTGCATGGACATCTCCTGTTCGAGGAGACCCATCGGAAAGACGGCGGCAAGTTTTTCCGGCCCCATCGGCTGTTTTGTTTCCGGATCCAGAGGGGGGAGAAGTCCGCCGGGGATATCGGGGGTGACATTATACCATTGGGTCGGCATTTCATCGTCGCGAAGTATAATCTTCTTTATCATGATCTCTCCTTGTGTGAATAGGTGTGCATGTCGTTTTAATACGTATTCTCAATAGTGAACGCCCGTTCGGCGACTCTGCTTCTTTCTACCACATATTCATAAACTCTGCCACGATCGATTATTCGTCTACGAGCGGTGACCAGCCGATTTTCTGCATATGGGCGGCAAGTATTCGGGCCTCGTTTCTGCCGATGATATGCTGCATTGCCACCTGGACCTTGATCCCTGGTACCCCGGCGCGGCTTATGATCTTGAGGATGACCGTATCATCGCCTGCGACAACGATTCCCCTGATAAGCGGCCGTATATCGATTTCCGTAATTTTGCCCTTCCTGTCCCTCGTGACCGGGAAATGATCAGCACTTCTGAACAGTTCCAGCAGTTGTAATTCATCTTCGGTGAGCCGTTCGGGCAGGACGATCCGGTAGGTATTGACGGTATCCTGGGGGATGCGGCCGGAGTTGAGACTGATAGTAAGGATATTGAGACCGTCCGGGAGCTTCGAGTCCAACAGGATTGCCGTCCGTCCGGGATCGGCCAGCGGGGCTGGGAGGTCCATGACGAAATATTCAGCCAGACTCTCCATCCCGACGGGCAGGGCAGGACCGAAGGAGATCTTCGGTGACGGGTTGAAGCCTTGCGAAAAATTGGTTGTGATCTGGGCGCGACGCAAGGCCCGGAAGATCAACTGCAGGATCTCCAGGTGCCCGAGATAGCAGATTTCCCCGATCCGTTCGTAGGTTACCAGATACTTAAAATGGCACTCCTCTGCGGCAACGACAGCAGGTTGTTTAGTGGCAGTCATTTCTGCTGGTGCTGGAGAGACAGTGGCCTTCTCCTCCTGACGATGGACAATGGGCCGGATCGATTTGAAATCGCAGACGCCGCATTGCTGGCAGCCATGATAACGGCAGTCCGGGGTATAGATCAGTTCGCGGGCTTTTTCGAGCTCTCCTTTGAAAAACGCATCATCCACCCCGCTTTGCAGGTGCTGCCAGGGCAGGATCTCTGCCATATCCCTTTTCCGTAAATAGTCATCCAGATTGATTGCGCACTGCTCAGCCGCCTGTTGCCAGATATCGAGATTGAAATGATCGGACCAGCCGTCAAGCCGGGCTCCGTTTCGCCAGGCAGCTTGCAGGAGTCCGGCCAGACGCCTGTCCCCGCGGGAGAAGACACCCTCCAGAAAGCTCATTTTAGGATCGTGCCATTTGAGCTTACAGCCTTTGTGCGGGATGATCTCCCGCAACCGGTTGATTCTTGCCCTGCTTTCGTCGATGGTGAGCTGCTGTTCCCACTGGAAAGGGGTATGCGGTTTCGGGACGAAGGTGCCGACGCTGATATTGATCTGTCGGCGTCCCCGGCCGGATCTGTCGCCTTCCTGTTTAGTCTTCCGGGCGAGTTCGGCTATAGCCTCCACATCCTCCTCGGTCTCGGTCGGCAGGCCTATCATGAAATAGAGCTTTATGATGTTCCAGCCAAGGGAGAAGGCGTTCCGGCAGGTGGTCAGCAGATCTTCCTCGCTGATTCCCTTGTTGATAAAACGGCGAAGGCGCTCGCTGCCAGCCTCCGGCGCAACTGTGAAGCCGGTCTTCCGAACTCTTTTAATCTGATCCATTACGGTCTGGGTCAGGGTGCCGACCCGCATTGACGGCATCGATATCGAGACAAAGCCTGCGGCGAAGGTGTCCATCAGCTTCGGCAGCAGCTGGTCAAGGCAGGAATAGTCTCCGGTTGAAAGCGACAGAAGCGCCAGTTCCTCAAAGCCGGAATTGGCAATACCGCATCGAGCCAGATCCATGATCTGTTCGGGAGTGCGCTCGCGCACCGGGCGGTAGGTGATACCTGCCTGACAGAATCGGCAGCCTCGTGTACAGCCGCGGGCGATCTCGAGGCTCAGACGGTCGTGGACGATCTTGGCATGAGGTACCAAAGGAGCCTTCAGGTGATCCGTCCGATCGAGATCCGGCAGAATTCTCCTTCTGATATCCCTTATATCTTCTCCCAGCCTGGTGACGGCGGTGATCCGTCCGTATTCATCGTAGTCCGGCCTGAAAAAAGATGGAATATACATGCCATCGATCATAGCCAGTCGTAAAAGAAGGTCGTGCCTGGGCAGATGAGTCTCTTTCGCCTTGCGCACTTCCTCGGCTATCTCGATGACGGCCTCTTCGCCATCACCTAAAAGGATGGCATCAAAGAAATCGGCTACCGGTTCCGGATTGAGTGAACAGGAGCCGCCTCCCAGGATCAGCGGGTATTCTTCGCCCCTGTCCGCTGCTAAAAACGGGATTCCGGCCAGATAAAGGATAGTCAGGATATTGGTGTAACAGAGTTCGTAGGGCAGCGTGATCCCGAGGATATCGAAATCCTTCAGCTCATGTCCGGTCTCCAGGGAGGTCAAAGGCAGGTGGCCTGCAATCAGTAATTTTTCCACATCGATATCCGGGCAGTAGCATCGCTCAGCCAGGATATCGGGCCTGGCGTTCAGGATATGATAGAGTATCTGCAGGCCTTGGTGGGACATGCCGATTTCGTAGAGATCGGGGAAGATCAGCGCACAGTGGAGGCGCGCATCCGACCAGGATCTGGTGACGGCATTGTATTCATGCCCGAGGTAACGCCCGGGTTTGCTGATAAACGGCAGGATGTTCATATTTTTCATTCTTGTTTTTCCAGCAAAAATGTTTTAATGCTGTTCTATTGATTACAATAAGTTATCATGATCCGAGATTTTTTCATGGATTGTTGAGTGGTCTCTCATTTAACTGAAATCGGTCGACTTTACAAGGCAGTATAACACCTTCGCCGGTATTACGGATTTATTTAGGCAAAAACAGCATGTTATATAAATAAGGATTAGTCGTATGAGATTCTGTCAACAATTATTCCTGACGCTGGCCCTTTTGCTCGTCTGGAACATGCCTGTCTCGAGTGCGGAAAAAAATGATGCCGTACTGGAATCCATCTCCTTTCACAGCAATGCCGAAAAAGGAGAGGATATCAATTTTAAATTAAACGGGGAACATGCCCCGAAGATTACTCTTATCCAAGGGGAGAATCCGCGGGTTGTGCTCGATTTTCTTGATACTCGGTGTTCCCCCATGGTCAAACGCAATCTCGATACAAACGGGAAGCTGACCAGAAAAATCCGGGTCGGCATCCATAACGACCCGACTCAAAAAACCAGGGTGGTTGTCGATCTTGCCCCCAACGGAGAATATCAGTACACGCAGCATTTCAAGGTGAAGGACAACACCCTGCTGCTCACTATCTTCTCGAATACTGCTGATGCCGACCGTAAGGAGAAGGAAAAGAAAGGGGAAAAGGCGAAGATAGCAAAGGTGCCGGATGCAAAAAAAACTGTCCCGGCAGTCCAGAAAGAGCCTGCCCAGCAACCGAAAGTTGCCGACAATAAAAAAGCAGTCGCATCGAAAAAGGATGAAGGCGCGGTAAAGGCGCCCGGAAACGTTGAGTCCATGACTCAGGAACCCGAGAGTACCAGTGCTCTGACACATCCACCTGATACAGCAGCTGCAGACATCACCATACCCCCTAAGTCTGAGAACGCGATGCCGGAGATCATCGGAGAAAAAAAGACAGCAATTGAGAAAGAGAAGAAGATAGTTCCTGAGACGGAGGCTCCTCCAGGCTCAAAGTCCGCCGGGAAGAAACCGGAGCCATTATTGTCTGCTGTGACCTTTGAAAAAACCTCTGCTAAAGGGGAGATGGTTATTTTCAAGCTGAACGGGTTTTTCCCGCCCAAGGTTGTAGGTATCGAAAAAGGTAAGCCAAGCGTTGTTTGTGACTTTCTTAATACCCGTCTGGGTGACCAGGTCAAGGAGGTCGTGCATTGTCAGGGCAGGTTCGTGGAATCGGTTCAGGTCATCAAACAGAAAAAACAAAACCAGATCAGGGTTATCCTCAGGCTCGTCCCCGGCAGGAATTATGATCTGCAGCAGGTGTTTTTCAAAGAAGACAACCTCTTCGTGATTATCGTGAACTCTCAGGATACCCTGCAGGTGGAGAATACGACTGCCGCCCCTTAAGTTTCACGCATTCCCTTTCTCCTCTCTGGTCATTTCAGGGACGGAGCTCGATGAAATAGCCTGGCGGAGGTCTGAGAGTAAAATCCCTCTCCGTTAATATCTTATCTGTGATGATATCTGCCAGGTGGATGGAGATCTCTACACCTTTGGACAGGCCGGTGATATGAAACGTGGCAGGCTGTCCACATTTCGGTCCATCTTGCCAGTCAGCGTATTCGATCATGGCAATCGGATTTTCTTTCGCATCCATCAGCATCCGGAGCAGCGGGCGTTTGCTCGCCGGATCGACTAAGATATATTCCGGGCCTTCCCCTTTAGTCTTCACGTTTGAAAGCTTGATCCATATCCCTCGCGCCGTGGCGTCCTGCCGGATATCGGTGATCTCCGTGTCTTTGGGGATATCGATACGGTCGCTCAGCCAGATCCCCCATCTTCCAGTGAGGAGTTCCTGGGGGATATCATTTCGGAGAGCAAGAGTAGAGAGGCTGCCACTGATGAACTGGGTATTAAGAGTATTGACCGTCCGGTAACTCTGTCCGTCGCTGACCAGGGCCAGGACTGTCTGGCCCAGCGGGTTGGTGGTGACGAATTTTACGGAAGAGGGGAGCTTCAACTGCAGGAAGCCGGAAAAGGATTTCGTCTCCATGACCGTTTTCATCGAAACCGTGACCTCTGCGTCCAGGGTTGAGGAACAGGCGGCATCGGCTTTAACTTTTTCCTGGATCATATTCCTGATTGTTTGAGCCTGATTGTCGTCAACCGGTTTCGTCCAGGGTTCTCTGGCGCAGCCCCCGGAGAAGAGGAGGACAAGACAGAGGAAAAAGACTGATCCGGAAACGGGGAAAACAGGGTTTTTTGATTGCATAAACATATGGATAGGATTCTAATCAGAGTTTTTTCAGGGAGTCCATTTTTTGTTGGACCGTCGTTTTATCATTTTCTTCCGTGAACAACTCCAAGGCCTTTGTATATGCCTCCAAAGCCTTGTCTTTTTGCCCCAGTGCCTTGTACGCATCGCCCAGATGATCTAAAATGTGAGGATCACGGGGTTCAAGGCTGCTGGCCTTTTCGAGTTCTTCTGCCGCATGGTTGAAGTCACCGAGACGGAAATAGACCCACCCCAGACTGTCATGGATAAATCCATTGTCCGGTTTCTGGGTAACAGCCTGTTTGATGTAGACAAGGGCCTTATCGAGATTTTTATTTTCATCTGCCCACGAATATCCTATAAAATTCAATGCTTCTGAATGGTTGGGTTGGAGTTGCAGGACCTTTTCCGAGGTAGTCATGGCCTGCTCGTGGTGGCCGGTTTTTTCAAGAAGAATAGCAGATTCAAAGAGGAGCTGGGCATTGTCAGGAAACATACTGATGCCTTCGCTGAGAATATTCAGCCCCTGCTGCATATCCGGTATCTCCTGGTAGAGGGAAGAGAGCAACGCATAATATATCGGTTTCCTGGTGGTCTTGTCGGCGATGATCTTCTGAAGGAGGGCCAGGGCCTGGTCGAGGCGTTTGGTGTCTCGCAGGATTCGAACCTGCAGAAAAAGACTGTTCTCGTACTCATCCGATTTGGGTCCGATATTCTTCAGAATGCGTAAGGCCATATCCGGTTTTTTTTGATCGATGTAGACAACGGCCAGGAGATATTCCGCCTGAGAGGAATGCTTCTTTTTAATGATCGAGACAAGCAGCTTTTCTGCCGCTGCCGGTTTACCCCGGCTCAGATAGATCTGACTCTCAATGAGGTCAATTTTCTCCGGATGTTTACTGAATGAGCGAAGTTTGGAAAGCTCGGTAATGGCCTGCTTTTCGAGATTCATCGACAAATATGTCTGGATTACGCCAAGACTTGCCTGCTCGTCCTCCTTGTCTGTGACGAGGATTGATCTGTACAGGGAAAGCGTTCTGTCGAAGTTTTGATGCCGGCTGAAGAATTCGGCCATCTCCATGACCAGCTCTTTCGACCAGTTCAGGCTTAAGGCAAGTTCATATTTGTTTGCGGCCTGTTCATATGTCCCGTTCTGGTTGAATATCCTGGCGAGATAGAGGTTGGCGAAGTAGGATTTCTCGTTTTTTTTCAGGAGGGCATTGAGGACATCTTCTGCTTGTTTGTAGTCTTTCTGCTGATTGTACAGAAGCCCCAGGCGGAGGGAAATAGCTTCGTTTTCAGGTGCATGGATCAGCCCTTCCTGATACAGGCGGGTTGCTTCTGTCAGATTTCCGCTGTGGATGTATATTTCAGCCAGGAGGAGGCGCTGGGAGTTTTCCTCCGGGTGTGCGGCAACGAAGGTCTGCAGCCATTTCTCAGCTTCCTCTAACTTCCCCATCTTTATCAGCAGAATCGGTATCTTTTCGCTTATATAATTAGCCGTCGGGTCACAGTTGACCGCCTTCTGGTATGCATTTAAAGCCTCCTCAAAGTGTTGCCCGTATTCAGCCTGGTTGCCTCGAAGGAAATAAAAGTAGGCACAGCTGGAATCGATAGTATTCTGGGCGGGTGGCGGGGAATGGGCTTCCCGGTTTTCGTCGGTGCGCTGCGCGCAGCTTCCGGCAAGGATGAGAAGTGCAAGGATAAACGGAACAATAGAGGTTTGACGGGTATTCGGCATAGGTACTATCTCGACTGATACTGTTTAATTACATGCTCAACCGCACTGATAACCGACTCGTGAATTGTAGCGATGGTCCCGGTGGCGTCAATCCGGCGGATATAGGGTTGATCAAGTGAAGCAAAGATTTCAGCTACCCTGGTCAGGGTCTCCACCTGCTCGAAATCGTTCGGAGATTCACCTCGCTTGCCGGTGATCCTGGCGATGCCTGTTTCCGGAGAAGCCTGGAAGAGAAGGGCCAGATCGGGAATCGGGGCAAAACTGTTTTGCGCCATGATCTCGTCTCTATCCAAACCCGCTGCACCCTGATAGGCAACCGTAGAGAGGACGTAGCGGTCGCACAGGACAATTTTACCAGCCTGCAAGGTCGGCCCCAGAAGTTCCCGCACATGCTCACGCCGGTCGGCCAGGAAGAGTTCCAGCTCTTCCTGAAGGTTGACGCTCCCTCTGTTCCGGTACAGTTCCCGGATTTTTTTACCGTATTTTCCGTCGGTAGGCTCCCTGGTACTGACGACCGGAAGGCCGCGATCAGAGAGGGCCCTGGCTAACAGGGAAAGCTGTGTTGTTTTGCCGGTACCGTCAATTCCTTCAAAGACTATCAGTTTTCCAGAGGGCGAGGTGATCATGGTCGGATTCCTGTCAGCAGAGGCCTTGGATTAAACGGAGCCTGGCCTGATAGTCCCTGCGGTTTTGGGCTATTATGCCGGCCAGTTCAACAGATGCGGCCAGGCTTTGCGGATCGGCCTGTCCCTGCCCGGCAATATCGTATGCGGTTCCGTGATCTACCGAGGTCCGGACCACGGGAAGCCCTAACGTGACATTGACTCCATCGTTGAAATGCAATATCTTGAACGGGATAAGGCCCTGGTCGTGGTACATGCAGACGACAGCGTCGTAATTTCCGGCTGCGGCTTTCAGAAAAACGGTATCCGGGGGAAACGGTCCTTCGGCCTTGATTCCTTCCCGGCGGGCCCTCTCGATGGCCGGTTCAATTTGGAGACTTTCTTCATTGCCGAAAAGACCGTGCTCGCCGCCATGTGGATTGAGTCCGGCAACGGCAATTCTGGGCATTTTGATTGTAAAGTCGAGCAGGAGCGCCTGGTGGGTGACGCGGATCAACCGCAAGACGGAAGCCTCGGTGATCTGTGCAGGTACCGCAGCCAGCGGACAGTGGATTGTGACCAGGGTGATCCTGAGTCTGCTCCCTGCCATCATCATCACCGGGCAGGGACTTCCGGTCAGATCAGCAAGCATTTCGGTATGGCCGGGGAATGAGTAGCCGGCTTCGCGCAGGGCATTCTTGGAGATCGGGCAGGTTGCCATTCCGTCCAGAAACCCATCCTGGATGAGCAATACCGCAGTTTTAATATAGTCGGCCATGGCCTGGCCGGTCTCCGGGGTCGGTCTGCCCCACTGCAGGGAATCTGCATCCAGACAGGAAACGGCAATGACGGGTATCCTGTCTGCTGGTATCGGATCGCCGGGATGCCAGGCCACGCACTTGATAGCGATCCCCAGCTCCCGGGCGCATCGTTCCAGGACATTGATATCTCCAAGGATCACCGGAATATAATTCTGAAATTTTTCCCTTCCGGCAAAATATTTCAGGATAATCTCGGGGCCGATACCGACAGGGCAACCCATTGTAATACCAATATGCAGCATAAGAATAGTGTCTTGTCTTAAGTAGTTAGAAAAATTTAGCGGCTCATCGAATATCAAAGGCATTGGGCAGCAGCTCAATCACCGGTGGCCGGTCTTCGTCCATAAGGATGGAGATGACATCAAAACGGGCCGGATGGTTAAAGAGGTTGTTGCTGCTCAAATAGACCTGGGCGACCCTGCCGATCTGTCGCTGCTTTTTTTCAGTGACTGCAGCAAAGGGAATGCCGAAGGAGGTACTTTTTCTGGTCTTGACCTCGACAAAAACAAGTGTGCCCCTGTCTTCTGCGATTATATCAATTTCTCCGCATTTCTGCCTGTAATTCCGTATAAGAATTTTATAACCTGCCTTTTCTAAATAGGCGGTTGCCAGTTCCTCCCCTGCCTGTCCGAGTATTCCCCGTTTTTCAGACAAATTCCTTCACCCCTTTAAAGGTTTTCCGGTGGCTTGGGCATGGACCGTACCGGGCGATTACGTGCCGATGGTCTTTGGTCGGGTAACCCTTGTTTTGCCGAAAATTATACAGCGGATATTGCCGGTCCAAGGTATCCATCAAGGCGTCTCTCTCAACCTTGGCAACGATGGAGGCGGCTGCAATGGAAGCGCTTTTTGTTTCTCCCTTGGTCAGAGCGATCTGCGGTACCGGCAAAGGTATCTTAAATATGCCGTCGACCAGAATGAAGTCGGGTTTGCATGATATGCAGGTCATATTGGTGACCGCCCGTTTCATGGCCAGCAGGGATGCCTGCAAAATATTGAAACTATCGATGAGTTCTACGGAAACGACGCCGATGCCGATGGCGGCATCGGCGTTCTTCAGGAGTTCGTAGAGCCGAAGACGATGTTTGTGCGAGATTTTCTTGGAGTCGAGGAAGAGTGAATGATCGCAGTCCGGGGGAAGGAACACGCTTGCGGCAACGACGGGGCCGGCCAATGGGCCACGCCCGGCCTCATCGGAACCGGCGACGCAGGCGAATCCCCTGGCGCGCAGAGCGCGCTCAAACCGAAAATTATCATCCGTTTCCGGGACGATATCGGATAGAATTCCTTCCATCCAGTCGCGATCCTCTGGAAAGCCTGCTAAAAAAATAATGCACCTGCAGACCCGAAGTCAACAGGTGCGGTACCCTGCTTGCAGCTGGTCTGCTATTGAATATAGCCGCGCTCGCGGATACGTGCTGCCTTGCCGCGCCGGCCGCGCAGATAGAACAGACGTGACCTGCGAACATGTCCGAGTGAGACTACCTCGATCTTTTCGATCCTCGGATTGTGCAACGCGAAGGTCTTTTCGACACCCACCCCGTGGGAGATCTTGCGAACGGTATAGGACGCATTCATGGTTCCTTTTTTGCGCCTGATAACGACACCCTGGAATATCTGGATGCGCTCCTTGCTGCCCTCAATGATGCGGATATGGACCTTTACATTGTCACCCGGACGGAAAATCGGATGATCCTGCCGCATCTGCTCCTGCTCTATTCTATCGATTATTGTGCTCATAACGTCTTTGTGTAGGTTGAAGTAAATTGTGACTGGTTGAAAATCTCTGAGTTTTTTTCTTCCTGAACACCAAGGAGCCGATCAAGAATAATCGACACCGCGGAGCGCACGGAAAGATGATTATACCCGGTTTTTCCGCCGATAGGAGGTAGGGTATAATCTGCCTTGTTAATAACTTCCGGGGCCAGGCCGTGAGCGGTTCCGAACAACAGAAGAACCGGTTCTCCCGTCTCGATATGCCGCCTGGTATCCAAAAAGGTTATGCTGTTTTCCTGGAGACGTGCGCTGGTCGTGATAAGAATCGGTCTACGCCCCCGTTTATTGCTGACCCTTTCAATAACGCCTTCCAGGGAATCTGTCAGTCTCACTAGAGACAAAGCAGATTTTCGGGACGGATTATACTGGGCGCCATGCCCGGTCAGCCAGTGATCGATGATCTCTTCTGCCAGTTCCTGCTGATCAGCATAAGGGGTGACAATGTAATATTCATCGACACCGAATGTCCGGGCTGCCCTGGCTATATCATGAATATCGAGATTTGTCACGGCCGAGCCGATCGTTTCTCCCGATTTATTGATTACCGGGAAATGAATAAGGGCAATATCAACAGCCATCTTTTTCAAATCCACGACAATCGCTTCCGTCCTGCAGTTTCCTGATGATACCGTCCAGTCCGGCTCGTTTCAGGAGCTTTTTTTCTTCCGGGCTGAAATGTTCACGGCTTATCAGGTCAGGCCGCCGTGCAATGGTCCTCTGCACCGAGGAGATGAACCGGTAAACTGCAATCTCTGCATGGTCACCGGAAAGCAGCTCCTCCGGCACGTCCTGCCCTTCGAACACCCGTGGCCTTGTATACTGCGGGTGTTTCAATAAGGACCGGCTGAAGGTGTCGTTTTCAGCGGAGGCCGAACATCCAAGGACACCCGGCAACAACCGGCTCACTGAATCCACCACAACCATCGCCGCCAGTTCTCCGCCAGTCAGGATATAATCCCCGATGGAGATTTCATCATCAACATAGGCCGCTCTAAACCGTTCGTCGACCCCTTCATAGCGTCCGCAGATCAGCACCAGGTGCGTCTCGGCAGCCAACTCCCCGGCAACCTGCTGGTTATACAGACGGCCCTGCGGGCTGAGCAGGATAACCCTGCCTGCCTGCTGCCGTTGCCGAACACATTTCAGGGCAGCTGCCAATGGTTCCGGCTTCATCACCATACCCTCACCGCCGCCGAACGGCCGGTCGTCGGTCATTGCGTGTTTGTCGCAGGCAAAGTCACGGATATCGGTGATCTCGATCCTGATCAGACCCTCCTGTCTCGCTCTTCGGAGGATACCCTCGTTCAACGGTGAGTCCAGCAGGTTCGGAAAGATAGTCAGTATATCAAAAAGCATCAGGGATCAATCATCCCTTCCCTCCCGGAGTTGATCTCAAGGAGGCCCGGTGGAGGGTCAACAATAATCTCCTCGTCGGTACGACTGACTATTATCGAGTCTAGGATAGGAATCAGGTATTCCTGACTGCCGTCCCGGACCACTAGGATATCCTGAGCCCCGTTGGAAAAGATTTTTTCCACCCGCCCCAACAGTGTCCCCGCTCTGGTCTTTACCGGTAATCCATCGAACTGGTACCAGTACAATTCCCCTTCGTTTCCTTTGGGGAGATCTTCTTTGTCGAGAAGAACCCCCATGCCTGCCAGTTGTTCGGCTCCATTCCGATCAATGATCGATTCGAATCCAACAATGGCTGACTTTCTCTGTAGTCTGCAGGTATTGACCCGAAGAGAGGAGGAAAGCCTGCCTGCTGTCGAAACCAGGACTAAATGGCTGTAGGAGAGAACGTTTTCGGGTTGCCCGGAATAAAGATGCAGCCTGACGTCTCCGTGAAGGCCGTGAGGCTTACCCACCTTCCCGATCAGTATATACCTGTCGGTTGGAAAAGAAAAAGTAGCAGTCATGGCCGGATGAAAAAGGCTATTCCAGGATATCCAGGCGAGATCGTTTGTTCTCCTTGCCCGCAGCCGCTGCCAGAATCGAGCGGATGGCCCTGGCCGTTCTGCCCTGTTTACCGATCACCTTGCCGAGGTCGTCTTTAGCAACAGTGAGTTCGACGGTGACAGTATCGTCTTCCCCGGTCTCTGCCGTTTTTACTTCCTCGGGATGATCTACCAGTGATTTTGCAATATAAGCAACCAGTTCTTTCATGCGTTCTTATTTGTCTGCGACAGTCTTTCCGATCAGGCTCTTCACGGTGGTGGTAGGCAGAGCACCCTTGCCGATCCACTCCTGCAGTTTCTCATTGTCGATCTTGATCACGGCCGGGTTCTGCAACGGATCATAGGTTCCTACGATATCGAGAAATTTGCCGTCACGCTTGCTTTCGCTGTCAGCGACAATTATACGATAGAAAGGTTTCTTCTTTTTGCCAAGTCTAGTTAAACGAATACGAACTGCCATTCCAGGTATATCCTCCTGTTATTTTTGATGGGTATGTACCCATTTCCGTGTCTTTTCGAGAACTCCCGGACACGTCATTATTTTCTGAGACCTTTTGGTAACTTTCGACGCTTCATCCCTGAGACGAGACCGGGTTTGCCGCGCATTTTTTTCATCATCTTCAACATTGCGGTATAGCTTTTCAATACCCTGTTGACGTCCATAACCGTGGTCCCCGACCCGTCGGCGATCCGCTGGCGGCGGCCGGAGCTTATAATCTGGTGATTGCGGCGTTCTTTCAGGGTCATCGAGCAGATAATAGCCTCGGTCTTGACCAGCTCCTTCTCGTCCGGTTGAGGGGCATCTTTTAATTGTTTGAGCTTGTTGATGCCGGGAATCATTCCGAGGATCTGCTGCAGCGATCCCATCTTCTTGATCTGTTGGATCTGTTCGAGGAAGTCCTCAAGGGAAAATTGGCTCTTTTTCAGCTTCTGGGCCAGCTTGTCGGCCTTTTTCTGGTCGACAACCGCTTCGGCCTTTTCAATTAAGGTCAGGACGTCGCCCATGCCCAGAATTCGCGAAGCAGCGCGGTCGGGGTGGAAGATCTCGAGCGCATCCAGGCCTTCGCCCATACCGACAAATTTTATCGGCTTACCGGTGACATTCTTGATGGACAGGGCTGCACCGCCGCGGGCGTCACCCTCCATCTTGGTTAAAATAACGCCGGTAATCTCGAGATCCTGGTTGAACTTATCGGCGACGGTGACCGCGTCCTGGCCGGTCATCGCATCGGCGACAAAGAGGACTTCGGACAGATGAATAGCGGACTGAATCTCTTTCAGTTCATTCATCAGTGCCTCGTCGACGTGCAGACGGCCGGCGGTATCGATGATCAGGGTGTCGTAATTCTTTGTCTCGGCAACAGCCAGGGCCTGCCTGCAGATATCGACCGGCTTTGTTTCGCCAGTGGACGGATGGACCGGTATATCCAGTCGTTCTCCCAGGATACGCAGCTGTTCGATTGCCGCAGGCCGGTAGATGTCAGCCGGCACCAGATAAGGCCTTCTGCCCTTGTCCCGCAGCATCTTGGCGAGCTTTCCTGAGGTAGTGGTCTTACCGGAGCCTTGCAGACCGGCCATCATGATAGTGACCGGCTGACGGCCGTCAAGGCGTATCAGTTCCGTGTTCCCGCCAAGGAGAGCGACCAGTTCCTCATGGACTACTTTGATTACCTGCTGCCCCGGAGCCAGACTCTGGGCGACTTCCTGACCGACGGCCTTCCGGGTCACGGTGGCAACGAAATCCTTGGCCACCTTGAAGTTGACATCGGCCTCGAGAAGGGCCATGCGGACTTCACCCATGGCCTCCTGGATATTCTCTTCCGTCAGTATGCCGTGGCCACGAAGCCTTTTAAAGACCCCTTCCAGACGGTCTGTCAGGTTTTCAAACATAAATCCCTGTGTCGATAGTGTAAATCGTTAAATATACGTATATTTCGAATGAGTTGCAAGAAAAGAGACAATGTCCATTCGTATTAACGGGGTTTAAAAGAAAACAAAAATACTGCGAAGAGAACAATATGTCAAGAAGGATGCGAGAACAATTGAAAAATGTCGGTAGATATGGAACTATGATTCACTTTGGGTTAAACAGCTTGGAGGGAATTATCGTATGTCGGAAAAACGCAGGCGGATTTTTCTCATCCTCTTTATTTGCCTGATGGCCGTTCAGTCTCCGGCCTTGGCAACAGGACAGGAAATGGTCGACATTACAGGCCTGCCCGGATCGTCCGAGAGGAAGGCTATCCTGGATGCACTCCGGAGCAAGGTGATGAATATGCACGGCCTTGAGGTGGTGTTTGTCGTCAAATATTTAAAGATCCGGAACCACTGGGCCTGGATCCGTACCCTTCCGCAATCCCCTGACGGGGCGAACCGGTATGAGGAGGTTTCGGCCCTGATGAGGAAGCGCGGCACCATCTGGGAGGTTGCAGAACTGGCATGTGCCGAAGAAGACAACAGTCAATGTATAGGGAGCCCGGATTATTTCTCGCACCTGAAAAAGCGTTTTCCCGGCCTGCCTGCCGGTATCTTGCCCGAATAAAATCCCGGACGATAGAAATTGGGAGTATTTTACTGGAAATACAAGTATTCTCTTCGTAGTCAGAGTTCTCCAGATCAACTTATGAATGGTTACCATAAATGGCAGATGCTTGTCATGTGAAACACAGTGTATGGGCTCTCAATGGTAGGCATGCAGGAAAGATCATCTGCCTACAGGAGGGAGAGAAATGAACGTCCTTCTGGTTTCAGCCAACACCGAAACCCTCAACATGCCGATCCTGCCCATGGGGCTGGGACTGGTAGCCGCTGCGGCCAAGCAGGCAGGCCATAAGGTCCGGTTTCTGGATCTGATGGCCGAGACCGAGCCGGAGGCGGCCCTGACAGATGTTATTTCCCTGGTCCGTCCCGAGGCGATCGGAGTCTCGATTCGCAATATCGATGACCAGGTCAGCGCTTCACCCCATTTTTTATTGGAAACAGCGCGATCCGTGGTGGCCACATGCAAGAGGCTTTCCAAAGCGCCAACTATCCTTGGCGGGGCCGGTTACAGTATGTTTCCCGAAAGCGCCCTTGAATATCTCGGGGCGGATATGGGTATTCAGGGTGAAGGCGAGGCAGCCTTTGTCGCGCTGCTGGCGCGGATTGAGGCCAAGGCCAATGTCTCAGATGTGCCCGGCCTTTACCTGCCCCGAAAGGGGTGCAGGACCCCCCCGAACTTTCACCAGCGCCTCGATGACTGGCCTTTCCCGAATCCGGCGATATTTGCTGTCAAACGTTTTCAGGATCCTGCCTGCTATCTCCCCTTCCAGGCCCGGCGGGGCTGCGCCCTGCGCTGTACCTATTGTGCAACGGAGACGATCGAAGGCTCCCGCATCCGGAAACGTTCCCCTGAGGCGGTGGTAAAAGAACTGGCCCGCTGGCAGGCTGCCGGTTTCACCCGGATATTTTTTGTCGACAACACCTT
This sequence comes from uncultured delta proteobacterium, assembly GCA_903901335.1. GTDB lineage: Bacteria > Desulfobacterota > Desulfobulbia > Desulfobulbales > Desulfocapsaceae > CAIUQR01. Next base: position 5,901 of record CAIUQR010000136.1, on the reverse strand, counting down.
CAACCTTCCGCCGGACTATGCGCGCGAACTCTGTGTCCAGTTGGCAAAAGCTGACCTTGGCCTAACGTGGCGCGCCATATTTTATCCCGGCCGCACCGAGGAATCGCTGGTTCGGGATATGGCCAGGGCCGGATGCACCGAGGTCTCCCTGGGATTTGAAAGCGGTAACCAGCGGGTCCTGGCCGGTATGGGCAAACATTTCAAGACAGCCGAGGTGCGCCGGACGGCCAGACTCTTGGGTGATGCCGGTATTGGCCGGATGGGTTTTCTCCTTCTTGGCGGGCCTGACGAGACGCGGGAATCGGTGCTGGAAAGCCTGCAATTTGCCGACACCCTGAACCTGGAAGCCATGAAAATTACCGTAGGTATTCGGATTTACCCTAAAACCCGTCTGGCCTCCAGAGCCAGGGCGGAAGGGCTCATCGACACAGCCGACAATCTTCTGCAGCCCCGGTTTTACATCCGCCACGGAATGGAAGACTGGCTGCGGGAAACGGTTGCCCAATGGATTGCCGAGCGGCCGAACTGGGGAATGTAAGGATGGAAAGGAAAGTCCGCCCAATCCGCCGAGGGGAGCATGGCTGCCCCCCAGGCGGATTGCACGGAAGTTAATTGACCTTACGGTCGCGCCCCTCCCACTCCTTCTCCCGGAGCTTGAATTTGAGGATCTTGCCGGTGGCCGTCTTCGGCAACTGACAGAATTCCACCACCTTCGGGGCCTTGAAACGGGCCATGTTTTCCTTGCAGAAGTTGATAATATCCTCGGACGTCGGATTGGTCCCTTCTTTCGCAACGACAAAGGCCTTCGGAACCTCGCCCCATTTGGTATCCGGGGTGGAGACCACAGCGACCTCCAGCACATCGGGATGGCGAAAGATGACGTTTTCAATCTCCACCGAGGAGATGTTCTCACCGCCGCTGATAATGATATCCTTGTCGCGGTCTTTAATCTCCACATATCCATCAGGATGCATTACGGCAAGATCGCCACTGTGGAACCATTCACCCCTGAAGGCCTTTTCCGTTGTTTTCGGATCCTTGTAATATCCCAGCATGACGTTGTTGCCGCGCATGACGATCTCGCCGATGGTCTTGCCATCCCTGGCAACGGGAGCCATGGTCTCCAGATCGACCACATCCATATGTCTGCTGACGATATAGGGAACGCCCTGCCGCGATTTGATTTTGGCCTTCTCGTCTGCGGAAAGCTCATTCCATTGCTCCTGCCAGGCGCAGACACTATGGGGACCATAGACCTCCGTCAGACCGTAGACATGGGTGATGTTGGCCCCGATCGCCTCCATCTTCTGGATTACCGTCGGCGAAGGAGGAGCGCCTGCGGTCAGGATCTGCAAAGGCCGCTGCATTTTCACCTGCTGGGCACCTGGATAGGTGATCATCATGATCAGGATGGTCGGGGCGGCACAGAGGTGGGAGACATTTTCTTGCTCGATGAGACGGAAGACGTCTGCTGCGACAACCTGACGCAGGCAGACATGGGTTCCGCCGATGGCGTTTACTGCCCAGGTAAAACACCAGCCATTGCAATGGAACATCGGCAGAGTCCAGAGATAAACGGAACTCGAATCCATGCCGGCTTCCAGTATCTCGCCCAGCGCGTTCAGATAGGCGCCCCGGTGATGATACATCACGCCTTTCGGCAGTCCGGTCGTGCCGCTGGTGTAATTGATCGTTGCCACCTGTCGTTCATTTTCTACTGCAACGGGCATCGGTTCGGGTGAGCCGGTTGCCAGAAAATCCTCGTAATCAGTGCCCGGTAATGGCCTCTCGTCGGTACCGTCGCAGATGTTCACGAAAAATTTGACCTGGTTGAGTTCTTTCAGGATGGGCTGGACGGACTTGGCGAACTCTGTGTCGACAAATACAGCCTTTGCATCGGAATGATTAATTATATAGGAAATTTCACTTGGCGACAGACGGATATTGATACTGACCAGGACGGCGCCGATCATCGGTACGGCGCTGTGGGCCTCAAGCATAGGGGGGATATTCGGACACAAAAAAGCCACCTTGTCATCCAGGCCTATCCCCTGTTTCTTCAGGGCATCGGCCAGACGATTCACCCGGGCATAGAATTCGGAATAGGTGTAACGGGTATCTCCGTAGACGACGGCGGTTTTATCGGGATACACATTGGCGCTGCGGATTAAGAATTGTACCGGACTGAGGACATCATAATTAACACGTGGTTCATTCATGGGTATTTCCTCCATTTTTGAATGCCGGGATTTCTCGGGTATGAAGCTCTTCGCGCTCCACCGGGACCGGATTGTCTGCCAGAAATGAAAATCTGCGTTTACAAATGCATTGGACGGAGAGATCTTAGATGCTCCGTATCTTCTGGAAGAGACTATTTTATATCCGGAAGGTGTGCAATCGGCTGAGATCCGATTGTCGACCGACTAAAAAACTGACGACATATAGGTTGCTAACCTAGGTAAGAAAAAAACATGACCATTTTTTTGTTTCCCTTGAAAAAAAATATTGCTACATATTTAGTACCGTGCTACATAATATATAGCACGGTACGTTAACTGTATCGAAATTTTCTTAAAAAGGAGGACACCATGCCGATTATCACGATTACGATGCGGAAGACCGCAGCCGAGACAAAACAACAACTTATCGAAAAGATAACCGCCACAGCGGTCCAGATCACCAGGATTCCGGACCATCATTTCGTCATTTCGATCAGCGAACTCGATGATACCAACCTCGGGATAGGAGGAAAGACCATTGAGGATATTCTGAAGGCCTCATAGCTCGTTCCCTGCCACTCTCCCAGTGTTTTTTCAATGACAGGGAGAGTGGTCTCCACTCAGCGTTCGGCCATCGGCACAAAGGGGCGTTCAGTGTAACCAGTGTAGATCTGTCGCGGCCTGGAGATACGTTGATCGTGTTGCAGCAGCTCTTTCCAGTTCGAGATCCAGCCCGGCATTCTGCCTATCGCAAACATCACCGTGTACATGTTCAGCGGGATGCCGATGGCGCGGAGCAGGATGCCGCTGTAGAAATCCACATTGGGATAGAGGTGGCGGCTGAGGAAGTAGTCGTCATTCAGGGTGGCCGCCTCCAGTTCGAGGGCGATCTCCAGCAGGGAATCGTCGAGATGCAGTTCCTGCAGGACATCATGGACCTGTTTTTTCAGGATGATCGATCTTGGATCGAAGTTCTTGTAAACCCGATGACCGAATCCCATCAGTCTGAAGGCGCTGTTTTTATCCTTAGCCTTGTCAATATAATAGGTAATTGACTTGCCGGAGGCCTTGATGTCTTCGAGCATTTTGATGACCCCGGTATTGGCGCCACCATGCAGAGGACCCCACAGGGCGCAGACCCCGGCGGCGACGGAACTGAAAAGATTGGCCCTGGAACTGCCGACGACACGGACGGTCGAAGTGGAACAGTTCTGCTCATGATCCGCATGCAGGACAAAAAACAGATTCATGGCCCGTTCCACCACCGGGCTGGCGACGTACTCCTTGAACGGCTCGGAGAACATCATATGCAGAAAATTGGAGCAGTAGCTCAGATGCGGATTGGGATGATTGAAGGGTTTACCGGCGGCCATCCGGTAGGCAAAGGCACTGATGGTACGGACCTTGGAGAGCAGCAGGGCCGCTGTTTTGTCAAAGGCAGGGCCCTCGGTGTGCACCTCAAGGACCTCCGGATGAAAGCAGGCGACCAGATTGAGCATAGCCGACAAGATGGCCATCGGCGGGGCGTCCTTGGGGAAGCCGGAGAAATGATGCTCCAGATTGGTATGCAGCGCAGCATGTTCGTTCAGCGCTGCCGAGAAGGCCTTCCTTTCATCCTCCTTGGGCAGTTCACCATAGAGGATCAGATAGGCAATTTCGACAAAGGTTGCCTTTTCGGCGACCTGCTCAATGGGGTAACCGCGATAGCGGAGAATTCCGTTGGTACCATCCACGTAGGTGATCGAAGAGAAACATGAGCCGGTATTGCCATAGCCGGGATCCATGGTGATATATCCTGATTGTGATCGCAATTCTTGAATATCAATACATTTTTCGTTTTCCGTGCCGGTAATCACATCAAGGTCATAGCTCTTGCCGCCTACCTGCAATGTTGCCTTTTCGTTCATGATGTTCCCCTGTTCATGTGTAGAGGTTCGGTATGCATACAACCAGTTAATCCATTCATTGTCGTACCAAGGACTTGCACTATCAATCAGCTGTGCCGCAAAGCAATCTTTTGCAGCATTCTTGTAAATCCGGTTGTAAGTGTGTTCAGTGAATCGGTATCGAGATTTTCCGCCGCTGCGGCATCGAAAAAGATTTTCAGATCCGAATCCATCTCTGTATCCGGTTTCCAGTAGCAGATCAGCATCGGTATCTTGGGCAAGGGGTTGAGCACGATGGAGATGTCGGACTCGTAGTAATTTTCAACCTGCCGGCCACTGAAGAGATGGATGATATCATCGAAGAGATCGGTGGTGATGTCGGCCAGTTTCTTGAGGGGTTTTTCGCATCGCTGGGCAAAGAGATTTGCCCCTTCTCTGCCGTTTGGCAGTTCGCGAAAGGGGACCCAACAGCCCGTTATCTCATTTTTTGCACCTTTCAGGATATATTTGTAAGCCGGTACTGCAACCCATGGGTTGACATGGATTTCGGTGGAGATGGTGCCGTCTGTGTCGATACTGAAATTCTTGCCGAGAATTTTCATTGTCAATTTGCCGTCGGAAAATTCTTCCCCGAGAAGGCGGGCTCTTTCCTGAAGATCAAGGGCCTGGATCTCTTGTTGTAATTGTACCATAATCTCATTGATTACCTGGTCAAACGGGGCCACTGCCAGGGTGTTGCCGCCCAGCTGATCGATAATATCCCGGGAGAGATTCGGGCATTCCTTCAGTTGCTTGTGCCCTGTAAAGACGGCACCGGCAAAGGCGAGGCATGAGGGGAGAAAACACTTTTTGCAATTGGATTTATCCAGAAGTTTGTATATCTCCATGGCATTCTTAAATTCAGTCATGATGTTGTTCCTTATTTGATCCACCTGTTATGTCTTTCCTGGTCGGTGTGGTGTGCATGTTCAAAAGACGTATCACGTTATCTGTTTCATTTGTCGGTTGCAAGGAGAATACAGTGAAGATATCTGTAAATGCCAGGATGATTTACGTCAACACTGTTTTTTTTCTCTCGGATGGACCGAACGATACGTAAGTCCTTCTTTTTTCAGTGATGATGAAAGCCTGCTATGCCGATTCCGATTGTTTGTTTCCGCGTATTTTTGTAGAGTGGTGAGGATCTGTTTTTCACTTTACTAAAAGGAGGAGATATGCCAATTCCAAAACCCGGTGCACCGGTCCGAGGATCGAAAACCGGGGCCCCGATCATGGTTTTGTTTGATCTTCTCGGGAGACGCTGGGCCATGGGTATCATCTGGAATCTGAGCAAAGGCCCTGCCGCTTTCCGAGTCCTGCAGATGAAGTGCGAAACCATCTCGCCTACTATCCTCAGCACCAGGCTGAAAGAATTAACTGCCGCCCATATCGTCGAACGGACCCTGGATGGCTACCAACTCACCGAAATGGGCTATGAGCTTTTTTCCCTCCTGAAGCCCTTGGGCGACTGGTCAAAAGCCTGGGCAAAGACAATTAGTTAGATCCGTCCAGGTTACACCAGCCGCCTGCGTCGGGATGACGACTTTTGCAAGTGGCTCCCTTATTTTATTGATACGGTGTTTAAATAACTAAATAATATTTACCCTTTCCTGACATTTTCTTGTATAGTTGTGAACATGGAAACGATAGATGCAAGAAAACACAATCAGCAGACACAGTATGAGTTGCGCAAGCAGGTGGTTCGGCTGCGTAAGCGTGGTTTGGCAAACAGGGAAGTTGCGGTGATTGTTGGCATA
>CAIUQR010000135.1 GCA_903901335.1 uncultured delta proteobacterium | reverse complement strand
GATGCACTAAACCAGGAAAATCCATTTACCTGAAAAGATGAATTGCATCGGATTACCGATGATATTCAATATGACAGGTAAATGACATTAAGTTTAAGAAAAAGGTCTCCTTTGAAAGGGCTTTTTCTACAGACTCGTTATGTTCTAATCATGACTCTTGGTTTTTAAAAATAGGTTTTTCTCCACCTGATAATTTTTCGAAGGCTTTTAACAGATTTTTGTCGTATTGTTTTATCTCTTTCTTGGGGGGTTCTTTGTCTTTTCCGGGGTTGAACCTATAACTCAAAATCATTTTAACCATACGCACCAATGACCATCCACTTCCAATCCTTTCTCTTGTTTCACAATACGCATAAGAGGCGGCGGAACCTGCCCTCATACTCCTCCATCATCTTCCGTTTCACACTCTTCATGTTCTGCGCCGTGTCACTCTCCATGGGCCTCTCATCCTGCGGCCAGGTGCAGTACGGTGAAAAGGACCAATCGAATTTTAGCAATACGAGTCCACGGAGCTGTGCCGGCCAGTACCATGCCAAGTATATTACCGGAGACTTTGCCGGTTATGCCAGTCTGGAGCATTTTATTGATAAAATGGTAAAAAAACATGGTTTTGACCGCGAATACCTGCTGGGTTTATTTTCGCAGGCCCGCCGGAAAAACTGGACGCTCAGCTATCTCGCCAAGTCGGATCAGACCCTGAAAGGAAAACCTGCCGCAGGGGGGTGGGATCGTTACCGGGCAAAATTTCTGGACGAGCGCCACATTGACGCCGGAGTTGATTTTGCCCGCCGTCATCGCGATGGGCTTCAACGCGCCACCCGGCAGTATGGCGTGCCGGAAGAATATATCCTTGGCATACTGGCGGTTGAAACCACCTTCGGCAGCTACGTGGGAAGTCACCGTGTCCTCGACGCCCTGACCACCCTGAGTTTTGATTACGCCAGGCGCGGCGATTACTTTCGTGATGAGCTGGAAAATTTTCTGCTGATGTCGCGGGATGAAGGCATGGATCCCGGAAAACCCGTCGGTTCGTTTGCAGGGGCTATGGGATTAAGCCAGTTCATGCCCAGCAGCTTTCTGCAATGGGCGGTCGACTTTAACGGTGATGGACGTCGAGATCTATGGAACGCAGAAGATGCCATAGGCAGCGTTGCCAACTACCTTGCACAACACGGTTGGCAACCTGGGCAACCTGTGATAACGCCTTTATCCACAAAGAAAACGGTCGATCTGGAACCAGGCATAGAACCCAGGTATTCACTCGCCGATTTACAACAAGCGGGCCTCCATCCGTCAGGCCCTTGCACCCCCGGAGAGCCGCTCAGTTTATTGCTGCTCCGCTATCAAAACCATGATCAATACCTGATAGGTCACCCCAATTTTTACACCATCACCCGCTATAACCACAGCATCTATTACGCCATGGCTGTGCGGGAACTGGGTCAGGCAATCAAGCGCAGGCTACAATCGGAGGCCATAAGTTATAGCGGAAAAAGCAATCAATAAACCTGACTGAAATGAAACAAAACAGGAGAATACAATGACAAAAATTTTACCGGTTTTTCTTCTCGCAGTGTTTTTGCTCTCGGTATCGTCCTTTTCGTATGCTGAGAGTGAAAGCGATTCTCCAAAGGACCCCATCATTAAGGCCCTTCTTGAAAGAGAAAAGTTGTTGAATGAGAAATGCCGTAGCGGATCCGGAGATTCCTATGAAAAAAAGAAATACTGCAATGAAAGGGAAATGACTGTCTCCGCTTTGAAGAAAAAAGGCTGGTGCTGGGGCTACCCGGGACAGGTTGAGGACGAAAAAGTTTGGCATGATTGCAAGGATAAATCGAAACTCGAGAAAAAATCCCCCTATTCCCTGTCGTTGGATGCATGGGAGTGTCCGAGGCCCGGGAGTCTGATCGACAATCATATGTCTGATTTGGATTCAGGGTGCATCCCTCCGTCAAGAAAAACACCTGAAAACATCGCTGTCATGGATATCGAAAAGGACTTCGCTTATGTCTGTGCGCCCGTGCGCGCAGGCAAAGATATTCCGGAGGGATTTACCTCCATCCTCTGCAATTATGTTCTCGTTTCATCCATTATCGACAAGAATGGACAGCACCCCGACCCAGAAAAATTAAAGGACCATTCAGGCAAACAGACTATGAAAACCGTCAAGGATATGAAATAATTTTGGAGAGAAAAGGGGCATGACTATTTAATTGTCAGATTTTGAAAGTCAAACTTCCTCCCCAGTCCAGAGATGTGGACTTTTGGCCGATGGGATTTTGTTGCCTATACTGACCAGCAACCTTCCTCAGGAGTATCAACTTGATAAGCCGGGAATTCTCTTCAGATTGCCAATAATCATCTCATGCCAACAGAAACTGCAAAAACTGTCTCCAAGAATAAGGACCTATCTCGCATTTTGACAAAAAAAGAAAGGCAGAGTCAAATGAATGACCCTGCCTTGATGTGTCCGGATAGGCGGAAAAGATATCAGGTCTTCTTCTTGCGCGTTGCGGCTAACCCAGCCAGGCCAGTACTGAAAAGAAGCATGGTAGCGGGTTCGGGGACAGAATTGCTACCTGAATCGTATACGGCATATAAGCTATTACCGTTCCCGTCAACAACCAAAACCTGCCCTCTCGGATCACCCAGGTTTATATCTAGTGTGTTGTTCCCGTTACTCTGATAGAGGGAAGTAACATTGTTAAAAATCGGATGGGTGCTGTTTGTAATAATATGTCCATTTACTCCATTATAGGAAGTATCAAAACCCAGACCAAATGCATTTAGAAAGGTGTTCCATTGGGCTGCCTCAGAAGCGGCACCTACCAAACCTGTACCTCCAGCAAGGTACACATTCCCTCCGGAATTAACATATTGGATTAACACGTTGTTATCTGCTACATTCCCTGCTAAAAAGACTGCATTATAAGTCGACAAGGTTGCCAGATCAAAAGTAATTGCTGTTGACACAGTCCAGGTGTTACCGGCAGTTGTTATTGAGTTCCTTAGATTTGTTCCGGTGAGTCCGAAATTACTGGAATAAGCAAGAAGGTTGCCTCCGCTTAAACTACCGTCGAACCAAGATACCACGTTTTTAGCAAATTGGTCCGGTTTGTCTGTATTGTTAATGTTTCCATAGGCAAAATCAGACAAGGTCCATTCATCATTAGCCAAGACGATTTTGCCAGCATGGGCTACTCCAGAGTTTATGCCTGTGGCAAATAGTACTGCGAAACATATTGCGTATCTTTTTATCATATCATTTTTCTCCTTCATTGCTCTTTGTCTTTACAGAGAAAACAGGACCACCTCTATCTGAGCTTACGCAAAACGGATGCCATTAGAGATTGTAACGATGAGTGTTATAATTACGCCATATTATATTTGATTAAGTTTTCCTCGGCAGTTGAAGCTAGATGGTTTGCCTGGCAAATACCGCATTAACGGAATAAATATCCGCGTTCGCGGAAAGTTCCGCCGGATTTGAATTTTATGTGCACACCGCAGGAGTTAGAGAGACCAAGGATGGTACAAGTATTACAGTATGTAGGCTTTTTTGTATACTTCAATTCAGAATATTGGAGATTGCAATATATTTACAGTAATATGAGCATCTTGCAAAATGAAAGTATTCGAAATTGTTCATTGTCATCATATCCGATCTTTGACAACCTAACCAAATAGTCGTAGAAGTTGGTCTGAAAAGAGGGTAATAACACCAAACATCAAATGCAGAGAGACCTTTGTATGCCCCTTGACCATAACATGGTTGGCGCCGAAATCTTCTTTTAACCGACTATTTGCCCGTTCCGCACTGGAGCGGATTTTATAGAGCTCTGCTTCATGAGGAGCCATAGGTAACCCCTATTTGCCACGTCCATTTTTATCGATGATCGGGACCTTCTCCGGAACGTGATCCGGAAAAAACATATAAGCGTAAATCAGGGGGAGGCAGAAAGCCAATACCTTCCCGGAAAATTTTTGAGGCCATAATGTATGTACTGCGCACAGGTTGCCAATGGCAGGCATTGCCCAAAGAGCGATTCGGCAGTCCCAGCGCAATCTACACTCATTTTGCAAGATGGCAACGTGCTGGCTTTTTCCTTGCACTTTGGCGATCTGGCCTTGCAGAATACGATGACATGGAAGGTATAGCCTGGCGTTGGCAAAGCATTAATGGCAAAATGATCAAAGCTCCGCTTGCTCAAGAGACCGTTGGTCGTAACCCGACAGACAGGGGGAAAAAACGGCACCAAGCGATATCTTCTGGTGGACGAGCGTGGTGTCCCGCTCTCGATAGTCGTAACCGGAGCAAATCGACATGATGTCAGCCAACTGGCAACGGTACTCGATGCAATTATTATCGAACGTACCGGTACAATTCAACATCTTTGTGCCGATAAAGGATATGCCGGAGAACCTGCGCAGCAAACTATCAAAGATCGGTTGTACATTCCGCATGTCAAACAACGAGGAGAAGAAATTCAGGAGAAGAAAATTAATTCAACCTACAAAGCGCGAAGGTATGCGGTTGAGGCTGCCCATTCATGGTTTAACAGATTCAGAAAGCTATTGGTACGATACGAAAAACTCGCTGAAAGATATGAAGCGCTGTTACACATGGCTGCAGCTATAATCGCGTTTAGGAAAGCAGGATTTATTTACGAATAAGTACTAAGTGCTTATCTATAAATAATATTCTTGTATTTTCAACATAACATGTTAACATTCCGTCAATAAGAACCTTATTGACGGAGGCAATATATGGCACGCATTCAGACATGGGAGATTTCCGATGAATTTTGGGCCCTGGT
>CAIUQR010000134.1 GCA_903901335.1 uncultured delta proteobacterium | reverse complement strand
TAAGAACAGCTACGACACATCCAGTCTCAGGACTGGTGTTATGGCCGGCTCGACCTGCCCGGTCGAGGTCATGAAACGGGTGATCAAGGATATGGGGGCAGGGGAGATGACCATTGTCTACGGGCAGACAGAGGCCTCCCCTGGCATTACCCAGACCCGGGATCAAGATTCCCTGGAACTGAAGACCACCACGGTCGGCCGTGCACTGCCAAATGTCGAGGTGAAAATAGTCGATCCGCTCACCGGTATGGAAATGCCCATCGATGAGCAGGGAGAACTCTGCACCAGAGGGTATCATGTCATGAAGGGCTACTACAAGATGCCCGAGGCCACGGCCAAGGCAGTGGATAAAGACAACTGGCTGCATACCGGTGACCTTGCCATCATGGATAAAAACGGCTATTGCAAAATCACCGGCAGAATTAAAGACATGATCATCCGCGGGGGAGAAAACATCTACCCGCGGGAGATAGAAGAATTCCTCTATACCCATCCAAAAGTCAAAGATGTGCAGGTGGTGGGGGTTTCCAGTCAAAAATACGGCGAAGAGGTTGCTGCCTTTATCCAACTCAAGCCCAAGGAGCAAGCGACGGATACAGAGATCGTCGACTTTTGCAAGGATCAGATATCACATCATAAGATTCCAAAATATATCTTCTTTGTAAATGAATATCCCACAACCGCCAGCGGCAAGATCCAGAAATACAAGCTGAGGGAGATGGCAACAGCGCAGCTGAAAAAAAATTAATCGCACTCTATGCACTTTGAGCAACAAACAAAGAGGGTGGCCATGTTGAAACCATTATGGAAACCATCGGCACAACGCATCAAGAATTCCAATATGTACCGGTTCATGCAGACGGTGAACCATACCTACGGAACACACTTTACCGATTACGATCACCTCTATCAATGGTCTGTAGAGAATATTGAAACCTTCTGGGCCGAGATGTGGCGTTTTGCCGGGATCAAGGCGTCAAACGGCTATGAGAGGGTAATTGACGATCCCGCCAGGATGCCCGGAGCACATTGGTTTCCAGGCAGCCGTCTGAACTTTGCTGAAAACCTTCTGCGCTTCAGAGATGACACAACAGCTCTGATATTCCGGGGCGAAGACAACGTCCGCAGGACCTTAACCTACAAGGAGCTCTACGCGGCAACGGCAAAGGTTGCCGCTGCGCTGAAAGCGGCAGGAATAGTCCCCGGCGACCGGGTGGTCGGTTTCATGCCGAATATGCCGGAATCGATCATCGCGATGCTTGCCGCCGTAAGCCTCGGGGCAACATGGTCCTCCTGTTCTCCGGATTTCGGCATCAAAGGGGTGCTCGACAGGTTCGGCCAGACCAGGCCCAAGATCCTCTTTACCGCCGACGGCTATTTCTTCAAGGGGAAGGTCATCGACTGCCTGGCCAAGATTGCAGGCATCATCAAAGAGATCCCCTCCATCGAAAAGGTCATCGTCGTCCCTTATACGCTGGAACATCCTGATCTCACCGATCTTCACAATGCCATCCATTACGGCGACTTCTGCCGGAACGAGACACAGGAAATCGAATTTACCCAGCTGCCGTTCGAACATCCGCTCTATATCATGTACTCCTCCGGCACAACCGGCCTGCCGAAGTGCATGGTCCAGAGTGCGGGCGGGGTGCTGATTCACCACTTGAAAGAGCTGGTCCTCCATACCGATCTGAAACGGGAAGACACCATCTTCTATTTCACCACCTGCGGCTGGATGATGTGGAACTGGCTGACCACCTCGCTTGCAGTGGGCGCCACCCTGGTTCTCTATGACGGCAATCCGTTCCACCCTGGTCCGGAGGCGCTATGGCGGATGGCCCAGGACGAAAAGATCACCGTCTTCGGCACCAGCGCCGGCTATATCGCGGCCTTGAAGAATGCCGGGGTGAAGCCGGGAAAACAGTTCGATCTGGGTCCGTTAAAGGCACTGCTCTCCACCGGCTCACCGCTGTCGAAAGAGGATTTTCATTTTATTTACCGGGAGATCAAACAGGACCTGCAACTGGCCTCAATCTCGGGAGGCTCCGACCTGAACGGCTGCTTTGCTCTCGGCAACCCGATGGGCCCCGTCTATGAAGGTGAGCTCCAGTGCCGGGGACTGGGCATGAAAGTCTTTGCTTATGACGAAAACGCCAGGCCGGTGGTGGGAAGACAGGGCGAGCTTGTCTGCACCGCCCCCTTCCCGTCCATGCCCATCTCCTTTTGGGATGACCCAAAAGGAAAAAAATATAAATCGGCTTATTTTGAAAAAAATCCGGGTGTCTGGACCCATGGCGACTTTATCGAAGTCACCGAACGGGGCGGCCTCATCATGTACGGACGATCCGACGCCACTCTCAACCCCGGCGGGGTCAGGATCGGCACGGCCGAGATCTACCGGATCATGGAACAGATGGAGGAGATCGACGACAGCGTCGTGGTCGGTCAGGAATGGCAGAACGACACCCGGATCATCCTCTTCGTGAAGATGAAATCGGGCTTTCATCTGACAGATGTCCTGAAGGAGAAGATCAAAAAAAATATCCGGACCAATGCCTCGCCGCGGCACGTTCCGGCCAGGATACTCGCTACCCCGGATATCCCCTATACCCTGAATATGAAAAAGGTCGAGCTGGCCGTCCAGAAGGTGATCCACGGCCGGGAGGTCAAGAACAAAGACGCCCTGAAAAACCCCGAGGCCTTGGATTTTTTTGCCAACCTCTCCGAACTGAACACCTGAACCATGGAGCCGCCATGAAGACATTTCCTCAGTTGAATTTCGGCCTTGGAGAAACAGCCAACCTGCTGCGGGAGTCGGTGCACGATTTCGTCAGTCACGAAATAGCCCCGCTTGCAGCCGAGATTGACCGTAATGACAGGTTTCCGCCTGAACTCTGGCAGAAGATGGGGGCCATGGGTCTTTTGGGCATCACCGTTTCCGAAAAATACGGCGGCGCCGAAATGGGCTACCTTGAGCATGTGATCGCCATGGAGGAGATCAGCCGGGGATCGGCCTCGGTGGGTCTGGCCTACGGTGCCCATTCCAATCTCTGTGTAAATCAAATCAAGCTGAACGGGACGGAGGAACAGAAACAGCGCTATCTCCCAAACCTGGTTGCAGGAACATATATCGGCGCGCTGGCCATGAGCGAAACGGGTGCGGGTTCCGATGTGGTCGGCATGCGGCTCAGGGCCGTCAAACAGGGCGACCAATATATCCTGAACGGCACCAAGATGTGGATCACCAACGGACCCAACGCCGATGTTCTGGTCGTCTATGCCAAGACCTCACCGGAGAAGAAACACCAGGGGATCACCGCCTTTCTGGTGGAAAAATCTATGCCGGGATTTTCGACCAGCCCGAAGCTTGACAAACTCGGTATGCGTGGCTCCCCCACCTGCGAGCTGGTCTTCGAAAACTGCGCAGTGCCGAAGTCTCATATCCTGGGTAGGCTGGACAGGGGCGTCGAGGTCCTGATGAGCGGTTTGAACTACGAACGGCTGGTGCTGGCGGGCGGCCCGTTAGGCATCATGGCAGCCTGCATGGATGTGGTCCTGCCGTACGTCCATCAGCGTCGCCAGTTCGGCCGCGCCATCGGCGAATTCGAGCTGATGCAGGGAAAACTTGCCGATATGTATGCAACCTGGAACGCCTGCCGATCCTACGTCTACACAGTGGCCAGGGCAGCGGATTCAGGCTCCAACATCCGGAAAGACGCCGCCGCCGTGATCCTCTATGCGGCCGAAAAGGCCACCTGGATGGCACTCGAGGCGATCCAGTGCCTGGGCGGCAACGGCTATATCAACGAATTTCCGACCGGCCGGCTGCTGCGAGATGCAAAACTCTATGAGATCGGCGCCGGCACCAGCGAGATCCGCAGGATGTTGATCGGCCGTGAGCTTTTCAGGGATACTGAGGGATAGAGGTATATCCTGACAACATCCTCTCTATTTTTGAGAGATACGCTGTGGTTCGTCTTTTTCCGGGACCTCCCAACCACCACCAAGGGCCTTGAAAAGAATCACCATATCCAAAGAAAGCCGCTGTTCACTCTGCACAAGCTGGTCCTGAGACTGATGGAAAGACTGCTCACTCTGCAGGACATTCAGGAAATCCACCAGACCCAACTCATACTGGCTCCTGGAGATCGTGAGCGCCCGCTGTGCGGAAGCTACGGCCGTTTGCAGAATACGCTCTTTCTCCTGTTCCCGTGCAAAAGCAACCAAGGCGTTTTCCACTTCGACAAGCGCTGAAAGCACGGTTTTTTCATAGACTATCTCGGCCCTGTCCCGACGGCTGTCGCTGGCCTCGATACCGGCTCGAGCCTTACCGCCGTCAAAAAGAGACCATTTCACCTTTGGACCAACGGACCAGAAACGGCTGCCGGAGGTGACGAGACGGGAAAGATCGATGCTCTCAAGTCCAATAAGGGCGCCCAGAGAAAAGCTCGGGAAAAGTTCGGCCGTGGCCACACCGATTTCAGCGGTCGCCGCTGCAAGCTGACGCTCGGCCCGGCGGATATCGGGTCTCTGCCAGAGCAGATCCGAAGGAAGAGCAATCGGGATCCGGGGAGGCAGTGCCGGGATGATTGCCTCCGTCATCAGCTCCGGAAGCAAGGCCTCAGGCCTCCGGCCAAGGAGAAGCGCCAGCTGGTGCATGGTCTGGTCGATGGTGGTCTCAAGACCAGGAACCTGGGACATGGTCATCGCCAGTTGCGTTTGGGCCTGGGCGACTGCCAGTTCGCCGCCAAAGCCGATCTGGAATCTTTTCGTCACCATATCCACGGTTTGTTTCTGCAGTGCACTGTTTTCCCTGATAAGGGCAAGTCGTTGTTGTGTCCCGCGCAACTCGACGTAGTTCCTGGCAACCTCCGCCACAAGGGAAACCAGCACATCTCTTTTATCTTCAACCGAGGCGGCAACAATCGCATCGGCCGCCTCGGTCGCCCGGCGAATGCCGCCGAAGATATCGAGCTCCCAGCCTACATCGAAACCTGCCTGGAAGAGATCAAGACTCGTCTTCCCCAAGGAGGTATTTTCCCCGGTGTGACTTTTGGTGTAGGCCCCTGAGATTCCGACACCGGGACTGCCCTTTGCCGCTGTCATCCGGCGCTCGGCCCTGGCCTCACGGATGCGGGTCTCGGCAACGCGGAGATCCTGATTCGCCTCCATCGCCCTTTTCACCAGCGAGTCGAGAACGGGATCCTTGAACAGGGTCCACCAGGCACTCATTTTGGCATCGCCGCAGGTAGAGACCTTTGGGGCGGCTTCGCTCCACTGGCTAGGCATCGCGGGGCTTGGCGGCTGATACGACGGCCCTACCGTGGTGCAGGCCGTAAAAAGAACCGCCAGCGCCGGTCCGAAGATCTTCAGCAGGTTGTGTCTATAATTCATTGTCGAGATAACAGTCTGAAGGTTTCAGTTGACCGTGACAGAGGCGCCCGGCTCCAGATCAGGCACGCCCGTACGGCGTTTTCCGATGCACCCGCGTATCCACTGCATAGCATCATCCACATAGGTAAAGACTACCGGGATCACCAGAAGACTCAGGAAAGTGGAGGTAATCAACCCGAAAATCACCACGATGGCCATCGGCGCCCGGAAGCTCGGGTCATTCCCCATTCCCAACGCAATCGGCATCATGCCGGCACCCATCGCAATGGTCGTCATCACAATCGGCCGTGCCCGTTTAAGACAGGCGTCCAGCAGGGCTTCCCGACGACCAAGCCCCAGTTCGCGGCGGGCCATCAGAACATATTCGACGAGCAGGATGGAATTTTTCGTCGCGATCCCCATCAACATAATCAGGCCGATCATCGCCGGCATCGACAGTGCCGTCTTCGTGATAAACAGGCCGATGAAGGCCCCGGGGATGGACAGCACAAGGGCTGTCAGGATAGACACCGGCTGCACGAAATCGCGGAAGAGCAACACCAGAACGAAGTAAATACACAGCACGCCGGTTGCCATGGCCAGGCTGAATCCTGAAAAAAGATCAGCCATGGCCTCGGCATCGCCTACCGGAGCGACACTGACACCGGGCGGCATGTTCTTCAACGCCGGAAGAGAAAGAACCCGCTTCTCCACATCACCCATCTCCTGGCCGTTCAACTCAATCTGGAAATTGACATTGCGCAGCCGGTCGTAGCGATCGATTTGCGCCGGACCGCTGCCGATGGTGAGTTGGGCGACATTACCCAGCATCACCGGACCACGTGCACCCGGAACGGCCAGGCGTGACAGCAGATCAATGTCCTGCCTGGCGTCGGACTGAAGCTTCACCACTACCGGCACCTGACGAAGGGAGAGATTGAGTTTTGCCAGGCCCTGATCGTAGTCACCGGCAGTTGCAATACGTAACGTATCGGCGATTGCGGCCGACATGACACCCAGGTCGGCCGCACGGGCAAAGTCGGGGCGAACGGCAAGTTCGGGCCTAACGAGACTGGAACTTGAGGTCACGTTGCCGATACCGGGAATTGAACGGAGTTCCCGCTCCACCTGCCGGGCGTGTACGGCCAACGCCTGGCCGTCTTCACTTGCCAGCACCAGGTCATACTTCTCTCCTCCCATACCCACCTTGACACGAGCGCCCGGCAGCATCTCAAGGGCCTGCCGCAATTGCGTTTCTATCTTCTGTTTGCTAACGCCCCGCCGTTCATCGCGATGAGTCAAATTGACAGTCAGGGTCGCCTTGCGGACCTCGACCGCCCCTTGCAGAGCAAAGGGATCGCCACCGGTTTTCCCTCCGCCGACGGCGGTGTAGACCATCCGGACATATTTATTCTTCTGGAGCGTCAACCGCGCCTGTTCGGCTAGAGCAAATGTGTCTTTAAAGGTACTGCCGGGCGGCAGCTCAAGGGATACCATAGTCTGGGAGAGATCATCCGCCGGCATGAAACCTTTGGGCAAGAGACCTGCCAGCACGAATGAGCCGAAGAAAAACACAGTGACTGCAAGCGTTGTGCGCAGGCGGTGGTCAAGACACCAGGCCGCCCATCCCATATAATGTCCCAGCCAGCGCGGTTCCTGATAGGACGTGGCTAAAGGCTTCAGGATATAGGCGGCCATCATCGGGGTGAGCATCCGAGCCACAACCAGGGAGAAAAAAACGGCAATGGAGGCCGTCCAGCCAAATTGGACGAAGAACTTGCCGACGACGCCACTCATGAAAGCGGTCGGCAGGAAGACGGCGATGAGCGAGAATGTGGTGGCGATGACTGCAAGCCCGATCTCATCAGCAGCCTCCATGGCGGCCTGATACGGCTTCTTGCCCATCCGGAGATGGCGCATAATGTTTTCAATCTCGACGATGGCGTCATCGACAAGAATGCCGACGACGAGTGACAGACTGAGCAATGTGACGATATTGATTGAAAACCCCAGGATATGCATCACCGCAAAGGCGGGGATTATCGAAAGCGGCAGAGCGGTAGCCGATACGAAGGTGGCCCTCCAGTCCCGCAGGAAAAGCCAGACCACAATCACCGCAAGGATCGCACCCTCGTACAGGAGCCACATCGATCCGGTATAGTTTTCCTGTACCGGTTCAACAAAATTAAAGGCCTCGGCAAAGGCGATTTCCGGGTGTCCGGCCTGAAGTTTCCTGATCTCGGAGCGCACACCGGCGGCTACCTCCACCTCACCTGCGCCACGCGAACGGGTTATCTCAAAACCGACGACAGGTTTTCCATTCAGCAGCGCGGCGGAACGCTGTTCGGCCACGGTATCCCTGACGGTGGCTATCTGATCCAACCGGATATGACGACCATCGGAAAGCGTGATCTCAAGGTCGGCCAATTCTGCCGCTGACTGGACTGTACCGATCATCCGGATCGATTGCTCAGCGTCGCCTACGTCCGCACGGCCGCCGGGGGCCTCCTGTTCGATCTGCCGCAACTGGCGCGAGATATCGGCTGCCGTTGCGTTCAGTGCCAGCAGGCGGTCGGGGTCGATCTCCACCTGGATCTCCCGCGTGAAGCCGCCCACTCGAGCCACGGCGCCGACGCCTTTCACCGAGAGCAGAGTTTTTGTCACGATATTGTCGACAAACCATGACAAGGCCTCGTCATCCATGCGATCGGAGGCCACTGTGCAGGTGATGATCGGCATCCCCGCCAGATCCATCTTCGATATGACCGGATCGCGCAGGTCGCCCGGCAGATCGGAACGGATGCGCGAGACGGCATCCCTCACATCATCGACGGCCTCCGCAGTGGGCTTTTCCAGACGAAATTCCACGGTAACGACTGCGCTGCCGTCCTGGACCTTCGCATAGATATGCTTCACGCCCTGCAGCGTCGCCATCGAATTCTCGATTTTGCGGGCGACCTCTATTTCCATCTGTGCGGGAGATGCACCCGGCAAGACGGCCGTCACTATGACGGTCGGCAGATCAATATCGGGGTAATTCTGGATCTTCATGGCCCTGAAGCTCATCAGGCCCATCAGGGTGAGAAGGACAAACAGCAGAATCGCCGGGATCGGATTTTTAATCGACCAGGAGGAGACGTTCATCGTACACTCCCCGATGGATCAGTAGAAGCACTGACAACGCGAACCGTATCGCCATCGGCCAGGAATGCCGCCCCGGTGGCCACGACTTTTGCATCCTGTTCCAATCCATTTATAATCTCAATGCTGTGATCCAGACGGCGGCCGATCTCCACTTTGGTCTGGCTGACTTTATTTTCAGCTCCAAGGCGATAGACGAAGCTGAATCCCTCGCGTTGGACAATCGCGCTCTGCGGAAGGGCGACCACTTTATTGCGCCTGAGTTCGAAATCCCCGCGAGCGAACATACCCGCCTTCAGACCCGTATCCGATGGAATGTCGACATAGATGAGGGCCATCCGGTTCTGCGGATCGACTGTCGGCGCCACCATACGTACCGTCCCTCGCGCCTGAATTCCACCCGGAGCGAGGATCGTCGCCTTCTGTCCGGCCTGCAGGAGGTGTATCTCGGCGGCTGTCACTTCCGCCCGCCACTCGAGCCTGTTAAACCGGATCAGACGAAAAAGTTCCTGACCTGCGGAAGCCACGGCCCCGACAGTGGCTGTGCGGGCAGAGATCACCCCGTCATCCGGTGCGATCAGCTGTGTCTGCTGGAGACGTGTCTGCTGATTGGCCAGTTGAGCGCGCGCAGCTTCCAACCGTGCTGAGGCCGTACGCTCAGCTGTGAGGTACTCGCTGATCTGCTGGGCGCTGATCGCACCGGGGGCCGCAGCGTGCCGCGCCCTGTCGGCATTGCCCTTTGCTTCGGCCAGCACAGCCTCAGCCTGAGCTACTGAGGCCTGGGCCTGGGCCACATCAGCCTTGACCGTCATGGTTGAAAAAACGGCCAGGACTTGTCCCTGACGAACAGTATCGCCGACATTCACCTTCACCTCGGTAAGCCGCAAACCGATCACCTCCGCCCCGATCGAAGCCTCCTGCCATGCGGCTATGTTACCGTTGGCGCTCAATTTTTCAGGCCATTCGGCGAGAAAAGGGGTTGTCGTGGTTACTGTCAGGGCAGGCTTGACCGCAGATGTCCCGGCACTCTTGGTCGTATCATCCGTATGAGTGGCGCCTGCACGCCACCAGACAGCGCTGAGGAGAAGCAATGCCGTCACAACCACAAGGGTCACTTTCTTTTTCCGGTTAGGATTTTCCATGCGTCAACCAACCTTTTTCCGTTGTATCATAGTTCTTTACTCTCATAATGCGCCTTGTCTGCAACAGAGGGCGCGAGCCCGTCCAGGGCCTGCTGAAAGAGCAGACGCATCCCCGAACCGACCTCTTCGGTCTGGATACGGCCTGAATACCAGGCGGAGACAGCCATGATATAGAGGCCATAGAAATGACCTGCAATATAGAGGAGATCGATATCCCGGCGCAGTTCATTGCGTTCCTGGGCGCGTCTGTAGAGAGAAAAGACAAGAGCAAGCCAGCGATCATCTATTTCCCGTGTTTTGGCATGCTCTGTCTCCACGGGAAAGACCATCTGCTGCATCATCAGGCGGCCAAATTCCTTGTTTTCCGCAATCAGACTGAATTCCCCCATGTAGAGGATCATAAGCTGCTCGATCAGCGGGGAATCCGGGTTGGTCTTCGTCAACAGTTCACTATGAATAAAGTCGAGTTCATCCTCACAAAAGGCGTGGAAGATCTCCGTCTTCGTCTGAAAGTAGCTGTAGATTGTCCCCTTTCCTATACCCGCGGCCCGCGCCAGCTGCTCAATACTGGTCTTCTCGAAGCCTCTCTCGCTGAAGAGACGGACGGCCGCTTCCATGATCGCGCTCCGCGTCTTTCGTTTCTTTTGTTCTCTGATCCCCTGCATACGATCCTCCCTGATTATTCTAAAATCGACCACGGTCGAGATTTACCCTCGCCGCAACTCTTAGTCAAGGAGAAAGTCGACCGCGGTCATTTTTTACGGATTTCTATCAAATATCTGCGGGAACGTACGCCTACGAAACAACGTAACGATGCTGAATCAAACAACTATATTTTGATATGGCAGGATATCTTGACGTTTGGTAACGAGTCTGCAGGAAGAAGGCCCTGTTTTTTCAAATGAAACCAGGCCTTAAACAAACGCAAATAGACTTTTCCTCCAGGCGCAACGGTGAAATATCCTGCCAGGCCGACAGCTGCCCGCTTTAAGAATGCGCTTTATTCCGGTCAGGATCGTTGACTGCTCAGCAGTTAGATGGCCGCAACATTCCATGGGAATCCTAGAACCTCTACCTTCCTGGCAAGGTGGTCAAACAGACGGCGGCAGAGATATGAGTTCCATTTATTAAAAGCGTCTATTTTTTAAGGGTAATCGGTGTGTCTGGTGAACCGGCATAGAAAACAACTATTTCTGCGGGACCATCTCCTGTGTTCTTTCCGGAATGCCATGTATTCACAACCTCGACGATCGGATCTCCAGCCTTGAGAAGCAATTTCTTATCGTCTTCAGTTATGACAGTAAGCTCTCCACTTAAAAGGACTCCGGCATTTATCACCGGATGTTCATGCAAAGGTAAAATTGCTCCTGCAGGAATTGTGATTCGCAAAATCGTTATCTCAGGCATGTTTCCCGGGTATGAGGGCAATGGCCTTCCGTCCCAGCTTGAGCTCGCCTTGGCCAATGTAACAACCGTGATGCCAGTGGAATCATCGGCCAGAACTGTGCTTGAGAGCACTACTACCAACCATAAACCGAAAAAGAGTTTCTTCATGCTTGTTCCTTCTATTCAATGGCCTACGAGTCAATTGGACTATCGGGCTGATCTTCTTCCTGCTTCCTTTTCTTCAGGTTTTATCACTTAGCATGACGAAGGCGGAAGAAAACCCATGGTGTAACTGCAAGCCAAACCAGGAACAGGATCCAGACTCGGCCTGCCAGAAGATTGTACTCATGCAGAATCTGCATCAATGGGCGATGCTGAAGCACCAGCCCCATAAAGGACTCGAACACGACTGTGAGGAGTACCCACATGAGCCCAACAAACAACGCCTGTCTGCCTGAGGCTGGGGGCCAAGCGCGAACGACGAACCAGATGAACACCCCGATGCATGCGGCGCCCAACACGGTTGAGAGCTGATGTGCATGCGGCCCAGTCATAACTTTCGCAAAGGTGAGTTGCCGAAGGGCACCATTCGCAATCGCAATCAAGAGCATTGGAACCCAGGCGACGATATAACGAATCATAGCGTTTCCTCTTTTTACCTTGATATTAGACGATTCCGCAGCATCCGATGATTCTGCAGAAAGAGGTCCCTCTTTTTCTAATTTTCCGTTTTGGGAGAATTTCACGCCTTTTAAATTTGGTATCAACTTAATGAAATCAAATAATACAAACGACTTTTGATACGGTTGAGTGGTTGGTAGATTGAATTTTGAGATTCTCCCCATATGTTTTCAACATGATACCAGGCCTTAAAAAACACAAATAGACCTTTTCTACAGGCTCAACGATTTGGGTAAGACGCCGTCGCAAAGGACCTTGCTACGAAGCCCGTGCTTCTCGGCTATCTGCTTTAACTTATTGTTATGTATTTGATTTTTTCTTTTTCAGTCAATTCTTGTGTAACTATCACTGACACTTAATTTGGTTTATCTCCAGAGATAAGAATAATAGTTAGGATTCCAGCGGCACAAAAAACAAAAAAAGTTAAGGCCCAGAAAAGCCTCTTAATTGGCTTTACTTTCCAGAGCAGGAAGTAGAAACCAATTGATATCCCAAATATTATTATCAATAATTGTATCATGTTATTTTATTACATAACCACTGATTATCAAACGGATTCGCCCTGATAATATGATATTGAAGGGGTATTCGGGCAAATTTGCCCTGTTTTAATAGCTCTGCTCAACTTAGCAAAAGGGGCAGGTGGTTTCTTTTTTTCACCCCGGCTCAAGCACCTTTCCTGACTACTCTACATCTTGCGATTATTGACGGCTACAATTTTTCAGGTTGTGTATCGATTACTTTTTTTGATATAGCAGGCGGTGGACAAACCGTCTGCAGGTTCATCATTCGGAAGCGATTCCTGGCGGCTGGGCCGCCAGGAACAAGCAGATTACACGTCGGCAGAAGATAGAGGGCAGAATATGCAGGGGCTGCATACGCCCCTGCATATCGGCGCCATCTTGAATGCAATGCGGAATGAGAGGGCAAAAGAGGCAATCACCCTTTGCTCAACTCATCTGTCGCCATCTCCCGAAGTTTGTATTTCTGGATCTTACCGCTGGCGGTGGTCGGGTAGTCATTGATAAAAAAGACGTATTTGGGGATTTTAAAAAATGATATCTGGTCATTGCAGAATTCAGCAATTTCGGTCTTCTGTATTTTTTCTCCGGCTTTGACCTGGATAAAGGCGGCAACCTCTTCTCCATATTTTTCATTTGGAACTCCAACGATCTGAACATCCTTGATCTTTGGATGGGTATACAGGAATTCCTCTATCTCCCGCGGGTAGATATTTTCTCCGCCGCGAATGATCATATCCTTTATTCTGCCGGTGATCTTACAATAACCGTTTTGATCCATGATGGCCAGGTCCCCGGTATGCAGCCAGTTGTCCTTATCCACGGCTTTGGCCGTTTCATCAGGGTTCTTGTAATAGCCCTTCATGACATGGTAGCCCCGGGTGCAAAGTTCACCCTGTTCGCCAATTGGCTTCTCCTCTCCCGTCGTTTGATCAACGATCTTGACCTCGACGTTGGGAAGGGCCTTGCCGACCGTGGTGGTCTTCAACTCCAGGGAATCATGATCCCGGGTCTGGGTAATGCCGGGGGAGGCCTCTGTCTGCCCGTAGACAATGGTCATCTCCCCTGCCCCCATATCCTTGATCACCCGTTTCATGACCTCGACCGGGCAGGTCGAGCCGGCCATAACACCAGTCCTGAGACTGGATGTGTCGTAGCTGTTCTTA
>CAIUQR010000133.1 GCA_903901335.1 uncultured delta proteobacterium | reverse complement strand
TGCTGTCTTCAAAGACCAACCTGAGGCCTTTGATCTGGTGATCACCGACCAGACCATGCCTGGGATGACAGGATTTGATCTGGCACGGAGAATGCTGCAGATCCGGCCGGATCTGCCGATCATCCTCTGCACGGGATACAGTAGTCAGATCTCGGAAGACAAGGTCAGATCCTACGGAATTAAAGGCTTCGCTTTGAAACCTCTTGCCAGAAAGAACATCGCCGTTTTGATCCGGAAGATACTTGATGAAGGAAAGTCTTTTTCATGAATAAAATACCTGGATGTTTATCAATTGACCAAATTTTTCCCATGTGTGGCGTATGAAGGGAAGGAAATATGTTATCTTAGGCTTTCTTTTGCTCGCCTTTTTTTCAGCCAGATCCGCAGTATCCGGGCGGAGGAAGATACTCCGGCGACCATCAAAATCGGAGTGCTTGCCCGAAGAGGCGTTGAGGAATGTCTGAAAGAATGGTCGCCCACGGCACAATATCTTACCGAACGCCTCCCTGGAATAGCCTTTAAAATCGTCAACATGCAGGAAGGATCCAGTACATCCTATGGTCTCAGTACTCGCCTCTACCCAGAAACGCCAGAAGGATCTGACAGCACCGCTTTGGTCGATGAGCAGGCCGACAGCCTACAGGTTGGTAAAGCGGGTTGAGCATGTCGTCAAAAAAGGCAAGACCTCTGTGCTTTCTTTTCAGGACATCAAGAGGCCGTACATGTCAGCTGTCCGATAAGCCCATGTCGCAACCGGATGTTTACCGCATGTTCAGCCGACGCAGTGAAAATGCCGGCATACGAACGAAGATATGTTGCCACAGCTTTCGCGCGACAGGAATAACGGAATACTCTAAGGAGGTAAAGTTACCTCCTTAGGATAATTTTTTCTAGTTTCAAGTTGTTAGTTATAAACAAGACATTCAATAATATGGAAATTTTTGAGTTTTCAATTCATTGGGGTGGCTTTTCTACCTCCTATCCTTCCTTTGTTTGAAATTAATTATCAAGCTACAGCTCATCTCCTCCTGATGTGTTGAACTTCTTTAGCTTCGCTGGCTATGTCTAAATCACACTAATAAGGCGAGATGATTTTACGATTGAACCCCCTGCGAGAGATTAAACGATCGATTTGAGGACGGGTTTGCAGTTCGTATCATCAGATAACCTGTCAGCTGAGAGTAGCTACTGAAAGAAATTCTGGACATTGTACCGGCTTCTGCAAGAGATTTTTACAGGAAGTAATAGATAATTCCCACAGAGCCAGGGCGGCGTTAACTGGCATCAATATTGCTTCCCTTCTTTTGAGATTTTAAATTTCAATTGCACGTTGAGCGGAATTGTTTTCGGCCATATGGAAAATAGATTGGCAGAGCCTGAAGAGACAAGGAAATTTGTTCAATAAGTAGGCATAAGGTCCTACGGACTCAAAAGTCTGCCGTGTCCGCAGCACAGAGTGTGTTGATTTCGGAATAATTTTAAAAAGGGGAATTACGGACCTGGCTACCATCAGAAGCTGAATCTTCTGTCGGTAAAAACCATAAGTAGAAAACCATTAAAAGGAGAGAAATCTTATGAAAAGACTGGCAATTATCACATGGGTAGCAGCATTTTTATCGATTGGTTATTTAACAGGTTTTGCAAGCGCAGCCGATCAAGGCACGAAAGAGGAAGCTGTCGCAATGGTGAGAAAAGCCATCGAATACATCAAAGCGAATGGCAATGAAAAGGCATTTGAAGAGATCAGTAATCCTAAAGGCAAGTTTGCCGACCGCGATCTTTATGTTGTGGTCTATGACATGACAGCAAAATGCCTGGCCCATGGACAAAAAGGAAATATGGTCGGCAAGGAATTAATCGATTTTAAAGACACCGATGGCAAG
Source organism: uncultured delta proteobacterium (assembly GCA_903901335.1). Taxonomy (GTDB): domain Bacteria; phylum Desulfobacterota; class Desulfobulbia; order Desulfobulbales; family Desulfocapsaceae; genus CAIUQR01. The sequence continues at coordinate 39,685 of CAIUQR010000133.1, read as the reverse complement.
GAATACATGAAAGAGCGTGTAGAACTGATGAAAAAGCAGACAACCGCCTGGCAGGATTATAAATTCATGAACCCGGTATCCAAAGAGATCGAACCCAAGTCCATGTATATCGAAAGGTCGGGCGATCTGATCGTTGGTTGCGGAATCTATAAAAAATAGACTAACAACGGAGGAAGGTCTCTCTCTAGAGAAACCATTCATGAACTGACGCAAGCTTTATACTTCAGTCGATGACATTGGGGGCATAGCATGAAACTCAGCTCAAAAATATTCGCTGGATTCGGAGTTGTTCTGTTCGTTGCTATAATATTGACGGGAGGAGCACTCTACGTCATGAAAGGTGTATCCGGACAGGCAAAGGTTTTATCGAATCAGTACATGCCGGAAACGCGCCTCGCCAGCAGTGCAGAGCGCGCAGCCTCCAGAGCCGTTTCCTCCATGAATGGATATGATGCCGCCTATGATGAAGCCGCCTTGTCCACCTCCCGCGAACACTTGGAAAATGTGAAACAAATCCTCCAAGATGCAGATAAGTTGACCACAAAATTTCCTGAATTGAAACTTCTAAAAGAAAATACAGCCAAAGCCTCGGCTCAGCTCCTGGAATATGAAAAGCTGGTAAACGATACGGAGAAAACAGTTAAGGAAATTCAAGCTATCCGAAAAAAACTTGAGTCTGCAGCTCAGGAGTTTATGAAGTCCTGTTTGGATTTTGTGGATGATCAGAACAAAGCACTTACCGCTGAAACGAAACACAATGAGGCGAATCCAACTTCCTTGAAAGATCAGCTTGAAAAGATAAGTGATATGAATGATATCATTCAACTTGGTTATGTCATACAGTTGGATACTTTAAAAGGGCAACTGACAAGAGATCCCAAAATTATCGAAAAGTCAGCGAAAAAATTTGAAGAGATGGAAAACTCGTTAAACGCGATTCAGAAAACAACCACCAGTAAAATCACCAAGTCACAACTGGAAGACATCAGAATGGCTGGTGCCGGTTATAAAACGAATATGAAAAAACTGGTTACAAACTATGCCACCTTGACTGACCTTGGCAAAAAACGCAGTGAAATAGGAAATGCCGTTTCAACATCGGCCGAAGTTACCGCTGTTGCAGGGATAGATGAAACCTCAAAAAGTTCTGTCAGCGTAGAACATATTCTGAATAGCTCCAGCCGGATTCTGTCTATTTGCGGGATCATCGGCATCCTCATTAGTCTGACGCTGATTTTTTTCATCACCCAAGGTATCGTTCGCCCCATCCGCCGTATGGCATACATGCTTAAGGATATTTCCGAAGGCGAAGGTGACCTGACCAAGCGACTCGAGGTGACCAGTAAGGATGAAATTGGGGATATGGCAACCTATTTCAACCGTTTCATCGAGAGACTCCAGAGCATTATAAGCAGCATTGCAGGGAATGCCGAAACCGTGGCCTCATCGGCAACGGAACTCTCAGCAGTGAGTGCGGAAATGGCACAGAGCCTCCAGACGATGTCGAGCAAGACTGCCACTGTGGCGGCAGCTGCCGAGGAATCAAGTGCCAACACTACCTCGGTTGCAGCGAGCATGGAGCAGGCATCAACCAACCTTTCTTCTGTTGCCAGTGCCACAGAGGAGATGAGTGCCACGATTAGTGAGATTGCATCCAGCTCTGAAAAAGCGCGGGCCATCAGCGCCGATGCGGGAGTGCAGGCGGCTTCGGTTTCCCTGCTTATGGAGCAACTTGGCCAAGCAGCTCAGGAAATCGGCAAGGTGACCGAAACCATCACCAATATCTCATCGCAGACCAATCTACTGGCGCTGAATGCCACGATCGAAGCGGCACGAGCCGGGGATGCAGGCAAAGGATTCGCCGTTGTAGCCAATGAAATCAAGGAGCTAGCCAAACAGACGGAGGTGGCGACCGAGGACATCAAGGCTAAGATCAGTGGGGTACAAAGCTCGACAAGCAATGCTATTGCAGACATTGAAAGAATCACCAGTGTAATCGGCGAGGTCGGTCAATTGGTGGCCAGTATCGCTACGGCTATCGAAGAGCAGGCAGCAGTAACAAAAGATATTTCCAACAACATCGCCCAGGCCTCGGCTGGTGTGTTGGAAGCCAATGAAAACGTTGCCCAGACAGCATCAGTCTCACAGTCCATGGCACATGATATCGCCGGTGTGGACGCGGCGGCGGGGGAAATCGACACCGGAGGCGATCAAGTCAAGGCCAGTGCTACTGAGCTATCGAAATTGGCCGAACAACTTAAAAGTCTTGTAGGGCAGTTCAAGGTTAAAGTATATGAAAATGTGTCTTAAATGTTAACACACAAAAGCATTGAGGTATGTTGAAGACCGATCGCACTCACTGAAAATTGCAGACTAGGGGTTCTGTGAAACCGAGTGTTTTAAAAGGCTTGACCATAAAGACACGATGCGGAACTCCTCTGATCTCTCAGGGCCGAGGGGTTGATTAAAACAGGGAAGATCATGCCGTCACAACCAATCGAAAAGATTGTTATTGCTCTTGAAGATCTGTTCAGCCTCGATGAACTTCAACGTATCCAGGATGAGTTCGCTGCGGCCACGGGTGTCGCTTCCATCATTACGCATCTTGACGGGACGCCAATCACTGCCCCAAGCAATTTTACACATCTTTGCAGTGAGATTATTCGTAAAACAGAGACAGGCTGCTTGAACTGTTACAAATCCGATGCTGCCATTGGACGTTATCACCCAGATGGCCCCATTGTGCAGCCATGCCTCAGTGGAGGGCTATGGGATGCCGGAGTCAGCATCAACGTAGGGGGGCGGCATATCGCAAACTGGTTGATTGGCCAGGTGAGAAACGAAACCCAAAATGAAGAAAATATGCGGGCTTATGCGAGCGAAATCGGTACGAACGAGGAGGCCTTTATGGAGGCCTACCAAGCAGTGCCCTCCATGTCGCGCAAGAAATTTGGCTCTATTGCCCAGGTCCTCTTCACCTTTGTTAATCAATTGTCCAGTGCCGCTTATCAGAATGTCCAGCAAGCGCGGTTCATCGCCGAGCGCAGGCAGGTCGAGGAGGCACTGAGGGAGAGTGAGGAGCGTTACCGATCCATTCTCAATGCATGTCCCGACGATATCACGATCGCCAATCTGGAGGGACAGATCCTCATGGTATCGCCAGTCGGCATGACAATGTTTGGGTACAATCAGGAAGACAGCATACAGGGGCGTTTGCTCCTTGATTTCATCGTCCCTGAGGATCGGGATCGCGCTTTATCCAACATAGCCAAAATGTTCCAAGGGGGCCAAAGAGGGGCCAATGAATACCGTGGATTACGTTCTGATGGAAGCACTTTCGACATTGAGGTAAACAACGAGTTCATTCGCAACGCCGAAGGACAGCCTCTTAGCATGGTCCTGGTAATTCGGGACATCACGGAGCGCAAGCGGTCTGAGGAGGCGCTGAGGGAGAGCGAGGAGCGCTTCAGAGCGCTTCATAATGCATCTTTTGGTGGTATTGTAATACATGACCAGGGAATAATTTTAGATTGCAATCAGGGTCTCTCAGGGATTACCGGCTATACTCTTGAAGAGCTTATCGGCATGGATGGTCTCAACCTCATCGCCCTTGAATGGCGTGAGTTGGTGATGCAAAATATTCGCCGTGGCTTTGACCAAGGCTACGAAGTCGAAGGCCGCCGCAAAGACGGCACCCAATATCCCCTCAGTATCCGTGGTACGACCATCCCGTATAAGGGGCGTTCTGTCCGAGTGACCGAATTCCGGGACATCACGGAGCGAAAGCGAGCAGAGGAAGAAACAGCCAAACTCGGAGACCAGCTCCAGCAGGCGCAGAAGATGGAATCGGTAGGGCAATTGGCAGGCGGGGTAGCGCACGACTTCAACAATATGCTTGGGGTAATCCTTGGACATGCCGAACTGGCAATGAATCAGATAGACCGGCCCAAAGAGCTTTTCACACACCTGGAAGAAATCCGCAAAGCGGCAACCCGCTCCGCCGATATTACTCGACAGCTGTTAGCCTTTGCCCGCAAACAAACTATTGTGCCGAAGGAGCTTCTTCTCAACGAGACCGTGGAAGGGATGCTCAAGATGTTACGAAGGCTCATTGGTGAAGACATTAATCTGGAATGGTCGCCCGGCGTGGGTCTCTGGCCGGTCAAAATGGATCCATCGCAGATCGACCAGATCCTCGCCAACCTCTGTGTTAATGCCCGGGATGCTATTGCAGGCGTCGGGAAAATCTCTGTCGAAACGGGAAACAGCACATTCGATGAGGAATACTGCATTGTTCACAACGGCTTTGTACCCGGGCAGTATGTGCGGATCACCGTGAGCGACAACGGTCATGGCATGGACAAGGAAACACTGTCCCATATCTTCGAACCGTTCTACACCACCAAAGGTGTCGGTGAAGGAACCGGTCTCGGTCTGGCAACAGTGTACGGCGCCATCAGACAGAACAATGGCTTTATCAACGCCTACAGCGAACCGGGACAAGGATCGATCTTCACCATTTACCTGCCCCGGCATGTGGCGACAGCCGGGTTGGCACAGGCAGAAGAGGTGCTGGAGCCTGCCTTGCGTGGTCATGAAACCATCCTGCTGGTGGAGGACGAGCCAACGATTCTGAACATGACCACAATGATGCTCCAGCATTTGGGCTACACAGTGCTGGCAGCGAGTACTCCGGATGAGGCAACATTTCTGGCCGGTGAACTCGGTGACAAAATTCACCTTCTCCTGACTGATGTGATCATGCCTCAGATGAACGGAAGGGATCTGGCGCAACGGCTTTTGGAGTGCCAACCAGGAATGAAGCACCTTTTCATGTCCGGCTACACAGCCAATATCATCGCCAGACAAGGCGTGCTCGATGAAGGGGTTTGCTTCATCCAGAAACCATTTTCTAAAAAAGAACTCGCGGATAAAGTACGAGAGGCGCTGGAGAGTGAAAAGAGCAAGGGCTCTTGACACTGCAAGGGAACCGGCTGACGGCTCAAGTCTCTGTAATCAGATTTTATTGACTATTTATGGAAGGGAGGACGCAATGCACCTGAAAACATCGGATCTGGCGGTTATGAACCTGGGATTCGGCGGGTACACCTGCAATTGGGGCACGCATATTTGCGGACTCTACGAATCCAAGGCGGAACGGGACGCGATTATGTTTGGTTTTCTAGCTCAGGGTCTTCGAGAAAGTGAGCTTCTTATCTGTTGTCCTGGTGAGGCTGATCATAATCATGCGCTTGACAGCGTCCACACACTTTGTCCGGATATCCCTTCCCTTCCCGACCCTGACTCTTTTATTCTTTTACATTCCAGCGACTTGTACCATCCAGAAGGATATTTTTCTCCTACTGATATGCTGAAGGCCCATGACGATATTTGGGATCAGAACCTGCGCGTCGGGATGAGGAATGTTCGGGGAACGGCGGAAATGGGTTGGTCCCTTGAGAAAATTCCGGGGGTTGAACATCTCATGGCATACGAATCAATTCTCAACACCTTCATCTGGAAAAAACCCTGGATCAGTATCTGTCTCTATGATGTCACTCGTTTTCCTGGTTCTACCATCATGAGGGCTCTACAGACCCACCCCTTCGTAATTATGGGCGGCGGAATCTTTGAGAATCCTTATTTTGTTCACCCCGAGAAATGGCTGGCGGAACACGCACCGGAATTCCTGAAGGCCATTAAAAAACCATGAACAGGCTGTCACACGAAATCCTGTTAGCTCTCGCATACGTGTCGCAGATATCTGATCCCGATTCGGTAAGATCAAAATTCGTAGAGTCTTTGAACGGACTCGAAGAGGATTTTATCTTCGCGTATGCTGATCGTTTGCCTCCTGGGGTTCCTGAATGCCGCATCTTTCCCATTACAACGCTCCATTCGTCCTTTGGATACACTGTTATGGCAGAGAATCCTGGTGCCGGAGAAACTGAGTGCGCCGTGTTTCGAAGTGCCTTTAAATTTCTGGCAGTTATTCTAGAAAACAGAATTCAAGCGCAAGTTCTCGAGAAAAAAAACGTTTCTTTGCTGAAAGAAATCAGTCAGGAGAAATCGCTTCTCCATACCGTCCTTGATACTCTGCCTGTCGGCGTCTGGGTCGCGGATGAGAACGGCATAATCATTATGGGCAACACTGCCGGAGAAAAAATATGGGCAGGTGTCCGCTATTTGGGCATTGATCAGTATAGAGAATACAAAGGCTGGTGGTCCGACACCGGCAAACGAGTGGAGTCAGAGGAATGGGCCATGGCCAGGGCGGTCAAGGCAGGTGAGTCATTAATAAACCAAGAGATTAAAATCGAGTGCTTTGACGGCACGTACAAGACTATCCTCAATTCAGCAGCACCTCTTCTGGACGATGAGCGGAGGATTATCGGTTCCGTCGGCATCAATCAGGATATCACTGAGCGTAAACAGTCGGAGGAGGAATTGTATAAAAGTGAAAGTCACCTTCGCACTCTGGTGCAGACTATCCCGGATTTGGTCTGGTTGAAAGATCAAGATGGTGTTTATCTTTCCTGTAACCGAATATTTGAGCGTCTCTTCGACGCCAGAGAAGATGAAATCATAGGGAAAACAGATTTTGATTTTGTGGACCGGGACCTTGCGGAGTTCTTTCGGGAGAATGACCGTAAGGCCATTGCAGCAGGAGAGCCAGTTAGCAATGAGGAATGGGTCACCTTCGCCGACAATGGTCATCGCGCCCTATTGGAGACCACCAAAACGCCGATGTATAATGACAGGGGAACGCTTATCGGTGTGCTGGGTATTGGACGTGACATCGCCGAACGCAAGCGAGCCGAAGAGGAGAAAGTCAAGCTCGAAGCCCAACTCCAGCAGGCCCAGAAGATGGAAGCAGTAGGTCAGCTTGCAGGTGGTGTAGCCCACGACTTTAACAACATGCTAGGTGTCATCCTGGGACATGCAGAGATGGCCATGGATCAGGTTGATCCGGAGCAACCGATTTTTGCCAACCTGGAAGAAATTCGCAGGGCGGCCGAACGCTCCGCTGATATCACCCGACAACTGCTGGCTTTTGCACGCAAACAAACCGTTATACCCAGGGTGCTTGATCTGAATGAGACTGTGGAAGGAATGCTCAAGATGTTACGACGACTCATTGGTGAGGACATCCATCTCGCCTGGTTGCCCGGGGTCAGCCTCTGGCCGGTTAAAGTCGATCCATCGCAGATCGACCAGATTTTGGCCAATCTTTGCGTTAATGCTCGAGATGCCATTAAAGGTGTTGGCAAAATGACCGTTGAGACGGAAAACAGGACTTTGGAAAAGGAATCCTGCTCCGCTCAAGGGGATCTGGTTTCTGGGGAGTATGTGCGAATCGCTGTGAGTGACAATGGTTGCGGAATGGAAAAAGAGACGCTCTCTCACGTCTTTGAACCTTTCTTCACTACCAAAGGTGTTGGCAAAGGAACCGGCCTGGGTTTATCCTCCGTATATGGTGCGGTAAAGCAAAACAACGGCTTCGTCAATGTCTACAGCGAGCCTGGACAAGGAACAACCATTTCAATCTACCTGCCCCGGTATAGAGGCGTAACAGACCAAATGCGAACAGACGGCGCGCTTGAGCCTCCCGTGGGCGGCCATGAGACAATTCTGCTGGTGGAGGACGAACCGACGATCCTGCAAATGACTGCGTCGATGCTTGAACGCCTTGGATACACCGTACTGACAACAGGCAGTCCAGGGGAGGCCATCCGGGTGGTTGGTGAACTTGCCGGGGAGATTCACCTGCTCCTCACAGATGTAATCATGCCTGAAATGAATGGCCGGGATCTTTCCGAAAAACTGCTGCCAGGCTATCCGCACCTTAAATGCCTCTTCATGTCGGGATATACGTCTGATGTAATAGATCAGCATAGAATACTGGATGAGGGGGTTCATTTCATTCAGAAGCCATTTTCAAAAAGAGACCTGGCAACCAAAGTCAGGAAGGCGCTGGGACAAAGCTAGAAAATAATTTCCTGACACTAAAAAATATTACTGAATATGGACAATGCTACACAATTGGAGTCAATAGGCGATCTTCATTGGTCGCAAGAAGCACTGGTCGCTTTGGTCGGCCTGGTTCGCAAGGTCCATGGTTTGAACCTCTTCCCGTTCAATGCCACTTTTCTGGCCAAAACCCTGGATAAAAGGGCTTCCGCATCGATGGAGACCGCAGCAGCCTATGGGGAGCGACTGGCCAAGGATTTTTCGGAGGCCGAGGCCCTTCTGCAGTCACTGCATATCGGCTACAGTGAGTTTTTCCGCAACAGCCTCGCCTTCGCGCTACTCGAGCGATTGATCCTGCCCGGCCTCCTTGAGGCCAAAGAGAAATCAGGGCGGGGCGAGATTCGAGTCTGGTCGGCCGGTTGTGCCACCGGGCAGGAGGCCTGGTCGCTTGCCATCCTGCTGGATGACTTAAACAGGACTCGGGAGACATCGATCCCGTATCGTATCATTGCAACCGACTGGTTCGCGCCCGACCTGGCAGTGGCCCGCACCGGCCTTTATTCTGAGGAGGCCGTCGGAAACGTGCGTATGTCTCATCTTCGCAGGTATTTTTATCGACGGCAAGGGTCTTTCTTTATCGCCCATCGGCTCATGGACCGTGTGGATTTCACCGTCTATGATCTGCTGGATGAGAGCACGGTCTGCCCGCCGGAGAGCATTTTCGGGAATTTTGATCTCGTGTTCTGCAGCAACGTCCTCATCTATTATCGGCCGGAGATGCAGGCGCTGATTCTGGGCAAAGTGCGGCGCTGTCTGGCCTCCGGTGGATATCTTGTCACCGATGAGACGGAAGGGAGGATTGTCGAAGGTGCCGGCGGTTTTCGCCGGGCGGCACTCCCCGCAGCCATATTCGTCAAAGATGGTAACTCCTCAAACGAATAGAACGGAGGCGTTTCTCTCATACAAACATACGCTGCCTTTATGGTATACTTGAGTTCTTGATAGTCGACTGTCTGACGGTCTAAACAATCTGAAACAGGAGTATTGAATGAAATTGAAGGATATAAGAATCCGCACGCAGTTGCGTCTGAGCCTGGGGCTCATTCTCGCGTTCGTGGTACTCCTTGGCGCAACGGCCTGGATACAGACGGATCTGCTCTGGTCGCAGACCGAGTCGATTTATACGCATCCATTCCAGGTCAGCAGGGCCGTGGGAATGCTCAAAGCCGACATGCAGAATATCCGCCGGGCAATGCGGGATCTGCTGCTGGCCGAAAACGACCAGGAGATAACCGCTGCCCTGCAGGACGTCGAAACCAGCAAGATCGATGCCTCGCGGCAATTGGCCATCATCTATGACCGCTATCTCGGTCCGCGCACCGACATTGCCTCCCTGGAAAGCGATTTTGTCAAGTTGAACGTCTTCCACGACGAGACAATCCGATTAGTCCGCTCAGGCAAGACGGGCGAAGCTGTGGCCCGCACCAAGACAGGCGCTGCCGATGGCGGTACTACTGATCATTTGAAGAGTCATATAGATAGCATAGGTGACTTTGCCGGCTCCAAGAGCGACGAGCTCTACCGTATGGCTACGGAGAAGAAAATCGCTCTGAACCGCTACCTGGCCATCATTATCGTGGCCATCCTCCTCATCTCCTTCTTTGTCTCCTGGCATCTGTTACGAGGCATCAAGGAACCGCTGGCGAACCTGACCAGGGCTGCGGAACAGTTCCGCCTTGGTAGGTTGGACAGCCGGAGCAGCTATTTTGCAGAAAACGAGTTGGGTGTGTTGTCGGCCGCCTTCAACGAGATGGCCGAAACCGTCGAGACGCAGATGTTTATCAATGAACAGGCGGCGCGACTTGCCGGTGTGATGCTTCGGGAAATAGAGGCGCGCTCCTTCTGCCGGGAGCTGATCAAAGAGCTTGTCGAACAGACCGGATCCCAGAGCGGGGCGGTGTATCTGTTGAATCCGCAGAGGACGGTATTTGAACATTTCGAATCTATCGGCCTATCAGGCGATGGGCGCGCCTCGTTTTCGGCGGTGGCACATGAAGGCGAGTTCGGCGCGGCCTTAGCCACCGGGAAGATGCAGCGGCTTACCGATATTCCCGAGGACACCCGGTTCACCTTTACCACAGTACCAGGGGATCTTATCCCCCGGGAGATCATCACCCTGCCACTTTTTGCCGGGCAGCATGTTATGGCGATGATCTCTCTTGCGAGCATCCGCGGCTATGACGAAAAAGCCGTCCGGCTGCTGGAGACGGTCTTAACCACCGTGACGGCCCGGATGAACGGCGTCCTGGCCTTCCGGGAGGTTCAGGAACTGGCCGAGCGACTTGACCATCAAAACCGCGAGCTCAATGCGCAGAAGCAGGAGTTGGTCGCCCAGGCCGACGAGCTGACCCACCAGAATACCGAACTGGAGATGCAGAAGAAGCAACTGGACGCGGCCAACCGGATGAAAAGCACCTTCCTCTCCAATATGAGCCACGAACTGCGTACGCCGCTGAACTCGGTAATTGCCCTGTCGAGCGTGCTGGGCCGCAGGCTGGCAAAGAAAATCCCCGAGGAGGAATTTGACTACCTGGAAGTGATCGAGCGCAACGGCAGGCATCTCCTGGCCCTGATCAACGACATCCTTGATCTTTCCCGTATCGAATCCGGCCGGATGGAGATCAGCCCGGCCCGTTTCTCCCTGCGGGCGCTGGTCGGCGAGGTTGTGGATATGATTCATCCCCAGGCACGGGAGAAGGACATTGCCCTGCAAAACAAAATAGATGAGAATCTGCCGTCGATCACCACGGATCCCGATAAGTTCCGGCATATTATGCAGAATCTTATCGGCAATGCGGTGAAATTCACCGACGCCGGTTCGGTGGAGGTTTCGGCGCGGCTGGTGGACAAGGAGATCCTGGTGGCCGTTCGCGATTCGGGTATAGGGATCGCCGCCGACCATCTTCCCCGCATCTTCGAGGAGTTTCGGCAGGCCGATGAAGGCACCTCGCGCAGATACGGCGGCACTGGACTTGGCCTGGCTATTGCTAAAAAATATGCCACCCTTCTGCAGGGTAACATTACGGTTGAAAGCTCACCCGGCGAGGGCTCGACCTTTACCCTCAGATTGCCGCTCAGTCTCTCCCTGCCTGGTGTGGGGGGAGGTACGTACATAGGCTGCAACTCAAAAGATGCGGCCGACCGGCAAGACCTTGTCGCCGGCCGGGGTCAATGCATTCTTCTCGTGGAGGATAGCGAACCCGCAGTGATTCAGATGATCGACATCCTCAGTGAACAGGGGTATCGAGTGCAGGTGACGCGCAACGGCTTTGACGCCTTGGCGTATGTCGAAGGTTGTCTGCCCGATGCTGTAATCCTCGACCTGATGATGCCGGGGATGGACGGCTTCGAAGTGCTCAAGCAGATTCGCGCTGCGGAGCGGACGGCCCCACTGCCGGTGCTCATCCTCACGGCCAAGCACGTCACCAAAGAGGAGCTGAGCTTTCTTACCGGAAATAATATCCACCAGTTGATCCAGAAAGGCGATATCGGCAAGACAGAACTGCTGCAGGCAGTGGCGAGGATGCTCGAGCCGCCTCCGGAAAAGCCTGTTTTGCCTGCACGGCCACGACTGAACAGGCCGCGCCGGGTGCCGCCCGTCGTCCTGGTGGTGGAGGACAACCCGGATAACCTGAAGACGGCTCGGGCCTTACTGGCGGAGCGCTATCAGGTCGTCGCCGCGGAGGATGGCCGGGCGGCCATCGAGCAGGCCAGGCGGCATCTGCCGGATCTGATCCTGACGGATCTGGCGCTCCCCTTTATGGATGGCTTTGCGGCGCTGGCGGCTATCCGGGAAGATGAGACGCTGCGCCATATTCCGGTGGTGGCCGTCACTGCGAGTGCGATGAAGGGTGACCGGGAGGAAATTTTGTCCCATGGCTTCGATGGATACATCTCCAAGCCGATAGACGAGAAAGCGCTCATGCAAACCCTGAGTGAGGTGCTCCATGGCGATGCGTGACCTGACAATATTGGCCATCGACGATAACCGGGATAACCTGACAACGCTCAAGGCAGTGGTATCGGACAGATTGCCCGGCACCAGAATCCTGACCGCTCAGGATGGTCGACAGGGGATTGAGTTGGCCCTGGCTGAAGACCCGGATGTGATTCTGCTCGACATCGTCATGCCGGGCATGGATGGCTATGCCGTCTGCGGTAAAATAAAGGGAAACAGTTTGTTGGAAACTATTCCGGTGATCTTCCTGACCGCCATCAGGACCGATCAGGAGAGTCGCTTCAAGGCCTTGGAAATGGGTGCGGAGGGCTTTCTTGCCAAACCCTTCGACGAGGTTGAGCTGATCGCCCAGATCACGGTCATGGCCAAGATCAGGAAGGCCAACAGACGCGAGCAGCAGGAGAAAGTCCAATTGGCTGCCCTGGTGGCCGAACGTACCCAGGAACTGGAAAAGGAGCTGGCCGAGCGCAGGCGCGCGGAGGAGGCTTTCGTTGAGAGCAATGAGAGATTCTTAAGTCTTGCCGATAATATCCCCGGGTATGTTGCTTACGTCAACGCCAATACATTACGATACGAGTTTGTTAATGTGGCATATGAGAAATCATTCGGGATTCCCCGAGAAAAGATTATCGGCAGTCATGTCAAAGAAATTCTTGGGGAGACGAAGTATCAATTCGCCTTGGAATTTATTAATGCAGCACGACAAGGGAGAGCGATTTTCTACGAAAATACCTTTGATCTTGTCTCTGGGCAGAGTTGGCTCCAGGTTGCTTTTTCTCCTGTTTTTGATACCAACGGCGATGTTGTGTCCCTTGTCGTATTGAGTTTTGACATCACAGACCGCAAGCGGGCGGAACAGGCCCTGTCGGAGAGCGAGTCCCGTTACCGGCGCATCACCGAGGGCCTTGCAGACTACCAGTACACTGTCCGTGTTGAAAACGGCCGTGCCCTGGAGACGAAGCATAGCCCGGCCTGCCTGATGGTAACGGGATATTCGGCGGAGGAGTTTGCCGCTGACCCGTATCTCTGGTTCAATATGGTCACGCCCGATGATCGCCTGGTGCTCATAGATCGTGTTCAACAGGTGCTGGCGGGACAGAACATCCCGCCTCTTGAGCATAAAATCATCCGCAAGGATGGGGAATTACGCTGGGTGAGCGATAGTATTATCTGCTATAGAAATACCTCCGGGGTACTTTTATCCTACGATGGTGTGGTCAAGGACATCACCGAGCGCAAGCGGTCGGAAGAAGAGAAGAAGCATCTGCAGGCCCAACTCCAGCAGGCCCAGAAGATGGAAGCAATCGGCACCCTGGCAGGCGGCATCGCCCATGATTTCAACAACATCCTCGGCGCGATCCTTGGTTACGCGGAAATGGCCAGGGAGGATAGCGCTGCCGGGTCGGTCACAGCAGGAGATCTGGATCAGGTTATCAAGGCGGGCAACAGGGCAAAGGAACTTGTCAAACAGATACTCGCCTTCAGCCGTCAGACAAAAGCCCAACAGATTCCCCTGCAGCCCGCGGCAATAGTCAAGGAATCCATCAAACTCCTCCGGTCGTCCCTGCCGACGACCATCGTCATTCAGCAGGATATTGATCCTGACCTCAATATGGTTGTTGCCGATCCGACCCAGATCCATCAGATACTGATGAATCTCTGCACCAACGCCTACCATGCCATGGAAGAGACCGGTGGAATTCTTTCAATTTCTTTAAAAAACGAGGTGCTCTCTCAGGTGGCATTGGACGGCCATCCCGATATTCAACCTGGAAATTTCATCCATCTGTCCATCGGCGACAGCGGACCGGGTATTGCGCCTGAGATACAGGAGAGGATATTCGACCCGTATTTCACCACCAAGGAGGTCGGCAAAGGGACAGGAATGGGTCTTGCCATCGTCCATGGCATTGTGAAGAGTTATGGTGGATTCATAGTCTGTCGCAGCGTCATCGGGGAAGGCACGGTGTTTGATATCAAACTGCCGGCCATGACCGAACCGTCCGTTCCCGAGGCGAAACCAGTTACAATCAACCCGGTCGGTAATGAGCGTATTCTGTTTATTGACGATGAGAAAATTTTAACGGAGATGGCCCAGAGTATGCTTCAACGACTGGGTTATACGGTGACGATATGCACAAGCAGTCTTGAGGCCCTGGCCATCTTCCAAAGCCAGCCCGATGCTTTTGATCTGGTGATCACCGACCAGACCATGCCCGGGATGACGGGCCTTGATCTGTCCCGGAGAATGCTGCAGATCCGGCCGGACCTGCCGATCATTCTCTGTACAGGATACAGCAGCCAGGTTTCCGAAGAAAAAGCCAGGTCCGCAGGTATCCGTGGCTTTGCTCTGAAACCCCTGGCCAAAAAGGATATTGCTGCCCTAATCCGAGAGGTGCTTGATAGAGGAAAGTCCATTTTATAATTGAGGCGCCACATGTCAAATCACGCAAAAAAAGGAAGACTTCAACGTACATACAGGGATTACACATGAGCAATCTCAGTATCTCGGATTCCCAGGAACTGGCCAAACTCAGAAAACGGGTTTCTGATCTGGAGGCGCGAGAGGCTGGCCTGCAGGCGGATTATGGACGCCTGCAACAACTCTACGAGCAAGATATATCGCAGAAACGCTGTCAAGAACAGCGCGACGCTGAACGCGAACTGCTGCATATATGTCATACATCGAATTCTCTCGATGTATTAATGCATGCTCTCGTTGTTTTCTTCCAGAATTTGACCCACTGCGAGGCCGTTGGCGTGCGTCTGCGTCGGGGCGAGGATTTTCCCTATTACGAGACACGGGGCTTCCCTGAAGCCTTTGTCAGGGCAGAAAATTCACTGTGCGCGCGTGATTATCCCGGGGATCTCCTTCGGGAAAGTACGGGTTCTCCAGTGCTGGAATGCATGTGCGGTAATATTATCTCCGGACGGTTTGATCCGGCCAAGCCATTTTTTACCCAAAGTGGAAGTTTCTGGACGAACAGTACTTCGAATCTTCTTGCAACCACGAGTGAAGCCGATCGTCAGGCCCGGACCCGTAACCGCTGCAATGGCGAGGGCTATGAGTCGGTGGCATTGATTCCCCTGCGGGTCCAGGATGCCACCTTCGGGCTCTTTCAGTTCAATGACCACCAAAGAGACCGCTTTTCTCCAGTCATCATCAAACAGCTGGAGGATATGGTGTCCTATGTGGCTATCGCTTTGGCCAAGTTATTAACTGATGAAACATTACGTCATGCAGAAGAAACCTACAGTCACCTTATCCAAAATAGCCAGGATGCCCTGCGCGAGAGTGAGGCCAATCTGCAAAGGGCCATGCGGATTGCCAGGATCGGTATGTGGGAATATGATGTTGCCGACGACTGTTTTATATTTAACGACCAGATCTATACGCTCTATCACACGACAGCGGAACACGAAGGCGGGTACCGGATGTCCTCAGCGCAGTATGCCCGGAAATTTGTTCATCCTGACAACGCTGCCCTGGTTGGTATTGAAACACAGAAGGCCCTGGAAGCGACCGACCCGGACTATTCTTCGCAAATAGACCATCAGATCATCTGTGCAGACGGTGAGATACGCTTCATCTCCGTCTCAATCCGTCTCGAAAAAGACAGACATGGACGCACTGTGAAGACCTATGGCGTGAACCAGGATATCACCGAACAAAAGAGGGCTGAAGATGCCCTGAAGAAGAGTGAGGAAATACACAGGGTTCTGGTAAAAAACCTGCCGGATGTGGTGATGCGGTTCGATCGTGCGGGTCGGCACCTGTTCGTCTCGGAGAACGTCAGTGAAACAGTTGACATGAAAGCTGATCAATTCATCGGCAAAACGCATAGCGAACTGGGATTTCCTGAAGATAAGTGCAGATTCTGGGAGGAGGCCATCCAGGGGGTATTCGACAGCGGTGTTTCTTATGACGGTGAACACAGTTTTATGGGCAAAAAGGGACCAGTGATCCATAACTGGCGGCTGGTTCCCGAACTCGATGAGCAGGGACGGGTGACGTCCGTGCTTTCCCTCAGTCGTGATATCACCGCTTTTCGTATTGCCGAAAAAAACTACCAGACACTCTTTAGCGAGATGCTGGATGGCTTTGCTCTGCATGAGATCATCTGTGATGATGACGGCATCCCGGTGAATTATCGTTTTCTGACCGTCAATCGAGCCTTCGAGCACATGACGGGACTGCAAGCGAAAGATATCATTGGTCGAAGTGTACTGGATGTCATGCCCGGTACCGAGAGCTACTGGATCGAAACGTACGGCAGGGTGGTTATTACCGGTGAGCCGGCCTTTTTCGAAAACATTTCCAACGAGTTGAAGAAATATTTCGAGGTGACCGCATACCGGCCTGCACCCAATCAGTTTGCCTGCATCTTTAGCGACATCACCGAGCGAAAGCGGGCGGAAGAAGAGAAGAAACTTTTACAGACCCAGCTCCAGCAGGCCCAGAAGATGGAAGCAATCGGCACGCTGGCCGGGGGTATTGCCCATGATTTCAACAATATCCTCGGTGCGATCCTTGGCTATGCGGAAATGGCCAGGGAGGATAGCGCTGCCGGGTCGGTGACCGCAGGAGATCTTGATCAGGTTATCAAGGCGGGCAACCGGGCAAAGGACCTTGTCAAACAGATACTTGCCTTCAGCCGACAGACAAAGGCCGAGCAGATTCCACTGCAGCCTGCGGCAATAGTCAAGGAAAGTATCAAACTTCTCCGGTCGTCGCTGCCGACGACCATCGTCATTCAGCAGGATATTGATCCTGACCTCAATATGGTTGTTGCCGATCCGACCCATATCCATCAGATACTGATGAACCTCTGCACCAACGCCTACCATGCCATGGAAGAGACCAGTGGAATTCTTTCAATTTCATTAAAAAACAAGGTACTCTCTCAGGTGGAATTGAACGGCCATCCCGAGATTCAACCTGGAAGTTTTGTCCATCTGTCCATCAGCGACAGCGGACCGGGTATAGCGCCGGAGATACGGGAGAGGATATTCGAGCCGTATTTCACCACCAAGGAGGTCGGCAAAGGGACAGGAATGGGTCTTGCCATTGTCCATGGCCTGGTGAAGAGTTATGGCGGATTTATAGTCTGTCGCAGCGCTATCGGAGAAGGGACGGTGTTTGATATCAACCTGCCGGCCATGATCGAACCGTCTGTTCCCGAGACGAAACCAGTTACAATCAACCCGGTCGGCAATGAGCGCATTCTCTTTATCGACGATGAGAAAATTTTAACGGAGATGGCCGGGAGCATGCTTGAACGGCTGGGATATACAGTGACAGCCCACACAAGCAGCCTTGAGGCCCTGGCCACCTTCATAGACCAGCCCGATGCCTTTGATCTGGTGATCACCGACCAGACCATGCCCGGGATGACGGGCCTTGATCTGTCCCGGAGAATGCTGCAGATCCGGCCGGATCTGCCGATCATTCTCTGTACAGGATACAGCAGCCAGGTTTCCGAAGAAAAAGCCAGGTCCGCAGGTATCCGTGGCTTTGCTCTGAAACCCCTGGCCAAGACGGATATTGCTGCCCTGATCCGGAAGGTGCTCGACGAAGGAAAGTCCAGTGGAGAAGAACGGAAAGGGAGGTAAGATTCCCCCTTTTATTGGAGATCTTGGGGTTTGAGGCGCAATGGAAAACATACATAAGCTACTTCATCACGCCTGTTTATGTTTTTGGAGCCACTCATGCAACACCGTGTTCAAGCGGGATTGCCAACCTCTACCAGTGGCACGAAAGGCATCTATCACGTTTGCATCCAAACGCAAAGAAACCGGTCTTTTTCGAGGTGACTTTTGCGGACCGCGTACCCGTGCGGGTATGTTTGGGTGACTCTCCCTCGCAGGTGTCATGCCTGAAAGGAAGGAATCGGAGAGCGGTCGTGATTCAACCGCATCCCAATCTTCTCTGGTAATGTTCTCAGGTTTGCGTTTTTTCATAAAAGTCCCTCTCTTTTCTGTTGGCCCGGCGCAAGCTGATCAGGCGGATTTTCCCGCTTCGTTCTGTGTAGATGAGCACATGAACGCGTTTGTCTATACAGCCCAAAACAACCCAACGTGCCTCGTTATAGTCAATACGGTTATCCTTTGCCTCTATGGCCGTTGTCCAATCAAATTGTTCGGCTTCGGTAAAGTCAACCCCATGCTTGGCGATATTGGCAGCCCGTTTCCTTTCGTCCCATTCATAGACCATATTTTATTGTATATACAATATGAGATGAAGTCAATGACAAATGTGCCCAGCGAGAGGGTCAACAGGAAACATTTTTCCCCCACAACCGCTCAACAAGAGGAGGTGATTTTACCTCCATCTGTGTTACGTCCAGATACTTGAGTCCGTCCCCCTTGCCCTCTTCTGACTGTGATTGCCGTTTGTCTAATCCGTAACAATCCATGATTACTTGAAAATGTAAAACTGATCGCTATCCGGCATGATTTTCGCTATATCGACGTTATCTGAATTTTTCCCCTTTCCCATCAGTCACACAAGGATATGCGATGATCAAGGCGACCCTGCTCATTGTCGATGATGAATATATTCTCCTGCAAATGCTTACCAGAAGATTGGAAAGGCTATCCTATCAGGTTTATTCCGCCTCTTCAGGCCTTGAAGCCCTGGACATCCTGCGGCGTGAAAAAATTGATGTGCTTATTACTGATTTCAAGATGCCCGGCATGGATGGATGCGAAACAATAACACATGCCATACAAATAGACCCGATGCTCCAGAGTATTGTTGTAACAGGGTATAGCGATATTAAAACCGCAATCAACGTTATGGGTGCGGGGGCGTTCAACTATTTGCAAAAGCCCGTTGACATTGCGGAACTGGATATCGTCATTGAAAGAGGTCTTGAAAAACGGAAGCTGCTCCAGGATGTGCGGAACAAGCAAAAGCAATTGGAGGAATACCACGAGCACCTTGAAGAACTTGTAGCCGAACGGACTCTTGCGCTGACAGAGGCTAACCAGCACCTGATAAAGGAAATCGAAGAACGAAAAAGTTTGGAGAATTCTCTTCGAGAGGCAAAAATAAGCGCTGAAAATGCCAACAGAGCCAAGAGTGAATTTCTGGCGAATATGAGTCATGAAATACGCACTCCGATGACCAGCGCCATTGGCCTTTTGAATCTTGTTCTGGACACGGAACTGCTCCCCAGGCAAAAAGCCTATCTGGAAATGGCACGCATATCAACCGTGATCATGCACAACCTTCTTAATGATATTCTTGATTTTTCCAAAATTGAAGCAGGACGGCTGAATCTGGAGGCCATATCCTTTGATCCCAAAAAGATAATAGAATCAGTCATTGATCTGCAGCACCTCCATGCGGAAGAGAAGTCAATTCGACTCTCCTCATTTATTGCCGACGATGTGCCGGATTCGGTCGTCGGTGATCCGAATCGTCTGCGGCAGATTATTCTGAATCTGGTGTCGAATGCAATAAAGTTTACACAATACGGCGAGGTCTCAATAGAATACTGCCGAACGGCAGACGAAATGTCGGACTCCCCGGACCATCACCATTTGAATCTTCATTTCTCCGTCCAGGATAGCGGGATCGGTATCGACGATGATAAGATAGGACTGATTTTCGAGGCCTTTACCCAGGCTGACAGTTCAACAACACGCAAATTCGGAGGGGTGGGGCTTGGTCTGAATATCAGCAGTAAACTTGTTGCGATGATGGGAGGGCGTATCTGGGTGGTAAGCCAGCCGGGCCGAGGCAGCACCTTTCATTTTACGTGCAGGTTTGCCACCGGAACATCCAGGCAGAGAATGGAGGAGGTTGCGGTTGAGAGAGTTCCTGCTGCTTCCTCTGATCCTGGCAATAGTCGATTATTGTCTGTTCTGGTGGTGGAAGACGATGAAAGCAACCGGTGGCTCTTTCAGGAGGTACTGAGAAACGCAGGCTGCGTTGTCGTCAGCACGTCGGATGGAATGACGGCATTGCAGGAAATTGAGAGCCACTGTTTTGACCTTGTCCTTTTGGATTTGCAGCTGCCGGACCTGGATGGATATGAGGTTGCATATCAGATTCGGGAACGTGAGAAGGATGCGCCGACCGGGGAGGGCCGACACCTGCCTCTTATTGCTATGACAGGATTTGCAAGCGAAGGTGACAAACAGAGATGTCTACATGCAGGGATGGATGATTTTCTTGCCAAGCCTTTTACGGTCGATCAACTTCTTGCAAAAACACGGGAGCATGCCCGTAGCGGATCCATTGCACAAGGAGATCATAAAGACAGAAAAGTGTCGGTGGTTCGAAATACTTCGATCCTGGACTGTGAAATTTTTAATGAAGAGGAGGCCATAAAACGGGCTGGCGGGAGCCGGGATATAATGCTCAAACGGATAGCGGATTTTCGTCAGAAGGTTCCCTACGGCATTGGAATTCTGAGAAGAGGTGTAGCTACCGGGGAGAATGCAGCCCTTTTGGAGCAGGAAATGCAGAATTTGAAAGAAATGGCCATGAAGACAGGGGCCATAAATTTTGCCGATGAACTGTTCGGTCTGATGCTGGAGTTGAGAAACAAACGAAATATAATTGGAAATCAGGTAGATAGATTGGAAAACGAGTTTAATCGTTTTCAAGAGGAGCCGAGAATCAGGCGTTTTGTTGATGAGGTTGATTGATCCGTAAAAAGGAGGAGAATACCAATGCCAAATGAAAAAAAATCCACCATCAGAATATTACTCGTCGAAGATGACTTTATGGTCAGGCAGGTCATTCGCGATATATTGGAGCCACATGGTTCTCTGGATATTGCGGTAAATGGCGAAGAGGCAGTTCAGGCTTTTCGAATTGCATGGCGAAGGCAGCAACCCTATGACCTTATCTGTATGGACATTATGATGCCGGTTATGGATGGTAATGAGGCCTTGATTGAAATCCGTGAGATCGAAAAATCCCTCGGGGTTGCCAGTCCGGAAGAAGTTAAAGTCATAATGATTACGGCTCTGGATGATGTCAAAACGGTGGTGAAGGCGTATTCCAAGGGAGGGGCCACTTCGTACATCGTAAAACCGATTGAAAAGGAACGGCTGGTGGATGAAATGCGAAATATCGGATTGATCGCTTAAGCGGACCATTCCCATGTTCCTTGCCTGACTCGATTTTGCTTCTGATACAGAATGTACTTTTTTTAAAGGTGGTAAAATCACCTCCCGCATCAAAAAACCGGTGAGGCAGACAAGAACCGGATATATAGCTTAATTTATAGTAATTTATTCAATAAATATCCTTTTCCAACCGGTACATCAGCAAAAGGCATTATTGGCGCAAAATAAGAGGAGGTGATTTTACCTCCTCTTGTGTTCCCTCCCGTCGGTTGAGGCTGTTCTCCTTGCTCTCTTCTCATTGTGATTGCCCTTCACCTCAGCCGGAACACTTTGAATCTACTGTTGAATGTTAATTTATTCAAAATCTGGCATGTTTTTCGCTTTATCGTCGTCAGGAAAGTTCGGTTTGAATGATCACGGAGAACGACCCCGGTCCTGATAAACGGGATACGCAATACAACCGGGGGTTCCTTAACGAAGTAAGGACGAGATCTGACTATGTCTTCCATTGTTTCCGCAAACACCATGCAACCTGAGGCGACACCCACGAGTGCCTGGTCGTCACTCCTTTCTTCCTCTCTTCATATACTACGTCAGCTGGCAGGGGCCACTGAACGCGAATTTCTGCAGATCGGCACCCAGATGCAGGGAATTTATCAGCATGCATCAAAGCTTTCCGAGACAGCCCATCAACTTGTGGAGGTGGCCTCAGGCGAACATATCCACGCAATGGTGGCTCGATTGCGTCAAATACTCCAGGATATGGAAAATTACCTGGGGCAGGCACAAATGCAGAGTTCGAACAGCTGTGCAACGCTGGATGCAGTCCAGCTCCTGTTGAATAAGGTGGTGCCTCCTCTCGAAGGGGTCAAAAAGATGAGCAAGCATCTCTATATCTTTGAAGTGTCCATCAAGATAGAGAGTGCCTATTTGGGAGATACGGGGAGTGAATTCATCAACCTCGCGATGGATATAAAAAAACTTTCTCAGCAGATCAAAGAAAAAGTCAATGCCGTCCATAACCATCGCTTACAGTTAACGGACATTATTGGCAAAAACAGTGTTGATATCCACGCTGCGAAATCCATGCAAGAAGCCAAGGCGAAACTGACCATCGATAATACTGCCATAAGTCTTTCCGAGCTTGAATCAGTCAATGACCGTTTTTCCCATCTGGGGAGTTCAATTTCGGCAATTTCAGAGGAGAATTCAAGCAATATCAGCAGAATTGTCCAGTCGATGCAGCTCCATGATATTTACCGGCAGCAGGTAGAACATGTAATCGAGGCGCTGGAAGGGGTGATGCAGGCGATCACGGAGGATCATCATGATACTTTCTCCGGGGACGATCAGGCCGTGATCGGCAGGATAGGAGATGTATGTGAGCTGCAGGAGGCTCAATTGCAGTTTGCCTCGGCGGAACTCTATACGGCGGTCACGTCGATTGTGGCCAATTTGTGTGATATCGGTTCGAAACAAAAAGAAATGGCCCAGGATATCTATGCGCAGACCAGTGCAGAGCAGGATGCATCGGGTACCTCATTTATTGAAAATGTGAAGCATAAAATGTCATCGATAGCGACCCTGCTGGCCGCATGTGCCGGCAGCAATAATGAGATGGTTGCACTCACGAAAGAGGTGACCGGCACGGTTCAGGAAATCACAAGTTTTGTCTCCGACATTGAAGAAATCGGTCATGAGATTGTCCAGATAGCCCTGAACGCCAGAATCAAGGCATCCTGTACAGGGACGAAAGGGGCATCGCTCAGTGTGCTGGCGGAAGAAATCGGTCAGCTTTCCAATGATGCCGTCAAGAGTACTGATTTTATCACGGTGGCCCTGACAGAGATTGAGACAACCACCGCTGTTTTGTCCGGCGAGGTGGCCGGCAACGTAACGGCATTCAGTGAAAAGCTGACGGATATGAAGACCGAATTGGACAAGGTGCTCAGCACTCTTGAAAGCATGGGAGGACAATTGTTTTCCCTGCTCTCCAAGACGCGGAAGCAGGTTGATGCACTGACTCAGGAGATCGAGAGGATCACCGGCGGTATTCGTGTCCATGAGCGGACAAAGACCATGGCCGATGCTGTCCTGGGGAAACTGAGGGAGATCTTCATTCAGGCCCGTGCATTGCAGCCTGCAAGCTCCGAGTTCAAGGAGGACTTGCACCAGATGGCTAATCGATACACCATGGAGAGTGAACGGCGCATCCACGAGGGCATTGCAGGCAGGCATGGGGGACGAACCGTGACGGCGAAAGCTGAGGTATCTACCGGCAAGGAGAAAAGCGAGTCGGAATTCGGCGACAACGTGGATCTGTTTTAATGGCTGATATGCCTAAAATCATTGACGAGGGAATATGCCAATAATCGAGTGGAAAAAACAATACCTGATTGGAGAACAGCAAATCGACCTGCATCACCAGTATCTGTTTTCTTTGCTGAACAAGACCTATGATGACTTTGTCAATAAAGAGTCTGCCGACAGATTGAGCAGCACTTTTGATGATCTCATTGATTATGCCATCTATCATTTCTCCACGGAAGAACAGCTCATGGAGAGATGCGGGTTCCCTGGTCTTGCAGAGCACAAAAAGGAGCATGATCTGTTTACAAAAAAAGTGGTGGACATCCAAAAAGGATATCACGACGGAGAGAGAGGAATATCCCTTGAACTGCTCTCCTTTCTACAGGATTGGCTTTCAACTCACATCCTGCTGTCGGATGTTGAAATCGGTCGCTACCTTGTTTCCAGGAACAGGAGAAAGTCGTTAGGCTCAAGAAATATTGATATAAACGTTTGATGACTCCAGGAGGCTTGGTATGGAAAAATCGACACAAAATACACCATTGCAGAGTACGGAAATGGTCATCGGCAGTGGAGAACGATTGACCATCGAGACCATCGCCGAATTTGTTCAGCTCCTCCGTAAAGGGATGGCTGAGGCAACGACTGTGGTCATAGAGTTTGAGCCTGGTGTCGAGATGGATCTCACTGCCCTGCAGGTGTTTTGTTCAGCCTGTAAGACAGCAAAGGCGGAGGGGAAAAACTTCATCCATCGGGGGCCTCCACCCCAAGCCTTACTTGATCTGGCCGCAGCAGCCGGTTCGGAACGTCATGAGCATTGCACAAATAATAACACGTCATGTTTTCGTCAGTTTGGAGGAATGGAAAAATGGGAAAATTGATAATGACCGCCGATGACTCGGCAAGTGTTCGGCAGATGGTCGCCTTCACCCTCAAACAAAACGGCTATGATGTCGTCGAAGCGGTAGACGGCCAGGATGCCCTGACCAAGCTTTCGACGAAAAAGGTGGATATGCTTTTGACTGACCTGAATATGCCGAAGATGGACGGCATCGAGTTGATAAAGGGTGTGCGCAAGACCAGCCTTAATAAATTCATCCCCATCGTCATGTTGACCACGGAATCCCAGGATGGAAAGAAGGCCGAAGGAAAATCCGCCGGGGCCACCGGCTGGATAGTCAAGCCCTTCAAGCCGGAGCAGCTGATCGCCGTCGTGAAAAAGGTGTTGGGATGAAGACAGGTGATTCGCTACAGCCTGTTCCGTCTCCACTGGCACTCTTTAGAGTACCCCTTCAAGGGGCATAAGGATTGAGACTATGATTGAACAACATATTGCCGCCTATCGCGAAGAAGCAGGTGAATTGCTGGCCGAGCTGGAGACCTCCCTGCTCGATCTTGAAGAGACCCCCGATGATAAGGATCTCATTGCCAGGGTTTTTCGCGCCATGCATACGATCAAGGGCTCCGGGGCGATGTTCGGGTTCGATGATATCGCCGCCTTCACCCACGAGGTTGAAACGGTCTTCGATATGGTCCGCAACGGCAAGATGGTGGTGACCAAAGAATTGCTCGATCTGACACTGAAATCACGCGACCATATTTCCGCTTTGCTTGATGCCTCGGCCGGCTGTGGCGAGGCCGACAAAGAGCAGGGAGACGCCATTATCGCCGGCCTGCAACAGCTTGTCCCGAAAGCCCAGACGGCAAAAAGTCCGCCGGAAACACCCGCGCCGCCGGTTGCGAAGGCGGAACCCGCGGAGACGGAGCAGAAGACCTGGCGCATTCGTTTTCAACCGAACCGGGAACTGATGTTGTGCGGCAGTAATCCGATAGGACTGATCAACGAGCTGCGCGGCTTAGGCACCTGTCTGGTCACAGCCCACTTCGACCAGGTCCCCCCGCTTGATACGCTGGTCAGCGAACACTGCTACCTGTACTGGGATATTATCCTGACTACTAGCAGGGGCGAAGAGGCGATCAAGGACGTCTTTATCTTTGTCGAGGACGATTGCCGGATTACCATCGAATTGATCGACGATCGGAAGGAGTCGGAGGGGGAGTCCGACTACAAGAAACTGGGCGAGATCCTGATTGAGCGTGGCGACGTATCGTCGGACGATCTCCAAACGGTCCTGCAACAGCAGAAGCCTCTGGGCGAACTTTTGGTGGAAAAAGGCGTTATCACACAGGAAAAAGTGCAATCGGCATTGGCTGAACAGCAGCATGTCAAGCAGGTCCGGCAGGAACGTGCGGCCCCCGAGTCCGCCGCCAGCATCCGGGTTCCGGCGGAACGCCTCGACCAGTTGGTGAATCTGGTGGGCGAGATGGTCACCGTCCAGGCCCGTCTGACTCAGGTCTCCAACTCCCGTCTGGATCCCATCTTCATCTCCATTGCCGAAGAGGTGGAACGGCTGACCAACGAGCTGCGCGACACTGCCTTGAACATCCGGATGCTGCCCATCGGCAGCGCCTTCAGCAAGTTCAAACGTCTGGTGCGGGATCTCTCCCAGGAACTCGGCAAAGAAATTGAAATGGTGACCTTCGGCGAGGATACCGAAATCGATAAGACCGTGATCGAAAAGCTCAACGACCCCTTGGTTCATATCATCCGCAACAGCATCGATCATGGCATTGAAAAGCCCGAAAAACGTCTTACGGCAGGAAAACCGCGCGCCGGAACGATCCGCCTGGGGGCCGAACATGCGGGCGATTCGGTGCTGATCACCATCTGGGACGACGGCGCCGGGATCAATCGCGATACGATCCGCAACAAGGCCATCGAACTGAATATGATCTCGGCTTCCGCCGATCTGACCGATCAGGAGATCTACAGCTATATTTTTGCCCCGGGCTTTTCTCTAGCTGCCACTATCACCAGCGTCTCAGGGCGCGGGGTCGGCATGGATGTGGTCAAGCGAGGCATTGAAGGTCTGCGCGGGACTATTGTGGTTGAAAGCGAGCTGGGCACGGGGACGACCATCACCCTGAAGATTCCTTTGACGCTTGCTATCATCGAAAGTCTGCTGGTCAAGATCGGCCCCAGTCATTTTGTGCTGCCGCTGGCGGCGGTTGAAGAGTGTGTAGAGTTGTCACGGGCCGATATCCAGGAGGCCCATGGCCGAAACATGGCCAAGGTCAGGGGCCACCTGACCCCCTATATCTGTCTCCGCGATCAGTTTGCCATTACTGGTGAGCGGCCGGAGATCGAACAGATCGTCATTGTCTCGGTGGGGGGAACACGGATGGGCTTTGTGGTCGACTTTGTGGTCGGCGAGCACCAGACGGTCATCAAACCGCTTGGGGTTCTTTATCAGGACGTGAAGGGGATTTCCGGGGCCACCATCCTGGGTGACGGCTCCGTGGCCTTGATTCTGTCGCCGGGTGATCTGACCAAGATGGCAGAAAAGGCTGAACTCGAGCAACTCGGGCAAAGAGAAGGGTGAGTGAAATTCAGGCAGTTTCGTCCTCTGCCTCAATGCGTTCGGTAGAACCCTGAAGGAGGAGGGAGGATGCTGAAAACTGACTGGTAAGATCACGACGAATAAAGCGAGAGGCATTTCAGAGGTTCTGTGGTTTCTCAGGTATCAAACAGAGACCAGATATTAACAACACTTCAAGGAGGAAAGGATATGAGCTGGTTTAAAAATATGACACTCAGGACAAAGCTTTTGACCGGATTTATCACTGTTGCCATTATTGCGGGTGTAATCGGGGCATTTGGTATCTATAACCTGAAGAAAATCGATGAGGCCGATACAAAACTCTATGAAAAAATGACTGTCCCCATCGGCCAGTTGGCCAATATATCGACTGATTTTCAGAGGCTAAGGGTAAATGCCCGAGACGTTATTGCTGCCACCACCCCAGAGGAAAGGGAACGATTTATTGGCCGCATCAAGGAGCTCAGGGAAAGCATAGCGAAAAATTCAGATCTGTATGAAAAGACGCTCTTTACCGAAGAGGGGCGAAAACTTTATGAAGATTTCAAAAAAACACGAGCGATCTATGGCCCCTTGCTCGACAAGATAGTCGCGTTGACTAAAGAAGGAAAGGCTGATGAGGCCCGAGCCATACTTCAGGGCGATGCGGCCAAGGCATCAAGGGAGGAGCAGAATGCCATCGACAAGCTGGTGGAAACCAAGATCAAGCTGGCCAATGACCTCTCCAACGAAAATACCGCCGGAGCCAATAAGGCCACCATAGTCATGGTTGTACTGGCAGTGGTCGGCGTGATTATCGCCATCGGTCTGGGCCTGATTATCGCCAGAATTGTCATGCGGCAACTGGGCGGCGATCCGAAGCATGTGGGTGAAATTGCCAATATGGTGGCGGTCGGCGACCTCTCCGGTGAGATTCATATTGACTCCAACGACACAACGAGCGTCATGGCCGCGATGAAAAAAATGGTCAACGCCTTTAATGAGATAACAGCCAACGCCAAGCAGGTGGCGCAGGGTAATCTGATGGTGGACCTGAAAAAGCGAAGCGAGAAGGATGAGCTCTTAGAGTCCCTGGCCAATATGGTGTACAAACTGAGAGAGATAGTCACCGAGGTGCAGACAGCCGCCGACAATGTCGCTACAGGCAGCCAGGAGATGTCCGCCACCGCCCAGAACATGTCCCAGGGCGCAACCGAACAGGCCGCTAGCGCCGAAGAGATCAGCTCCAGCATGGAACAGATGGCCTCCAACATCCGTCAGAATACCGACAATGCGATGCAGACGGAAAAGATCGCGGTCAAGAGTTCCGCCGATGCCAAGGACGGCGGCAAGGCTGTGACGGAAACCGTATCGGCCATGAAACAGATCGCCACCAAGATATCGATCATCGAGGAGATAGCCCGTCAGACCAATCTGCTGGCCCTGAACGCAGCCATCGAGGCGGCACGGGCAGGAGAGCATGGCAAAGGTTTTGCGGTGGTTGCCTCCGAGGTAAGAAAACTTGCAGAGCGCAGTCAATCGGCTGCGGGCGAGATCAGCCAGCTGTCGACCAGCAGCGTCGCCATTGCCGAGCAGGCAGGCGATATGCTGAACAAGATGCTTCCAGATATCCAGAAAACTGCGGAACTGGTGCAGGAGATCAGCGCTTCGAGCAAAGAACAGGACACCGGGGCAGAGCAGATCAACAAGGCAATCCAGCAGCTGGATCAGGTGATTCAGCAGAATGCCGGTTCCGCCGAAGAAATGGCCTCCACCACGGAAGAGCTCTCCAGCCAGGCTGAACAGCTCAAGTCCACCATCGCCTTCTTTACCTTGGACACAGGAGGCGGCAGACAGCGTCGCGATACGAGCGCCCAGTATCATACGCCGAAAAAACAGCTTTCCATAGGGCATGCCGCACCCCTGAAAACAACTGCGGGAAGCAAGTCCTTCGCGGCAAAAACGACCAGGTCTGGCAAATCCGATGGAGCGATTCATCTCGACATGGGAGCCAAAGGCAGCGCGGATCATCTCGATGAGGACTTTGAGAAATTCTGATTCAGGCATAAAGCCATCAACATCCGGAGTCCTGATGAAGAGGAGGAACTACTATGAGTGTTGCAGGGATAACTGAAACCGTACAATATCTGACCTTTAAACTAGCGGACGAGATCTTTGCGTTTGACGTGGCCAAGGTCCGGGAAATATTGGAATTAACATCTATTACCAAGGTCCCGCAGACGCCGGAATTCATGCGCGGCGTGATTAATCTGCGCGGCAGTGTGGTGCCTGTCATCGACCTGCGCCTGAATTTCGGCATGCAATGCACCGAGAAGACCGTCAATACCTGTATTATCGTGGTTGAGGTGAGCATGGACGGGGAGGTGATCGTTCTTGGTGTCTTAGCGGACTCGGTGCAGGAGGTGGTCGAGATGGAGCCGAACAACATCGAACCGCCCCCCCAGCTTGGCACGAAGCTGAACACGAAGTTCATCAAAGGCATGGGAAAGATAGAGAACGATTTTGTGATGATTCTGGATATCGACAAGGTCTTTTCAACCGATGAGCTGGCCGAACTCCAGGGGAGCGCGGTGCAATAGCATTCCTGGTAATGACATTTGTTGTAAACATGTAAAGAAGCGAGCTGAGATATGACATTCTTCACACCTCCAAAATTGAAGGACCAGGAGTTCCAGCTCTTCAGTTCCTTTATTTATGAACAGGTAGGGATTCAGCTACCTCCAGCTAAAAAAACCATGCTTGAGGCTCGGCTGCAAAAGCGCCTCAAGACATTGGAGTTCGATTCCTTTGAGGCCTACCGCCAATTTGTTTTCAGTCCGGAAGGCAGGCAGGCCGAGCTTGTCCACCTGATCGATGTCGTTACCACCAATAAGACGGATTTTTTTCGTGAACCCGGTCACTTTGACTACCTGACCCAAAAAGCCTTGCCGGATATCATCGAGCGCAGGGGAAACCGGCCCCTGGAACCGACACGGATATGGAGCGCCGGCTGTTCGAGCGGTGAAGAACCCTATACACTGGGCATGGTACTCTCCGATTTTGCTGAGGAATATCGTGGCTTCCGTTTTTCCATCCTGGCATCAGACATCAGCACCCGGATTCTGCAGACCGCCATGACCGCCATCTATCCCGAAGAACGTATTGACGGCATTGCCCAGAATGTTAAAAAGAAATATCTCTTGCGCAGCAAGCAGAAGGGGCGCGCCCTGATCCGAATCTGTCCGGATATCCGCTCCAAGGTGGCATTTCGAAGGATTAATTTTATGGATAGCGATTTCGGGATAGCCGAGAAAATGGATATTATCTTTTGCCGGAATGTAGTAATCTACTTCGACAGGCCGACCCAGGAAAAACTGATGTGGAAGTTTCACAATCAGCTTCGGCCCGGCGGCTACCTGTTTCTCGGCCATTCGGAAACCTTGAATGGATTAGATGTAGACTTTAAAGCAGTCGGATCGACCGTGTACCAGAAAACATGAAAAGTATCATTGCCGACCATAGAAAGGTCGTTTTTCTCAAACCTGGCGAGGTCATCGTGTCATCCAATCCGATAATGGTGAGTACAATTCTGGGATCGTGTGTGGCCATTACCATGTATTCACCGGGAAAGAACGCCGGGGCAATCTGTCATGCCATGTATCCGAACAACCCCGACCAGGACGAAAACTTCCTCTATGTTGATTCGGCTGTGCGCCATCTTTTTCGAAAGATGATAGATTATGGAGGCAAAGCCGACATGGTTGTCAAACTCTTTGGCGGGGCGAAGGTATTGGCTTGCGATTATGCCGAGGAGAGAAGGTCGGTTGGCGAGCAGAATATCATGCAAGCAGAAATAATACTTAAAGAGCTTGGCCTGCAAATCAGCAAATCAGATATCGGCGGGTTGCAGGGACGAAAACTGTTTTTTTCCATAAAAACCGGAGATGTATATTTACGAAAAATGAAACTGAATAAAGATACCTGTGGTCTTGGTGTACTGCCATGAGCAAAATCAAGGTGCTGGTTGTCGATGATTCGGCGCTCGTGCGGCAGACCCTCTGCGATATACTGAATTCCGATCCGGAAATCGAGGTGGTCGGGACGGCGGCGGACCCCTTTCTCGCGGCGGAACGACTCAGAACGGTAGTACCCGATGTGATCACCCTGGACATCGAGATGCCGCGTATGGATGGGCTGACCTTCCTGCAGAAATTAATGAGCCAGCACCCTCTGCCGGTAGTGATGTGTTCAAGTCTGGCGGAGTCCGGCGGCGAATCGGCATTGAAGGCCCTGGAATACGGGGCGGTGGACATCATCACCAAACCCCGGATGGGCACCAAGCAGTTTATCGAAGAGTCGAGGGTAATGATCTGCGACGTGATTAAAGGTGCTGCAGCGACGCGTCCCGGCACAAGACGGACACCCACCCGCAGCACCTTGAAGGAGGTTTCGCCCAAGTACTCCGCCGATGTGATCATGGATAAACCCAACTCCAAGGCCATGATCCAGACCACCGAGAAGGTAGTGGTGGTCGGTGCCTCGACCGGCGGCACCGAGGCGCTCCGGGTCTTTTTGGAGATGTTTCCGGAGGATTCACCGGGGATCGTGATTGTCCAGCATATGCCGGAAAACTTCACCGCCGCCTTTGCCAGACGCCTGGACACTACCTGCCGGCTGACCGTCAAGGAGGCCCAGGATAACGATACGGTGGTACGCGGCCGGGCCCTGATCGCCCCCGGCAATCATCACACCCTTCTCAAACGCAGCGGTGCCCGATATTATGTCGAGATCAAAGACGGCCCTCTGGTTTCACGTCATCGGCCGTCGGTGGATGTGTTGTTTCGTTCGGCGGCGCGCTATGGCGGCAAGAATGTGGTTGGTGTGATCATGACCGGCATGGGGGACGACGGTGCCCGCAGCATGAAGGAGATGTTCGATGGTGGTGCTATAACAATAGCCCAAGACGAGGCCTCCTGCGTGGTTTTCGGAATGCCTGCTGAGGCGATCAAGCACGGGGGGGTCCATAAGATTGTGCCTTTACAGCTCATTGCCTCCGAGGTGCTGCGGTTGTGCTCCTGATGGGAGTGGATGGAGAAGGTGGAGATTCTGAGGTCTCTTAGCATCAGACTCTCCAGACTCAATACTCTTTGTTCCTTAAAAGCGTAGACCTCATTACTGATGATGGAATCCTCAACAGCTCAGGGCCGGCTCTTTCGATCGTGTGAGATCCTCTTTGGATCCGATCTCACAATTACCAGGGAATTTCTTGATTATCTCCAGCTGAGTGGACTCAAGACGGCTTATCGGAGACGGGCAATGGAGACCCATCCGGACAGGATAGTCGGGAACGGCCCGCTGTTGCTGCAGCGGAACAAGGTTTCTTTTTATGCGGTCCAGGAGGCCTATGAAGATCTTCTCCATTTTCTGAAAACCAGAGAAGGCAGCCGCCGGAGTGCTGACTGCCGTGTGCCGAAAACAGCATCCTCCAACCCCTGCAAAAAACCATCTGCCCCGCCTCACTGGCCGTGTGGGGAGCAAGCATACAATTCCGGGAGTCGAGATCGGCAAAGACCGTTTTTCCGGCAGACAATCAAACCGATAATTCTTCCCAATGATGGTAACAGGAGCAGAGTATATACGAATACCGAAGACCTCTACCAAGGGGTTCTGCCACATCGACCCTTGCTTTTCGGCCATTTCCTCTATTATTCGGGTCTCGCCAACTGGCGGACCATTGCAAGAATTCTTATCTGGCAGAGGATTGAAAGGCCACGGCTTGGTGAACTGGGCCGACGTTTCGGTATATTCAAGCACGAAGACATTACTCGAATATTACAGAATAAAGTACCACTCCAGCCCTTCGGTCAGACAGCCCGGAGGCTGGGGATTGTCACCGATAATCAGCTTCGGTCGCTGATTTTTCAGCAACAGCGCCTGCAGAAAAAATTCGGGACGATACTTTTAGAAAAAAAACTCGTCAATCACCATGAACTCCAGGAGCTGCTTTTTCACTTCCAGCACCATAATGCAAGTATCCGTCCACAGTAATTCAACCGGGCAAAGAGACCATGGCGGCCGATGTTCATGAATGTATTAAAGATCACTGCCAATGAAGAATATCCTCGTCATAGATGACAATGAAAATATGCTGGGAATGATGTGCGACCTCCTGCGTCGCTCAGGGTACAATGTTATCTCGGCAATAAATGGTGCACAAGGACTGAAGGCCTATTACGCCAATATCCCCGATCTCGTGATAACCGATCTGATCATGCCGGATAAAGAAGGGCTTGAGATCATTATCGAACTGACCAAACAGAAGCCGAGACCGAAGATCATCGCCGTATCCGGCGGAGGAAAACTGGGACCTAAGACCTACCTGCCGCTGGCAGAAGCGTTGGGAGCGGATCATGTTCTGGAAAAACCCTTTCACCCGGCTGAACTCATCGATTACGTGGAGGAATTGTTAGTACCTTAGAAGAAACTCCGGTTTATTTAATCCACATCGTTAAAAATCCATAGTCCTCTGCAGTACGATCTTCTAGACCACTCCCTTAACAATTTCTATCAAATATATTGGGTGAAAAGTGAAACGTTAACCGAGTTCAACTAGAGAGTTTACTCTTTGATATCGGATTCATGTGCTATTCCCCTTTTCCTCCAGCAAGAACTTCATCGTAGAGCATGCATGGGGGAATCCGGATTTTAAATATTTCGCCCCAGTCATACCATTGTTTTATTATAGCATCGAAGATGGACCTGAAATCTGCCTGATTTATATTGAATTGCTGGGCAGCTCTTTCAATAGTATTGAGTTGTTCCGATGTCGGTTGTGTAATGTGGCAGATTTTCGCCATCTGGTGTGAAAGGTTAAGGAGTTTGGCAATTCTTTGCGTAGAGCCAGTGCCTAATTCTATATAGTCTAATTCATCATAAAATCCTGCGGCCAGGGCATAATGAGGTGGAAGTCCCCAGTCTAAAAACAGCTCCGTTGTCAATTCGGAGCTGCTGATTTCAAATTGTTCCTGCTCCAAGGTTTTACGAATAATACTGGAAGGGTTGTCAGCGAGAATGTCAAGAGCGTTCATTGAACCACAATCAGCACATGAGTCAAATCCAAATACTTCAAAAATAGAGGCATATTCCTGAGGAAAAAGGCTGGCCAAGGCGAGTTGTCCCATATTGGACAACAGACCGCAGACAAAAAGTTCTTCAGGATCAAATTCCCTGCTGAGACCGGCGATGGTTTTTGCAGCTATGGCTCGAAAAATAGATGTCGACCAGAATGTTTCATAGTCAAATGCACTGCACTGACCTTTCTTGTTTTTGGAAAGAAGAGAAAAGCCAAGAGCTAAATTGACCACGTTTCTCATGCCGAGTTTGACAGTTGCTTTTTGGATAGACGCGACTTGTATCCCGGTTGAAAGAAAAGCGGCATTGGCGTACTTCAACAGTTCTGCAGACAATGCCGGATCGGTTTGGATTACCCGTGTAATATCATTGAGCGATGTTGTCTCATCCTGGCATAGGCGAATAACCTTCAGAGTAGTAGCCGATGGAGTGGGTAGCTTCTTTGTTTTATTAATTTTAATAAAAACATCTCTTCTGGTTGGCATCTATATTTTCCCTCAGGTTGTGGTTGAAAAATTAGTTTCAGCGCTGCACCCTTAGCAGAGCACTATCTGAAAATATTTTTCTGTCTCCTCTTTGATTCTATCGTATTGAATGTTTACAAACAACCCATTTGCGGTATTCAGAAAGAATACAATGATAATAGTTGATCTATGAGTTATTTTAAGTTGTTACAATAATTGCAATTGGCGTTGCAAACCAAAGCCGCCGAAAAAAAACCTCAGTCAAAAAACAACCTCTTTAAATCATCACTCCAACAGCATTCTTTTCTGGTACCTGTTCGCATACCAGATCTCTGCAAATAGCGGGGTCTCTCCGAAGACGGAAAGACCCCTTCACCTTTTCTGATTCTTTGCTCCGTAACAGTATTGTTTTTTTTTGAAAAACATTGCCCAAGGTGTATGATCTGAGTATGATTAATTAAATCTAACGTACAAGCAGAGCCGGACGGCAGGCCGCGGTTTTTCTGACCGGCTTGGTAGCGAATTCGTATCGCATCGTGTCAAAAAACTGGAGTCAAGTACATATGGAGAGCACCGGGTCGAAATTTTCTCCTGAACATCTGCAGGACCTGCTGCTGCAACATAAATACCTGGGTGCCGTGAGACGGGTGGCGCGAGGGGTAGCGCATGGCTATAACAACATTTTTACCGGCCTCGGTGGTCAAATTGCGATGCTTCAGCATGAGGTCGCTCTCCCGAGCGATCTTTCTTCCAATCGCAATGAGCTGGTCGGTGGTCTGCTGCAAAGAGGGATAGAACAAACGGCAATTCTCTCCGGAATCGCCAGGGATGCAGATACCGACAACCGCAGCCATTTTCCTCTTGTTCCGGCAACCAAGGTGGTTGAACTGCTGAACTGTATTTCCCGCGTACACCGGTTTGAACTGACGTCTAAAGTACAACACGAGAAGTTTTTCTGCAATACTCGAGATATCGTCCTGTTATTGTTCTATCTTGGCGAAAACTGTGTCGATGCAACCCCCGAAGGCGGGGTTGTAGTGCTGGAAGTTCGCCGTGAAGATACGGAGACTGGAAACAATCCACCGGAATTGACTTTTCGGTTCCGGGATCGTGGCCCGGGTTTTACGGACGGCATCCCGGCCGTGCTTGGTGATCCTTTTGTCACAAACAGAGACGACTTTCCGAATAGA
Source organism: uncultured delta proteobacterium (assembly GCA_903901335.1). Classification (GTDB taxonomy): domain Bacteria; phylum Desulfobacterota; class Desulfobulbia; order Desulfobulbales; family Desulfocapsaceae; genus CAIUQR01. Next base: position 4,095 of record CAIUQR010000133.1, on the reverse strand, counting down.
GGGCTTGGACTCTATGCAGCACAGATTCTTGCTGGACGGAATAATGGGCGACTTACTCATTCCAGAAACACTGAGAATGAAACGGTGGCCAGTGCCATATTTCCTCTTGCGGCGGAAGAATCAAGAGTACGTGCTGCAGGAGGGGATACCACCGAAAAGGAAAGCCGCGACAGGAATGAATTGAGCAAACAGTGTTTTCTCGTGGTGGAAGATGATGAGGCCATGCGTACCCTGCTGCTCAGCAGACTGCAGCGCCGGGGGCATATGGTTTTCTGTGTTCATACCTGTGCGGAAGCCCTGGAAGAGTATGCGCTTCTCTACGATACAATCACCACGGTTCTGATGGATGTGGGTCTGCGAGATGCCAGCGGGTATGAATGCTACCAGAAAATAATGGGTATCAATCCACAGGCTCGGGTAATATTCATGTCCGGCCAGGATGCAATGATTCCAGTGGAAATTGAGCGCGATACGGCTTTTCTGCAAAAACCCTTCACAATGGATCAACTGGAAAAAGCGGTGTGCGATGTCCATATATAAAGCACGGGCGGTAAAAAACGCTCGGGTCCTGGTCGTGGACGACGAACCGAGCATTGTCGATTTCATTCACGCGACTCTCAGTGAAAACGGCTATGAAGTCGAAGCTCATAACGACCCGCGCGAAGCACTAAAAAACATCAAGGGGAAGGCGTTTGACCTGGCAATAATCGACATCAATATGCCGGATATCAACGGTGTTGAATTTTCCAGACAGTTGATGGAAACGTCGCACAGTACTGAGATCGTTATCATTACCGGTGTTCCGGATGAACAGAACCTCGATCCGTGCCTCAGAATGGGGCTTACCCACTTTCTGTTTAAGCCGTTCAACGAATCGCAGCTGGTCTATTCGGTCTACGCAGCCCTGCATTTTAAACGGTTGAGAAACGCCTTTGTCGCGTCTGCCTCTACAGAGAGAAAAGGAAGCGGGCTGGTTGGCGTATCCATGTCTACCCGAGATATCAGAGAAGAGATTCTCTCACTTGCCAACCTCGATATCTCTGTGCTGATTCTCGGCAAATCGGGAACCGGTAAGGAGATCATTGCCAGGGATATCCACAGCAACAGCAACCGTAACCGGAATGTGTTCATGCCTGTCAATTGCGCTGTCCTTGGCAGTCTTGCCGAAACCGAACTGTTCGGGCATGTCAGCGGTGCGTTTACCGGGGCAATAAAAAGCACGAAGGGGTATATCGGTTCGGCAGACGGGGGCACGTTGTTTTTTGATGAAGTTGGCGAGCTGCCGTTAGAGGCGCAGGCTAAACTCTTACGCTTTCTTGACGATGGAGAATACTCCAGGGTTGGTGAGGCGAAAATCGTGAAGGTCGATGCCCGAATCCTGGCTGCAACCAATAAGGATTTGCAGAAAATGTGTCAGGAGGGGCGCTTTCGCGAGGACCTCTATTACCGGTTGTCCGCCTCTATAGTACAAACAACCCCGCTCGATGAAAGAAAGGCCGATATCCTGCCGTTGATCTGGCATTTTCTTGATCTCTTCGGGACCGCCAAGAACATCACCTATGAGATTTCCGCCGATGCCGCCTCATTGTTGATCGAACGGGATTGGCCAGGCAACGTCAGACAGCTCAAGCAGACACTCTATAAGATCTCCCAGATGGCCATAAGCCGGAAGATCTCCGTGGCAGATGTCCGCAGGGTTCTGGGAGACAGCGAAAAGGTAGCTATGCTGACCTATAAGCAGGCCAAGGACCAGGTCCTGGATCAGTTCGACCGGGACTATCTGCTAAAGACCCTTTGTCTTTCCCAGGGCAACCTGCAGCAGGCTCTGGGAATATCAGGGATGCATAAAAAGAACTTTTATACCAAGATCAAAGAGCTGGGACTGGCAATGAAGGACTTTTCTTCAATACAGAAACGCGAATAAACCTTTTCCTTGCCGGTTTCAGAGGGGGTAAAATTGCCTCCTTCTTCAATGCTTTTTTGCGGCACACCACAGAACCGAACCATTCCCATAAAAAATATCTATTAATAACAATCTATTATCATAAATTCTCTTTTCCTTCTTCTTCATGGTATGTATTTTGTATAAAAACAATACATCCAGACAAACAGGGCATCATGTGCATCTGGATACCACTGAGGAAGGATATAGTTATGCCGAATGTTTTACTGATCCACAATGACACAAACACCACCCTTACGGTTCAACACGTATTATCCGCACAAGGGATCCCCTGTGTCTGCCTTGACCTGGAAGAATTCCATCCTGAATTCCTGTCGTCTGAAGTGTTTGATTTGATTATCTTTGAGCTTTTCGGTGAAAACAGATCATGCATCGTCATCCTGCAGCAGCTGGAGAGGTGGTCTGCAACTTCAGGAATGGAACATCCCCCTGTTATCGTTGTCACGGAAGAGATCTCCGGTAATATCGAGCAGGACATCCGCATGACCAAGGTCAATTTCTATTTTGTCAAACCCGTTGCCGAAGCAGAACTGGCTTCTGCGATCGAACAATCCCTCCTGCTACACAAATCAATCTGAATCTGTCTGCGTTTTCATAACCGGAAAAGACCGAGGTGGTAAATTGACTCCCTTGGCAATCCCCGTCGCAAAGAGGATGTATCATCCTTGATTTATGAGATAATAGATGGAGGTTGACGAGTCTTTTTTCCCGTTCGTATCGCTTTCTGGCGGAAGGGGAGGAGGTAATCCAACCTCCCCCCCTTCTTTGCCGTTTCTTCTCCGGCGCATCCTGCCTCTTTGTGTTTATTATTTTATTTTAAAAAATAAGTACATAGATACTATTTCGTGCTTGTATCTTTTCGCCATCAGAGATGGAACGGCTTTTGCTTAGTATCCTCTTGTAGAGCCTTGACCGGCATACGACTGGGTGTTTTCAACTCAATTGCTGCAAACCGTTGGGTCCGACGATTTCAGGAATGTGGAGGCTATGGTGCAAGCGGCTGGATCTCATTACATCGGAGTTGCAGGAAACTATGGTGCTTACCAGGATGCAGCCGATCGGTAATGTATTCAATAAATTTCCCCGGATTGTCCAGGAACTGGCCGGGAATTCACAAAAAAAAGTGATGCTGGTCAATAACGGCAATGACGTTGAGCTCGATAAGACGCTAATCGAAACCATCAGCGATCCACTCCTGCACCTGATCCGGAATGCGGTGAATCATGGTATAGAATTGCCGTCTGAACGCAGAAAAGCCGGAAAAAACGATGGTGGCCGGATTGTTCTCAGCGCCTGTCATGAAGCAGGGCAGGTGAGCATTGAAATCAAAGACGACGGAAAAGGTATCGACGGCAATAGCCTTGCTATGCAGGCAGTAAATAAGGGCCTGCTCACCGCCGATCAGGCCCAGTTAATGTCTGCAAAAGAAAAAGTTGATCTGATTTTTCTTGAAGGATTATCAGTTTATACGGAACTTGCCGACGGTTCAGGACGTTATATCGGAATGGATGTGATCAAAGCTGACCTGGACAAACTTGGAGGCAACCTGAATATACTATCGGAAGTAGGAAAAGGTACGACCGTTTCGATAAGTCTGCCTTTTCCTTTGGCCATCATTCCTTGCCGGATTATCCAGGCGGGAGAGTAACAGTATGCGATCCCGCAGGTTAATCTCGACGAACTGTTGAGGATTCCGGCGAACCAGGTGAAAGAAAGGATCGAACGTGTCGGTGGATATGAAAGGAATTATCGGAAAGCTGTTTCCGGATTAGCTGGGGGTTCCTGATTATACTACAGAGCCGCAGGGCACAGAACAGGACAAGATCGAGTTTGAAACGGGCTTTGAGCGCAGAATGGAAAGAATGCAGATTATCAGTAAAATAGAGCAAAGTTCATAGAAAAAATTATGATAAATTCTAGGAATTACAATGAATTGCTTGGAATTTAAGAAATGCGGTCGACAGGCCAACGGGCCGAAGGCGAAGGAACTGGGAACCTGCCCTGCCTATCCAGATCACGGAACTCATTGCGCCCGAATGGCAGGAACACTCTGTGGCGGCAAAGTCCAGGGCTCGTTTGCAGCGAAACTCGCGAACTGCTCGCAGTGCGATTTCTACAAGAGTCAGAGCTAC
>CAIUQR010000132.1 GCA_903901335.1 uncultured delta proteobacterium | reverse complement strand
TTTTGAGACGGATTTGATCGTGACGATTGAACAAAACCGCAAGCGTAGCAGCGCTACGGTGAGGATTTTGCGATTGAGGAGCGATCAAAGGCGGCCAAAAGCCGGATGCGAGCACTAAAGTTTTATTTACAGATAAGCTCTTAATCATTTCCGGCTTAGCAGGCCGTTTCGTCATGAGACATTTGCCCTGCCGGCCCTCGATTTGTGGCATATCTCGTAGGCTGAGCTTATTCCTGACTCTTGCAAGATGTTTCTTGGCGAGAATTAATCGCAGAGTAATTGTCTGAGTCGTTCACTAAGAAAGACGATTGATTCGATATCAAGGTGTTCAATCACCGTTTGATCAAACATCAATTTTGCCTGGGCCTGAGCATCATCTCCTGGCGCCGCATCCCAAAACAGCAGGGCTACCGGTACTCTTGGCAGCGGCGTGAAGATAACAGCAACATCAGCGGAGCCTTCATTTGTTGGCATAGGTAGAGCGCCTAGCGCCAGAGCACGCTTTTGCAGTTCTTCCTTTCTGCCGGAGAATCTTCCAATCAGCGGATCTTCCACCGCACTTTTCATGCTGACCATTTTGGAGACGGTGTTTGGAAACTCGACAAAGCCTTTCCATCTGCCGCTTGGCTGACTACTTCCACCCTGGGCTAGGTGGTTGAGGATAAACACCTGCTCGTATCTCGTCAGTTCACCGCCATCTGACCTGATTACCGTGGTTCCAGCAACATGAAGATATGAGTTAAAATATGGCAACAATAGAGCTGTTTGAGTACCAACCTGAATCAATTCACCGCCAATTCGAGCTGGAAGGTCATCGACCGCAAGCAATGCCGCTTTACTCTTTGCCCATTGCAAGGCGTCTGCAGCCATATCTCGCTTCAGCCATTTCCCCTTCGCGTACTGCTCGGCTAGTTCTATCTCACAGCGAATCAGGAGGTCGGAAGGAATATGAGGACAGTCCCGTAGAGGGTGCTTCTCCGAAACAACCTTTCCGGCAAATGCTAGACACGTCGGAAAGCCGCAATCACGACAGTTAGTTTTCGCCAGTACATCTCTGTACAAATCCACAACGGAAAGCGCCATTGTTCTCTCCTATCACAAGCAGGACTTTATGAGTTGTGACAATTACCAGGTAAGCTATAACAAATTTCATCCATGATTTATCAAATCACCTAATTCTAATGTATTTCCTGGGGAAGTGTGGGCTGCCAGTCTAAGATCCGGCCTTGGCCCATCGAAACCCCAATAATGTATTCGGCGAAAGCGTAATCGAGATCGCCATCCGGTGAGACGCTATATGTAGCAAGAAACATCTCGGCCATGGTCATGATGATATCCCGGTAAGGGCCTGTGATAAACATATTTTCGATGACATGTTCACCAAGGGTGTGAACGGTGAATTTCACCATGGGGTCTCCAGTTCATAAACAGCCTCATCTTGCCTGAAATAATTGTAGTGCCTGATCAATAAATTCCTGCCGTTCCTTCTGGACTGGAATATGCGACGCTATCTGGATAATGAATTCATTGGGTTCCAACGATGTTTTCATGGTCTTTTTTATGATATGTCCGGCCATGGGGCCGATGTGATAGGCGAGGAGTTGAGTGAGTTTTTCCCAGCTTGTATTAGACAGGGTTTGACTGGCCATCCGGTTGGGTGTTTCTGTAGATGTTGCCTGTGTTGCCAAGACCGCATTCAAATCTGAAGAGACGATTTCTGTGCGTGCCACTTCTTTCACAAAAAGTCCACGTTCAGATTCTTTGGGGATATGGCTGGCGAGCTTCGCGACCAGTTCTTCCCTGCTGACGCCGGAAAGGCTCTGCCTTCGCACCAGTAATTTAGCCACAGGACCAATATATTTTGCCAGGCTACGTTCGAGGGGATCCAGTAGGTCGTTTTTCCATTGGCTGGCATGAATATCGGAAGTGTCGACATTACAAACAGGAGCAGCGGAGTTGTTATGGTGGATCCTAGGTGACGGGAACACGATAGTGGCCTCAGTGAGGTCCATATCATCTAGGGAATTTAGTTTGGCAATGAATTCCGACGCCGACTGAAAGCGTGCAGGCGGGTTGATTTGCAGGGCCCGATGTAATATTGGTTTTATGGAACGGACATTCTGGTCGGAAAGATGGGTGGAGTCGTCGAGATGCCGCAGGTTGTCTTCCAAGCTCAGTTCGCGCTGCGGACGACGCCGAGTCAGTAATTCATAATATACCACTCCAACGCTATACAGATCTGAGCGGGCATCCACGGTTTGGCCCAGCAAACCTTCCGGCGACATGTAGTTGGGGGTACCCACGATGCAGCCGGTAGTTGTAAGATCCGACGTATCCAGCCGAGCCACCCCGAAATCCGACACCTTAACTGCACCGTTCGCCAGAATGATGATGTTGGCGGGTTTGATATCCCGGTGAACCACACCGTGTCTATGGGCCTGGTTCAATGCTTCCAATACCTGAAGGCAGATGGCGGTGGCGAATTGTACGGGAATAACGGTATTACTCTGCAGGTACGCCTTGAGTTCAATACCGTCCACGTATTCCATCACGATATAGGGTGTTCCTTTGTCGGTGCCAAAATCGAAAATGGTAACTATGTTGGAATGCAGACAACGGGCGGCTGCGCAAGCCTCCTGCATGAAACGCTGTTCCAGTTCGGCGCCCAGCTCACCCATCCTCAGATGGTGATGCAGAATTTTGACCGCTACTCTCCGATGAATCTGTGTGTCAAAACCCTCGTAGACCACACCCATGGCGCCCGAACCGATGATGCCGTCGATACGGTAGCGGCCGATTTTCTCTAGGTCCGTATGTAAAGAGTTATTTATACTCAACGTCATCGGTTTCGTTTAACATTTTTACGGCATTGCCAAGGCTGCGCTGCATCCGGATAAAGGAGTGGCCCAGCGAGGCGATTTCATCATTCCCTTTTACTTCCAGTTCTTCCACGGTCAAGTCACCCATGCTTATTTCATCGGCTTTGGCGGACAAGGCCCGAACCGGTTTCAAGACGATAAAGTGAAGTAACACATTAAAAATAATGGCTGTCACGACAAATACAAGTGTCAGGGCCAGCATGAACGAAATGAAGGTGATACGGGCCCGTTGCAACGGCAGGGACATGGGTACGGCTACGATCTGAGCTCCCACTGTTTCATTCAGTTTCCAGCCGAACCCGTTATTGCTGCCATAGCTGTCGAGGAGTGTCTTCGGAGCCTCTGCCGGCGTGCTATGACAGGTCAAGCAGTCGGAATTGGTAATGGTAATGGGATGGCCTATGAACAGTTGCGGTCCGGTGGGGGTATCCCGTTCGCCAATCAGCTCCTTTACATTCGGGTGGTTACGGAACTGGTTGACGATATCCGCCTCCCATCCGGTGGTGCGGTTGGCCGGGTTGGTGGGATTCAGGGTGGCTTCCTTATAACTGTATTCGCTGTGACTTTTCTGTAACAGGTGGATATATTGCGACGCCGCATAGGCAGGCACCGTCTGCGGGATGAAGGCACGGCGTTGCTGCACGGCCAACAGAGGTTTGATTTCATCAACGGTATAACTGCGCACGGCGATGGCACTTTCCATCATCATCCGTGCCATTTCCAACACCTCCGCACGGGCATTTTTTTGCAGGATTTGATAGCTGATCAGGCCCGATCCAATCAGGCCCAGCAGGGTGACGAGACTGAGTACGAGGTTGAACTTGAGCCGTAATCCCATGTTATGATACCCCTCTGGTTAAAGTGTTATTTGGTTTTCAACAGTTGATTACAAGTTTCCCAGGTTTTGAACGCAGTACCGAAGGAAGTCAGCGGAATCGTGACTTCGTAGGTATGAGTAGCGGGCCAGGTGGGCCAGAACCCCAATGTCAGCCGCAGGGACTGCCCATTCTGCATGCTGTCGAGCAAGGCCTGGCGCTGTTTCATAATCTGCGGATTGGTCCTGTGCTCGACCGATTCCAGCACAAAGGAACGGCCACCATCCACTTGAATGCCGATTCCCCGGTAACTGAGGTCGATATCTGAATTCGTTTTGAACTGCAGCAATCCCGGAGTAAGCCAGAATGTGACCCGAGTTCCCCCTTGGCCATCATCCATTTGCACCGGGATACTTTTGAGGATGCAATGAGATTCATTACTGTCCACCACCCACTGATCGTGGATTTTTATTGGCATTTTATCCAGTGCAACCGGTATGCTCTCGACAGCGGGAGCAACGGGTGCAGGCAATGGTTGCTCCGTGACCACCGGCAACTGGGTTATCACTGGCTCCGGGGCCGGTTTAACAGGTTTGACCTCAGTTTTTCCGGGCTCCGGGATCGGCTTCTGCCCTTTGACTTCGGGTATGACTGTGGGTGAGGCGGCTTTCGGTTCGTCCTTAACTTTGGTTTTGGCTGGAGGGAGAGTGACCGGTTTTTGGGCAGCAGTGGGCTCGGAAACAGGTTTATTCGATGGGAGGGCCGTTTCTGGAGGTTGAGCCTGCATGATCGGGGCAGGTTTTTCGGGTTCACCTAGGTTGGAGGCGCAACCTCCAGCAAACAGCAGGCTCCCGATGAGTATCCATGACAAAGAAGACTTGCTGAAAGTGTCCATAAAATGAGGTTCCTTATTGAAATTAAGTCACGAAGAATCCGATAAATTCTTGATACGGATTGTGGCTCTGCGGGCTTTGCACAGCAGTGGATTGAGCAGTATTCAAGCGAAAAAATACTGGGATATCACCCTTTGGGTTTTGAAATACCAATCCAGTCGTTCAGGGCGGGAGGATTTCGCCATACCGGACATGCCTATGAAAAGCGGACCTGAACATCAGGTCTGTCTCCTTTATTATAATTCTGCTGATCGACCATACTATTGGAAAATTTTTAAAATATACAGAATTTCGGAACACCGTCCCTAATGAAAACAGGAATAAGTTTAGATTGCCAGTCAAAACCTTTTGATTATCGATTTTCGCCCCAAATTGACATTCCTACTGATATGTCTGACAGTGTCAACAGAAAACAGACCACCCCATCTCCTGGTTTTTAGCAGGGTTTTGGTCGTATAATGACATTAACAGAGGCGGAGCCTGATAACGACGGTTGAGCGACTGATATTCGCGGGTTGGTTACCGCCAGACAAAGCTTCGTCGTCGAGCTGCCTCTCTCTATTTGCTGAAAGTGCGAGCGTTAGCATGCAGTCAATTTATCAGCGATTTACATGCTGGTGTACCGAGCGAGGATTGCGCTTTCAATGGTCAATCACTTAAAGTAAATCCGGACAATGCTCTAACCTGTTGGAATCTTGAAGTGGTTTATGGTTGCCTCAATCGCTACAACGAAGAAATTGAGGCCTATCGACAGGTTCTACGTATAGATCCTGTCGATTTTAATGCCTGGTATTGGCTTGGGTGTGCTTATGGCCGCTACACCCACTAAAACGAAGCTATTGATGCTTATCGTCAGGCCCTGCTTATAAAACCGAAGGATGCCAGTACCTGGATTATCTCGGGCTCGTATATTCTGCTTCCGGCAATCAGGGAGCTGCCTTAGATACCGTCAAGAAATTACAGCGTCTAGAGCCTGAAATGGCAGATAAACTTTTCAGCGAGATCGGGCCACAATGACACAAGCTACGGAATTTACCAACCACTCAAAAACAACTGGATTTTTCAAGATTTTTAGAACATCGTTCTTGCAAGTGAATGAACAGAGAAAGGAGGACAGAGTAGACAATTATTATAGGAGGAGAAAAAGATGAAAAGAATCTTGAGGTTTATCGTCGCATCCCTCATGGCCGCGTGCCTTTATGGCTGCACTCAACAGATCACGATGGATATTACCTCCAGGATGGATGGATAAACCTATCGAGGGGTATGCGATAGAACCGGCAGTGGCCAATGCATGGCGATCGTTACTATCGAAGGATTGGATTATAGCGGTCAGCTAGTTCGTACCAGTAGCGAACAATATACATCCTTTGTGAATTCATTTGCATTTAACAATAAGGGTAGATCGGCAAATGCATTCGGTACTGGAACAACGATAGGAAGCAATGTTGAAGTCATGGGGGTACTTTCTTCAGGAAAAGGGGAAACCATTCGTTGTGCTATGCAAGGTGATAGAATGTCTGCTACAGGTGGTGGAATATGCGTTGATAACAAAAACAACACGTATGATGTGATCTACTACAAATAACTGTAAAGGACTGCAAACATCTGCTCGAAAAAGCGAAGTGTATGAAGCATTTTGGCCGTTTGTTTATCCGAATATATTATAATTGCCAGTAGTATTATCACCGGGCATTGCACTCCAGCAAAAAAGGCAGTTTTGATTAGATCGCTTTTTTGAAGGTTTTCACATTGAGCGGTCGGAGATGAGGGTCGCGCGAAATTACACCCCGTCCGTACTCCTCCCTGGTGGTCCCAGAGTTAGTAATAAGCCAAGCGTATCCCCTTAGCTGCCCGAATTTTCCAATATGGGCAGGAAATAAAAAAGCTCTGTATGCCTTGTATTTATTGACTCAATGGCGGGGGCAAGGGATTCGAAAATATCTTCTATTTAATTGGTATTTCAATACTAAAAGCATATTTTATTTTAAATGTACCAACAAATGTACCAACAAAAAATTCATTTAGCCGATTTTTTATATCACTCAGGTGCCGAAGTCCAGACCAACTATACAAGCAGGGCGGGACTAATCATGGTTTATCATACCTGTCAACATTCGTAAATGGCGTTTGTTACCCATAATAGTAGATGGTATGAACGCCTCCCTCCTGCCGAGAGGAAAAGCAGAGAAGGGAGAATTTATTGAGCCTTCTCTGTACGTAGCGGCATCGATGTGCCAAAGTGGTGATATAGATTAACCACCACAACCGGTAAGGAGGACT
>CAIUQR010000131.1 GCA_903901335.1 uncultured delta proteobacterium | reverse complement strand
TTTGTCTCACTCTGCCACCTTATGTCATTGTTATTTCTAGGATTGACGAGGGAACAATAACATATTTAGCAAAAAATATCTTGATAATTTGACTGAATTGTTGTGTTATTCTCAATAAATAGAGTTTCAGGATGGAAACTAGATAACCTAAGGGTTCAGCCAGCTTCGCCCGCTCCAGAAAACTCTCATCGGAAAAGGCGGTGAGAAAAAAAGATGGGATATCCAATTCTTGCCGTAAATGAATAGCTGTCTCTATCCCGTCCATTCCTTCGTGCAGTTTGATATCCATCAGAACCAGATCCGGTCGTTCCGGTCGAGCCAACTCCAAGGCTTCGTCGCCTGAAAAGGCCATACCCACAATCTCATAGCCCATCGACTCAAGCTCGGCCCTGAGGTTTTCCGCTACTACGAACTCATCTTCGACGATAAGGATTTTTCCTTTGCTCATACTCTTTCTCCCTTTAAAACAGGCAACGGCCAGCGGAGGATAAAAGTGGCACCCTTTCCGGCGGTAACATTCCAGCTCCCTCGCAATTGATGTTTCAGTAAGCCTTTAACCAATTTAAGTCCCAAAGAAGAAGGGTTTCCAAGATCAAGGTCAGCGGGCAGTCCAACGCCATTGTCGCTCACCTCCAATACCAATTCTCTCTCATTGACCAGATAGTTCCTGATTGTGATCGTTCCCTTGTTTTCTCCCGGGAAGGCATCCTCGAATGCGTTGGTGAGGAGTTCGTTGATGATCAAACCACAAGGTACCATAAGGTCGATATCTAACTCGACCTTGTCCAGTTCTAAAATAATGCCCACTGCCGCTTGGCCATTATATACCCCTTGCAGGTGACAAACCAGCCTATAGTGGACCCCATATTTAAGACAGTAGTTTGATATGGCTGTCAGAGTCAATTAGAAAATAGGAATCCCTTCCCCTTTTTTTTAGGGTTTTGTTGTAGAGTAATATCTCAGGTCAAAAACAGAGACGGGATCCAGTGGCGACGTTTGATCATTCTGATATACGCGGGTTGGTTACCGCATGACTTGGCTTCGTCGCGGAGCTGCCTCGCTCTAAGCGCTGAAGTTCGGCGTAAACCTTATTCAAGTAAGCTGCTCGAGGGTTCTCCTGAACGTGATCGCGTCTCTGTCTCTGACCTGAGAGGATTGTGTTTTTTTGTTTGGAGTCTCCTTTTACTAATGAAGGCTTGTTCTCTTTATAAAAGTTAAAGCGTCTGTTTGAAAAACCTGCCGTCAATCTACCACTGCGGGAGCTGTCGGGCTTGCTGCTGTGAGAATGGGCCTCTCAAAAATGCTCGTCGGAACAGCAGCAAGCCCGACAGCGGGTTTCAACCCTGGGCTGAAGCTGCCTCTTGATGTATTCTTGCATGATCTATACCTCCTGCGCCGGAAGGAATGTACAGGCGATGGCCCACATGAAGGCAGCAAGTTCACGAGCAATTGCCGTGATAACCGTATTTCTGTTCTTGCCCTTGGCCATAAGCTTTTTGAAACGACCGCAGAGCCGAAGCTGCGCTTTCCAGGCAATACTCCGGATCTCTGGTGGCATACCATCCAAACGGGCAAGAAGGGCTCTGCTCTCCCGTGCAGGATGGCAATATGTATGAGCCGCTTCGACGAGCACCCGTCGGACATGACCATTGCCGGTCTTGGTGATACTTCCCCGTTTGGTCGTGCCACCGCTGGAATGCTCGCTGGGAACAAGGCCCAGATAGGCCATAATTTGCTTTGCCGAATCAAATCGGGTCAGATCACCGATTTCGGCAACGGTCGTCGCAGCAACAATCAGGGAGACACCGCGCAGGGCCTGCAAAGCCTTCACCAGCGGTGCCAGGTACCATTGTGGCACCAACTCCTGAATCTGCTGAGTCAGCCGTTGGGTGCGTTCTGCCTGCTCCTGAACTGCATGAACATATTCCTGGAGCACGATCTGTTGACCTCGATGGGGCATCTTGATATCGGCGATCCAGTTCCAGTGAGCCTTGGACCAATACGACCGACCACTGTATCGGTAGCCATGCCGGAGAATGAAGGCCAGCAGCACCTGGCGGGCTACTCGAAGAGCTTTGACTGCATCTTCCCGACCTCGGGTAAGATCACGCATGGCTTCATCTTCCTCTAATGGGACGTAAACTGCAGTCAGTTCTCCCGAACGGTGCAGCCGGGCTAGATTCAAGGCATCACGACGATCATTCTTTATTCGATCCCCACTCTTTCTGGGAATCTTTGAGGGAGCGACTACGATACAATCGAGACCCTGTTTTGTCAAAGAACGGTAAATATCGTATCCACAGGGGCCTGCTTCATAAACGAACCGCAGGGTTGACCCTGTGCTTTGCAATTTTCGGACAACCTTGTGCAGCGACTCAAGATCGCCGCCTATGGTGCCATAGAATCGTACATTCCCATCACGGCCTGCGTCAGCCAATGCAACATCGATGGAATCTTTATGAACATCAAGACCTACAAATATGGTATTCTCTTTCATGACCTGCCTCTTTGGTTGTGGCTCTGTGTAGTGGTTAATTGAAACTTACAACATAACCCACGTTTACAAGGAGCAGGTCTTTTATTTTCTACTTGCAGCCATTATGTCTAAGCTGTACGCAATTATAAGGAACGAGGAAAGATGAGTGAAGGAAAGCAGAGAAAGTCCCACACTGCGGAATTCAAGGCGAAGGTTGGTCTGGAGGCATTGCGAGGGGTAAAGACTATCAATGAGATTGGCCAGGAGTTCGGCGTTCATCCTGTAACGGTCGGGCATTGGAAGAAAGAAATCCAAGAACAGGCGAAAACGCTGTTTGAAGGAAAACGAGGCCCTGCGCCGATTGCCGCGCACCGTGAACCAGAGCTTCTGTACAGCGAAATAGGCAAGCTGAAGGTGGAGCTCGACTGGTTGAAAAAAAAGTCCGGGATCAGCCGCTGATGGTCCGGCGAACTTGGATCACCATAGGAGATGCGGTGACGGTGGTTCGGCAATGCATACTGGCGGGAGTTTCCCGTGCCACGATCTATGCGCAGCAAAAACCGAGACCTATTGATGAGAGTGATTTGTTGTTCAGCCATCTCATTGACAAAGAATACACGCGACACCCGTTCTACGGCAGCCGCAAGATGGTGGTCTTTCTCAAAGCGGCAAGCCATGCCGTCAATCGCAAGCGAGTACAAAGGCTGATGCGAAAGATGGGCTTGGCCGGTATGGCGCCAGGCCCCAACACCAGCCGGCCACATCCTGGGCATAAGGTCTATCCCTACCTGCTGCGCGGTGTCTCTGTGGTCAGACCGGACCAGGTCTGGAGTACGGATATTACCTATATCCGTCTGGCCCATGGCTTTGCCTATCTGGTGGCAATCATCGACTGGTACTCACGCCGGGTATTGAGCTGGCGGATCAGCAACAGCATGGAAGCGGTGTTCTGTGTCGATTGCCTGGAGGAAGCCATACGAAGGCACGGTAAGCCGGAAATTTTCAACAGTGACCAAGGTTCACAGTTCACCAGCGATGCCTTCACCGACGTGCTGAAACGAGAAGGCATAACAATCAGCATGGATGGACGGGGACGAGCATTCGATAATATCTTCGTCGAACGGCTCTGGCGCAATGTGAAGCATGAGGACGTATATCTGAAGGGGTATGCCTCAATGGATGAATTGATGGCGGGGCTGGCCGAGTATTTCATCTTCTATAACGGCGAGCGTCCACATCAATCGTTAGGGCAAAAGACACCAGACGTTGTGTATCGAACAGGGACAGGCGGAGGAGCGATCATCGTGGATAAGTACCCGTGCGCGGTTGATGGAGCCCCTGTGGAGCGTAGCGGAACAGGGGCTCCATCAACCGCGGTACCAAGATCAGAGGTAACAGCAAAAGCTAAACCGGGGCAGCGCCGTCCAGCTGTAAATGAAATCCAATGTGCAGCTTAAACTCAGTGGATTTTTGTCTTGACTCAGGGGTCCACCTTAGCTTTTGGTTCGTGAATACTCTTGTAGAATTTGTATAGATTTTCATATGTGAAATCTGTTTCATGTATCCAAAATCTAAATTTTTTTGTACTTTCATCTATATTTAATGAATGCTTGATGTTGTTGTTGACTACTCTTAATTGATTTACTGCTTCATAACCATTTATTTTATCAATTTTCACCCCATTGATTTTCAAAAAGTCTACTATTACATCCCACCTAAAGAAGGTTTTCTTTTTGGCTTTTGGAAAGGCAATGTCTGTCATTCTTACAATGGCGTTTTCAATTGTTTTGAATAAAAAAACAATTCTCATTTCAGACAAAGAGAGAAGTGAATCGTTATTTGATTCAATCAAGGATTCTTTTTCGCCGAGTTCTTTAGCAATTTTTTCATCCTTTTCAGATGGCTCGAAATTTTCTGAAATTTCTATTTTATCTAATATCTTATCAATTTGCCCCTCAAGTGCAATTTGTAAACTTTCTGCCTCAATTAAACTCTTCTTAAGAATTGTTGATGCTGTTGTATATGCATTGTCAAAAGAATTGCTGAGGTTGGTAGAGACACTGCGAATCTTGTTTTTGTCAAGAAAATGCTTTCTTTTTAAATAACGAAAAGTTGGGATACGTTTCATTTGTATTATTCATTCTCACATTAAGATAGAAAGGTCAGTTCGTCTTAACTCTCCAAAAATCCATAATTCCCACAAGTATTAATTCAAAAAGGGCTCCTATTCACTGTCATTAGACAGAATAACATATTTTGTCTAATGATTGCGCGTGGAATAATTCCCATTTCGTGAGCTGACCATCCCAAAAGATCGAGCATTGATTAATGCGTTCTTCCCGGCCCCTTTTTTCTGTAGCTATTTTTCAACCTCTTCTTTATTTTTGAGCTCATCCATGACATTCTACCCCCTTGGTGGTTTTGTGGCTAGGTGTTGGCCGGAGTTTCCGGCTCCGGTCAACACCGTTTTTTACCGCCCTGGGGCGGGTATAAAATGTCCGGTCCTTGGCTTTCTTCCTGCAGGTGACCCCTGCAGGCGTCCCGCCGAATAGGCCCGCTACAATCTTGCTAACTAAGGTACATTAGTTGGCAAGTTGCATTTCCATCATTCTCTCATAACAACAACATATCTCATTTCTTCTCTTCCTGATACGATCGGCGTCTCCATGGAAACTCCTTGAATGATTGTAAGTGAAGGCTCTCTGACTTCGATGTTGGGAAAAAACGGAAGGTAGTTGAAAGGAGTGGGCTTTTGAGATGATTGTTTGTAGATTGGATAAATTATATTTACACGTACGTATCCACTAAAATTCAAACAGGACCAACTATGAATAAAGGTGATCTGGTAGAAAAACTGGCGCAGGATTGCAAAATGACCAAAACGGCAGCGGAGCAGGCATTGAACAGCGTTTTCAAAACAATCACCAATGCTGTGGCAACAGGGGATAAAGTGGCCCTGATCGGCTTCGGGACTTTTTCCGTCTCTGAGCGGGCTGCTCGCGAGGGTCGGAATCCCAAGACAGGTGAAGTCATCCAGATTGCTGCCGGCAAGGCTGTCAAATTCAAAGCAGGGAAAATCCTTGCCGGTGCCGTCAAATGAGAGGATATGAAGGCCAATGACTAAAAGAGAATTAACCAAGGCAATATCCGAACAACTGAATCTCCCTCTTGTAACAGGTTCAGGTATCGTGAATACCATCCTTGATGCTATGACAGAAACCCTTGTAAAGGGAGGAAATATCGAGCTTCGGGGATTCGGTTCCTTTACTATCAAGCATTATGATTCTTATACCGGCAGAAATCCAAAAACCGGAGTGGAATCCAAGATTAATGCAAAGAAGCTCCCCTTCTTCAAGGTTGGGAAAGACCTCAAAGAAGCAGTGAATGCCGGCAGAGAGTAAAACAAAGAGCACTGTTGCCAAGCTTAGTCTCTCCGATTCCCCAATGGAGTGGAGTGTCGCCGTAGAAAATCCCCCGGTTTCGCACCGCCGTTGTTGAGTGCGGGGGGATTTTACGGAGGCGTAAAGGGAACGGGCTGAACTTTTGTGACATTATTTTCTCCTTCTCTACTCAACCGCTGATATTCCCGGAGCACCTTGGCAACATAAGACTGCGTTTCGGGAATATAGACAAGCATCCCTTGCGGAGTAACACGACCTGGTCCGGCGTTATACGCAGCCAGCCCGAGCCTTATGTCACCAAAACTATCCAACTGTTGTTTGAGATATTTTGTACCGGCAATGATATTCTGCACCGGGTCGAACGGGTCATCCAGGCGCAGCTTTCTTGCAGTATCCGGCGTGATTTGCATGATGCCTTTCGCCCCTTTGCGGGAAACCGCGTTCGGGTTGTAATTCGATTCCACCTTGATGACCGCCTTCACCAGTAGAGGGTCGACCCTGCTTTTTATTGCCGCTTCCCGGATAGAGGAATCGTAGTCGTGGTTGATCTTATTCTTATGCGTTGCCGGATGAGCAACTGGTGGAACGCCACCGCCACCGGCGATGATTTGTATTTCCCCTCTCTTCTCGGTGATATCCCGGAAATGACAGACACCCTTTGTGTCAAGATATCCATACATCGTCCCCTGGGACTGGGATGGTATCGAAATCAAGATTAGCAGAAGGAGCGCCGGAATAAGCCGCCTCTGCAGCCCCTGTTTTAACCGCACGATAAAGTTGTTGCCCATAATTTTTCTATCTTGCCGCTTCAGGCTTCGTAGCCTTCGATTTTTCCTCGATTTCGTCCGGCACGTAATATTTAAAATTGAGTTTTGCAGCAATTTTCTCGGTCAGCTTGGAAAACCTTAAAACGATTTCCTCAGCTTCCACCATTAGGGCACCACCTTCCTCAAACGGAATCCCTTTCTCTCCCGTTTCTCCGATACGGGCCTTCAATGTGCTGTATATCTTGTCGAACTGCCGGAGAATGTTGGTCATGGTATTGCCCCGATACGTGCTTATCTGGATGACCTGGGCGTCCCGCTGTTGAGCCAGGGCAACTTTTTTATCAATTTTTCCCTGGATTTCTTCTTTTGTCAGTCTTCTTCTTTCCTTAGCCATTTTTCATCTCCTTTCTATGAAAGTCTCTGCGGCGCATTGGCGCTGCAAGCCTACACAGAGCTTTCATGTTTCGTTGTACCCTCAAGGGGCATGAATGGCAGGCTGGTGTCTGGTCCAGCCATGCCTGTTAACGGCCGGCAACTCTGGCCTGGTTTTTTTCCTTTTTCCGTTGCCTCCTGCGGTCCAGAAGATATGCGGACCCGTATGGCAAAAATGCGGAAAGCAGCATGGAAATCGAACAAACTATTGTCACAGGTACGACATAGGGCAGTATCTTCTCGATTCCATAATAAAATCTCTTCGCCTCCTCCTGGTTGTTGAGCAAGCGTTGGGCCAAGCTCCATACCCTCTCCGGAGAGGCCAATCTGGGGTTTGAGGCGCAAGAGTACAGGACGTAAATCAGAAAACTTTTTATGGTCAGGATAAAGGCCCTGCCGAAGAACAAGGAGTTGATCGCCCTTCGCGTCAGAGTTCCGATGTAGAACCTGCTCACGTAAAAGCACATACCGGTGTTGACAAAAAGGAGAATGAAAGGCACAGCACCCATAAGCACAGTACCCAGGCCTGTGGAATGAAAGACAAACGGGATCAGGTAAAATTCAAAGACAGGGAAGAGGAAGAAAATGAAGATGGTTTCGCCAAACCCGCTCCTCAAGCCCATCTTGAAAAACCCGATGGTTCCTTCCAGGGTCAGAAATTCAACAGGGATATTCTGGCCCTTGCTCTCGATGACGTAGAATTGCTGAATCTCAGAGATCGCGTCGATGAGGTTTTTCGGTTTCCATTCGCCACCGCCGGTCAGATACGGAGTACCTGCCGTGTAGTTGTTGTTTGAACTCACATCGGCATTGCTTTTTTGCTGAAAGTCGCTTGTCGCCATAGTCTTTTCACTCTTTCCAGATCTCAACGGACGTAATATTGGCCAACCGTCCTTTCTTCCGCTGTTCCAGATCGCCAAGCGACTCGCCGGACGACAGAAATGCCCTGACAGAGAAGGGCGCGTAATAGCCTTTCATCTTCCCGCCATCTCTGGAGCGGACAGCAAAATGGCCACCGAAGAACCCTTCGCCAACCTGGGAGGTCTCGATCAGGTTTCTGCTGCGGAAAATATCTGCGGCGGCAAGAAGTATCGGCTGCATTGCATTGCTGTTGCCCTGTTTGCGCATGGTGATCTCCACCACCTCAGTTTTTTGGGCCTGATCCATCAGGATATTGCTGATCAGCCCGGTCTGGACATAGACGGTCCCCGTCGGCATGGAAAACGCCTGGAATTTATTTCCGTCCAGCACATTGATATGCCGCTTGATCTCCGAAAGACAGTGATCTGCGTCGAACCACCGACTGATATCGACTTTCGGTATCTGCGCTTTTTGCTGAGAGCCTGATTTCTCTTTGGTGGCTCCGCCTATGCCGTAGATATCGTTCTGGGCCTTCCATGCTGCTGTTGAGTTTGCCTGCGATGGTTCTGACGAAACTGCGGCAGGAATCGTCGCAGGAGTAGCCATTGGCTGTTGAATTAGAGGAACATCCTCTTTCGCAGTCAGTTCCGCCTTCGCTTCGTCCTGACTCCAGATGGGCTGATCGTCTTCCACTGCTTCCTGCTTTCGTATCTGTTCGCCCACCAGTTCCAATTCAGCCTGCCGAGCTTTCATATCCGCGTCCTTCAATATTTTTATCATCAAATCGTTCGAATCACCTTTGTGATGGAGTTTGATCGCGTTCTGGATTTCGTCTCTATGCTTAAGTCTTGAGAACCCGGGGAGATCTTGTAGCACCATGGCGGAAGTGAGAGGGTGGTCTCCAAAGCTGTAGACCTTGGGGCGTTTTGAAGGGAGCTTGCCGATATCATGGCCCAACGCCGCTATAACCGCGTCATTGACCATATGTCCAGCCTCCTCCTTATCGAGTTCGGCGATGACCAGTTCCGCGACATTCAGTGTGTGATCCAACAGTGATACAGTGCCAAGCTTCCGGTAGGTGCTGGAATCCCAGCTCGTCTCCACGTCCCCGGCCGCCGCCTGTTGCGAGACAACGGAAGCACATTCGCCCTCCTGGTCAAGAAGCATGAGGAGTTGGGCGATGACATCCCGATGCTCTATGTTCACTTCCGCGAACTTTTGGTAAAATCTCGCGGCTCTCTCGTTTTGCAGCTTGACGGGCTCAAGTGCTTTTTCTTTCACTTCGGCTTCCACTCCCCCGGGTTCCCGCCAGACATGGGCCACGCCGTCGAGGGATATCTGGACTTTTCCTTTTTCTTCCTCTTTTCCAAGCTGAGAGAGTGTTCCACCCTTTTTGATCCAGACCGGGCAGATTTCCTGGAGAGAGACGACCAGCCTTTCTCTGTCTCGATCTTCGATCTCCTTTTCTTTCTTCACCCGCCTTCGAACCCAAACTGTCCAGCCGATCAACACCATGCCCGCCACTGCGACAATCCCTCCCAAAACAGCCAGACCGAAGGCCCCCATACTGTTTGATTGGATAAATTGATTCATATCTCGTACTTCCCGCCAAAGATGATGATTCCGACTCCACGCAATAATCAGCACTGTCAAAACAGTCGCGCAGACAGGGACCCGGCAAAGTCCGAAAAAAGTCTGCTCGGGAGGTTTTTCGATATCGGGTTGTTCGGCGATTTCCGGTTCGTCTGTCGTTGTTTTGACATCGGGAAAGATGATCTCCAGCGTGGCGTTCGCCACCTCCCTGGTATATCCCCGGTATGTCCCTGAATAGGTAATCAGATAAAACTGCCTGGGTGCCAGATTAAGGACATTGGAAGGCTTGATTCTCAAATCTTCCGTCTCCCTGATCGCCAAGCCGCCGCCGAGAGAGATCATGGGGCTGAAAATCCGGGTTTCCCCCAGGTGATCAGAGACGTATTGGGCGGTAGTTGCGTCCGGCACCCGCATGAATACCTTGGTGTTGCAATTGTCGAGGATACTTCTTGACCGTTCCTCTCCGACCTCGGCGAACATCTGATTGACGGACTGGCTGTAGCCGTGGATGAAGATATTCGCGCCTCCCGCCTTTGCAAAGAGGTCCTCAATCCCCTGGTAGAGCACGGACTGTGCTTCGTCAATGTGCAGTGCCAGCGGTGGAGTGACTTTTTTTCCGCTCGCGTAACGGCGGCCGATAAAGGATTGAAGCATGGAGATGACGACCTTTCCCGCCGTATACGAGGCTTTCTTGGTCAACAGGGAGCCAAGTTGTACCACCAGGATGACCTGTTTTCCCTCTTCCAGCCTGGTGATGAACTTGTTTTCGTTCGCTGTGCCGATGATCCTGCCGATATTGCCGGAAGTAAGCTCGGTGAGAGCGACTCTGAGCGAGCTTGCCACCTTGCTGTAGTAGTCCGGTGTGCTGTCGAGTATCTTCTGAAGGCTATTGGAAATCTGTCTCGCTTCCGGCGTGTCGAAGTAGTCGACCTTGTTCTTGAGTTTCATAAGAACGCTGTGGCTGATCTTGTTTTTCACGTCCAGCAGACTGAAAGAGCGCCGGCTTCCTCCTCTTGCCAGTTCCAGGAGTGCCTGGACGAGGACCAGGCTCACCTCGTAGGCAACGCCGAAATAAAACGGCTCCCTGCCCACCGCAACGCCTGCGGTAATATGGGCAACCAACTCCTCGGGCATGTAATACGATGACAGAGGATCCAGGATGGCGCTATAGTCGGGGAAAATCGGCGTGACCAGCATGAGGTCTTCTAATCGTCCTGTGTCGCTTGCTATCTGGGTGATCTTGGAAAACAGGTCGATATCTCCCTTGGGATCAACGGCTACAACCGAGTAGCCTTTGCGGATGTCCTGCTCGATGATGTTTTCAAGCAGCCGGGTCTTGCCGATCCTGGTTGTCCCGAAGCACCAGGAATGTCCTTTCCGGTCGCTGTCGGCAACACGCAGGTCAATTACCTCGTCCGGCTTGTTCAGGTCTATCCCTTCCCCGAGTTCCGTCCACAACTCGCCGTCTTCTACCTTTTTGATCAGCACCGGATCCTTCCCGCCGCCGGCTTGCATGAAATCCCCGATGTCCTGCTCGTTATAGGCGACGCGCATACCGCCCCGGCCACCGAGGTCATATAGCGGACAGACCTCTACCGGGTAGCCGATCTTCTTTGCGGTTTTTAAAGCCTCCGGCAGGGTGCGGGCTTTCTTTTCCCTGAATATTCTACTGAGCTTTTTCATACGTAACCTGGACATGTTCATGCAGTTCATTTTCGACTGCCAGAATCACGGTCTTCGGGATGAACTTGTTCGTCGTGAGAAAACTCTTCCGGCCCGGATAACGGCGCGGGCATTTAACCGTGAGCTCCTTGTCCTGCATCTTTTCCTTCAGTAGCGATGCGGGCAGATTTTTCGATGTCCTGTTCAATATTACGCTGAGCCGGGGGGTGCCGTTCAACGTCACCGGGTGGATCGCCCAGACCCAGAACGCACGTTTTTCCCCCAGGGCGAACGCGGATGTCTGCCGCTCATGGTCTCCAATTTTTGAGAACGGGCATTCAGCATAGACTGCAAATTTTCCGGCAAGCTCCAATCGCACGATCAGTTTGTTGCCGGGCACTATGTCGCGGATGCTACCCCAGCCAATTGTCTTGTCGTTTCTGTGCATATAGAATTTTTCCCGGTTCACCGCCGACAGCATGCTCTTCTCGATCTCCCTCTTTATGGTATTCCAGCCTCTCAGCTTGTCTTTTTTGGGAGTATCCCTCAGCAGATCAAACTCTCGCAGCTCATAGCAACCGTTCACCTTGGAATACCCGAAAACTTGCAGGCGACCTCCGCTGTACAGGGTAATGACTTCCATCTTGTACCAGCGGGAGAGCATCATCGAGAAAGCTCTCTCTATCTCGGGAATGACCTGCTCCCTCGTGAGTTCGTACTTCTCCACGAACTCGCCTATTATGTTATGGAATTCGCTATTCATAATTTCCCATACTGGGGGTCGTTTGCTCCAGCCTCCGCAGAGTGTCCTTCGTGGTCTCCCTTTCTCTTTTCTCTGTGGCTCATCATGACTTTCTTGTATTTTCCTATCAAATCTTGACTTTCTCCGAAAAGATGATAGTTTTTCAGCATGGCGTGAGGTATTCGTAATATTTTAGCCTGTGGGACCACAGGGGTAAGTTTAGCTTCTGGAGTGACATTCATGGATTGGCACATGTATTTGATTCTCTTTATCGCAATGGTTCTCTTCATTGGCATTGTTCTCTTCGCGGAAAGGGCGAAGAAACAGCCGAAAGACCCTTTGTCTATCTGGAATCCTGATAATTTTTCTTTGTATTTTGGAGATGATGTCAAGCCTCGTCAATCTTATAATGACAGTTATGGCCCTCTCGGCATTAATGATCCGTTGTTCCACCCATCGTTCAGCAGCTTGCCCGGGAATGTATATCATGACTCTTCCGACGATTGATCTTTATTGGTTTCCTTTTTCGCCCTGATCGCCCCCTTCCGCTTGCTGCATTATGCGATTCATCTCATTCTTGAATCCCGGTGACAGGTGCAAGGCTTCCTGCTCGGTTTCTGGTGGCTTCTGAATAGTCCCCAACACACTGCCCCCTTGCTCCACGTTAAAGTGATTTGTCGCTTCCCTCTCGTGTGCTTTATTGTTCATCTCCACTGCCTTTCCGTCTATGCGGCTCTGAATCCCTTTTGCTTTTTCCGACCATGGACCTACACTCTGTCCCCCTTGGAAATTGTCAGGATAGATGGAACCGGTTTCCGTCCTCGCCCTGGACATCGCAGGCTGGACCTCAGCCGGTACGCCGCCTGTCGCCTGACCGCCCCAATCCTTTATGCCCTGTTCTACCGCCGCCGGTGTGCCATTGCCGTAGCCACCCCTACGAGCATAGAAGTCCGCATAGGCCTTATGAACAAACTCTTGTCCTTTGAGTCCGCCTTCCGTCACCCTGTTGTTCAAAAAGTCCGCCGCTCTTTGCAGAGCTTCCGGCCTTGTCGAGCCGTCGAAGTGGTGTTTGGCGTAGTCCGTCACAAACGCCGCGGTAAGGTTCTCGCCGGTGGATTCCTGCGCCCGGCTCATATTTCTGGCCTCGTTAAGGAGAGAATACGCCTCGGTGTTTCCACTCTTCTGGGCGATGGAACTCGCCCAGGTCAGCCCTTCCTGGCTGCTTGCGGTCTGGTTGAACGCCTCGCTGAACGCACTGCCCTCGGCTCTCCTTAGAGCGTTCATGGTCGATTCAGAAACTTTTGTTGAAAATGTATGGCCGTCTTTTCCTGTAAAGGTCATGCTGCCGTCCGCACCAATTGATGCTCCGTTTCCTTCGGCAGATAGCCCCCCGTGAGCTGCAATCAAATTCCTCAATTGCTTCTGTTCATTCCAACCAGCATTTTTCGCAAAATCAGACCCTTCCCCAATGTTCCGCTCAAAGTTCGTAGCGAACGTCTTATTGAAGGCATCACTTTGCGTCCTGCTGGTCACGTCACTTCCGCCTGCCTGCCGAGCTTCACTGAGGAATTTCTCGATCCCGTTGCTCTTTTTGAAAGAGTGTGAGGCCCCCTGAATATTCATCTGCATCGCGGCATGGGTCATTTTCACCGGATCGATGCTGGTGATTGTGGCGCCGGCGAGATGCTCCTTGCCGTGTTCATCAAACCCAAAGGACAATTTGCTGCCTGATGTAATCGAATCAGCCATATGTATTTTTCCGTCGGGGCCGACGACCGGATTGAATTTCCCGTCATTCGTGGCAAGGTTCATCTGGCCGGTCAGCATTGCGGCCTGAGTTTGGAGGGAATCAGCAGAGCCGGGAGCGATTTCACCCTTAGTTTCGGCATTCCCCGCCGCGATTTTGACATTTCTTGCAGTAGCGATACGCCGTTCCTCTTCCAAGGCCATCGCCCGGCCACGATTGCTGAACTTTTCCTGACTCTCGACAGTCATGCCCGCAAAATCCCGCACAAGCTGCTGCTGCTCGGAGGACCGCCCTTCGGGCGTGAACATTTTACCTCCGGCCAGACCACCTTGCTGCACGGCACCGGACAGACTTCCGGCGAGATGGGCCAGGGCCGACCCGCCAAACTTGATAATCGCTCCGGTAAGAACAGCCGCTATCATCAAACCCGCCCCTCGGACAATGCCGAACATCGCCAACACCTTGGCCGAAAGCGTCGGAATGTTCGCCATGGCAAGCATCCCCAGGTTGCCGGGGCCTACCGCTCCCCCGAAAACATTTGTGGCATACGATATTTGAGACATGTGAATAACAGCGTCCACTATGCCCCATACGGTGAGGTACACAAAGAAGCCGAGCAGAACAGAAATAGCCTTGCCGACCAGAGGGGTGGGAAATAAAAGGGCCAGGAACGGAACGAGACCAATAGCTATGGCGGTCATGATCGACTTGATAATCGGTATCCACTGGTTCATCGCGATCCCGGTGCCAAAGCCGGAAGATGTTATGGTCCGGTCGGATTGCAGGGCGGCGCTCGTTATCGTATTCCCCATGAAGGTCTGGTACAGCATCTGGGAGAGCTGCTGCTGCCGGAGAATCGTATCGTAGGTATAGCTTGTCCCCGTCGTCAGATCGACGGTGTTGCTCAGCAGGTCCTTGCAGGCCTGGAGTTCCACCGCATCGGCCGTATTCAGATAGGCATTGCTGCATGTGTTCTTCAAGGCGGTGTCGTAACTGCCGGGGGCGGAGTAGAGAGGCAGCAATTTATTCCAGGCATCCGTGCAGGTCATCGGCGTGCCCCCAGTGCTGGAGGCATCGTAATAGACGGTGTAGACAGCCGGATTCACCGCCTTGGCCAACGTATCGAGAAAGTTGGTGTTGGCACCTGTCAAGTCTCCGAAGCCGATAAGCCCCCCCGGCCGTATGACTTCAAACTCGACGCAATCTTTCATATATCGTTCCATGGACATTGACGCGTAAACATCCTGGGCGGAACTCATGTTCTGCAACAGATTGAAACCTATGCCGTAGGCGTCGGCGGAGTACGAGGCGTTCGGCGCGGCGGACATGTCGCAAATTTTGACGACCGCGCGTTCCACCAGATTCAAGGTCCCTGCGGTGAAGACGACCGCGTTGGGAACACCGCCTATCGTCTGGTTTTTGTTCAACGTGGCATCGTAGATTGCTACATTTCCTGTCGGCACAAAAAGCGCGAGATAAAGAGCTGCCCCTCCAATGACCTTGGCCGCCCACATCAGGGGCACCTGTCTCTGGCCGGCAAGCATCGCAGCCAGATAACCAAGCCCGCCACCCAGGAGTCCATAGACCGCGAATACGGTCAAAATCCCTTTGTAGTTGATGTCGCTGAATATCAGGGCGATAGTGTTGAAGGCCTGGGTCATCAGATCAAAGCCGCCGTAGGTGTAAAACTCCATATCGAGTGCCCAGGCGGAATGGGCCGACAAGATCAGCAGACCCAACGTCATCAGGAAGACTGTCTTCTTCATATTTTCCTCTTTATGTGAAAGTGCTTTGCGGAGCACCGGCCCAGCCATGCCGGAGAAATAAGCTTTCGTGTCTGATTGTGGCGGGCCATTCCGGTCCAGCTCTGCTGGTTACCTTTTCGATTGTGTTGCATTCGCGGCATAATCGCCAAAACGTCTCCTGACCTCGTTGTCGACAAACGTGCTTTGATCCTGCATGTGCTGGAGATATTGCAAGGTGGAATTGAGTTGCGTGGCGGAGGTGTTGTAGCTGGCCTGGGCCGCTTCCCTGAGCTTCTGTATATTGTCCAGCATCGCTACCAGGTTTTTGTCTATGTTCGTGGCAAAGGTCGCATCGGCGCATTTGGAGTCGGACTGACCTGCGGCCGGTCCGTTTTGCCGGACAAGCATCTCTCTTGCTTTGTGTGCTATCCCCTCAACACGGGTATAGAGATCGGTCAGCATCTGCAATGCATAGGCCTTGGCCGTCAGATCAGCCAGGTTGCCGACAGTTCCGCTCGCCGTATCGGTTGCAACCGCGAGCTTCAGTATGGGGAGCGTCGCCAGAGGCGTGGTGTTGACGAAAGTCGTCTGATCGGAGGTGAGCGCACCCTTGTTTTGCATATTTGTAAGGATTCCGGTGAGCATGGTGGTCGCGTATTTTGTCAGATCCGCATTGGTGTCGGATACCTTGGCACAGGTCTCCGAGGCATCCTTGGTCCATTCGTTGCCGGTTGAGACGGCCCCCAGGTCGGAAGGGTTGTTTTGCGGACACGGCGCGACATAGCTGACATTGTAATTTGCCTTGATATTGAGCCGCACATCCCCGACCAGCCCCCGCATCAGATCGGTGTATGTCGAAGGCAGTCCCATCTGGCTACCGAGGTTGGAGAGAAGCAATCCGTCCTGCAGGAAGATCGAGGTGATGGTGGAATTGCAGCCCGAGGTAACACTGCCGGTATCCGCCGAATTCGCGACGTTCCCGGCTGATCTCTCCGACGTGGTGAGCGTAGTCCACATGTTCGAGACACCGCTCGACAGTTTGTCGTAGTTGATCGCCGTTCCAAGCTTTGATTTCATAGCGTCCATCGAACTGAAGCCATCCTTGTCGGCCAGGATTCCGACCAGCGATTTCCCGGCTGCGCATTCATTCATCTGCAGGTTGTTCAGCGTGTCGGAAAGCGCCTCCATGTTTTTGATGGTGTTTGAACACATCTCGCATTCGGTTTTGAGGGCAAGATCGAAGGCGACTCCTGCAGCGTTCGTAAGGATTGACTGGAGTTTTTTGACCAGGTAGTCCGAGTTCATGAAGCTGAACCCGCCCATGAACACGTCAATGCCGCCGCAACCGCTCTTGATGTGCGGAGGTGTGACGGTGATCGGGTAGTCCGTCTTATCCTGCCATCGCATCGAAAAGTTGCCGCCGGAGAAGTACCCTCTCTCCTGGCCGTTAATGTAGGAAGGGGAACTCTCGGATTTCTGTGAAACCCAATCGTCAACCCAACCGGCAGCGGCCGTCTGTGCAACGGCCCAGGACATCCCAATCGCAAGCACAATGGCTGTATGGATCTTCTTCATAATGACCCTCCCTTTAAAATTGACCGTGGATCGAGCGGCCCCCCTTTTTCGTAATCCGTGTTTGTGAACGTCTCAATATCGGTGTCTCCGTTCATATAGCGGATCGCCCGGTAAAGGTTCTGCTCCATCTCCGCAAGAGATATTACGCCCACCGACAACGGCATAAATTTCTCGTTCCCCTGCTGGATTAAAAGTAAAGTAGGGGTAACCGTAATGTTGAACCTTGCTGCCAGGTCCGTTTGTTTCGTGATGTCGATCGGCTTGATCTGCCAGCCGTATTTTTCCGTGAAATATTTCAGAATCCCGACCTGCTTTTCGCAGTAGCCGCAGCCGGGTTTCCAGAAGAACAGGATGGCATGGTCGTTCCTGGCCGTGCTGATGGTGTCGAAAATCTCTTTCTGCTCCATCTGGACGCGGGCCTCTATACCCGGAGTGGTTGCGGGATAAACACCATTCATGCTGTACCTGGCCGCGTCCTTCTGTGTCACAAACTGGACGGCGGCGGTGAAGGCGCCGGCCTTGCGCCGGGCTATATCCTGCATCTTTACGTAGTCCCCGACATTTTCTTCCGTGGGGTACTGCACGGCAGTCTTCAGCCTCACCTTCAACAGCTCCTGGAACTGGTCGGGGTACATATCATAGAGTTCTTTATCGGTGTACTTCCCGGTTTCCGGTGCCTGCTGCTGCAGCACTTCGTCCTGTTGCTGTTTTGGTTTATCAGGCGTGACGACGGGGTCGTGATACCAGTACCAGCCCTCCTTGGGCGGGCTGTCATAGAAAAAGGCGGAAGCGGACGAACCGGATTGACGCCCTGCATAGGCACAGGTAGAGAGTAAGGCCACCAGCAGAAGCGGGAGGCTACCAGATCGGATACGCTTTATAAAAAATCTCATTTTTCTTCACAAATCCAAAGTATTTGCTGTCAAAACTCCGGGGGTTCGACCCGATCATGAAATAAGAACCCTGCGGAATGACACCGTTAAAGACAAACAACGGGAGAACATCTCCGCCGCTGTCCGTTTTCAGGGCCCGCCCCAGAGGCTTTCCGTTACAACTGAACCTTCTGTCATCATCCACCTTGAGAACATCACCCGGAGCGCAGCCCACCTGTTTCGTGAGCATGTTGTGATCGCTCAGGCTTTTTACGATGAGCTTGTCCAGGAATCTGTGGCCGTTGTTGTACTTGAACACGAGATAGTCGCCTGTCTCGATCTTGGCAGGAGCATTGAAGATCAGGAAGATTCGATGGGACAGTGAATCGCTGACCACGACATTCAAGCGTCCCGGAAGCACCAACCCAAGTCCCCCGACAGCGAAGGCCAGGAGGATGATGATAATGATTTCCTTGCGTCTGAATCTCGAAAAAGTTTTCAGAAGCATTGTTGTTAGAAGAGGTTCGTTTATCATGGCTCGGTGTTATCGGCTCAATGCTATTATTTCCAGGGAGAGGGGGGACCTGCTTCGTCATCGGGAAGTTGAATCTCCTTGCCGTTCGCCAGGACAACGTCCTTGGTGATGACCATCAGGTTTTTCGGCTGGCCTTTGATATACGTCTGTAACCTGGATAGATTGCTGGAGAGCTCGGCCTGGTCGATCTTGCCCTGGGCGAAAAGTTCTTTCTGCTCTTTGACAAACCCGGTCAAATCGACCATCACCACCTTGGTCGCAAAAAACCGGTCGTAAATAGTGACGGTGAGAACGGCGGTTACCATGGCGATCATGATAATGTCCAGATATCCTACGGTCATTCTCCTTGATGCGTTCGGAACATCTTTTTGAGTACGGATTTTATTGCCTTTCGGTTCCTCAATCTTGATCTCGCTCAATGTGTCCCCCTGATATTTTTGATTTCCTGTGCCAAGAACGAACTCCGCGCTTCGCCGTTGATTTTTTCAAGGATGAAGCCCAATGTGGCGTCCCCTCCCAAGGCCCAGGAATTCTCACCGTTGGTATAGACAACGGTGGGCACCCGGGTTACGCCGTATTGCTGAAACAAGGCAGGGTTGACCTTGATCCGGACCCTGGATCTGGGACATCGCAGATCCTTCGTGTCCTTACAGGCAAGAGTCTCCTGCATCATATGTGCGAAATAGCTGCCGGCCGTCCGCTTGTTGGCAAGCCCTCCCGGAAATCCATAGAACACCGGGATGATCTTGCCGTAGCCATTGCGTGCCGCCTGCGTGATATAGGCATTGACCGCCTCATCAGGCATGGAGCTTGCCAGGAAGACATAGACCTTCTCCTTCGACGTATCCTGCTGGAGTGGGGCCTGCCGGGGCTGGATCAGGGCCGGGGCACCTGCCTGTGAAATATTCCGTTCCTGGAGCCGAGCTTTTTCTTTCTGCAATTTTTCCTGATTCTCTTTGGAGTTGAAGCTTTCCATGGCCTTATCAGCCGCTTTTTTCCCTTTGGCCTTTTGTTCCTGCGTCAGCAGGGGAGGCTTTACCCCGGATATATTTTTCTGCACTTCGTTTAAGAGCTTATCAACGTCCTGTTGCAGCTTTTCCGTGTCTACGCCGGGCATGCCTATCGCAGGCGCGGGATTGTCTTCCGATCTGGAGTATCCGGGCAGGAACAACGAAATCACGATAAAGCATGCGGTTAATCGCAGCATGTGCAACATATTTTCTTCCTATAGACAACCCACATGAATTGATCTTCGGGACCCAATGCCCCCTCAAACGGGGTATTGATGTTCGCTCCATAGATTAACGCTGATTTGCCGAGTGGATACGTACCCGCTCTTGCCGGTCGAACCACCCGCATTTTATAGTGACTCTTGACCCACACTGGCGTTGGGGTACATCCACAGCCCTCCAACATTGCCGGATCACAGATCATGAAGAGACGGCAGAGTTTGTAGATCAGCTTGGCCGCAATCGTCGAGTTTGCCTGAACGATATTGTCATCGGCCACCCGGCCGGTCAGAGGATAGGCGGAGCCGCCGCTGCCGATACACCAGAACAATGCATCGAGAGGGAATCCGACATTGACCGCCGTCGCGTCTGCAATACAGGCCAACTGGCTGACGGGATTGGCGAAGAGTGCGGCCTCCGGCTCAATGGTTGCCGTGAGAAGATCGCTCTGCCACATGGAGTCGGACTCGCTCCACCACTCGCCATAATCGAACCGGCTGCATAACGGGACCATCAGCATTACCAGGAACCCGTGCGCCTGGGCGAAGGTGGATTCTCCAGGGTCCTGGGTGTCCTGGCTTTTATTTTTGCCGCCCTCAAAAAATGACCCGATGCCCGCACCCCCAGATCCTGAGCCTGACGATCCTCCCTCGTAGGCCGAATAATAAGCTGTGGCCGACGTGTCGATTACCAGAAACGGCTCCCAATATTCAAATTTCACCCCAACGGGGTCATAGGGGTCGTCACATTCGCATATCCCGTCTATCTTAAAATCAATCTCACTCCAGTCCACGTCAGATGAAGCATTGAATCCTTGTGCCGCAAACGCCTGCCAGGTTACGGCAAGAAAAATAAGCATGAGAAAAACAGGTAATTTTCTACTTCCCAATTTTCACCTCCGTCACAGATACCGCATCCTTGTCCCTGACGATAATCGACGGCGCAGCCGTAAGGCGAAACCTCTCAGCGATGATCTCAGTCAGGTAGTAGACGGGTCTTTTAAGTTTCCCGGCAAGCTCGAACGCATAGCCGTCGGATATAAGCAGCATGACCATCTTGTTTGGATAGTAGGGCGACTTCTCGAACCATTCGACCTGCTCTGGATCGCTGCCGTCTATGACCACGATACCGGGAATAAAGCCCGCATATCGCAGTGGATTGTATTTGAATCCAGCCGGGTACAGGAGACGGCCCGAGGCATCCCTGATATCATGGGTGAGGATGGAAGTCACATCCACGTCAAAGGTCCGGCCTTCTGTCGCCCTCGGCAATTTTCGCAGGTCTTTCGGCTGATAATGAGCCGAATCCCGCTTCTGTTTTTCCATATCGATACGCGGAGCGCCGGCCCGCAGTTCGGTAAGAAAATTCGGCTCGGTGATTTCATACAACGTCCCCACGGTGCCGAGATCTTTGACCGTGCCGGCGAGACACGACAAGGGGACAACCGCAACAAGGACTGCCGCTATTCTGATAAAGTTTGAGCCGATCATCAGTTCAGATACTGGTTATTTTTCCGTTCAATCATCTCCAGGATCGCCTCGTGGTAGGACAGGCCGTCGTTTTTGACCAGGGCCTCTATCGCCGCGATCTCGGTGGCGTTTGACGTATAAACAAAGTAGGCGTAATCGTTCACCACGAGCCGGACGACACCGCAACCGAAGGGGGTATCGAAGAAGATCTCCGAGTATTTGGGCGGATTGGATTTGCAGCTCTTCAAGAGCTTCAGCGTAAAAGAGTCGTAGTTGATGATGCCTTTTTTCTGGGCCTCCTCTATGGCCCCTGACTCCAGAAACATCTTGTAAGCGGAATTGCTGTTGATGACCTTGCCGACATCCCCGAAGCTGTCCAGGTCAGTAATCGACTGCACGACGACCATAAAGCTGCCGTTATACTTCCTGGCCCGCCGGTATCCTTCCTCGACCACGGGTTTTATCATCGCGGCCTCGCCCAGAAACTGCCATGCCTCATCGAAGATCACAAATTTCCGCCGGGAACGGTCGGACAGATACAGGTCCTGGGTGACGCCGTTGATGACCAGCATGGTGACGACCCGGTACAGATCGGGGAGGACCTTCAGGTTTTCAAGCTCCAGGACCACAAACGGATCCCGGCGGATATCAAAGGTGGAAGGCCCATTGAAAAACTTGCCGTAGTTGCCTTTACTGGTGAACTCGCGGATATTGAAGGCAAGGCTTCTTGCTATGGCAATGATTGGTTTATCGTCCTTGTATTCCAGGAAATCGCTTTCCGGTGCATTGGGAAACAGGCTCAGGAATTCGTGGACCGCGTCGGCATTGGCGTTCTGCCCCTGCTGCTCCCAGGCCCACCGCACCGCCCACTTGATCAGGTTCTCCTCGGTCTGATTGCATTTCTCTGTGTTGGAGTTGGCCTTGGTCATCTGCGCGAAGACTGCCGCCACGGAGGCCAGCTCTTCGTCCGGCTCGATGATATTGGTGAACGGATTGAGGCAGATTGTTGTGTCTTTCTGGAAATCCAGGTAGACCGCCCCCAGGATATCGGCAATCTTCTTGTAGGAGCCGCCGATGTCGATCACCCGGACAAACGCACCGCTGGCGTAGTAGTTGAAAATGATGTAATTGACCAAAAACGACTTGCCGGAGCCGGAGGAGGCCGCGCAAAAGATATTGAAATTGATCGATCCCTTATCGTAGAAATCCAGCGGGATGAGCTGGCCCTTCCTGCCGATGAAAAGCAGCCTCGGCGTGCCGGAGCCGGCAAAATCTCCCTGTACCGGCAAGAGCGGCAACACCGAGGCCACCGGGGCGATGAAGTCTCTCTCCATCAACTGGATATTCCTCCCCCGGGTATGGAAACAAAAAGGCAGGGCGGAGAGGAAAAGCACCTTTCGAAGAATCGTTTCCTGCTGCATTACATAGCCTTGATTTTCCCAGAGCCGCAAGGCACGGGTGCAGGATTCGTGAGCCTTTTTCGGGTCGTTGCTCCAGACCAGCAACTCAGGGACGATCCTGACAAACTTGCCGCCGTGCTCCAGGTCGTCCACGGCTTTAAGAAACTCGTCCTGCTTCTTGTGGAGTTTCGTTGAGAGTGTACCGAATCCCTTCTGGTTGAGGAAAAAGGTGCATTTGGTCCGGATTTGCGTGGTGACGCTGTCATCTATCAGGATGTTCAGCGTGTAGAGAAAGCCGGTTTTGATCTGGTCCATATCCGTGGTCAGTCCCCAGATACCCCCGAATAGGGAATTGGTCTGTAACGGGTCCACCTGTTTGGGCATCGACTTTGGTGTGATGCAATAGAAATACTTTTCCCCCACCTGCAGGTATTCGGAGTTCTCTTTGATGGTTGTGTCCGCGTTGATGATCTGCGACCGCAACGGACGGCAATCGTCATAGAGGCCGAAATTGTGCTCGGGATAGCCATCCGGGTAGGTATTGAACATCCGGCGCAGCCATTCAATCAGGTGCTCAGGCTCCATCGGGTGCGGCCACAGCTTCGCCCCCTTCAGGGTCTCCGTGACCTGCCGCTGAATGTTCTCCAGAAAGGCCATCTTCCCCATTTCCTCGAACTCTTCGGGTTTCGGGATGTTCGGGGCGTCTTCCGGTATCTTGATCGCCACAAGCAGCCGGAAGTTTCGTATCGGGATGTCCGCGCAGGCGGCAAGCCCCTCCCGGCCATCATTCAGGAAACCCACGACTTTTTCGACGTTGGCCTTGATGACCGGGTTATCCACCGTGATTTTTTGCCTGTACCTGTCCAGGATTGGAGCAATATGGGGATCGGCATGGAGGATGATCTGGACAATGCTGCCGTCCGGTAAACCGGAACGGAAAAAACCTTCAAGGGCACTCAAGGTCTTTTCCGAGGCAAAGGCTGTGGGAGAGCATTCCCATAAGAGGCCGAGGCTTTG
The DNA here is from genome assembly GCA_903901335.1 of uncultured delta proteobacterium. Lineage (GTDB taxonomy): Bacteria > Desulfobacterota > Desulfobulbia > Desulfobulbales > Desulfocapsaceae > CAIUQR01. Next base: position 8,780 of record CAIUQR010000131.1, on the reverse strand, counting down.
GTCGAGGTTGACATACACCTGATGCTCACGCGAATAGGCGTTGTAGTTCAGAAAGACAGAGAACGGATTCCTCTCCGCCAATTTTTCCAGATCGTTTTTACGGAGTTGTTTGTTCGGCCCGTAAATAATTCTGTCGATGAACGTCAGCATGGATCAATTCTCCTTGATGTCGGTCAAAACCCACGAGGCGTTCTCTATTTCCAGATACGCGTACCTGGACATGAACAGTTCGTTTTTCTCGCCCTTATACGGGAGTATCAGCACCCGGAGTATCTTTGGCGGATTGATAAGCGGCGTCTTGGGGTTTTCCAGCAGGTTGGTGATGGTCCTGTACTGGCTGTCCCTGGCCTCCGCCTTCAGGCCTGCGGAAGGATCGGGAACGGCGATTTGTCCCGGAGTTGAGGTGGGCTCCGGATGCCGTGCATCGTCATAGGCGGTGGGGGTATCCACACATTTCCCCTCCGTATCCTTGGCCCGGCAATGGAATTCCTCGTCATAGGGGTTCACCACCTCTTTGAAAGAGGCGCAGGACTGGAGAGATAGGCAGAAAAAAATCAGCAGCAAGCAGAATAGGTTCGTGGGTCGCATCAGTAATCCTCGTTTGTTGTCAGGTCGTCATCTTGTTTCAGGTCTTTGATGACCAGTTGTTCTCCCTCTGAAATCACCACCGTCACATGCTTGCCCGCATTTGCCTCCACAACGGGAGTCGCCTGTCTGGCAAGCGTCAGATAGAATTCGGATAAACTCTGGGTGCCGGACGCCAGGCCGTTGCCAAGCGCGTAGGTGCCGACCTTTGACGGATCGACGGTAGAAACCGACCCGAGCCCCGAGGTCGAGACGGTGGTCGATTGCATCTTGAGCATGTCACCGGCCCCGCCGAGCATGCCGGCGATAAGGGCCCTGGCGGCACTCGCCCCCATCCGGCTGACCATATGGCCGGCAAGGCCCGTCTTGGCGTCGGCATCCGTGACAAAACCCTTAATCTTCGCATCTATCACGGCGTTCCCCTCTTTGGTAAGGCAGGAGAGGGAAACCAGACGGACATCGACCCGTTCCTTGTCAAGCCGCCCCTGGCCTTCTCCGACCACGAAACAGCCGGACAGGTTGGCCTTGACGTCGTTGGGCAGGACAGCCGGCATTTGGACACGCAGCAAAAGCGGGTCGGGGTTTGATTTGCCGTTGTTCGAGGTAGCGGCATCAAGGCCGGTGAGCAGGATCGCGGACATGAACGAAGGCGGCAGATAGACGGTTCGCTCCTGTTTTTTCTTCTCTTCCGTCTTGGCCGGATTGGATATGACCGAGATCTCACCTATCGTTTTCTTTTCGTTACGCTGCATCCGGTTCGATGTCGAGTCGCCGGCGGTCACCCCCGGGGCGAGAGGGACCGGCAGCTTTCCGGCTGGCGGAATACGGCCTTGCTCGATCTCTTCCGGCGTCGGGATCTTCGGCAATTCATTTTTCGTTGCCGGCGCTTGTGCTTTTGCGTTTTTCTGTTCGTTGCCGTACCTGTCGATCAGGTCCTGCTGGCCTTTTTGCAGCTTTTCGATCTGAGACTGCAAGACATCGACCTTACGCCGTCCCTCGGCAAGTTCGGTCTTTTGCAGCAGATTCCTGTCGATATCAACTGCCTCGGTCTTTTTAGCTGCAGGCGTTTCCATGGTCTGCCTGGATTTATAAGAATTCAGGCAAAATCCCAGGACGATAGCGACCGCCGAACCGTAAATCACCGTTTTCTTGGCCTTCGGCGTGAGGTTATTGAACCACTCTTTCAAGGATTTCACTTATTCACCTCCCGACCACGATGTCTTGATCATTTTTGACATGGCAGGTGATCCATCCGTCTCTTTCCTCTCAACGACAAAGACCCTCGTTTTTTCGCCGTGCTTCAACTCGTGATTCTCGACTGCCACGGCAAGGAGCGAATCGCTTATTTTGCTGGAAAGAAAAATCTTCTCGTCCACATCCCGGTCCGCGGCAAGCAATGTGGCCTCGAAGACCTTGAGTCTCAGGCCCACGCCGTCAACATCGACGGTCACTTTTGGAATAACCTCCAGGTCGGGGCAGAGCGGTATTTGGGCCGACTGGTTATCCGTTACCTTGTAACTTGATGGATAGGTCACCGAGTAGCCTTCCTTAATGAGTTTCAAGGCCTGTTTCTCAAGAGGCATGTTTTTGAAAAGACCGATATTCTTTTTAACGGCGGCACTTTCAGGCTGAGCCAGGCGTACCGTGACGGACTGCTTGTCCACGGGGTTGGCGACGATAGAGTAGGTGGCACCGTCGCAGACAACGTACAATTCGCTGGGCTCCTTGGCGTAGATGCTTTTGCCGTTTACTTCCTCGATGCTGAATTTGATGTAGGCGCTATTTCCAGAAAAATGGCCGGTGAGCCCCTTCTCCTTGGAAAATATCAGATCGCTGATCGGCCCTGAGCAAACAACCCGGTTGATATCCCTGTTCGACACCTCGACCATGGTCGGGACTTCCGGCGGGACCCCGGTACCTGCGACGGCACTGCCGGAGAGGGTCAAGAGCAGAGCTGTGATAAAAATTTGTTTTTTCATAATTGTTTCTTCTGGGCCTCCGTAATTTTGCGCTTAAACGATATGATCTGGAATCTGCCGTCCAGAAACCGGTATTGAACAATGTAGGTCCTCGTCTCACCCAGGAACGGTGTATTGCCGGCGAACTGTTTCAGTGTGCCGAAAATCTCGGCGGTGTCGTTTTTGAGATCAATAGATTCGACAAAAAAGACCGAACTCGTGTTGGCTGCCTCTATTTCTCCGGCCAGGGAATACCAGGCCTTGGATGCCTCCGGGTAGGATTCCGGCGCGAAAAAGGTCAGCACCGCCTCGAATTGTTTTCTGGCGATTGCGGGAGTATAGGTCGTCGCCAGTGAGACGACGTTGCGGACCAGGTTTTTGACGTAATCGTCATTCGGCACTCCTCGGACGAACTCGATAGTGCCGGTCATCTTGGGCGGCACGATGACGACTCTCTGGTACTTGACGGCTCGATACACCATGAAAGAGTTGACCACCAGTGCCGCAGTCATGACCGCCACTACAAATTTCAGCAACCTGTTTTCGGCAAAGAGATTGCTCGCTTTTGATGCAAAAAGTTCGAGTTTCAAACGCAGGCCTCATTCATGAAATTCTTGTTGAAAATATTCGGGATAATTATTCAATCGTGACAATCCGAACATATAGGTGACGTGCTGCAGGAACCCCCGTGGTCTGTTTTTCTTGACCCTGGCGTATAAAATCTGGGAAATCACAAAAATGACCCACGTCAGCACGCCTCCCTGCAAAAGTGCTGCGGTAAAGGAGAGCGCGGCAATTACCAGCTGGTCCACCTCCCACCACAGGACCTGGGTGGGAGCTGACATATACTGCGGGAATTCAGGTGCGTAATCTGCCATCGGGACGCTCTCCTTTTGTTGTATTGGGAGTTATCGGATCACGCAGCCCAGTGTCTGGACGATGGAATCCGCCTTGATCAGGATGATTCCGGCAAAAAGGCAGAGGATGGCAGGTAAGACCATCTGTCTTGCAATCGAGAACACGCAGAGAACGATAAACCCGACACCTGCCACAAAGCCGATAGGCCCCTTCAGGATGTCGTTCACCGCAATATCGTAAAGATCATAGGCAAACGATCCCGACGATGGTGTGGTGAACGCCATGGCGTTTTGGGCGTAGAAAACAAAAAACATCGCCACGGCACATACCGCGAACATCAGACACCGTTGATGGTCACTCTCCATGGCAACGGCCCCAGCCCCAAAACCGGTCTTCACTTTCTGCAAAACCTCTGTTGTCTTCATAACATCTCCTTATTTTTGGTTTCTTCACAGATCAGCGGAGGCTGATCTCAACACGCCTGTTTATGGCAAATTTTTCCGGATCGTTCGTCAGCGGTTTTTCCTCGCCTTTCCCCTGGATATCCTGGTCTTCTATGGTATAGCCAATCACCTGGAGGAGACCCGCGACCACCCTGGCCCGGTGCAGGGACAGAAGGTTGTTCCCTTGTTCTGTTCCAAGCGAGCAGGTGTACCCGGTGACGTTCAGCGGTGTGCTTTTCGCAATTTCACATCGTCGCAAACCGGCCAGGAGCGATTGCCTTTCCGAAAAAGTCAACGTGGCACTGCCGAGCTGGAAGTACGCTGTCGGCAACTGGTGGCAGCTGTCCACGTAAGGACTGCTGCACGCCTGCTTGTTTTTCGTGTCCAAGGGCACGATCATGAAGGTGTTCGTGGCGGGATACCGGGCGGTATCGGAATGGAACCCGGCAGTATCCTCCCGGCTTATCAAAATTGCTGCTAGTATTGGATTGGCGGGTGGCAGTGAAAGTGTAACGACGAACACGGCCGAAACTGCCATTTTCCATGTCATCGAATGCCTGCCAAAGAGTGGAGCCCCAGAAAATGGGAAGCAAGAAACTACGTTTCTTTTTTTTAATTGCGCCATTTTGGCAAGAATTTCTCCTATGTCATTGTTATTTATTATCTTTTTATAATCAGGCAAATTCTGTTTAATTATCTGTGCCGATTTTGCAAATGTTTCATTCAGGTATACGATTTTGTTTATGATAATAGTCATTTGGCAATCTCTTTTTATTATATGCGCTGTTTCGGCAATATTTGCTCTTCACGCTTCTTTTCCGCCCGAAGGCGGTACGCTTTTTTCCTAACTGAATAGAGCTGCTTAATCTGAAAGTGATTCGGCTCGAAATTGAGATACTTTTTAAGATCTTCGATGACTCTGGACATCTTCAGGTTTCTTCCACCTTTCTCGTCGGCGTTGTAATTATAAAACCTTGAGAAAACGTACCGTTCCCATTTTGTTTCCAGGTCAATTGTATTCAAATAGGCGACTCTTGCCATTTTCGATTTCTTCACCAGGTGTTTGTATAACAGCACCTTGCAGAGTCCCTCGTTGCCCCTGATCTTTTCCAGGAAGGTCAATCCAAGGATGTCTTTTTCCGATAATGGATTTTCCACCATTCCCGCCCTGGCGATTTTCTTCAGAAGGGCGAGTGGGATTTTTGATATTCTCGCAAACTCCTCAAGTTCCATAGCCATCCTTTACTCCTTGTTCTTCGACAGAGGTTTTGGAGACAGATCAGCAGTCGGATGATTCGCATACTGTTTTGCCACACGGCAAAAAGGCGTCTTCGTCCGCATGGAAACAAGCAGAGAATCTTTCGATGAAATCCACTCCGCATTTTTATGCGCTGGGGATTTTGCCGATGCGCGTACATGCAAGTGACGCAAAAGAGGGATGTGCTTGGGATGTGGCAGGGTGAAAAACACCAGGCCGGCAAAAATGTTGCCAGCAGGGTCTTTGAAAATACGGATTTGTGGTGTACAGTTTGTATCAGCCATGTAGGGTAACCCAATAAATGCTACTGGTTAGGTTGTGAGTGGTGCTCGCAACACCGCTCACAACCGCTTTGATCTATACAGAAGGCTTATCTATCCATCTTCGCTCCCGCAGCCATTTTGGCAGGGCCGGTATCCATCGGCCATTATCTTTGTTCCAGGATGAATCCAAAGTCTTATGGTTGCGGACACTCTGCAGTAAGACCGAGATATCCGGTAATTCATTTCGATTCGCCATCTTCGCGAATACCCTCCACGCCATCCATCGTGATTTTTTCAGTGGATATTCATTCTCCAACAGCTCGAATTGTTTTTTAATAGGCAGATTTAGCAACCTTTCCATTTCGGCGGCTCTATCGGCTGCTGCCTTTCTCCGAGCCTCCTCGACCTGTCTGGATACTTTGAGCTCTTTTGCTTGGTACTGCTTCTCTTTCATCTGTCGTATTTCAATCGATTGAACCCCGAAGATAAATGTCGAACATCCGACGTGTTCAAGGGCTTTTGCTATTGCATCCCCATGGTTTTCTTCGACCGATCTCATAACGATGGCATTTGGCCCTTCGATGGCAAGTCCGGTGTCTGTCATTCTGGAAGTCAACAGATCAAATATCGGGGAGAGACGAGGCTCTTCCAGGTCCAATATTTTCTTCGCCGCCTTCCATTGCGGCGTGTCTTCAGTCTCTTCCGCATCTTCAAACTCAGTATAATCCGTTTTTTCAATATTCGGTGAGATGAACTTATTGTTCCCATCTGAGGATGATAAAGGAGAGGGGGGCTTCTCTGGAATTTCCTTCAGCCTTTCCTCGCTTTCCTCATTTCGAACATCCGTTTCTTGCTGTTCTCCCATTATTTTATCGTATAGAAAATGATATACTCTGCGTGTAACTCCCTTTAATCTTTCCCATGTTCTTGAAATCAGCCCGGCTTTCTCTAGTACCTTGAGATACCTCTGGACAGTCCGTCTCGAAACCTTCAATCTGTCAGCGAGATATGATTGACTGACCCATGTGTGATCCGTACCGCCGGAGCAGGTCGCCAAAACAATATAGGCCAGTTTCGTTTCCAAAGAGATGTCGAGAGAAAAGAGCCAATCCTGAACCCTGAATTTTCCATAACCAATAGTGAATGTAGGCATTTTTCATTCTTCCAAATCCCTCCATTTTTTCTTGACAACCCTTTTTATATCCGGTAAATGTCCAGAAATACTTTTGGTTTGGGTCGTCAATACTCTTTAGCGAGGGGGTTGATTAGATCTCATAAAGGCATTCAGATGTGGCGTCTGGATGCCTTTTCTTTTTGATTTCCTGTTGTTGTTGATACGATCCCCATTCGATGAGAACTATTTGTTCTTAGTCGCTCGCTCATTATCACTAGATTGTTCCCACATGCTGTATCAACCATTCGACCAACGAATCGACCGGATAACAAACTTGCCTGCCAAGTCTGAACGCACCTGCAGGTCCATTGCCCTTTGAATCACTGTTTGCTATGGTTCCCGCAGCTATAGCTCCACTTGTGAAACTAGGGATTTGCGACCTGGAGACAAACGAGGTCGGCCATTTCTCACCAGCGGACTGGATGACCTTGGCTGCTGATTGAAGTTTTTGCTGTCTTGCTCCGTTCATATGAGTCTTTCTGTTGTTTAAGAAAATTCTCCCATGCCGCCTTCCGCTCCAGAGCTGATCCGAACACCCAGAGTTCCTTTGGAATTCCGGTCGCCCTTTCAATCTGAATGGCAGTTGACGCCGTAGCATTTCGATCACCATTGAGTAGATAGCTGAAATGCCTGCTGGATATGTCCATTTTGTCTAAAATGTTCTTAATCATGACCCGAAAATATATTGAATAAATATTCGTGTCAAGAACATTATGTTCATAAATGTTAGAAAATTCGACATCGATCTTCGATAATATCGATTTTTCCTTTGACATAAGAACAAATAGTTCTTATTATACGCTGGGGGCAAAAATATGAAAAATCCAAAAGAGCAATACAGGAACGCATTAAGATTCCAAATAAAAAAGAATGGGACAGACGTTAAAAGCCTAGCCGAAAAAGTGGGCTGTACGTCTCGTCACATCCAGGGATTCTTAAGCGAGAAAGAAAAAAAGGGGATTGGTGCAAATTTAGGGCAAGCAATCGCTGAGCATTATCAAATGTCATACAGCGAAATGCTTGATCTTGGTATGTGGATTCTCGCCGGAAAGGACCCAGAAGAATTCAAGGCCCAGAGAATTTCAACACACAAAATTGGCAGAACCATCACGCCAACATCAAGATTAATGGAAGGGGGGGGATCGTCTCGGCGGGGAACTATGGAAAAAGAACCATCTAAATCACAACTTGTAGCCATGACTATCGATGTTTTGGAGTCCATGACAATACATGCGACAGCGTTGGCTTCGAATATACAAATATTCTATAACGCATTGAAAGACGAAGAAGAAATGGAAGATATGTGTAATAAGATTATGACCATGCAAAATAATATCGACCATTTAACTGAAATCGTAAGCAAAAATGACAAACTGACGCTAAATCCCACATGAAATTCGGAGGCAGATAGGTAGTCGAGAGCCTGAGAATATCGATCCGGGTGATAAGCGTGTGTCGTTCAGCCTTGCTGTATTCGTAACGCCGCTTCTTTCAATGCTGATTCTGAAAGATGACTGTAACGTTCGGTGAGCTTCAGGTCCGAGTGTCCGAGCAATTCTTTTAAGTGGAATGGGTTGATGCCGTCGATTGCCAGCCAGGACGCGAAAGTGTGTCCAGGGTATGAAAGGTGACGCGCTGAAGTCGATCTGTGACACAACTACTTCTCGGATAGCTCGGTTGCTAATAACGGGACCAATCCAAAGACGAAAAAGCACTGATTCTCGTTGTAACTGAAATTGTCCCACATGTTGCGTTGAATTTGTGGAAGATGATTGACTGTTATATTAGATCTGTTTTCCTGCCATATCGTTGGTTGGTCGATGAATAAAATTTCTCTTCAAGAAAATTTTACATCACTCAAACCTAACGCTAAGTTATAGAGGCCAGGCTTTCACTGACCAATCTGTTCAGGCTGACATGTCTTTCTGCTGCCTTGATTGCGAGGGCACGGTGAGTATCTGCGGTCACTCGTACCTGAAACTTGCCGCTGTATTTCTTGCTTGCAAGAGGCTCAGGGATTTTCTCGCCATTGTCAGCAAGATCCCTCACCACATCTGCTACTACCTGTCGAATACCTTTTAAAGCATCTTCCGGACTTTGGTCAAGCCAGCTCAGGCTGGGAAACTCGGCACACAAGCCGACGTATTCGTTATCCTCTTCGGACCAAGTAACCCGGTAAGTATAATGGTCATGTTCCAGCATGGCTTTCCTCCTGTTTTCTCAACCTCTCAATTGCCTTCA
>CAIUQR010000130.1 GCA_903901335.1 uncultured delta proteobacterium | reverse complement strand
ATGCCCTGCAATATGTGAAGGATCAGACAGAGGCTGTGTGCCTGAAGGCCGTGGAGCGAAACGGCTATGCCCTGCGATATGTGAAGGATCAGACAGAGGCTGTGTGCCTGAAGGCCGTGGAGCGAAACGGCTATGCCCTGCAATATGTGAAGGATCAGACAGAGGCTGTGTGCCTGAAGGCCGTGGAGAGTGACGGCCATGCCCTGCAATATGTGCTCGTCAAAGAGTTGTTTATCAAGATTGCGGCCATATGCAAAATAGAAATCAGTTTCTAAAAAGACACGAGGACAGAAAAATGCAAATCAATCTAGAGAACATCGGAGCAGGTGCGGCGAGCGAGTTGTTTGACGACGAGCTTATGAAAGTCATCATTAATATTTTGGACCCGAACACAGAGGCAAAGGCCTGTCGGGAGATCAATATTAAGCTGAAGATCAAGCCGGACGTGGAATGCCGGGAGCGGTGCGACATGGAAACCATTGTCTCCTCAAAACTCGCTCCGGTAAAATCCCTAACCTCAACCGTCACGGTCGGCATGGACAAGAAAACCGGCCAGGTTGACGCGGTCGAGAATGTCACCCGGCAGAGAACGCTTTTTGACGTCTCTATCGAAGAGCAGACGAAAGCCAAACTCTTCAGACTTCAGGAAGCGCAGGGATAACCGATAATAATCAACGATTTAAAGGAAATATCATGGATGGATCATTTGTAAGAGAAATCATTCTGAATGCAGTGCCGACGATTCAGGATATCAACGGAATTCAGTGCTCAAGTAAGGCCATGAGCCCAATTATGGCGCCTGTCCCGGAAAAACTCACCGTTCATTCTTTATCTTCAGTGGTTCAGTTTTGCCAGAATGAACTGGAAGACGGGAAAAATCATGTCGTATCGGTTGAAGGTCCTGGATCAGTAAATATTTATTCCCGGCTGTCTCTTGGATTGCGTCAGCGCGAAACCTTTCTCCATGCTGAGTTGCTCATGCTTCAATTTGATTTCGGACGCAAGTACAGTCTGGAAAATTTCATCATCTCCCTGCAATCTCAGTTTGTCCAGGACGAGACAACGGCGAACATTCTGGCTTTCGTCGGAAATATCACAGCAGAGGCCACACAGAAAAACGAGGACGACGGAGTAACTCAGGTTGTCACTGTTAAGCAAGGATTGGTCAAGGTAGCCGAGAAATCAGTACCAAACCCGGTAATTCTCAGACCTTTCCGGACATTCACGGAGATTGAACAGCCTGCAAGCCGGTTTGTTCTGCGTGTCGATCCCGGTCCGTACTGTGCTCTTTACGAAGCAGACGGAGGAGCGTGGAAGAATACGGCTGTGATGAATATTTCCGAATATCTCAACCATGAGCTTGCCGAACTGGTAGCGGATAAAAAAATAACCATTCTGGCATAAAAAACGGCGCGATGTGGAGAGCATCGCGCCGAATTGGAAAACACATCAACCATCGAGAAATCGATATTACCACGGAGTTCAAAAATGGAACAGAAAAAAGAGCAGCACACCAGGGAGTCTTTGTCGGCGCACTTTAAAGACAACAAGGCCTCTAAAGTGATTTTCACCAAGAAAGACGGAACAGAGCGGACGATGCTTTGCAGTCTTCATCCTGACCTTCTACCAAAGTCATCAGGTGAGGCGGGGGAAAAAACCACCTCCAGGCCGACACCTGAACACCTTTCCCCGGTCTTTGATATCAAAACAGGCGGATGGAGGTCGATCACTATGGCCAATATCATATCTATTGAGGCCTACGAGATCAATGATGAGGCCAAACAATGAAAAAACTCATCCTTCAATCCCTGGCGCTGACGAATTTCAAAGGCCAGACTTTCACCCTTGAGACGCACGGAAAGAATGTGGACGTGTTCGGTGACAATGCAACAGGGAAGACAACCCTGTATGACGCCCTTTGTTTTTTACTTTTTGGAAAGGATTCTTCTTTTAAATCAGATTTCGCAATAAAGACTCTTTCCGTGGACGGATCACAGCAGCACAACCTCTGCCACGAAGTGAAAGGCCTCTTTCGGTTGGACGGAAAAGTCATCGAATTGAAAAAAGTCTATTCGGAGATCTGGACCAAAAAGCGCGGCTCTGCATCAAAGGAAGTGACCGGCCACACTACTGACCATTCTATAGATTCGGTTCCTAAGCAAAAAAAAGAGTATAGCGAGTTTGTCGCGGGTATTGCTTCAGAGGAACAATTCAAACTTTTAACGAGTCCATTCTATTTCGCGGAGGTCATGAAGCCAGACGCCCGGCGCGCACTGCTTGTCGATCTTGCTGGGGATATCTCGGATGCTGATGTCATAGCAAGCAATCCGGACCTCGCCCCTCTCTCTGAAATACTAAAAACTCGATCTATAGAAGATCATAAAAAGGTCATCGCGGAGAAGCGGAAAGAGATCAATGCCCAGCTCGAAAAGATCCCGATCGTGATTGACGAGGTGGTTAAAGGCATGCCGGATATGTCCGATATCATCGTCATCGAGGAACAGGACAAAATAAAAGATTGGTCGGCCGAGTTGGAGGCCGTAGAGGCCAATATTGCAGGGCTGAAAAACAACGGAGCCCTGGTCGAGCTGCAAAAGGATCTTGCCACAGCTGAAACCGAGTTGATCCGGGCCTCAAATGTTGTTGCGGCAAAGCACGAGCAAGACCGAAGACATGCAACAGCCACGATGCAGTCCAAGAAGGCGCGGCTTTCCGATATGGAAGCGACCTTCCTGAACAACAAGAATGAGATCGGCCGGCAGAAGGAAGCAAAAGTTTTTCTTGAGAGAAATCTGCAGGGACTCCGGGACGAGTGGCAAGAGCAGATATCAAAAGATAAAGCCTTCCAGGAATCCTTGAAAACTGAATCCCTCCTTTGCGTGATGTGCGGGCAAAACCTTCCTGGTGATAAGGTCGCTGAGATCGTCGCGAACCACAATAAAAACCTTTCGAAATTCAAGGCAGAAAATCAGGCAATCGGGAAAGCCAAGGCAGCACAGATGCGTGATGTTGAGGCCAAGATTTCAAGCCTTCTGTTTTTAAACGAGGAGATCGAAAAGAGTAAAGCTCCTATTTTTGCAGAAACCCAACTCCTTGAAACCTCCCTTCACGATCCTGATAACGCAGTCCTGGCGCTGATGCTTGAATCGTCCGTGCCGGTGAAGGAGGCCAAAGAGAAAAAGGCGCTGATCGAGAACCGGATCCAGATGGAAAAGGAAGGGGTTTGCGATGACTCCAAATTACTGGCAGCTGAAGGAACTGCAGCCGGGCTCCGCGATCTGATCAAGGAGGCACAGAGGAAAATCGCTCTCGTTGAATCATCCATCAAAGCCCAGGGCCGCAAGCTCGAGCTGGAGAAGGAGCAAAAGACCATCGCCGCCGATTTCGAGCGCTTGGAGGGTGAGCTTTTCCTTATAGATGAATTCACCAGCGCCAAGGTCGGCATGCTGGAGGGTAGTATCAACGGCATGTTCCATATGGCAAAATTCAGGCTCTTCGAGGAGCAGATAAATGGCGGACTATCTCCATGCTGCAAGGTTACATACAACGGCGTGCCGTTCGAATCGAGTCTCAACACAGGTGCCCGGATCAATGTCGGTCTCGATATCATCAATACTATCTCCAGGGCCCATAAACTTTCTTTGCCGATCGTGGTCGACAATGCAGAAAGTGTGACAGAGCTTGTCCCGACAGAGACACAGGTTATCCGGCTGATCGTTTCCGAGCCCGACAAAACTTTACGAGTTGAGGTTAAATAATATGAGCGCACCAACATCAGCAACCACAGAACAGAAGCAATTGACCCCTGTCGACCGTCTCAAAAATGTAATGAGCTCGGAGTCGGTGCAGCAGCAATTTAAAAATGCTCTGGCTGAAAATTCAAGCCTGTTTGTGGCGTCTGTCATCGATCTTTTCGCCTCTGATACCTATCTACAAAAATGCAACCCGAACCTTGTTGTTATGGAGTGCCTGAAAGCTGCAACCCTCAAACTACCGATCAATAAGAGTCTCGGTTTTGCCTACGTGGTCCCATACAAAAAGCAGGGTGTGGATATCCCCCAATTTCAACTTGGGTACAAGGGATACATCCAGCTTGCTATGCGGACAGGCCAGTACCAGCGACTCAATGACGGCATTGTCTACAAAGGGCAACGTGTTGATTTCAACCCTATCAGCGGAGACATGACCATCTCCGGCACCAAGGAGAGCGACGAAGCTACCGGATATTTCGCCTTCTTCCGGCTGAATAACGGGTTTGAAAAGCTGGTCTACTTCAGCAAAGAAAATGCTGAGGCTCACGGCAAGAAGTTTTCAAAATCCTATTCAAAAGATTCATCCCCTTGGAAAACGCAGTTTGATGCGATGGCACTTAAAACCTGCTGGCGAAAGCTCCTCGGGAAATATGGGATTCTGTCTGTCGAGATGTCAAACGCTATAGCCAGTGATGACGAGGTAACCCCGGCAAGGGATCAGCTCAAATGGGACACGGACGAGCAAGCAAATCAAACTCCGATCGATATCACACCAACGCCCGAGGGTGATGTCAACACGGAAACCGGTGAAATGGTTAAAACCGAATCAGACGAGCCGCCGCCCGCTGACGATGAAGGCCCTGGGTATTAATCATGATAGAGATTCAATCAATTGGCAGCAGTTCGTCGGGAAACTGCTACCACATAACCAGCAGGAAAAGCTCGCTGCTCCTTGATTGCGGCCTGCCGATAGCGAAGATCAAAAAGGCTTTAAAATTTGGATTATCTGCCGTGGCTGGATGCCTTGTTTCCCATGAACACCAAGATCACGCAAAGGCCGTCAATGACCTAATGAAATACGGAATTGACGTTTACATGAGCAACGGAACATGCGACGCCCTGGGTGGTGATCCAGAGCTACCACACCGGCTGCACATCATCAAAGCCGGTGTGCAGTTCAAAGTCGGGGCATGGACCGTCTTGCCATTTGAGACAGTCCATGATTGTGCAGAGCCGTTAGGTTTTCTGATCATGGGTGCAGCAGGTGACAAGATTATTTTTGCGACTGATACTGCATACGTCAGAAATAGGTTCAACAGCCCGAATCACATTATGATTGAGTGCAATTACTCGTTAGATGTCCTTCTGGAACGCATGAATACCGGAGGCATTTCAAAGAGCCAGTACGACAGAATTATCCAAACTCATTTCGGTCTGGATAATGTGCTGGAGTTCCTTAAAGCAAACGATCTGAGCAAGGTCAAAAGCATCCACCTGATGCATATGTCTGACGACAATATCAACGAAGCGCACGCAGTCCGAGAAGTCCAGAGGTTGACGGGGGTTCCTGTGGTGGCGTGTCGGAAATAGAGGAGTGGAATGAATATTTCAGTAATTATTGAAGAAATCAAATCACGGCTAAACGACATCAACATCGTTTCGTATTCTGGCGGAAAAGACAGCTCTGTTGTTCTTGATATTGTCTTCGAGGCAATCCAAGGAACCGGTAAAAAACTGTTGATCATCACCGCAGATACCTTGATGGAAATACCGTACTTCCAACAGTACGTAGATGCAGTCCGAAAACAACTGAGCGATCATATTGAATCAATAGGGATGGATGCCGAAGTCGTAACCGTAACCCCAAAACCTAAAGATTCTTTCTGGGTCGGCGTTCTCGGAAAAGGATACCCGGCAGCGCACATGGGTTTTCGATGGTGTACCGGAAAACTCAAGATAGACCCGATAACCCAATTTACAAAAAAGGCGGTTTCAGGCCATTCCTTCACGGTTTTCGTGGGCGTCCGGGCAGCCGAAAGTCCGTTGCGTGCAAGGATATACAAGAAGAAGGATTACAAGCCGAATCATTACGCTCCGATTCTCGATTGGTCATCTGCTGACGTGTGGGAGCATCTTATGTCAAAACCATCTCCCTGGAGCGACCATAGCAAACTGATCGAGGTATATCGGTATTCGTCTGACGAATGCGTGTATGGGGAAAAGGAAGGTGTTTGTGTAGGGAATGCACGTTACGGCTGCTGGGCATGCCCTCTTCAAAGATCAGGGCAGCTAGACATGATTTCATACCATACCAAAGATGACCGTTACCAGTTGCTCAGAGCATACAAGGAAACATTGGTAGGCATGGCAAACGAAAGATCATTGAGGTCCGTGATCCGGCGCAATGGATCGGCAGGAGCTGGGCCTTTTTTGGTGAAAGTACGAAAGCGGCTGTTTGATGATCTGAAGCAGCTGGAGAGGAGAACAGAATGGCAACTCATTACTCCAGAAGAAGAGAAGGAAATCTTTAAACACTGGAAAGCAGATGAGTTGAAACACTCAGTAGGTGATGCTCAACGGCCAATGCTTTTTGATGTGTGTGGAGTTTGAATGTCAGCGAACAAGAGAAAATACATCATCTCCTGGAAAACCATCATTCCTTGGTTACCGCCAACCTGGTCAGGAATTTCGGTCAGAGTGTTGGATCAGATCTGCAGGAGCCAGCTGGAACAATCACGGCAAAAGATACCTTCGGTCTTGTTACTGTCCATGGCGAACAATACGAGATTGCAGATATCGGCCTGCGGATGCTGTCACCGCGCGAATTATTCCGGGCCCAAGGGTTTGACGACAGTTACATCATAGACCCAATCTATAGCGGAAAACCACTGACAAAGACAGCCCAGGTCAGGATGTGTGGCAACTCTGTTTCACCGTATCCGGCAGCCGCTTTGGTACGGGACAATATGAAGATTCAGCCTGCGGTCATAGCCGCATAGAAATAATAAGGAAATTCATGAATACAGATATCCGGGTTTCAGTATCATTTAAGGGCCACAGGAAACGCAAAAAGTTACGCCTGCTTGTTGGTGATGGTTCTACTGATTATTTACTCGACCTTTGGATATCAACAGCGATGAATCATCCAGATGGGATATTGGTTGGAATGGATGATATTGATATCGCCCTGGAAGCCGGATGGGAGAAATATCCAAAGATTTTTGTAGAGGGGCTTTTGTCTGCTGGTTTTCTGGAAAAAGGGGAAGATGGGGTTTATTTTCTGCACGACTGGGAGGACCATCAGGGGTTTGTTGTCCATGCAAAAGAGAGAAGTGAAAAAGCTAGGAATGCTTCTCGAAAGAGGTGGGAAAACAGGTCTGATGCTACTAGCAAAAAAACCGATGCTGCAAGCATAGAAAAAAATGCTAAAGGCAATGCTAAAACGCGTTTTTCCGATCCCCCTTCTCCTACTCCTAATCCTTCTCCTACTCCTTTAGTATTAAAAGTACCTATCGGTACTTTGTCGAGCACACTCGACGGCCAAAAGGTTGACGACACCGAATCATCAAAAACCGATAAGACCGATCCTTCGAAAAAGAATGGAATCCCTTATGCGGAGATTATCGGCTTTCTCAATTCGCAAGCAGGAACAGAATTCAACACCTCTACCAAATCCACCAAGCGGTACATCAAAGCCAGATTCGCGGAAGGTTTTACCCTGGAGGACTTTCGAAACGTTATTTCTTCGAAAGTTGCTGAATGGAAAATAGACGAAAGAATGTGTGGTTTTCTACGACCTCAAACGTTGTTTTCCTCAAACTTTGAGGCGTATCTGCAAGTTGCGAAAAGGAAAGGTAATCAACAAAACCCAGCCGAGAAGAAAACAGATTATTCGGCCCTGAAGGTCGGCACAAAGGTTAAAATCTGCGATATCGAACACCAGATCGAAGAGGGCTTTACGATCAGGGGGAAAAACGGCAAAACGATATTTCCAGAGGGAATAATTAAAAAAATGTATCGAGAAGGGAAGCTACAGGTCATTGAAACATACGGAGGGTGAGAAATGAGGATAGTTTTTGAAATACAGACAGACGAGGACAAGGAAGAATTCAGGGATTTTTTCAGGAGGCTGATTGATAAAGCGGTGTTCATCGATCCGTTCACGGGCTCGCAAGCTCCGGAAAAATTAGAACCGGTAAAAAAATATCGGGGCAGAAAGCCGGGAACGAAGAACAAACGGCCCTATGTCAGACGGTCAAATATAGCCGAGTCGTGACGAAATGCCGTGCTGGCTTGAAAAACAGATGGCGGCCAGTACGTTTGGATGGGTGGCGGTGAGCAATATCAAATTTAGGGAAAATACGATGATTAACAAGCTGAGTAAATTTATTTACGGCACCGGAAGGAAATCAAGGGACGCTGCGGCTATTCAAAAAGCCGTCGTCACTGGATCACCTGTGCCGATTGTCAAAAGGATTCTGAATAAGCTGATCGGTCGGCATATCGTCTCAAAACTGTGGGTGAGGTAACTGTTGCATATTCAGCAACAAAAATTGTCTTATCTTGCATTATTTGCAAAATTATGCTTATAATCCTGCAATTATGACCAGAAAACTATCTCCCAAACAACAGATTTTTGTTGCTGAATTTCTCGTTGATCTCAATGCCAGTCAGGCGGCTATAAGGGCAGGGTATGCACCTAAAAGAGCCGACCAGATAGGTTACGAGAACCTGAGAAAACCTGATATTAGTGCAGCAATTCAACAAGCTATGTCGGACCGCGAGAAACGTACCGGCATAACCGCCGACCGAGTTTTGAAAGAGTTGGCCAAGGTTGCCTTTGGAGATCCAAGGACAATAATGGCATGGGGGCCTGGCGGGGTGAAAATAAAAGAAAGCTCTACCCTCACCGACGATCAGGCAGCTTTTGTGTCTGAGGTTTCTGAATCTGTAACGGAAAGCAGTAGGACGCTTAAACTTAAAACCAATGACAAACTCAAGGCCTGTGAGTTGATAGGAAGACACCTTGGAATGTTCAAAGATAAGATTTTGATAGGGTTAGAGAATTTATCAGACTCCGAGCTCAAGGAAGAGTTGGCCTTTTTAATCTGCGAGGCTGTTCCGGGCCCGAAGAGTGATGTTTGATCGTGCGGCATTGATAGCGGAGGCAAAGCGACGTCAACAGCAAGACCCATCTTTTTTCTTATCCCCTGAAGATATCAAACAGGCGCAACAGAAACGAGCCCGGTACGATTGGGCCAAGGTTGCGCGACCGAATCAACTTACCCCGACAAGCCGCCCCTGGGCATACTGGCTGATCCTGGCAGGCCGTGGCTTTGGCAAGACCCGCACAGGGGCGGAATGGGTCCGGCAAGAAGCCAAGCGACACAACTATGTCAACCTGATCGGCGCAACCGCTGACGACGCCCGCGATATCATGATCGAGGGTGAAAGCGGTATCCTGGCTGTCTGCCCTCGATCTGAACGCCCGCGCTACATCCCATCACAAAGAAAACTAATCTGGCCAAACGGTCACGTCTCGCTGATCTTCACGGCCGATGAACCTGAACGACTCCGAGGAAAACAGCATGAAATGTTGTGGGCTGATGAGGTGGCAGCTTGGAGATATCGCGAGTCATGGGACCAAGCAAAGTTTGGTCTTAGGCTTGGATCGAACCCGCAAGCCTGTCTGACCACTACACCAAAACCATCTAAGCTCGTTAAAGAGATCATCAACGACCCCGACACCATTATTACCAGGGGAACAACTTATGACAACCGGGCCAACCTGGCCCCGTCTTTTTTCTCCGCGATCATCTCAAAATATGAAGGAACGCGCCTTGGTCGACAGGAACTTAACGCCGAGGTGTTAGAAGACAACCCTGGCGCGCTCTGGAATATGAAACAGATTGACGCGCTCCGTGTACTGAAGGCCCCGGACATGAAGCGTATTGTTGTCGCCATTGATCCGGCCGTTACTTCGAATGCCGACAGCGACGAAACCGGCATTGTCGTTGCCGGAAAAGGGGTTGATGATCAATACTACATTCTCGGCGATTTCTCGTTAATTGCAACCCCGCAAGGTTGGGCTAAGGCTTCAATTAAAGCCTATTACGATTTTAAATCTGATCGGATAATTGCCGAGGTGAACAATGGTGGAGATCTTGTTGAAGCCGTACTTCGGCAGGTTGATCCAAACGTCAGCTATCGCAAGGTGTCCGCCAGCCGCGGGAAGATGATCCGTGCCGAGCCTATTGCAGCACTCTACGAACAAGGCCGCGTTCACCATGTCGGTATCCATTCCGCGCTTGAAGATCAGATGTGCGATTGGAACCCGATGGAGCCCGGCTATTCTCCCGACCGCCTGGACGCTCTTGTCTGGGCAATCACAGACCTCTCCGACAATCACGCCACCGGCCTCCTCGATTTCTACGCCAGCCAGGCAGCCAGCCAGGAGAAAAGCACAGAAAAACAACATCACACAGATTAATATTGTAAAAGTGTCAAAAATATAACACAATAGGCTGAATTTTAGATTTCCACCGTCAAAACTTTGACCAAGGTTGGGAATGGCAGACAAAAAGCCTATTGAATCAAGCCTCATAGCCCGCCTCACAACGGGCGTCAAATACATACTTACCGGAAATAGGCCTGAATGGTTTGGCCCTGGCGAACCGGTCTCACCGCTTGCCCAGGAGTCCGCTGTCGGCCGGCAGTTTGATTTTCCCGTTGCTGTCAATGTGCGACGTGCGCCGCGCGATGGTGAAAACGTCTCTTTTTTCCAGATGCGCACCCTTGCGGATTCTTGTGATGTTCTCCGCCTGGTGATCGAGACGCGGAAAGACCAGATTGCAAAGATGACATGGAACATAAAACCCAAAGATCCGGAAAAGCAATCTGATGACCGATGCAAGGCCTTAGTCGAGTTCTTCCAGGTGCCAGACAAAGAGCATGATTGGTCAACCTGGCTCCGCATGCTGCTTGAAGATCTTTTCGTATGCGACGCCCCGGCTATCTATGTCCGGCCTACTCTTGGCGGCCAGGTCTATTCTTTCGACCCGATTGACGGCGCGACGATCAAGCGTGTCATTGATCAGACCGGCAGGACACCGGAAGCCCCGCAGCCAGCATACCAGCAGGTCTTAAAAGGACTACCAGCTGTTGACTACTCAGTTGACGAGCTGGTTTACATGCCGCGTAATCCGAGGACGAATAAGATCTATGGCTACTCACCCGTTGAGCAAATCGTCTTCACCGTCAACGTTGCCCTGCGCAGATCCCTGCATCAGCTTCAATATTACACGGAAGGAAACGTGCCTGAGGCGCTTATCGGCGTCCCGGAATCGTGGAACCCAGACCAGATATCTCAATTTCAGAAATATTGGGACTCTCTTCTTGAAGGTAACACGGCAGCTCGACGACACGCTAAATTCGTGCCTGGTGGTCTGAAATTCCAAGAGACGAAGACCGGAGTTGCTAAGGATGAGTTTGATGAATGGTTGGCAAGAATTGTCTGTTTTGCATTCTCCATCAGCCCGCAGCCATTCACTAAGCAGATGAACCGAGCCACAGCAGAGACGGCCCAGGAAGCCGCGATCAATGAAGGCCTTGCGCCGATCATGCAATGGATTCAAACGCTCGTCAACGTACTGATAAACAAGTTCCTCGGCTTCCCTGACCTTGGCTTTTTCTGGGAAGAAGAAGACGCGATGCAGCCAGAGATTCAGGCGAAGATCATCGATACCAAAGTCAAAAACGGCACCATGACTATCAACGAGGCGCGGGCTATAGACGGCCTCGACCCTGTTCCGGATGGCAATGAGCTGATGCTGTACACCGCCCAGGGCGCTGTTTTGCTCAAAGATATCTTGAACACTCCGGAACCTCCAACGGTGGTTGTTCAGCAACTGCCAGGCCCTGGCTCCCAAGATCCTGGCGTCCCTGTCCCGCCCGGTGACAAAAAGCCAGAGCCTGGCGCCCTTAAAAAACCGCCTCCCGAAAAGGGGGCAGTGGCGAAAGGAAAAAAACAGGTGGCCCACATCGACCGGGAACGGAAGGCGATAGTGGGCGAACGGGCGAAGCTGGAGAAGGTCGTCAGCAAGTTTTTAAAAGGTCAGATTGCCAGTGTTGTCGCACAGATTATTGATGAACTTGGCAAGGCGGAGAAGATCAGTATTGAGGACGATATCAGGATAGCACATATTATCGGAAATGTTGAACTTAGAGGCTGGGATGTGCTGGCCGGTGACGTTGCGGAAATATTGGAGTTCATAGGAAAGGATGCAGGTATCGAGGCACTTGCCCAAATTGGAATCAAGGATGTGCCAAAAGAGATGCTTGAACTCGTCAATAATAAGGCTGTCGAATACGCGCAAACCCGATCAGCCGAACTTGTCGGTATGAAATGGATTGATGGCGAGCTGGTCGAAAATCCAAATGCAGAATGGGCGATCACCGACAGCACCCGCGAATTTTTGAGAAGCGATATTCAGCGGGCCATGGAAGAGGGCCTAAGTAATGACGAACTTGCCAACCTTATCGGCGAGAACTACGCGTTCAGCGACGATCGAGCGGAGTGTATAGCCCGGACAGAGACAGCCTTCGCGGATGTGAATGGCAACCTTGAGGCGTACAAAGCAAGCGGCGTGGTGCAGGGCAAGACCTGGACCACCGGCAAAGACTGTTGTGAGATTTGTGAAGAGCTTGACGGGGTGACGGTCGGCATCGACGAGGATTTCCCGAACGATGGAGGCGAAGGACCGCCCTTGCATCCGATGTGCCGCTGCGACCTGTTGCCTGAGACTGACTACCAAGAAACAACCGACTCTGAGGAGTAGAGCCAATGAAAAAGATTAAGCAGAAAAAAGACGACCTGAAAAAGCTCTATGCCGAGATTTCGAAGGTTGAAGAGCAAGACGATGGGACGCTGAAGGTCTGGGGCTTTGCCTCTTCCGAGGCTATTGACTCTGATGGGGAGACAATCACATCTGATGCCATGAAAGCCGCAATACCCGACTATATGAAATTCGGAGCGGTCCGAGAGATGCATCAGCCGATTGCAGCCGGTACGGCCATCGAGGCCAGTGTGGACGAGATGGGTAAGACTTTTTTCGGCGCTCATGTGGTCGACCCGGTAGCCGTGAAGAAGGTGCAGACCGGGACATATAAAGGCTTTTCAATCGGCGGCAAGGTTACGGAGCGCGACGAACTGAACAAGTCCATCATCAAGGGGATCCGGCTAGTTGAGGTTTCTCTTGTTGATCGGCCGGCAAACCCGGAAGCGGTGTTCACGATGTACAAGGTTGACGATCCGGAAGGCCTGCAAAAGACCGACGAGGCACCCGCCGCCGAGCCAACCGAGAAACTTGATGCCGTTGTGCCAGCGGAAGAGCCGCTAAAAAAGGGTATGTACACAGTGTCCAGCCTGGCTGATATCCTTTCTTCAATTTCATGGATTGCCTCTGATGTGGAATGGGAAAGCCAGTATGAAGGAGACAACAGCCCATTGCCTCAAGCCTTGCGTGACTGGCTGGCCCAGGGGTGCGGAATCCTGCAATCCATGGTGGCTGAGGAGGTTGTCGAGATGATTACCGGCCTGCAGGCGATGGTTCCGACCCCTGATCCTGAGCCAATGCAGATGGCCGAAGGAACCGGCGATCTTGAGAAGAAGGGCGCCACCTTGTCCGCCTCCACGAAGGCGACGCTATCTGTCATCAAGGAAACTATCGCCGCCGCCATGGGGCATCTTGAGGCGCTGCTCTCATCTGAACAGGTGGATAACGAGACGAAGACGGAAGATATTGCCGACCTACAGAAAGCCGTCACCGATACACAAGCCCTTGCCAAACAAGCAGAGGAAAATCTTGTGAAGCTCGGCAAGGAAAACGAGACATTGAAGAAACGAATCACCGACCTTGAAGCCAAGCCAGCGCCGCCGAAAGGAGTCTTGAAGGTTGTTTCGAAAGACGCTGACGTAGGCGCGGTTGCCGAGACAGAAGAAGAAAAAGCGGCCTTCGAAGCCATGCCCCCGGAAGAGAAGGCCGCACACCAGATAAAGAAGATGTACCAAGGCCGCTAAGGCAAACCGAGAGACAGGGAAACCACACTAAGGAGATAAAAAGATGGAGTTTACTACCCAACAAACGCTTGACCTGCTCAAAGGCGCACTTGGCACACCTAACGATGATATTGCCAAGACTGTAAACGTCGCTACCAACCTGATTGCGTATGACCTTCAGGCCCCCGCGAAAAACCTTGTCCCGATCAATACCCCGATCCGGAACCGGCTTCCGCGTGTCGCTGGCGGACTCGGTACGGCTACAAACTGGAAGGTTATCACTGCTCTTACCGGCTCCGGCTTCGACGCTATGGGCTGGGTGGCTGAGGGTCAGCGTACCGCCAGAATGTCATACAGTGCGGTTGACAAGTCCGCCTCTTACATGACCATCGGCGAGGAAGATCAAATCACCTTTGAGGCAATCAACGCCGCGAAGACGTATGAGGACATCCGGGCAACAGGAACCATGCGCGTCCTGCAGAAGATGATGCTGAAGGAAGAGAACGCTCTTCTTTTCGGTAACAAGTCGCTTGCACTCGGTACGCCTGTCACCCCGACGCTTTCCGCTGCTGGATCCGGCGCGACTCTTCCAGCGTTGACCTACTCTGTTATCGTTGTCGCTCTGACCGGCGAGGGATTCCGCGGGGCTTCTTTGGCCTCTGGTGTTCCGGTCTCCAGTTCGATCACCGGCGCTGATGGCAACACCTACACCCTGAACGGCGGATCGTCCATGAAATCCGCTGCCGGTTCTCAGGCTGTCACTCTTGGACAGACCCTCTCCTGTAATACAACAGCCATTCCGGGAGCTATGGGCTATGCCTGGTATACCGGAGCGTCCGGTGCTGAGAAGCTCGAGGCGATCACTACAATCAACTCTGTGACTTTCTCCGCGCCTCTGCTCGGTACCGGGCAGGCGGCAACGGCTATCACCGCCGACAAGTCGCTCAATGCTTCGTATGCATTCAACGGTCTGTTGACTTCCGCCTTCCTGAGCGGCTCCGGCTCGTATATCAACGTTTTTGCGACAGGAACACCGGGTACCGGGACCAAGCTGACTTCTTCCGGACGTGGTACCGTCACCGAGATTGACACCATGCTTTACAACATGTGGAACAACTATCAAGTGAGCCCGACTGTTCTGTACATGAACGCCCAGCAGCTCAACGATGTATCCACCAAATGTCTGACCGGAGCTTCTTCGGCACCTCTGCTCCAGATCGTCACCCCGCCTGACGGTGGATACGGTGGCCTGATGGCTGGCGGAGTCATCGGCTTCTATTTCAACCCGTTCGCCATGGGCGGCGGCATCAAGATCCCGGTCTTGATCCACCCTGCCGTTCCTCCCGGAACCATCGTCGGATACTGCGAAGAGCTGCCGATGCAGTACAAGAGCAACAACGTCCCGAATGTGGCTGAGGTCAAGGTCCGTCAGGATTATTACCAAATCGATTGGCCGCTCCGCACCAGGGCGCAGGAATTCGGCGTGTATGCTGAAGAAGTGCTCGCAGTCTACGCACCGTTCGCAATCGGCGTTATCACCAATATCGCTCCTGGTTGATGATCTGAGTTTTTCCGATGGAAGGAAAAGAGCCCGGTCTGCGTGGCCGGGCTTTTTGTAAAACACTTTGGAGGTAGATTGATGCTCGCAAAAATGAAAGCGCCGGAAGGCTGCACAAGCTGCTCGTGGGACGGGAAGGTGTTTGAGGTTGATGAGGAAGGGCTTGTTACTGTTCCCGTGCTCGCGGCCACATCGCTAATGTTTCACGGCTTCATCCTGGCCGAATTTGAGCCCACCGAGGAAGATATTTCCGCCCAGGAAGCAAAGGCCATTGCCGACGCAGAAGAAGCCGAGGCCAACAGGGCAAAAGAGGAGGCTGATGCAGAAGAAAAAAAGCTGCGGGACGTGGAGCTGCAACCCGCGATACTCGAAGCAGAGGGAAAGGTAGAAAGGGCAAAAGAGGCGCTGTTTAACGAGAAAGACCCCGACAATATGACCGCGATTGCCGCTGATCTTGAACGTGAAAAATCCGCACTGGCCGCGTTGATCAATGGCTGATTTAACGACACTGGCGAACGCCAAACAGTGGCTTGGTATAAGCGGCTCGACCGATGACGCGCTGTTAACTCGCCTCGTCTCTGCGTCGTCCGATTATATCACCATGTGGCTCGGTCGGGATATCACCCTGCAGACCTACAACTCATATCGGGACGGCATACCTGGAAATATCATGGTGCTGAGAAACTACCCGGTTGTGTCGGTGTCCATGGTGACGATCGATGGCAGCCCTGTTCCCGCTGCGGTGTATCCTTCCGTTGGCGCCGCACCGTCTCCAGGTTTCGTCTTTGACCAATTCTCTATCATGCTGGTTGGCGGCGTCTATGCATTCACGCGCGGATTTCAGAACATCTATTTCTCGTATCAGGCCGGATATTCCACTATCCCGACCGAGATCGAGCAGGCAGCGCTTGAGCTGGTGGCGCTGCGCTACAAGGAGCGGGATCGTATCGGCATGGTCAGCAAGGCAATAGGCGGAGAGACTACCACCTATTCTCAGAAAGACATCTCTGACAGTATCGAGACGACGCTTGCCAACTATCGCCGGGTGATGCAGCCATGATCACAGCAACGCTTGTCGGCGGCCGAGAGCTGATAGTAAAATTCGAGAAATTCCCCGCTTCTCTGCGGGAGAAGCTCGAAAGCACTATCAAATCCTTGACATTCGACCTGGCAAAGAAGGTCAAGGCCGACAAGCTGTCCGGGCAGGTTTTGCAGAGACCTTCAGGCCGCTTAATCCGAAGCATCACAACATCTTTTGAGAACGACAATGACAGTTTCAAAGGGATCGTTGGCACGAACGTTGCCTACGGGGCATATCATGAATTCGGCTTCGTTGGGCAGGAGACAGTGAAGACCTTTCAGAGAAAACAGACCATGGCTTTCGGCCGGCCGATGAATACGAAGATCGTGCAGGTTCGATCATTCACCAGGAACGTGAATTACAAGGCCCATCCTTTCTTGAGGCCAGCACTTGAAGAGATGCGGCCGGAGATTGAAAAACAGATCAACGACGTGGCCACGAATGCCGCGAAAGAGGTGTTCGGATGATCCGTGAACCGATCTATGCAGCGCTCTGGAACCTGGCGCAGGCCTCAGCCGGATTTGTGACCAAATCCAGGCGGGCGCAATATCTTGACGATGTGCCGCAGGGGATGTTCCCGGCCCTCTTCATGATCCAGAAAAGCGAATCGCCACAGAACGTCGCCGGGCTGCCTGCTGTATGGGTGTTCACTGTCGAGTTTTACATCTACGCCCACACCCAGGGCGACAAGACAATTATGCCGTCAACGATCCTCAATGGCCTTGTTGATGCTGTTTCAAACTCAATAGCTCCAGACGCCGTGACAGGAAAACAGACACTTGGTGGCCTCGTCCAACATGCTTGGATTGACGGAGGGATTGATATTTACGAGGGTGTTTTAGGGGACCAGGCAGTAGCCGTGATCCCGGTTACAATAAAAGTAAATTCCTAACTTTTAAGGAGAATAAAATCATGGCTATGTATGCGTTTGGTGCTGGGAATATGTACGCAACCCCTTTGCAGGATGCTTGGGGAAACGCGATTGCAAACCCGACCCCTATTCCGTTGATGGTTTTGCAGGAGGGGCATGTAGACCTTTCCGGCGACCTGAAGGAGTTGTTTGGACAGAATCAATTTGCCGTGGCTGTTGGCCGGGGCAAAGTGAAGATGGTTATCAAAGTCAAGCCTGCTCGGATCTTTGCAGCTGCCTGGAACGCCCTTTTCTTTGGGCAGACTTTGGCCGCGGGGCTTTTTGCCAATTACTCTGACACGGTTGGCGATGTGATTCCGCCTGCCTCTGTCGGCGGCGTGACCGGTATTTCTGTTGTGGCTGGCGGTACCGGGTACGTCACCGGCGATATTGTTCAGGTAAGCACCGGAACATCGACCATCAAGGCTCAGGGTGTCGTCACTGCTGCCGCCGGAGTGGTTACCGCTGTCCAGGTTCTCAACTCTGGAGCCTATACCGTTGCTCCTACTGCTTCCGGAGCGACAACGCATATTACCGGGTCCGGCAACGATGGGCTGACCGTCACTTGTACCTGTACCGCCTCCGGTGTTATGGCATTCCCAAATTCACAGGGGGCTGGAGGTCTTGGCGCGACCTTCGTTGCGGATCTTGGCTGTATCTACCTTGCAACCGGTATGCCTCTGAAACGTGTTGCATCTGCCCCGGCTGCCGGCCAGTATGCAGTGAACACGGGCACTGGTGTCTATACTTTCTCCTCCGCCGATGCCGGGCTGACGGTCTTGATCAATTACCAGTACACGAACGCCCTGACGACCTCAGCCTCCAAGATGACCGTCGTTAATCTGCCGATGGGCTACGCTCCGACCTGCAAGTTTGACCTGACTGTCACCTATTTGGGCAAGCTGACCACGTTCTCATTCCCGATGGCCATACCGAACAAGATGAGCATCGGATTCAAGAACGAGGATTTCGCGGTGCCTGAGTTCGACTTGCAGGCATTCGACCCCGGTAACGGGCAGGTGATGACGCTATCGCTGAGTGAGTAAAACTTAACCTATAAGTTAACAATTTTAAAAGAGGACAGGAAAATGTTTGAAGGAACTGAAATTAAATTCGGGGCGGGCAAGAAGATTGCTCCGCCCCTTTCTTTGGGCCAGATCAAGAGGTTTGCGCCGCAGATCAAGGATATGAATATCGGGGCGCTCGATGCTGAGACGGTTGACCTCTCTGTCACGCTGATTCATGCCGCGCTTTCGAGGAACTACCCGGAGATTACAACCCAGGAAGTGGAAGATAACATCGATATTTCGCAGATGGCCCCGGCGATCACGGCGATCATGAGAATTTCCGGTTTTGAGGAAAACCAGCCGGGAAAGCAGGGGGCGGGGAAGAAATAGAATGGAATCAGCTCTATGTCTATCTCATGACCTGCTTCGGCTGGACATGGGAGTACATAGACGATTTTATGACCATTCCTCGCTTGAAGGAAATAGCAAAGTTTCACAAGCTCAACCCGCCCCAACATCTGCTTTTGATATCGATTGCGAGATATTGGGGGATCACCGGGCCGGAAGATAGCAAGATCGAGAAATCAGGCCTTGACGAGAATGGGGCAAGCCTTTTTGACGTAGTGCAACAACAAGGATAAACCATGGCTGACAATCCATCTGTAATCATAGGCGGCGACTCTTCCGAGGCTCAGAAGGCCATTGCTGCAGCTACGCAGGCCTTGAAAGATGGCGTCAACGGGATGACCGCGCCCTTGCAGACCATGACGGATATGTTCGGCAAGTTTAAAGGCCTGCTTCTCGGTGTGTCTGCTGTGCTGGCTGGCGGGGCTATGTTCAAGGAGTCGATTTCTGCCGCGAACGATTGGAACGATGCGGTTCTGAAGCTTTCCAAGTCGATGGGAACCTCGACGGCTGAGGCTTCCATAATGGCCGTTGCGATCAATCACATCGGAGTCAGCCAGGAAACTCTTTCCTCTGCGTCCATGATGCTTTCTCGGCAGATGAACAACAACGCCAACGCCTTCGAGGTGCTTGGTGTTGAGATAAAAGACACAGAGACCGGGGCGTTCAGGCCTTTATCTGAGGTGATGGCCGATGTCAACGAACGGCTGAAGGGCATTCATAACACCACACAGCAAAACATTGCTGGGATGCAGGTATATGGCCGAGGATGGAACGACCTCAAAAAGATTTTGCAGCTCACCCCGGAAGCTATGGCCGAAGCTGAGGCCAAGGCGCGAAGCCTGCATCTGATCATCGGTGATGAAGGGGTCGCTCAGACCAAGAAATATAAGGAAGAACAGCGCGATCTTTCGCTTGTCGTGAAATCGCTTGAAATCCAAATAGGGAACGCCCTTCTCCCTGTTTTGGTGAAACTTGGTTCATGGATGGGAGAAGAAGGCCCGCAGATGGCCGATGTTTTCACGAAATGTCTTCAGACGGTTGTCGCAACTGCACAAACAGTATGGAGCACGTTGAAGGTAATAGGGCAATCTTTGGGCGGTCTGCTTGCTGCTGACGCCGAGATCTTGCATGGTAATTTTAAAAGAGCCTTTGCAATCCTCGTTGATATCAAAAACGAGAATGCAAAAATCGCCGGCGAAGTGGCCAACATCTGGAAACACGCATACGACAGCGTTGTGCCTCCCTCAAAGCCAGGATCCGGAAAAAGTGGCGGCGATGAACCGGCTTTAGATTTCTCCAAAGGCAAAGAGCCGAAGGGACCAAAGGAGCAGGACAAGCGCCTGCAGGAATGGAAGAACCAGCTCGACAAGATGAAGGAGGCTGAAGGCTCTTATTTCAAAGACTCCAAAGAGATGGAAGAAACCTTCTGGACGGCCAAACTTGCAGAGGTCCAGGGCAACGGGGAGAAAGAAAAGCAGATTAGGCGCTCGATTGAGCACGAACTCTATAACATCCACAAAGCTCAGGCGTTACAGGCCAGGGCGCTCGATGAAGAAGAAATCACCGCCAAAAAGAACCTTGGTGACAGCCTGATTGACATCAAGAGGGAAGAGATCAAGACCCGCGAAGCCCTTGGAGAGATAAACAGCCTTCAAATGCTCCAGGGCGAACGATCACTCACCGCCCAGCAGTTCAACCTCGAACTTGAAGCCCTGAATTCCAAACTCGAACTTTATAAAGAGGACGTGGTTGCCTTTGCCAAACTGCAGGAGGACAAACTGCAGCTGGAAAGAAAGTATGCAAAAGACGTTGAGAAGATCAACGCCGAGATGCGGATCAAGAACAAGCAGAACATCGACGCGATGCTCACTCCGATCACAAACGCGATCAATACATCCGTGCAAGGCATTGTCCTCGGGACAACGACAATGCAGAAAGCGATGAGCAATATTTTCAAGTCGATTCTGTCTGAGTTCGTTTCCTTCTGTGCCAAACAACTCGCTAAATGGGCAGCGACAGAACTTGCGAAAACCTCCCTGCTGAAAAGCGGAACTCTTCTCCGTACTTCCCTGGAGAAGATGGGGTTGCTTGAAACAGAGGCGGCAAGCCTTACCTCAAATGCAACGAAGACAGCTTCGACGATAGCCTCGGCTGACGAAGAAATCGTCGCAGTCGCCCCGGTGGCCGCTTCGAAAGCAGCCAGCGCCGAGGCTGATATTCCATATGTCGGACCAATCCTGGCCG
Source organism: uncultured delta proteobacterium (assembly GCA_903901335.1). GTDB lineage: Bacteria > Desulfobacterota > Desulfobulbia > Desulfobulbales > Desulfocapsaceae > CAIUQR01. The sequence continues at coordinate 64,053 of CAIUQR010000130.1, read as the reverse complement.
TTGCCGCATTCGCCGCCATGCTGGCCCTTATCCTTGGCAGCCGTGGCCACGCCGTGGGCTCTTGGGACGTTCCCGGCGACATGATCACCAAGATCCACAAGGGGGAAATGATCATCCCGGAACAGTTTGCCCAGAATATGCGCGAAGGCGGGACAATGGGCGGCGGAGGTCCCGCAAACATCCATATTCACGCTATTGACGCCAAGAGCGTGACACGCTTATTGCAAGATAATGCTTCCGGATTCTCGCAGGTTGCCCGGCGCTTAGGGCGGAATTTCTCACCGCAAAAGGCATAAAATGAGCAATGCAATTTTTCCGACACTGCCTGGCCTGGCCTGGAACTACCAGATAAGCCCGACCTTTTCAACGGCTATCAAGCGGGCCGTGTCAGGGCGTGAGCTTCGCGTCGCCTATGCTGCATATCCGCTTTGGAAAATCAGCATGTCTTTCGAGTTTCTACGGGACGGCAACCGAGGCGCGGATCTTGATACCCTGGCCGGCATGTTTTTGCAGATGAAAGGGCAGTTTGACTCTTTTTTGCTTTCAGTTCCTATGGACAACACCGTTACCCTGGCCAACTTCGGGACAGGTGATGGAGCGACAACGGCCTTTCAGCTTCGGCGCGGCTTTGGTGCCGGTGGCTTCTCTTTTCAAGAGCCGGTGCAAAACACCAATTCGACCCCGCTGATTTACAAAAACGGTGTCCTTCAGACGGTCGGCACAAATTATAATATTGATACAAACGGCCTGGTAACGTTCACTGTGGCGCCGGGAAATGGCCTGCCTTTAACCTGGACAGGAACATATTATTATCGGTGTCGTTTTCTTCAGGATATGGCTGATTTTTCGTTATTTATGCAAGACCTCTATGAATTGAAAAAACTGGAAATGATCGGCGCTGCCGGCAATAGAGTGTAATGAAAAATATATCAGGCGGATTACTCACATATTTACAGTCAAACCAGATATTCACCCTGGCCGACCTGTACACAATCACCCTGATTTCCGGGACCATCCTCCGATATACCGATTTTGACGTTGACCTGTTGAACACATTTACCTATTCAGCCAGCGGTCCGGTTTTTGTGAGATCCCAGACAAGGACGACAATCGGCCTTGAAGTTGACACGCTCGACCTTGAGATCTACCCGAAACCCACAGATCTTGTAAACGGATTGCCGATGCTGGCCGCTGCTGCTGCCGGTGCTTTCGATGGTGCAAACGTGGTCCTTGAGCGGGCTTATATTTCAACGGCCCCGGCCCTGGTCGGTACGATCAATCTGTTTTCCGGTGACTTCGCAGACCTGGAAATCGCCAGGGCGGGCATGAAATGCCGCATCAATTCCGATATTGCACAATTCAATGTCCAGATGCCCCGGAATATCTATCAAGCAAACTGCATGAGGGCCCTCTATGATACGGGCTGTACTGTTTCGCGGGCCAGTTTTGGCGCGGCATCCACGGACATAGGCGGCTCTTCTGTAACAAATATCGTTTGCAATTCCGGCCAGGCTTCAGGGTATTTCAATGGCGGCTATGCTTTATGGCTCACCGGGGCGCTGGCTGGACTTCGCCGGACGATAAAAAATTACGACCCTGGTTCGTTCCAGGTTTTTTTACCTCTGCCGTCTACGCCCTATTATGGCGATACCATGACGCTTTACCCTGGCTGTGATAAATCCCTTTCGATGTGCGTTTCCAGATTCAACAACAAGGCCAATTTTCGTGGCTTTCCTTATATCCCGGTTCCGGAGACGGCCATATGAAAGGGAAAGCTGAAGAGATCCTTGCCGAGGCTGAAAGCTGGATACTGACGCCATTCCACCATCGAGCCTGCATCAAGGGCGTCGGGGTTGATTGTGCGCACTTCTTGATTGGCGTCTTTTCAAATGTTGGCATGGGTGGCCCCCCGGGACAACAGGTGGAAGAGTACCCGCCAGACTGGCATTTTCACCGCTCGGAAGAGCGTTTCCTTGCCTACATCAAAAAGTATTGCCGAGAAGTGAAAAGCCCTAAGCCGGGAGACATTGCCATGTTCCGGTTCGGCCGTTGTGCTTCTCACGGAGCCATTGTTGTTGAGTGGCCCAGGGTAATCCACGCCTACAAAGGCCAGGGCGTTGTCTATTCCGATGCCGACCAGGCAGAACTTCAGGGGCGCTTGCATTCATTTTGGAGGGCTAAGTAATGGGCGGAGGATCCTCCAAGCCGATTTCAAACGTCGACCCGGTAACTACTGCAATCCAGATGCAGACCAGTTGCAACGGCAACCCGCTGCCGATCATGTACGGCAAAAGCCGGGTGACTGGAAATATCTTATGGTATGGCGCCTTCACACCCGTTCCGCACGTCAAAAATACGGGCGGTGATGGTGGCGGAAAAGGCGGGGGTGGGGGTGGCGGAAGCACTCAAACCTCATGGACCTATACCGTCTCTTTTGCGATGGCGCTTTGTGAGGGCCTGGTCGCCAGTACTGGGCAGATGTGGTCCGGAAAGAACAAAATCGCCACGGTTGACGCCTCGGTCTTCAACCTGTTTACCGGCGCTGACAACCAAGCGACATGGGCGTATATGGATAGCCTGTTCCCGGCTCAATCACTGAACTATCGGGGCGTAGGTTATCTGTCAGCAGCCAACTTCGACCTCGGAGACGCTACGGACATGCCGTCTCTGTCGTTTGAAGTTGTCGGCCCATTCTCGAATGTCAATTGTGCCTACGGCGGGGCGAATCCGGCTGATATTGTTTATGACATCCTGACCAATGCCCGTTATGGTGCCGTGTTTCCGGCCTCAAAGATCGGGAGCCTTACTGTCTTTCAGAATTATTGCGGTGCGATGGGACTTTTTTTATCGCCTATCTATGACACTCAAGTTCAAGTTGCACAGATACTCACAGACCTAATGCAGATCACGAACTCAGGCGTCTATTTCTCTGAAGGTGTGTTGAAAATCGTGCCGTATGGCGACCAGAACGTCACCGGAAACGGTTACACCTACACGGCCCCAAGCTCAACGCTCATCAACCTCGGAGACGATGATTTTATCGTTGATTCACCGTCTGATGATCCTGTACTGGTCAAACGAAATGCGATTCCGACCACGGCAAACACATCTTCAGACGCCTGGAATCAGGTTTCCGTTGAATATCTCAACGGGCTGAATGAGTACAACCAGGAAATCTGTCAGGTGCAGGACCAAGCCAGCATTGACACGTTCGGCCTTTTGCCTATGGATACGGTCACGGCCCATCAAATAACAGACCCGACAGCGGCCCATGCGGCGGCCTCGCTTATCCTGCAAAGATCGGTCTATATCAGAAATCAATACGAATTCCGGCTTGGCTGGAATTATGCATACCTTGAGCCGACTGATATCGTAACACTGACTGATACGGCAATCGGTTTGAATCTCAAGCCGGTCAGAATTATTATTGTCGAGGAAGACGAAAAAGGAACGCTGACCATCACGGCTGAGGACGCCCCCCCCGGAGTGGCAAGCCGGATACAGGTAACGCCTGGCAGCGGCTCAGGGTATGCAGCAAACTATAATATTGACCCCGGAAACGTCTTTGCCCCGGTCTTTTTCGAACTGGCAATGGCGGATATTACCGGCTCGTCAGGTATCGAGCTTGGAATTGCAGCGACCGGCCAGGCCGGAAATACCGGATGGGGAGGCTGCAATGTCTGGGTATCGAACGACGGCACAACCTATTCACAGGCCGGGCAGATCACCGCCAGGGGAAGGGTCGGACATCTGACGGCCAACATGACGAGTGGCAGCACCACGCTTTCTCTTTTGCTTGATGGACTCGGGGGCCAGATATTTTCCGGAACTGCTGCCGATCAAACGGCCATGGCAACCCTTCTTTGCATTCCTGGCGCGAATTTTGAATATCTGACATATCAGGGCGCAACCTTGACCGGCCAGAACGCCTACGACCTTGGAACCCTGGCAAGAGGGCAATACAATACAGCGGCGGCGGGCCATTCAATCGGTGACCAGATCGTCAGAGTTGACGGTGCTGTCCTGAAGGGTGCAGCGATCAACACGGGGATGATCGGCAAGGCTCTCTTTTTCAAGTTCTGCTCCTTTAATGTTTATGGCTTGGCACTGCAACAACTTTCGGCTGTCAATGCTTACCAATACGTCGTCACAGGGCAAAATCTGAAGGCGCCGCTACAGAACCTTACCGGGCTGAAAGCATTCGTCCGTGGAAACCAGACTTTTCTGTCGTGGGACAAGGCAACCGACCCGGCACGAGCCGTTGATTATGAAATCAGGTGTGGCGCAAGCTGGCAGTCTGCCCAGGTTCTCGGCTGGACTTCAAATTTAGAATATGCGACAAGTGGAGACGGCACCTACTGGGTTTCGGTTCATTCTACATATGCATACTCGGCAACCCCGTCGAGCATTTCACTATCAGGAACGTTCATTCTTGAAAACGTTGCTGCTTCATGGAACGAGAAGGCGACGGGATGGACAGGAACCTTGACTTTATGCTCGGTCAATGGAGCCAATGAGGTCGCCTTGACTGCGGGGCAATTGGTTGGCAATTATACAGTCCCGGTTGGGCATGAGGTTGATGTCGGAACAGTACAGCCGTGCAATGTGACTGCTAATTATGTTTTCCGTGCAGACGCTGCGAATGCCCTTTTCTCTGCTGTTCCACTTGTCTCTGCATTAGGATCTGTCGCGGGGAATTATGCGGGGCTTGCAAGTCTCAATATCAATATTGCAGTAGCTGACATTACTGGGACATATGGTGCTTGGAAAATTTTCACTCCCGGCATATATGTTGGGAGGAAATTCAAGTTCAAGGTGCAATTGACGAGCACGCAGCCCAGCATAATTGCCGTATTAAGTTCTTTCTCGTTCACTGTTGATATGCCAGATAGAAACGAACGTGGGGCGAATGTCGCCATCTTGGCTGCTGGTTCGGCAATAACATATGCGACACCTTTTCAGGTGGCTCCGTCGGTACAGATTGCAATCGTCAACCCCACGGCAGGGGATCAAATCTTTTTAACACCACAAAGCACAGCAGGATTTACAGTACAGATCAAGAATGCGGGAACTGGCGTTGCCCGAACAATAAATTGGCTTTCACAGGGATATTAAGGGGAAAACTATGACACAGGCAACAGTCGTTATTGCTGACGGTTCGGGCGCCACGGTCGAGGCAGAAATCAATGCAGCCCTGCTGGCTATGACTACACAGCAAAGCGGAGCATCGGCACCGTCACCAGCCTATGCATATATGTTTTGGGCGGACACGAATACGGGGTTTTTGAAAATGAGGGATGCGACAAACGCTTTTTGGATTGTTGTCGGCCCGCTTGCAGGATTTATGCAACAGCTTCGGGTAGTTTCCTTCACTCCGTCATCAAACACCTTGGTTTGTACATTGCAACCATGCTCGGTTGACTTCAGAAGCACGACACTTGCTTCTGGTGCTATTACCCCCGTTCCGATCCCTGCTGCCATATCTCTTACTGTGCCACAGAGTGCGACCCTGGGCACGGCAAGCGGTGTCCCGGCTAACCTGGCAATTCTGGCGATTAATAATGCAGGCACAGCAGAGGTTGCTATTGTCAATACTTCTGGAATTTCCCTCGATGAAAACACCCTAATTTCAACAACGGCACTGTCGGGATCGTCAAACAGTCCAGGTGTGATTTACTCGACGATAGCCAGGGCAAGTGTTTCTTTCCGGATCATGGGGTATTGCACCATTTCACAAGTCACGGCAGGAACCTGGGCAAGCAATCCGACCTTGACCAAGGGGGCCTCCTTTTCCCCTGGTGGTTCTGGAAGTGGTTCTTCTTCGGCGGTTGCCGGCTTGGCATCATACACAGCAACCGGTTCAATCTCGTCGGCAGATCTGGGAAAAATAATCTGGACAAACGTCTCTGCAGTCGGACAGATCCTTACTTTTAACGCTGTATCCGGTTTTCAACCTGGGCAATGTTATTATTTTGTAAATCCTTCCGCATATCCGGTAACACTCAAAGGAAATTCTGCAGAACTTATCTACGCAGAGACACCGGGAGTCGGGGCAACCTCTGCGAATACATTCATCCTCAATTCTGGTGATTCCTGCTGTTTCGTTTGTGATGCCTCGGCAAGTTGGAAGGTGATCCCATATTCCTTGATGGCAAATTTTCCAGTGATGCGGCAACAGGTTTTCACCACTTCGGGCACATTTACCATCCCCAATAATGTGTCACTAAACACTGTTTTTAAAGTGACGGCAGTTGGTGGTGGGGGAGCCGGAGGGGGAAATGACAATACACCGGGAATACCATCTGGCGCTGGCGGTGGCGGTTCTGGAGGATTGGGCATACAATACTTCTCTGGTTGGGTGGCTGGAAAAACAATAGGGGTAACCATTGGGAGTGCTGGTGCTGGTTCTTCCGGGGCAGCAGGAGGTTATGGAGGAGCAACGTCAGTCCAGTCTGGTACGCAAACAATATCTACATTGTCGGCTGTTGGCGGCAATGGTGGTGCAAAAAACGGAACAGGTTCCACTGGCGGTGCTGCAGGCGGTTCTAGCGGATCACTATGGAACTGTACAGGGAACAGAGGGGCAACGGGAGAGCAAGGGGTTTCGGGATCATATTTGACCGGAGGTGATGGTGGGTCAGGCTTTTTCGGAGGGAAGGGACAAGGCGCTGGCGTGGGTGCTGGCTTTGCAGCTTCTGCCAACTCAGGAGCAGGTGGAGGGGGAGGTGGCTGGGATGGTGGCTCTGTGAGTAATCCTGGGGGAAATGGCGGAGCAGGAATAGTGATTTTCGAATGGGTGGCATAATGAGATACGCAAGAATAACAAACGGGACCGTTTTTGCGATTGAAGAGTGGAGGCCTGTTGATGCCCCTGTTGATGCTGTTGCCTCCGAGACTGCTAATATCGGAGACAGCTATGATGGCACAAACTTTGTACCGCCTGCTTATATCCCGACTCAAGCAGAAATTGATGCTGTTGCGGCAGCTCTAAAAAAGAGTGAATTTCACAAAAAGGTGACAGTTGACAGTGTTGATTTTTCTCTGGATGACGACAGCCGCGCTTTGTATGCCGAGGCAGGACTGTATTTTCAGATTGATAATACAACGACTATTCCGTTTTTTCCTGCAATCGGGCAGACAGTGACGCTTGATTTCACAACGTGGAAGAAGATTGTGAACAAGATGAAGGCGAAGCGGCTTACCTTTTTTGCTTCTTGAGGTGAAGACGATGAATAAACAAATGATATTGATTGCCCTGGTTGCCCTTATTATGACTGCTCAATGTTTCAACCTGATACCGGCAGCCGGGCAGGCGCAGGCACAGAGCCTTATTTACATTCTGCTTGCGATGATCGACCCGAGGCCGCAGGACAAAAAAACAATCGAATCACCAAAGGAGGAAATTGCAAAATGAAAAAAGTAAGATTTTCTATTTATGGGATGCTGTTTTTGGTCATGGCCCTGCTCTGTCTGTCTGGGTGTGGCGCCATGAACGAGTATACCGGCGCGGCGCTTAATTACACTGAGCAGGGGTATGCTGGGGCCCGGCAGAACATCAGAAGCGCTGATGACATGAAGCTCGTCACCTGGGCCGATGCTGCCTGTGCGCTAAATGTCGGAGCCCTTGCAAGGAATGCGACAGGGAACCCGAATATTATCAAAGCCGCCCTTGAAGCCTGCCCGATCCCGAGTGTTGGCGTGGTGAGCATGGGGGCCGGGAGTATCAATATTCAAACTGTCACCGTTCCACCGTCAGTGACAAAACCCTATACAGGTGAATAATGAACCCGGTCGACTATGCGCAAGCGGCCCGACTGGCATATCACAAACCGCCAGATATTGGCAACCCTGGGAGCGCCAGCCGGGCAATAATCCAAACGCTGGAAGGCGAAACCGTTATCGCCTTTCCTGGCTCGAACAACCTGGCTTGTTGGCTTGCCGATATGGATGTCTGGATAAAAGAGATCCCGGGGCTTGGTTTTGTCCATGCTGGCTTTTATGACACTTGGTTGAAAATTGCCGATGGTGTTACAGCAAAGGCTGGTGATCAGAAAGTGATCCTCACGGGGCATTCACTCGGTGGTGCGCTCGCGATCCTGGCCGGTGCGGCAATGTGTCTTGCGGGAAAACCTCCGAAGGCAATCTATGTCTTCGAGCCGCCCCGTGTGTCGATTGATAACACCATCACCCAATTATTTGCCAACAATCATGTTGATATTTTTCTTTATCGGAACGGCTTTGACGTGGTGCCAATGGTGCCGAGGCTTTTGCATTCCTGGCAGCATTGCGGGCCTTTGATCGAGATCGGTACTCCGGCGCTTCCTGTCCCGAACGTCGAGGATCATGAAATTCAACGAGTGATTGAGGCCCTATCATGACGCATTGCCCTCGTTGCGGTGAGGCCCTCACCTTCCCGTTTTATTGCTCGTGGTGCAAGTGGGAAGATTCCATAAAAACTCTTATGAGATTTTGGAGAAAATCCAGTGAATGAGAAACAATTTGCGGAATTTATGGAAGCCTTTCGGCTATTATTGCACCCACATTATACGCTGACCGGGGCCGCTGATTGGCCATTACTGATTGCCTTTTTCAGTGTAATTGTCTTCTTGCTGATGATAATTATCGCGCTGATAGCTTTCGTCCATGTATCTCAAAAGAAAAGCACAGACGATGAATTTGACGATGTTTGGGACGAGATGCACCGTTGCCAATCGAACTGTCTTGACATTCCACCGGGGCGCAGAAGGTCATTAAGAAGAAGAAACGACAGAGAACGACAAGGAAGTCTTGAAAACAATAATACGGTCGGTGCCGGCATATGATTTATTCAAAAAACGGTCTTTCGCTTACGGAGAGTTTTGAAGGTTGTAAATTGACGGCCTACCGAGATCAAGCAGGCATCTGGACCATTGGATATGGCCATACCAGGGATGTTGAGGAAGGCGACACCTGCACCCAGGACGAGGCAGAAAATTTTCTCGCCCAGGATCTTCAGCGGGTGACCGCCCAGATAAACAAGGATGTGACCGTCACGCTCACCCAGGGGGAATTCGATGCCCTGGTCGACTTCGGGTTCAATCTCGGGCTGCATGCGCTTGAGACATCAACCCTGTGGCGATTGCTTATGGCTGGGGACGTGCAAGGGGCGGCCACGCAGTTTCCCCGGTGGAATCATTGCGGCGGCCATGAGGTCGCTGGATTGTTACGTCGAAGGCTGGAAGAACAAAAAGAGTTCTTGGGTCTATAGGCAAGCCGAGGCTGAATCTTCTTTCCCTGGAAAACACACTCGAGGAAGCATGGCGCCGTCTCATGCATGTCGTCATTGAGTGCAAAGACTTCCGCGACCTGATTCCCAGGTATGACCGACCGCATTCATTCTTCTTCCTGGATCCGCCTTACTGGAATATCACAGGATACAAATATGATTTTACCGGGCAGGATTTTCTTGAGCTGAAAGAGATACTACAAAACATCAAGGGAAAATTTTTGATGACGCTTAACGACACTCCGGAAATCAGAGAAATTTTCAGTTGCTTTGCGATCGAAGAAGCAACTTTGAAATACTCTTGCGGCTCTTCGACAGAGGCTCGGTCAAAGATCCGTACGGAACTGTTGATTTCGAATTATTCTTGATAATCCTGTTTCTTATGCCAGGGCAACCCCTCAACGTCAACAGCCTTGCTCTTGTGATCATCTGCCATATGGGTATATTTCATCGTCATGCTGATATTTTTGTGGCCCATGATATCAGCCACGGTGCGGATATCAACTCCACGCATGATTAGGTATGTTGCCGCTGAATGCCGGAGCGTGTAGAGCGTTACCCGCTGTCCTGGTTCGTCAACTTCTCCATCACCTTTGGTCTTGTCCCTTTTTGTAGGTGCGTTGATCCTGGCGCGAATGCATGCATTTTCAAAGGCCCTTCTGAAAAACGCTACGGGTTTGTCTTTTGCCGCTGTTTCTTTCGAAACGAAGACAAACCCGTTTTCATCCCCCTTTGTATCCTTTTTGCACTCCTTTTGCATACCTTCCAGCATTTCAATACACGGCCCAGAGATCGGAACCCGGCGCGGATCCGTCTTGGTTTTCGTCAGGTCGACGAAACGCTCTTTCATTAAAACGTTTTTCCATCGAAGCCGTACAGCCTCTTCGGGCCGCATTCCAGTATTGAGCAGAAGGAAGACCAAAGGGTAAAGCATCTGATTTGTACTCTGCCGGCACGAATTCAAGAGTGGGATGAATTGATGCTCTGCAAGTATCCGCTTCCGGTTCGGCGGTGGGGCAGGGCGTTTCACGTCCTTTCCTGGGAACTCAAGCCCTTCCATTCTCCATGTTATCCGGGCGGTTTCGTAGAGCATGGACAGCATAGAGAAATCCAGCCGTACCGAGCTGGGCCCCACCTCTTGCAGTCTTGTTTCCCTGTATTCCTCAACATCTTCCCTTTTTAAGGTCCTCAGTGTCTTTTTCCCAAAACAGGAAATCAATCGCTTTCCTGTGTCCCTGTCATTCAATATGGTATGACGAGACCTCCTCGAGTCTTTTTCTTTCAGGTCAAGATATTCTTCGACCGCCTTTTTGATTGTCTTGTCGTTCCGGTCGATGTCCTGGCCGGGAAGGGGAAGATTGTTCAATATCGAGTACTCAACGTCTTCAGCCCATTTCATTGCTTCGGACTTTCGGTCGAAAGTGGCGTCATGGGGAGGGTGTCCGGAGATCCTGACCTTTACCCGGTAAACCGTCTTGTTCTTCCTTTTCCTTTCTTCAATGCTTGCCATGTCCTGGCCTCGGTTTTTTCTGGGGACAATTTCAGGGACAATTTCAGGGGAAATAATGCCATTAACGAAAACAAAAGTCAATTAACGAAAAGAACGACATCTGCAAAAAAGTCATAAAAAAAGGGCTTAACAGCCTGTTACGACCGTTAAACCCTTTGTTTTCTATTGGTGGAGCTAGTCGGGATCGAACCGACGACCTCTTGACTGCCAGTCAAGCGCTCTCCCAGCTGAGCTATAGCCCCTTTCAATGCATTGATGAAAATCGGGAACATGATTACCAGGGATTCCGGCAGGTGTCAACGAAATTTAAGAGAATTGCTGGCTGCACAGGCATATTTGTTGCCAACACCTCGGAGCTTTGGTAGTATTCAAAATTCGGATAAAGTTCCAGGAGATTGTATGTTGCAGATGCTGCTGATGACGAGTGGAGTTCTTGTTGAAAAGAACAATAAGATAATAACACTGAGTTGTGTTTTCGATACTGAGGTTGCCTAAATGTTTTCACCTTTTAATTTTTTATTCGGCTGGCTTTCTAACGACCTGGCCATTGATTTAGGGACTGCCAATACGGTTTTGTATGTTAAGGGAAAGGGCATTGTCTTGCGAGAGCCTTCGGTCGTTGCCGTCAGGCAGGACGGCAGGGGGAGCAAAGTCCTGGCGGTTGGCCAGGAGGCCAAGCAGATGCTGGGAAAAACCCCTGGTAATATCACTGCCATCCGTCCGATTAAGGACGGTGTTATTGCCGATTTTGAAGTTACCGAGGCAATGCTGCGCTACTTCATAAATAAGGTTCATAACAGACGAACACTGGTCCATCCCCGGATCATGATCTCCGTTCCATCGGGGATAACCCAGGTGGAAAAACGGGCGGTCAGGGAATCAGCGGAATCGGCCGGAGCCCGTGAAGTATATCTTATCGAGGAACCGATGGCTGCGGCAATCGGTGCGAACCTGCCCATTACCGAACCGACTGCCAATATGATCATTGATATCGGCGGCGGCACAACCGAGGTGGCGGTTATCTCGCTTGCCGGCATTGTCTACGCAAAATCGGTCAGGGTCGCCGGAGATAAGATGGACGAGGCTATTCTTCAATATATAAAACGCAAGCATAATCTGGCGATAGGAGAGCGGACGGCTGAGCTTATCAAGACGACCATCGGCAATGTCATGCCCCAGGAGCCCTATGAGACCATGGATATTAAAGGGCGGGATCTGGTCTCCGGGGTCCCGAAGACGCTCAGGATCTCGGCGGATGAAATCCAGTCGGCCATAGCCGAGCAGATCGATGTGATCGTCGAGGCTGTACGGGTGGCTCTTGAGGTGACCCCCCCTGAACTTGCGGCCGATATTGTCGATCAGGGAATTGTCCTGACCGGCGGCGGGGCTTTGTTGAAAAATCTTGATAAATGTCTGAAGGAAGCCACAGGAATGCCTATCATCGTTGCCGATGACCCTCTCTCATCGGTTGTTCTCGGATCCGGGAAGGCCCTTGATAATCTAGATATATTACGAGAAGTCACCATCGATTAATGTGTTTTCTCCGGGATATTTTTTTTGTGGACGGCGCTAGTGCCGTTCATGGCCTGACGGGATTTTTTATCGATGTCCAGATACTGAGACACACGTCGTGAGAAAAAAAGCAAACGACAGAAAGGGGCGGAGCAAATCAGCTACAATGAGGTTGCTTCTCCTGTTCGGGGCATTACTCATCCTGTGCCTGGTCCTGCTTGCTTCCACTGTCGGAGGGAAGTTCGGGCCGCTTCATCAGATTACCATGGAGATACTCGGCCCGGTCCAGGGGCTTTTCTCCAGGGTTGCGTTTTCCGGGCGCCAGCTGACGGACAGCTATGTTTCCTTATGGGATGTCCATAAGGAAAACAGACATCTGAAATTGATGCTGGAGAAATACCGGGAACAGGTGGATGACTACCGGGAGGCCTATTCGACCTACCTGCATCTGCAGGACCAGCTGAACTTCAAGAAACAGGAGAACTTCCCCTCTCTTACCGCCCGGGTGGTCGGCAAGGATCCTGCCTTCTGGTTTAAGACGATCATCGTCGACAGGGGTGAAAACGACGGAGTAGTGGAAGGGATGGTCGCCCGGACCGAAAAGGGGGTTGTCGGCCAGGTTATCCATGTCTCGGCGAACTACTCGAAGATCCTTCTGGCCAATGCCCCCAGTAGCGCAATCGATGCAATGGTCCAGAAAAATCGTGTCCGCGGGATTTTGAAAGGTGTCGGAGAGAAAGGGTATATCCTTCAATATGTGTTGAAAAATGCGGATGTTTCGGTCGGTGATACTATCGTAACCGCAGGTATCGGAGGATTGTTCAAGACTGATATTCCGCTCGGTGTAGTGTCTGCTGTCACAAAACAGCAACGGGGAATGTTTCTGGAAGTTGAGGTAAAACCGGAGGTTGATTTCCAGAGGTTGGAAGTCGTTTTTATTATTCTTTCGGAAAAACAGAAGGTCCAGAAAGAGATGGGCCTATCAGAGATCGGTAAATAGATTTCATGTTGATTCCTTGTTTTCTCGCATTGGGTGTTTTGCTGATAGTCATCCAATCTACGTTTTTACAATTTCTCCCGACATGGTTTGGCCGTCCCGATCTTGTTTATATTCTGGTTTCATTTGTTGCCTATCGCTTTGACTGGTTTCGCGGGTTATTTATCGCTTTTCTGCTGGGCTGGATGATGGATGTGGTCTCAGGTACGTATCTCGGCACGTTTCCCCTGCAGTATTTTCTTGTCTTCGTCAGTTTGAAAATTCTCTCGGAAAACAGTCCGATGAAGGAGACTGCATATCAGGTTCCCCTGGTCGGAATAAGTTATTTTCTCGTGCAGATGGCCCTCTATTCCATCTATTCGCTCACCCTGCCGGACACTATCCCGGAATGGTCATGGGCTAAGGTGATCGTGATATCCCTCATCCTGGTCGTGGCGACTATCCCGTGCTTTCTCCTCTATAACAGTTTCTTTGAGTATATTCAAAAAAAGCGTCTGAGTCCCAGAATATTTCGAAAACGATCCGGAAACAGGTTTCGCGGGCGGGGGTAAGGATGGTGAAGAAAATTTTCAAAGAGATTGAAGAGATCCAGGAAAGGGATGATGAGGCTCTCGATATACTGAAACGACGGCTTGTTGTTGTGGCGGTAATTGTGATGATTTTTACTTCATTAATTGTTGCAAGACTCTGGTACCTGCAGGTTAACAGTGGTGAAGAGTATAAAAGCCTGGCCTTTAATAACCGTGTTAGGATTCGGCAGGTGGCCGCCCCCAGAGGTCATATAGTCGACCGGAACGGCAAGGAGATCGTCACAAACAGGCCTTCGTTCAATGTGGTACTCATCCGGGAAGATTCGCATGATATCGACGATGTGTTGAAAAGACTGGCCGGGGTTCTGCATGTAGATATATCCGAACTCTGGAAGCGTATACGAGAGGCAGCCGGGACGCCTCTTTATATCCCTGTTGTCCTGAAAGAGGATATCACCTGGGATACCCTTGCCTTTCTTGAAAATCATAATCAGGAATTCTCCGGGATTCGAATCGAGGTTGTCCCGGTGCGGGTTTTTCATTATGGCGACCTGGCCTCTCATATCATCGGTTATCTCGGCATTATCAACAAGAAGGAACTTGCAGAGGCGGATCCAGAGAAATACACCGGTGAGGATTTAATTGGGAAAATGGGTCTCGAAAAACTGCGCGAAAATGACCTGCGTGGGAAAAAAGGAAGCAATTCCACCGAGGTTAATGCCAGAGGGTTTGAGCAGAAGATGTTGAAGAGCGATGACCCGATCTCAGGGAAAGAAATTCGTCTTACCTTGGATGTCGACCTGCAGCAGATTGCCGAGGGGATGATGGATCAGGAAGAAAAATCGGGGGCGGTTGTGGCGATGGAGGTCAAAACCGGTAGAGTCCTTGTCGCTGCCTCTGCTCCGAAAATCCATCTCGACGATTTTACAGGGGGGATTTCCACTGAAAACTGGAATTCCCTTCTAGAGAATCCCAAACACCCGCTGATAAATAAGGTCGTGCAGGGGACTTACCCCCCCGGTTCTACCTATAAAATGGTCACGGCCCTGGCAGGTCTGGCAACAGGGGCAATCACCGAATCGACTGTTTTTAATTGTCCCGGGCATTATCAATTCGGCAATCGGGTTTATATGTGCTGGAAGCATTCCGGGCACGGGGCCGTGGATTTGCGACGGGCGATAACCGAGTCATGTGATGTGTATTTCTATCAGCTCGGTCAGAGGGTAGGGGTCGATGTTCTTGCTGAATATGCTCATAGGTTGGGGCTTGGAGAAAAAACCGGCGTTGAGTTGGAACATGAAAAAAGTGGTCTGGTACCGACCCGACAATGGAAATTAAAACAGTATAAACAAAAATGGCAGGACGGTGAAACCTTGTCCATAGCCATTGGTCAGGGCTTCGATCTTGCTACCCCGATGCAGGTTAATATGATGACGGCAACTGTCGCCAACGGTGGGAAGGTCTTGCTTCCTCAGGTTGTTGATTCTGTTCGTGATACAGATGGCAGCATAGTTGAACAGTTTCATCCGAAATTGATCCGGGAACTGACAGGTCTTGGCAGATATCTGGCGTTGATCCGTGAAGGCCTGACGGGTGTCGTCAATAATGATCACGGGACTGCTAAAGGTGCCAGAATTGAAGGACTTACCGTTGCCGGCAAGACCGGCACCGCACAGGTTGTGAAACTCGCCCAGTATAAGGGTTTGAAAGACGAAAATATCCCCTATAAATATCGGGATCATGCCTGGTTTACCTGCTTTGCGCCGGCGGAAGATCCCGAAATTGCAATAACCGTTCTGGTGGAACATGGTCTTCATGGAGGATCAGAGTCGGCGCCGATAGCCAAGGCCATTCTGCAAAAATATTTTGAAGCAAGATTGCAGGCCTTTGCCAAAGAAAAAGAAGAGAAGAAAATTAAGACAGTGCCGGGGGGAGTGCGACCATAATGGGGAATATCATTTCTTGGAAAAGGGAGGTCGGGAGATCATGTTTCGTATAGACCGGCGATTATTTGCGAATTTCGACTGGGTTCTTCTTCTCCTTCTGCTCCTGATCTGCGGTATGGCGTATTTCAGTCTCTACAGTGCCACCTATCCTCCAAAGCCGTGGGGTATGCCGCTGTACTTGAAACAGTGCTATCTGCTCCTGATCGGGTTTTCGGGGTTTCTTTTTTTGATCAGTTTTGATTATCAGGAGCTCCTTTCGTGGAATTATCCGATGTATGGTTTGATCATTATTCTCCTGGTCGTTGCTTTTTATATGGGCAAAAGTGCGGGCGGGGCGCAACGCTGGATTAATCTGGGTTTTATGAAACTCCAGCCCTCGGAACCTGCCAAACTCATGCTGGTTATCACCCTTGCCAGTTATTATTCGAGAAATGAGATCCTTGACGGATATTCCTTGAAGGATATAGGAATACCGATTCTCCTGACTATTGTCCCGTTTGTCCTCATTATGTTACAGCCGGATCTGGGAACGGCGCTGATGCTTGGGGTTATCTTTGTATCCATGACCGTTTTTGTCAAATTGCGTTTATCAACCTATGCGATTTTAAGCGGTATGGCAGCGATTGTAGGCGCATTCGGCTGGATCCGGGTCCTGAAACCGTATCAGAAACAGCGGATTGAGACTTTTTTCAATCCAGAGACCGACCCGATGGGACATGGTTATCAGATTCTGCAGTCCAAGATTGCGGTGGGCAGTGGCGAGATGTTCGGCAAAGGGTATATGAAGGGGACACAGGGGCATCTTCATTTCCTCCCTGAACGTCATACGGATTTTGCCTTTTCCGTCTGGGGCGAGGAATGGGGGTTTGTCGGCAGCGTTATTTTTCTGGCGATCTATTTTTTCATGCTCCTCTGGGGACTCAATGTTGCCATCAGCGCCCGCGACAGGTTCGGTATGCTTCTTGCCTACGGAATTGTGATGCTTGTTTTTTGGCAGGCGGTGATAAATCTGATGATGATCCTTGGTTTCCTCCCGGTCGTCGGCATCCCCTTGCCGCTATTTTCCTATGGCGGTTCTTCGCTGTTAACAACGTTGTTCGGCATGGGGATACTGATGAATGTGCGGATGCGCCGTTTTCAGACCTCAAGTGCGAAGGAATGAGGCCGTTCATTATGTCGAATTCTGTCTTTCTTCTAATTTTTCCAGGATGATATCCTTCAGGCAGTTGATGAATACCGGATCCGTATTCAGGGATGCGGAGGATTCCAGGCGCATGCCCAGGTCTCTGGCCATCTGTTTGTAGAGGACGTTGATCTCATAGAGGGTTTCGACATGGTCCGACACGAAACTGATCGGCACCATGAGTATATTCTTACATCCTGATTGTGCGAGTTTCCCAATGGTCTCCGGGGTGGATGGAGACAGCCAGCGGACAGGACCGCTTCTGCTTTGAAAGCAGAGAAGGCCTTCCCGGCCGGTTTGTGCCTCAATTCCCTGTATTGTTTGCCGCAGATGCTCCAGATACGGATCTCCCTGATCAATAAAGGAAGCAGGAAGGCTGTGGGCGCTGTAGACGATCTGCACCTCTTCGCCTGCAAAACTCAAAAGCCCTCTTCTGATATGTTCGGTCAGACAGGAAATATAGGAAGGATGGTCCGGCCAGGATCTGATCTCCTGCAGGTGAAAACGGGTGGACGATGCCGCGATGGCTTCCTTCAGGTCGGAGAGTGAAGAACCTGTGGTTGCGCATGAGTAATGGGGATATAAAGGAAGGGCGACAATATCGGAGATACCCTCGCCGGCAAGTTCTTCCAGAGCCGCAGCCGCCCGCGGATACCAGTACCGCATTGCCGTCACGATCCTGAAGTCGCCTGTTGCGCGGAGGGCCTTCTGGAGGGCGGCTCCCTGTTCTCTTGTGATCCGGATCAAGGGGGAGCCGCCACCGATCCGGGCATAGGCTTTTTTGCTGCCGGCCGCCCGTCTGTGCGCAATGAGCCAGGCGAGAGGTTTTTGCAGCCAGGCAGGGCCTAACTGTATTATGTCTCTATCGGAAAAGAGGTTGTAGAGGAAGGGGGTCACATCCTCCAGCTTCTCGGGGCCACCCAGATTAAGAAGAATAATGCCGATTTTTTTCTGCATCCTGAATTATATAGTGTCCGGCAGTGCCGGACCATGAAAATTATGAACTCACATGCCATCAATAACGTATTGATAAAACAATTGTTACCAGGAAATATGCGAACAGGAAAGAAAAATATTATTTCTTTGGTATCCCTAAAAAAGGCAATGGCTCTTGATTATCAGGTGTTCAGGAATATAATACTTTTATAGAGAGAGTTTTTCGCCGCCATCTCCCAGGTTGTGTGTCTTTTTGTTAGGTGTTCTGGTTGTTTGGGGCTGGAGACCCTTTAAATATGCGCTTTATGGTGCATATGGAGAGTAATAGTCCATTGTTGGAGCAAAAATTGGAGGAACTCTATGGAACTGAAGATCGAAGCCCGGAATGTTGAGTTGCGGAAAGGTTGGCAGACTAAGATCGAGGAAGAAAAAGAGAAGCTTGTTCGTCATTATGCAAATTTTGTTCTGCATCTGCGTGTAACCATTGAAGCGACTTCCCATCATAAGGAAGGAGGGTATGAGATCAAATTGATTGCGTCGGTACCGAATGATACCGTTGTTGTGACCAGAAAAGGAGAAAATGTCCGCCCTTTACTTGTTGATGCCTTCGATGTGCTTTCTTTACAACTGAAGGAAATATTGAGAAAAAAGCGGAAAGACCAGAAAGGTCTTGAGCAGGAGACGAACGGGGATAAGTATGGAATAATCCATAAGCTTTCCCCGCTTGAATCGTATGGTTTCATAACCACCTCCGATCAACGGGAGATCTACTTTCACGAGAACGCCTTGAAAAATGTCAATATGGACGAACTGGCCGAAGGGGACGATGTCCTCTACGGCGAGACTATTGGAGATAAAGGTCCTCAGGCCTCATGGGTGAGGGTGGCAAAATAGGAAAGACTCTTTATTGATTTGTTTGAAGGCCCGGTGCAATACGGTTTGCACTGGGCCTTTTTTGTTTTTATGCCCATTCTCCATGATTTCTGATGAAAAAGTCTGTATGGTGGCGGGGATGGAACGAGCCCTTGTAAAAGGGGGGCTGCAGAACAATGAGATGTCGCCGACAGGAGTGACCGCCAGTGAGCAAGGAAGTATATCTTATCGATGGAAGTGCCTATATCTATCGCGCCTATCATGCGATAACCCCTCTTACCACCAGTAAAGGGGTGCCGACCCATGCGGTTTATGGGTTCGTCAATATCGTACATCGCCTTCTCAGGGAAAAGACCCCTGAATACATCGCGGTGGCCTTTGACAGCCGCGGTCCGGTCTTCAGGCATGAGATGTATCCTGCCTATAAGGCGAACAGACCGCCGATGCCCGATGATCTGGCATCACAGATCCCTTTTATCAAGGCCTTTGTTGCTGCCTGCAATATCCGGCTGTTTGAAAAAACAGGCGTTGAGGCAGACGACATTATTGCCTCAGCTACCCGGCTTCTCGCCTCGCAGGGTTTCAAGGTCCTCATTATCTCGGGAGATAAGGACCTGCTGCAGCTGGTAAATGATCAGGTGGTCATGTGGGATCCGATGCGGGATAAGGTCTTTGATCCCGACGAAATCCGAAAAAAATTTAATGTCGGTCCCGAACAGCTTCTCGATTTTTTCTCTCTTATCGGAGACAGTTCCGACAATGTTCCAGGGGTTGCCGGTATCGGCCCGAAGACTGCGGAAAAACTGATTAATGACTATGGATCCCTGGACGGGGTATATGCCCATCTGGACGAGATGAAGGCATCGAAAATGAGGCAGCGTCTTGTCGAGAGCAGGGACGCAGCCTATCTCTCCAGACAGCTCATCAGCCTAAAGATGGATGTTGATGTCCCAGAAAATATAAGCGACTACCTCCTTGGGCAGCCTGATGAAGTGCAGCTTCAGGCACTGTATAAGGAGCTCGAATTTACACGATTACTGAAAGATGTCGAGGTCATAGATACTGCGCTGCCGGTTTCAACCGCCGGTTTTCAGCTGGTGCGCACAGAGGAGGAGTTACGGGATCTGGAAAAGGCGCTGTCGACGGCCTCGATTCTGGTCCTTGATACGGAGACAACATCGCTTGACACCCGGAGAGCGGAACTGGTTGGTATCTCGCTCTGTATCGATCAGGATAAAAGCTGGTATATTCCACTCGGCCATCGCCTTGAGAATGGGGAGAAGGCGCCGGGACAGCTTGATTGTACCCGGGTGGCAGCAGTTCTACGCCCGTTTCTGGAGGCCTCGAATCTCCCGAAACTTGGTCATAATATCAAATATGACTATGCGGTTATCCTGAAGAATTGCGCGATTCGACTTGGCGGGCAACTCCTGGATACCATGATCGCGGCCTATCTTCTGGACCCGACCAGGAGGTCGCTGAAACTCGATGACCTCTGTCTGGAATGCAATCTGCGGATGACCTCGTTTGCAGACGTGGTCGGTGATGATAAGAGGGCGGAGGCGTTTGCCTTTGTCGATATCCTGGCGGCTTGTTATTACAGCTGTGAAGATGTCTGCGGGGCGCATATGCTCTGGCGGGAATTTGAGCCCCGTTTGCAGGAACTGGGCCTGATCTCCCTGTTTACGGATGTGGAGATGCCTCTGGTCTCCATTCTTGCCGACATGGAATCAGCAGGCATCCGAATCGATCCGGAGGTTCTCTCCCGCTTATCCGTTGAGTTTTCCCAAAAACTTCTTGTACTGGAACAGGAGATCTATCTGCTTGCCGGAGGAGAATTCAACATCCAATCACCGAAACAGTTGGGGAAGATCCTCTTTGACGAGATGCGGCTGCCTTTCGGCAGAAAGACGAAAACAGGATACTCCACCGATATGAAGGTCCTGGAAAAACTGGCCTACCGGCATGAGCTGCCGGCGAAGATCATGGAGTACCGGACGCTTGCCAAACTGCAGTCCACCTATGTGGAGAAATTGGCCAGCCTGATGGATCGGCAGACGGGGAGGATCTATACCTCCTATAACCAGACCGTGACCGCAACGGGAAGACTTTCGAGCAGCAACCCGAACCTGCAGAATATCCCGATCCGGTCGGAGGACGGCAACCGTGTCCGGCAGGCCTTCATTCCTTCTGCAGGCCAGGTCTTTTTGTCTGCCGATTATTCCCAGATCGATCTGCGGGTTCTGGCCCACTACTCAAAGGATCGGGTTCTTGTCCAGGCGTTTCGAAACGGTGAGGATATCCATACCAGGACTGCGGCGGAAATCTTTTCCGTCTCACCTCTTCTGATCACATCCGAGATGCGGCGGGTGGCCAAGAGCATCAACTTCGGCATCGTCTACGGAATGAGCAGTTTCGGCCTGTCGGAACAGCTCGGTATCGGCAGAAAGGAGGCCCAGATCTTCATCGACCGCTATTTTCATCTTTATAGCGGGGTCAGGACCTTTATGCATGAGGTCGTAGAACAGGCCAGGAAGCAGGGGTTTGTGACCACCCTGCTCAAGCGGCGGCGGGAGTTGCCCGATATTACATCAAAAAACAAGAACAGTCGCGATTTCGCCGAGAGGATTGCGCTCAATACGCCGATCCAGGGAACTGCTGCGGATATTATCAAACTGGCGATGCTTGCAGTTGTACCGGCCCTGGTGGAAGAAAAGCTGGATGCCCGGCTTCTGTTGCAGATCCATGATGAGCTGGTCTTTGAGGTGCCGATTGATCAGGTCGAGCCGACCAGGAGCGTAGTCAGGAAGGCGATGGAATCGGTGTTGCCGCTGGATGTCCCATTGATCGTGAATCTGGAGGCGGGAAAGAGTCTGGCCAAGGGAGAGCCGGCCAAAACTGACGGGGCGGTCAGCCGGCAATGAGAAAAATCAAATGTTTGGCTGCAGACCCATACTGAGTTGCCTCCGCTGTTCATAAAGGCAGTTGGAGATAATCATATCCCGCTGCTTGGTGCCGATCTCATCAAAATGCAGGGCAACCTGCCACCGCCCTTTTCGTACCCTTCGGGTATAGATGACATGCCCCATGCAGGAGACGGAGGCCTGTGGTGAGGGGAGTTCCATCGTGATTTTGATATGTTGCCTTTCCTGACATTCCTCATCAAAAAGAGCCAGGAGCCCCGATCCTGAGATATCAAGGGTTTCTCCCTTCAGCGACCAATTTTCCTTTGCTTCCGGTGCGGAACTGATGGTAACCGGGGCATACATGGTGACCCGGAAGAATTCACGGAGGGTCGTCGGGTCAATATTTCTCTTGCCCGTGAGTTCAAGAGTGCGATCACCGATAACCTCTTCAATCTTGGCGTTCAGAGAGAGAGGTGCTGCGTTTTCATCCGTGTTGTGGATGGAGACAAGGCAGTGTTGCGACAGATCGATCTCTTTCGGCAGGGTCTTTGGCGGGAAAACCAGGAAAAACCGTGGTGGGGCTATCCCTTCCTTGTAGATACAATCAAGATGAAAGGTCACGCCGGCCGTTGTCGAAAGGCTGATTCTGGCAGGCTGACTGTCGGCAATTGATTTTATGAGATGAGTAATAGATGTATCAAACATGATAGAAGGGAAAGGGATTAAGCTGAGTCGTTTTCATTCCTTGTTTCTAATATGGTCCCTCGAATAGTATCACACCTCTGTCCCAAGTTACTAATGCAATGTTTTTGATGTTGCAACGTTTTTTTATGTTTAACCGAATAATGCCATGGATATTTCTGTTGTTTGAAAAAAAACGGATTCTGATGTATCAATTTTTGCGGGTTGGAAAAGGGGGCAAGGAGTGGGAAGGCTCCTTGCCCTGACAGGCGGTAGAGCAGCGACGACTATTTTCTTGCACTTAAGGGGATAAAAGGCCGCCTGGTATAGCCGGTATAGAGTTGACGCGGCCGGCCTATCCGTCTGCTCTCCGAATCACCCATCATCTCCCGCCAGTTGGCAAGCCAGCCGGGCAGCCGGCCCAGGGCGAACATCACCGTAAACATATTGGTTGGAATACCCATGGCCCGGTAAATGATACCGCTGTAAAAGTCGACATTGGGGTAGAGGTTTCTGCTGACAAAGTAGTCGTCGCTTCTGACCCTGTCTTCAAGCTCCTTGGCAATATCAAGGAGCGGGTCTTTGACGTTCAAGGCCGCCAGGGTCTCGTCGCAGGATTTTTTGATAATCTGGGCGCGCGGATCGAAGGTCTTGTAGACCCGATGCCCGAATCCCGACAGCCGGTAGGGATCGTTCTGATCTTTCGCCTTGCGGATGTATTTTTCAAAGTCTTTGTCATCGGCATAGATGCCCTCCAGCATCTCAACCACCTCCTGGGCAGCTCCACCGTGCAACGGTCCCCAGAGGGCGTTGATCCCGGCGGCTATCGATGCATAGAGGTTCACACCGGCGCTTCCGACCAGGCGGACCGTTGAGGTCGAGCAGTTCTGTTCGTGATCGGCGTGGAGGATCAAGAGCTTATTGAGGGTGGAAACGACCTTCGGCAGAATTTTATAAGGCCGTGTCGGCGTATCGAACATCATGTTGAGAAAATTCTCGCAGTAGTTCAGGTCATACCGGGGGTAGATAAGCGGGTGGCCCTTTGATTTCTTATAGGAAAACGCCGCGATTGTCCTGACCTTCGCAAGTAGCCGTGCCGTGATGCTGTCAAAGCTTTCCATTGGATCCGGATGGGTGGTCAGTTCCGGATAAAAATTGTGCAGCGAGTTGACCATGGTTGACAGGATCGACATCGGCGACGCATTGGGCGGAAAATGATCAAAAAAATGGATCATGTCCTCATGGATGAGCGCATAATGCCCCATCAGTTCCCTGTAGTCTGTCAATTCCTGCTCATTGGGCAGGTTGCCATGCAGAAGGAGATAGGCGACCTCGACAAAGGAACAGTTTTCCGCGAGCTCCTCGATGGCATAGCCGCGATAATCAAGCACACCGGCCTTGCCGTCCAGATAGGTAATGGTGCTGGAGCAGGAACCGGTGTTCATATAACCCCGATCCAGTGTAACGTATCCGGATTGTTTTAAGAGTGTACTGATATCAATGGCCTTTTCGCCATAGGATCCTTCAAGCACAGGGAATGTATAGGTCTTTCCTTCAAGAATAAGCTGAGCGAACTTGTCTGGCATTTTTTTCCTCATATCTGCTGAGCCCAAAAAATAAAATAGGCTGCATAGAGTCTTTTTCCGGGGCTTTCCGCCCATCTGTACCAGATAAAGCAAGTAATGCAGAGAGCCGTTGATTGCAGTACAATGAAACCGTCTGTTTTGCGACGACAACAAGGTAATTCGATGAGCTGCTCTTCAAAGAGGGTATTTGATTACCGTGGACAGATGGCAGGGGGTGAGATGGTTGCCTCACTGTGTTCTTACTAGTAATCTAAACTAACATAGATGGGCCAATTGTTCAATTTTTTCTTTTTTGTTACCTTTCAAAAACAAACATGACCGGAACGTGTCATTCGTGAAATGTACCGAAAAAAAGAGTTGGTGCTGTAGGATGATTGGCCTGTATCTGGAATCATAGAGGGAAAAAGAGATGGTCGATGCCGAAAAATATGAGCGGAGATTGAGACAGTTTGTAGAGGAAGTGACTGTCTATCCGGTAAGTTGCGAAAAACTGGCGGCCGGGAGATCGGACCGGGAGTGGCTTGATGGGGTGCTGGCGGGAGGGGCTCGGATCGTGCAGCTGCGGGACAAGGAAAGCAAGGATGCCGTCCTTTTAGAGAAGGCCCGGCACTTTCGGGAAAAGACGAGAGAGGCCGGGGCGCTCTTTTTGGTGAACGACCGCCTCGATATCGCTCTTCTCTCCGATGCCGATGGGATACACGTCGGGCAGAACGATCTCCCGCCAGGGGAGATAAGGAAACTGGCCCCGGATTTATTGATTGGGCTTTCCTGCAACAGTGAGGCGGATGCCGAGGCGCTGGTCCGTTTGGTTGCAAAAGACCCGAATCTTGTCTCCTACTTCAATGTCGGGCCGATCTATCCCACGGGGACGAAAGCAGGTCTGCTGTCCTTTTTAGGCCCGCAGGCCATTGCCGCGTTCAGTAGTAAATGTCCGTTGCCGTTTACCGTGATGGGGGGGATAAAGTATGGACATATTGATCAGCTCGTCGCCTGTGGGGCAAAACGGATTGCGGTGGTAACCGCAATCAGCCAGGCTGATGATATCAAAAGTGAAACTGCCAGATGGGTACGGGCGATATCGGCCTGTGTTAACGGAAAACAGGATGAGAAGTAGTATGAAGGAAACAGGCGAATTACAGACAATTATTGAAGAGATCAAACTCCTTATCAAGTATGCAGTCAGTAAAGAGGACCGCGATAAGGCGAATGCCCTGCTTGAACACTACCGGGCCAATCGGGTCGCCTTGCGGGTATTGAAGGAATTTTATTCCTCATTGCCGGAGGCACGGGAAGAGCCTGTGTCCAGGATTGTCCATATGGAGAGGCGGCAGGGGATATTCTTGCTGGGCTTGAGTGCCGGGGCTCATGACTATATCTTCTTTGCGACCGAAGATCACGCCGGATTTCTGGGAGAATATCAAGACGGTATAGGAGATGAGGAGATACTCGGTTTTTTTGGGTATACAAGCAGCGAATCCTTTTTGCAGCTCCACCCGACTCTGGCTGAATTTACTGATTTCAGTGAGACCTGGAAGATAAACAAGGCCTTGTGTCCGGTCTGTTTGGTGGCAATTGGAGAACATCACCATCTGGGCTGTCCGGTGGAGGTCTGTCCCTGGTGCCTCGGCCAGCTGAGCAGATGCAATTGCCGCTTCGAACAGATGCAGAAAGAAGAGATAACAAGCGATGAGGACCTGGAGCAGTTCGAGACGCTTTTAGAGCAAAAGGGCCGCATCTGCTTTGAAGAAGGGCAGGGGCCGGTATTTCCGGCTGCCGGCGATGGATTGAAATGAGAGAATAAATGTTGACCCGGCGGGTGGCTAAGCCACCTGCGGGGTAACAGAACAGAACGGGTGCTGGATTGATTCTTTTTACGGATTGACAAACTCCATGTATAGGGGATCAAGCCACACCTGCGCATGAATTGGGGGGAGTGGTTGTTTTTGGCAACAACAAATACCCACAAGTCAAGCCTGACCCTGGGGCCTCTCTGACCCTGGGGCCTCTCTAAGCTGGTATATGTTAGTCTTGGGATTTTGCCTTTTTGGATATATGTTATTATAGGATACGTAATGTATCAATTAAACAAATAAATTTACTGCTGAGGTTTTTGCAAAAGTAATGGACATTGAGGTCATACATTCACATTCGGGTCAGGCTTGACAAATGGGCATTTACTTGCTATTTCATGACGTATGGCACGCAAAAAAAGACTCTATTATCCAGGCGCCTGCTATCATGTCATTCTGCGGGGAAACGCCGGGCATGATATCATTTTTGATGAACAGGACCGAAGCCGGTTCTTTTTTCTTCTTCAGGAAGGCATAGAAAAATTCGAGCATCGAATCCATGCCTACTGTCTGATGACGAACCATGTGCATCTGGTAATTCAAGTCGGTAGGGTTTCGTTATCCCGCATTCTGCAGAATGTCAGTTTTCGTTATACCCGATTCATCAATCATCGTAAAAAACAAACGGGGCACCTGTTTCAGGGGCGCTATAAGGCACTTCTTCTAGACGCCAACTCCTATTTGCTGGAACTTGTCCGCTATATCCATAACAATCCCGTTCGCGCCGGAATAGTAAAAACACCGGACGAATATCCCTGGAGCAGTCATACCGCTTATTTGGGAAATCTCTCCATTCCCTGGTTGACTACAGACTGGGTCTTGTCCCAATTTTCCGGGAAAAAGAAAAGGGCAATCGAATTGTATCGGCAGTTTGTCTTGAAAGGGATGGATGAAGATCACAGAAAGGAATTTTATCAAGGCAATGTTGAAGGGCAAATTCTTGGAGATGACGGTTTTGCTCAAAAGGCTTTTACCGAAGCGTCCCGGAAAATGATTCAGAGAACGACACTGGATCTGGTTATCCAGGCTGTTTGTGAACACTATCAAATTGGTCAAGACGAATTATGCGGGGGAAGCAGACAAAAGCGGATATCGGAGCCGAGAGCGGTTGTGGCCTTGCTTGTCCGTGATTTTGAGTATCTTAATCTGACAGCTCTCAGTCGGAAACTTAAACGCGACCTGTCGGGATTAAGTCAGGCCGCCAGTCGACTTGACAGGAGGTTGAAGTCTGACAAGGAGCTGACAAATAAAGTAAACTCTATCAGGAAACTATTTCTATAATACCCATTTGTCAAGCCAGTCCCCAATTAAGGCCCCAATTACACTGCCTCGATGGTGCAAAAATACAGCTTGCTGGTGTCAAAAATAAGACCTATAATAAGTATATATTTGTGACCTAAATAAAAAATTATAGGTGTGATCATGGAATCCGTACTAGCGAATTGCTCAGTAAGCATATCAGAACTCAAGAAAAATCCTTCTGCCCTTATTGAACAGTCAGGCGGTGAGCCTATTGCCATTCTTAATCATAATAGGCCAACAGCTTATCTCGTCCCGGCAAAGACATACGAAGCGTTACTCGAAAAAATAGAAAACTACCAACTGGGAGTCATTGTTAAAGAACGTCAGTATGAAAAGATTTCAGCCGTGGAAGTAACATTAGATGAGCTATAAGTTAAAGTTTCTCCCTACAGCCCTTAAGGAATGGAAGAAGCTCGACCATACTCTTCAGACTCAAGAAAAAGTTAAAAGAACGTCTTGAGTCTCCACATGTGCCCAGTTGTCAACTTTCAGGTTTTGAAAACCATTACAAAATAAAACTCAGAGCCAGTGGTTACCGTCTTGTTTATGAAGTAATCGAGGAAGAAATCTATGTTTTGGTAATTGCAATCGGGAAAAGAGACAAAAATCTGGTCTATAAAAAAGCCAATGAAAGAAAATAAGTGCAACCTTCGGTGCCCGGTGTGTAAAAGCAGAAGGATCATGCAACATGGTCCTCTTCCCCGATGGTTGCTTCTCTGCCCATCGGCAAGTAAGCGACATACATAAAAACAAGCAGAGATTCCACTTAAAATTGACAAAACCTTGTTCATACAAACTGAGTCAGCTCTCCTTCCTTCGTCGTCGAGGCAGCGGTCGGAATCCGCTCACTCGACGCACAACGCAAAAGGCACATTCAATGACGACAAGTACCCCAAAAAAGCCGTTCTCGATGATTCGAGAGTTCCATTTGGCAGACTGGTTCACCCTCGCAAACGCTGTCTCGGGCACAGGTGCAATCTTCTCCAGCATGACGTATCTCCAACAGCATGAGGCCATACACGTCTATTTCGCGTGCAGCCTCGTTGTAGCTGCACTGATATTCGACATCCTGGACGGCCGCATTGCCCGATGGAGGCAGAAATCGTCGATACTGGGTCGAGAACTCGACTCGCTTGCTGATGTCATCTCCTTCGGAGTAGCCCCCGCAATCATCGGCTATGGTTGTGGAATGCAGGGTCTCTATGACCGCGTCGTCCTGGCTTACTTCGTCGCCTGCGGCGTTTCACGCCTTGCCCGGTACAACGTCACTGCAGAGACACTGTCCCAGGGAACCGGCAAAGTGAAGTACTTTGAAGGAACACCAATACCGTCTTCGATCCTCCTGGTCGGTGTCCTCGCGTTGGCGGCATGGTCCGGCGCAGTAGGCCAGAACCTGTGGTTCCATGAGATCACTTTTGTCGGATTCAAACTCCATCCACTTGTTCTTATGTTCGCAGTTTCAGGCTCGCTGATGATCAGCCGATTCCATATTCCCAAGCTATGAGACGGTATAACCCACGTAAATGGAAGGCAAATCGTTTGTGCGGCCGGGCAAGGCCGTGTAATCCAGCGGGTGTGAAGCCCTCCCCCGGAAAGCTGCCCTCAGTCTCCGGGTAGCGAATCCTTGTAAGGAAAAGTTGCGTTTTTTCTTGAAGGGGGATTTTATTCATTGACAAGTGGCCTTTTTATGGGCGACCCTTGATGTGTGTGCGAAAAAAAAGAATTATTTATCACCTCACCAGGAAGGGTAAACCGTGGCCATTCATGAGTATGGAATAACCGATTTTCAATACATTGCCGCGGGTGCCGCAATCCTCGCCAGCGGCGGGGGCGGCAGCTATTGCGACGCCGTAAACGTACTCCGGGAGCTGGCGGACACCGGCTGGAAAGGCACCGTTCCGGTACGGGATTACGATGGTATGACAAACTGCTGCGTTCTGGCTCTGATGGGTTCGCCGGATGCCGCCGACTGCATGACACTGGCCGAGGTGGAAAACTCCATCGCCAATACCGTCAGCACCTTTGAGCAGGCGACGGGTGCCACGCTCGGATGCGTCATTCCGGTTGAAATAGGGGCGATCAACTCGATTGTCCCTCTCCTCGCGGCGGCTCAATCCGGCAATGCCATTCAATGGGTTGTCGATGGCGACGGTGCTGGGCGAGCCGTGCCGG
Source organism: uncultured delta proteobacterium (assembly GCA_903901335.1). GTDB lineage: Bacteria > Desulfobacterota > Desulfobulbia > Desulfobulbales > Desulfocapsaceae > CAIUQR01. The sequence goes on along the minus strand of CAIUQR010000130.1, from coordinate 34,804 downwards.
AACTGCCCCAAACCACCTATGGCGGCAGCGCATCGCTTGCAGCGAGCCCCTGCTCGCTGGCCAACGACACTAAACCGCCAGCGACAATGCAGTCGGCCACCTTGAATGCAAAGACTGCGGCGCTGATTGAATCACTGGCCGGCGGCATAGTGTCTGCCTTCGGGAGTTTTTCGGGGATTGCGCTGTGGCCATCCAACCCGGGCAATGGTTTTGCCTTGACCGGCAACTACCTTGCCGGAACACTCAGTCAAACCTGGGCCCTTGGCCAGTTCCTGCTAACGTCGGCAATGCCTCCTGCAACGGCTCAAGTCGCGCAACGGATCGCGAACCTTACCGGACGAGCGGCGACGCCCGTCGTCACCAACTTCTACATCACGGCGGTCACGCAATCGACGACCAGCGGCTCTCTCGACACCGGCATCATCCGCCTGGACAACTCTCCCGATCAGAACAGCAGCACGGAAACGCACTCCATCTATAACCTGAACGAAAGTCTGATCATGTATTCGAGCCTGAGCAGCGTGCCCGATATCATCGCACCGGATTCAATCTGCTACTACTCCGAAAGCAATGGTCGTGGTTTCTCCAATGCGACCGATGATCTGGCAGGGTATTTCGATCCGGGCACAGGCAAGAGCACTGGACGTACCGTCAGTGTCATCAAGGTCGAGGCGGCACCGGGACTCTCCAAAGCGACCGGTGTTGTAGCATCGTTCGCCGGTTTGTTGCAGAGTATCGGATATGCCGGTGCCCTCCCGTATTCCGGTTGAAACGGGTTCGGGAGATGCGACGATGAGCGAAGAGGATTACAACAAGGATCGCCTGGAGCTGGCTTTGGAAGCAGCCGGGCTCGATCTTTGGGAAAACGATCTGGTTTCGGGCGAGGTAACCCGCAAGGCGCTGAAAACCTTTGCCGAGCTTGGTTATAACGAAAAGGAAAGCTTTGCCTTCATGGAGGACATGTTCTCCATCGTTCATCCGGACGATATCCCGGCGATCAGGGCGGCGATCAACGAGCATCTGACCGGAGCAACGCCGCAATACCGCAGCGAATTCAGGTTGCTTGCCAAAAACGGTTCCTGGGTCTGGTACGCCAACTACGGCAAGATCATGAAGAGCAACGACGCCCATCACGCCAAGCGATTTATTGGCGTGTCATTCAATATCAACGACAGAAAATGCCGGGAAGACGAACTCAGGCTCATCAACCTTAAACTCGCCCTGCAGAACGAACAGCTCGAGAGAATGAACATCGCGTTGCAATCGCTCTCGACCAGCGATCCGCTCACCAGGTTGCCGAATCGACGGCTTCTTCTGGAGAGATTGCAGCAAGCATTGGTGTCGAGAATGCGGACCGGCCAGGCCGGGGCGCTGCTCTTCATTGACATTGATAATTTCAAGACCCTCAACGATACTCTGGGCCACGACAAGGGTGATTTGATGTTGCAGCAGGCGGCTAAACGTTTGGAGTCCTGCGTACGCGAGAGCGATACCATCGCCCGTATCGGCGGCGACGAATTCGTGGTGATGCTGGAACACCTGAGCAAAGCCCCCCTGGAAGCGGCGGCTCAAACAGAGGCTGTCGGCGAGAAAATACGGGAAACTCTCGACCAGCCTTACCATCTGGACTCGTATGAATATCACTGTTCTTCCAGCATCGGCGCCACTCTTTTCAATCGAGACTCGCAGACGGTCGAAGAACTGCTCAAGCAAACCGACATTGCCATGTATCAAGCGAAGAAGGCAGGGCGCAATGCCTTGCGGTTTTTCGATCCGCAGATGCAGACAGCCATCGATGTACGCACATCTCTTGAAGCCGGACTGCGCAAGGCGATAGATCGCAACGAGTTTCAGTTGTTTTATCAAATCAAGGTCGATGGTTTGTTCCAACCCGTTGGAGCTGAGGGGCTGATCCGCTGGATACACCCCGAACACGGCCTGATTCTTCCTTCCCAGTTTATACCGCTGGCGGAAGAAACCGGGTTGATCCAGCCTATTGGACAATGGGTGCTTGAGACGGCTTGCTCCCAGCTCAAGGCCTGGCGAGAAAATCCCCTCACCCGTCACCTTATCCTTTCGGTGAACATCAGCGCCAAACAATTTCGCCAGACCGATTTCGTCGGGCAAGTGAAAGCCGTTCTGCAACGCCATGCCGTCAACCCTGGTCTACTTAAGCTGGAACTGACCGAGGGCATGCTGTTGGATAACGTCAACGATATTGTTGCGGCCATGAAGACACTCAACGAAATTGGTGTCAGGTTTTCACTGGATGACTTCGGCAAGGGCTATTCATCTTTGCAATATCTCAAACAACTTCCTCTCGATCAGCTTAAGATCGACCGATCGTTTGTCCGCAACCTGGTCGACAATAACAGCGATAAGGCTATTGTGCGCACCATCATCGCCATGGCCCGGAGCCTGAATCTGGATGTCATCGCTGAGGGTGTAGAAACGGAAGCACAGAAGAATCTCCTGAAAAAAAAGGGGTGTGAGATTTTTCAGGGCTACCTGTTCGGCAAACCGGTGCCGATTGAGCAGTTCGAGACCTTGCTGACGCTGGTCTGACTTCACGCTCCATCACTTTATACATCTAATGAAACAAGTGAGGTTTACCTATGAAACGTTGTGAGTGGGCCGACAGGAGCGAGTTGGAGCAGTCCTATCACGATAATGAATGGGGCGTGGCAATTCACGACGACAGAAGCCTGTTCGAGTTCCTGGTTTTAGAAGGCGCGCAGGCCGGACTGAGCTGGTCCACCATTCTTAAAAAGCGGGAAGGTTATAGAAAAGCGTTTGACAATTTTGATGCCGGGAAGATCTCCCGATACTCCGAGGATGATATTTCCCGATTGCTCTCTAATCCCGAGATTATAAGAAACAGGCTCAAAATTAACGCGGCCATCACTAACGCCAGAGCCTTTCTAAAGGTACAGGAACAATCAGGAAGCTTTGACCATTATATATGGCAGTTTGTGAATGGAAGACCTCTCCGGAACTCGTGGGAAAAGATGGCTGATATTCCCTCAAGCACTCCTGAGTCGGAGGTCATGAGTAAAGATTTGCGGAAGAGAGGGTTCAAGTTCATCGGGGCAACAATTTGTTATGCATTCATGCAGGCCGTCGGCATGGTAAACGATCATGTCGTCGGTTGTTTCAGATATGAGGAACCTTGAGCTTATCCGTAATGGTGGAGGCTACTCATCCTTCACCTTCAGTTGCCTCCGGCAATTATATGGCTCGGTATTGCAGAACTTCTCGAACTGGTTCGGCAAGGCAGCATTCAGGCCGAAGAGGACCTGGTAGACAGCCAGGTAACGATTATCGACATAATCCATATATTTCATAGGGCACTTCGGGTCTCCATCCGCCCACTCCTTGCCTTCGGCGTCACGGTGTCCCGTTATGCCACAGGCGTGGCCCATCTCGTGGAGCGCCGTCATACTAATTATCTGCCGTGCTAACTGCGAACGGACAGCCGGATTCTGCAGATCCTGCAATGCAGCCTGGGCCATTGCCGGGGTCACCCCGGCATTCTGGAGCGCCACGCCCTTTTCCGATGCGGGATCGTTGAGGCTTTCGGACAGAAGGCCGGGAAGACGATCGATAAAGGCGACAAGTCGATCGGGAAAAACACGACAGACAACGGCGCCTTTAGGGGAATCTCCCTGTTGGTCAACGTAGCCGTTAAGCAGTATATTGCCAATCGGCTTATCCTTATACTGAACTTTTTCCACCAGACCGGGGACACTCTCAAGATCGACGCAGTATTTATCGCCTGCGTGAGCGTAACCCTTTCTAAAGTTGACGATTCGGCGGTCATCGCCTTCGCCTCCTTTAATCATGTCCGGACCCAGGCGATACCCTGTGATGCCGCTTGCTTTCTCCCAGATGCCCGTGTCGAGGATATTCCCCTGGTCGACGTAGAACAGGACTTTCCGGCGGGGATCCAGCCTCTTGTGGCTCTTGCCGCCCGTACCGTCCAGAACGGTGAAACCCCGGTATGCCTCATACACGGAAATACTGTCGCCATCGGAGGCCTGGTCTGCGGGTTCCTTCCCGCTGTCATCCTTTGCCGACTTGCCCTTCGCGTGATCCTCCTGCCAGGAGTCTGCTATGTGGTCGTCATCATCGTCGTAAGGGATGCGGACGTGGTCGAGCCGTGCACCCGACACTTTCGCCGGGCGCCACTTGCCATCAATCTGCGCTTCGGCCTTCACCTTCCCCCAGGCGCCCCAGTCATGACTGTCGATCGTAATGTCTGCCTGCCTTCCTCCCTGAGCCGATGTGGCTACCCACGTCTCCCCTTTCTTCTCGACATCCCAACCCTGAGCGTTTGTCGCAAAACTCAGGTCCGGATCGGTGCCGTCATAACGGCTGTTGCAGTATATGCCGGGCTCCTTGCTCACGTCGTAGAGGGTGAACCGGAAGGCATCGGCATCCTTGTCTCCCTTGACGGTAACATGGGCGGTCCAGGAGTTGTTGTCCTCGGGAAGCCATTTCCGGTCGATCTCCTGGAGTTCAACCTCCGGGTCCTTCGGCTCTTCCGGCGGACCCATGGCTACAGTGTAGTCGATCGTGAGCTTTCCTGGGCCGTAGAGATCGGTGTATTCGTGGCTCAAATGATCGGTGATCTTCCGATTGCCCGAATCCGACATGAAGGCGAACTGCAGATGCACATCGCTTCTGTTCATCTCGTCGATCGGATGTTTGAGGGCGCAGTCTCCAAATGTCTGACTCGCTATTGACGGGGCCATGGGATAGGACGAGGTAAGCCCGTCATCGGGCAATGCGCAGATCATTTTCACGGTTTTGGTGAAATTGAGAAGCGTAAGGCCTCCATGAATGCTGTCTTTGTTGAAGCCGACCGAGCAGTAATTAGTTGAATGCCTATCGTCCGGCGCATACGTCCAGGTCGGCGTGGGCAGATCATCTCCCAGGATCAGCTTCCCTTTCCCTGCGACCGTGATTGTGTGGTGCGAGGAGAGCAGTTCATTGCTTTCGATCGTAGCGACCTTCTGTTCATACCATTCGTAACGGACGCGAAAGGTCGATGTCTCGGAGAGGGTGATTATTATATCGTCATCGGCAGTGATGGGGGGCCCGGTCGAAAAATGGCCCTTCGCCGTGAAGACTGCCTTCAGCGTCACCGTGACCTGGTCCGGTTGGGCATCGCTCCCCGTGGCCCAGCAGGACTGTTGGCCTGTCAGGAGCAGGCAGACGATGAGCAGGACGGGGAACCCGTATTGCCACCGAAAGAAGAAACCAAGCAGAAAATAACGCATAGGACGTTCTTTTTTTAAACTTGCGACCGGCAGGTCGGCCCGATAACTTCTTTTATTTGACAAGAACTTGCCTGTTCTGAGGGGAGTATGAAGGAGCCGCGCCTGGATGTCAATATAAAATCTATCCCTTTTCCTTCTTCAATGCCTGGAATTCCGCATCATTTAAAACTCTCCACTCCCCTTCCTTGAGTTCTTGCAGCACAATCCTGCCGATTCGGACCCGCATAAGATCGTCAACCTGCAGGCCCGCCGCCTCGCACATCTTTCGGATCTGCCTGTTCCGGCCGTCATGCAGAATAAATCGGAGCTTCTTCTCTTCAATCTGTTCGACACGGCAGGGTACTGTTTTTTTCTTTTCGAGGGATATCCCTTGCGCAAGTTTGACGAGTATTCCTGGCGTAACCTCTCCTTTGATCGCCACTACATATTCTTCTTCATGCTCAAGGCTGGGCCTGGCTAAGCTGTTTCCCAACGCTCCATCATTGGTGAGAAGGAGCAGGCCATGGGAATCTCTGTCCAGGCGGCCGATAGGAAAGACGCGATCAGCACCAAAATCAAAATCCAGCAATGTTTTCACGCCACCAGAGGAAGTAAGAGAGCATTCCACTCCCTTGGGTTTATAAAAGACCAGGACCTTTTTCCGGGGAGATTCTTTGACGAGCAGCGGTTGTCCATCTATGACGATGTCTTCCTCTCCCGAAACCTCGTATCCAATTGCTGCCGTTTCACCATTAACCAGGATTTTCCCGGCACGGATATAACTTTCTGCCTGACGTTTTGAACAAAATCCAACACTGGATAAAAATCTTTGTAATCTCATATGCGTTTTTTCTTTGGATACAAAAAGGCTTCGAGCAAGTCGAAGATTCCTTGATAATTAATCGTTTTTCTTGTCAGAAAACCGGAACCTTGGAATATGAACTATCCTATAGATAATATCATTGCCGATGTGCTCACCGCTCCGATTTCTCCTGAACATTCCTGGGCGGTGGGTTTGAAAATTTGTTACATCTTTCCTTAATCCATTTTCTTATTCAGTGGAGTTCAGAAGACACAATGTGATTTTTGCCTTTACCCAGAAAAACCATCCACTTCAGCGTGTAAGGTGTTAAAATTATGGATAAGTGGGGATTTGCTGTGAATCTCAAATCTGACAATGGAAAAAGGGCCTGTCGCCTTCTGAAAAACGGTGAAATAACCTGCCAGCCGACACGCTGCCCTCTTTGAAAACATGCTTTATTCCTGTAAAGTTTATTGGCTAGTCAGGCATTTGCCCATGATTGATAACGAAGCATTTCAACCAGAAGTTCTAAAACAGCAGCTTTATTTTCAAATAACTTCTGCCTGTAATCACGATTGATTTCTTTTCTCCTTTTATCAGCTTTGGGGTCCGGTCCGCCTGTAAGCGATCTGATAATCATCGGCTTCTTTGTTGGGCCGACCAATTCATGGATTCGCTTACTATAGAATTCTCCCATTTCAAACGAAGATATAAATTCAATGAGCTCTTTTACTTGCTGTTCAAGAAACTCAATTTGATCATCGCTTACTTCTATTTCAGCAAGAAAGAGTTGCCTTGTATATATAGGATGAAATTGAGGCCTTAGGATTGAAGGATCTTTGTAAATTCTGAAAATCTTTAGTTTTTGCAAGTCTATTCTGCGAGTTGGATTGTGCTGATCTCTTAGATGACAGTTTGGGCACAAGGGTAGTAAATTATAAATATCATTATTCGATGGGTTTTCATCAACATGATGGAGGTGCGGACGATCTCCTCCGCAAATAGCGCATCTATGATCGTACTCGTCGAGCAGTGCTTCTTTGATCTTTTTTGGAATATTTTCTCGACTCACATTGATTCCTTTGTGCCTAATAAGCTGTTTTCCAGTTTCTGTAAATCACACATCTGGGAGTGGTTTACGGAAAGATGGTTTTTTTAAATGATCAAAACCGAGGGCATTCGATGGTCAACATATTTCAGAAGTATTGATCGAATGCCTTTGGAAAGGTCACGATCTTCCAAAAACATCATAACCTAAAAATCAAATATCAGATAGAAGATGTTTCCCGCATTATCTTGGAGAGGACGGAAAAGGATATTTCACTTCGATCAGCACACCATAAAACAGAACGAGGCGGCAGATTTTAAAGAATTCAACCTTATCCAAAAGCTGTAAAATCTGGTAAGCTTGCAAGGTGAGCGTGCAGAGAGCCGTCGTGTCGGAACAACAGTCAAATCGGGAACAATTTGAATAACAACGATATATTGCGCAGTATCCGCTATACCTTTGACTATAGCGATTTGAAAATGATCGCTCTTTTTGCCTTGGCCGATCAGCAGGTAACGCGGGAGCAGATCAGCGGTTTGTTAATAACAGAAGACGATCCGGGTTTTCTGAAGTGCAGCGATACGCAGTTGGCCGGTTTCCTCAATGGGTTGATTTACGATAGACGTGGTAAGAAAGAAGGGCCGTCACCTGAACCTGAGAAGCGTTTGACGAACAACAGTATTTTCAGAAAATTAAAGATTGCCTTGGACCTGAAAGGCGAAGATATCCTGCATATTATGGACCTGGCTGATCTGCCCATGAGCGAGCATGAATTAAGTGCGTTTTTCCGCAAGCCCGGCCATAAGCACTATCGTCTTTGCAAGGATCAGATTTTACGCAATTTTTTAAAAGGCCTGCGCCTGAAATATCGGCCGGATATTTCAATTAAAGCAAAATCCGTATGGCGGAAATAGCGGCAGCCGTTTCCCGTCACCACAGAGAGAAATCATGGACAACCTGATCTGCTACTGCTACGAGTATACTGAATCCGATATTGAGGCCGATATTGTAAAGCACCGGAAATCTACCATTGAAGAGAGAATCAAAGAGGAGAAGAAAGCGGGAGGCTGTCAATGCCGGACCAGGAATCCAAAAGGCGCATGATGTTTAGGCGATGTCCGCCGTGTCGTGGACAGGGTATTTGAAAAAGAGGGCATCAAACGTGTTCCCGACCCTCGTGGCCTATTGATTTAAAAAGACATTTCATGAAGAGCGATAGGAGCGGTCTTTGGATCTACTACGTATAAATTTGCAGATTCCCGTTGAAAAAGACGGCATGGACGAATACGCAAAAGCCGCTGCCAAGATCCTGGGAATCGGCGCAGAAGATATAGCCATCGCCAGAATCCTGAGCAAATCACTTGATTTAAGCAATAAGGAACAGTTCTTCTACAAAATTACAATAGCTGTCGGTACCCCGGATGGCTTTGAAAACCGGCAAAACTTTCCTCTCTATACAGAACCAGCACAGGCAGAGAGGAAAACCGGCAACATGAAGGAGAGGCCGATAATCGTAGGTTTCGGTCCTGCCGGCATGTTTGCGGCGCTTGAACTCCTTGATTATGGGATTAAACCTCTCATCTTTGAACGGGGGAAAAAGCTAGAAGAACGCTCCGCCGATGTACAGAGATTTATCAGTGAAAGGGAGATAGACCCTGAATCGAATATCCAGTTTGGTGAAGGCGGCGCTGGTTCGTACTCGGATGGGAAGCTGTTTTCCAGGAGAGAGAATAATTCGAGCGCTACAAATCGGGTTTTACATACGCTTATTAAATTTGGCGCCCCCGCGGAAATTGAGTACATCAGCAAGCCCCATCTGGGGACCGACGTCTTATGCTCAATCGTTCGTAATATACGAAACTCTATCTTTGAGAGAGGCGGTGAGATATATTATGGGGCAAAAATGACGGATATTCTGATAGCAGAGGGCAAGGCTTCAGGTATCGTCATCAACGGCGAGAGGGAATATCTTTCTTCGAGCATCTATGTCGCCCTGGGAAATTCAGCGCGTGATACCTTGGAGATGATGCATCGCAAAGGTATCGCCCTGGAGCAAAAACCGATTGCCGTCGGTGTCAGAATCGAGCATCCTGCCGAAATTATAAATTGTATGCGCTATGGGAATAAATATAAGGACTGTCGTCAGTTGGGGGCCGCCACCTATTCGTTGAATTATACCAATCGAAAAATCCGGAGAGGGGTGTATACATTCTGCATGTGCCCCGGAGGTGAGGTCATTAATGCCTCCTCCGGTCACGGCCTGATGGTGGTCAACGGGATGAGCTACTCCCGCCGGTCATCGGCATTCTCCAATGCGGCGCTGGTGGTAACCTGTCATACGGATGATTATCCCTCGGCCGATCCACTGGCGGGCATAGAGTTTCAAAAGGACATCGAGCGAAAGGCCTTTGACGCAGGCGGAGGAAGATGGGGAGTTCCGGCGCAGAACCTGATGGAGTTTTTAGGCGAGAGGACCTCTGCCGGATTGAACGAAAATTCGTATAAGATGGGGGTAGTTCCAGCCGATATGAAAGAGATTGTTCCAGGATTTGTGGTAGGTGAGCTGCTCGCCGCCTTTGCTAAATGGAAAGACGAAGTTCCACTCTTCGTTTCCTCTCATGCGGTATTGTTAGGGGCAGAAACGCGAACCTCGTCTCCTGTGCGGATTATACGCGACGAAAATTATGAATCGGTCAGTATAAAAAATATCTATCCGATAGGTGAAGGCTCCGGTTATACAGGCGGTATAACGAGTTCAGCTGCCGATGCCGTAAGGGCTGTCGAAATGCACATGTTGAGTCAATAGCCTGGAGAAAGCGGCATTGGAAAACGAGACCATTCAGGCACAGCAGGACGCGGGGCGGCAACAGGCTGTCAACAGGGAGATTTCAGAGATCATGACCAAAAAAGGTACTCTCCGTCGCTACAAGCTTACCCTTGAGTATGACGGCACCAATTTCAGCGGCTGGCAGAAACAGGCGGATGCCCGGACGGTGCAGGGTGACCTGCTCAAGGCGGCTGTGCGTGTTTTTGGCAAAATTGCTCTGGATCTTCAGGGCTGCGGCCGTACCGATGCCGGAGTTCATGCCCTGGAATATGTGGCTCATCTGGAGGTTGCAAGTCCTATGCCCCCGCCTGAGGTTACCCGGATGCTGAATGAGACCCTGCCCAAGGATATAGCCGTCCGGGCGGTTGAGGCGGCGGACAGCCGTTTTCATGCTCGTCATAACTGCATTGCCAGGAGCTATATCTATCAGCTCCGCACACGAAAATCAGCTTTCGGCAAACGTTATGACTGGTGGGTGCATGAGGAACTGGATCTGCCCGCCATGCAGCGCGCGGGAGCGGCGATGGTGGGTATGCACGATTATGCCGCTTTTGCTGAAAAACAGGAGCTGAAAAAATCGACCAGTGTACTGGTCCACAAGGTCGAGGTATTTTTAAAGAAGGACATGATCCGGATCCGCGTAATCGGATCGCATTTTCTCTGGCACATGGTCCGGAGGATGGTTGGGGTTCTGGTCGAGGCCGGATGTCACCGGCTGAAAGAAGAGGATATAAAGGGCCTGTTCGAAGGCCCTTCCGAGGTTCCGGCAAACCATACTGCGCCTGCATCCGGCTTGTTTTTCGAAAGGGCCTTTTACGATGAAGATGAACTGGCCAGGCAATTACTTCTTGCCGGCGACGCTTCTCAGATATTGATACAGGTCGGAATCTGACGACAGGACAAGTGAAGTGTTTTTACCAAAAATACTCTTATATCCTTCAAGCGTTTTCTCGAAAGAAAAAAACTCCGGATCCTGGGAATAGGCCTGGGCATAAATCTTCGTTGCCTCCGCATCGGCCTTTCCTCTGGTAATCAGCGCCTCTCTATTGGCCTTGGAGTGAATCTCCTTCAGTTCTTTTTCAACCTTTCCAAGGATCTCGGCCTTTTGCCCTTCTCCGAAGGACCGTCTTTCGGCTGCGATCCGTTTTCTTTCCGAAATCATCCGGTCGTAGACCTTCTGGCGGACCGACTCTATGTAGTTGACTCTTTTCAACATCACATCCTTCAGTTCAATACCGTACTGAGGAGTCAGTTTTGCTGCCGCCTCCAGAATCTTCTTGGATATCTGGTCTCGTCCCAATAACGGTTTTGTGCCGATGTCTACGGTGGTATTTAACATGGTCTTTTCAGACCAGTCGGAACTGCGGATAATTTCCATCAGGTCATTCTTGTTCACCAGGTCGCGAACGGTACCATCGATGATATCGTCCAGCATCGATTGACCGCGAGTAACTGTTCTTACAGCCTGCATGAACTTCAGGGGATCGGCGATCCGCCAGCGGGCGGTGATGTCAAGAAAGACGTAGGTCTTATCGTTGGTGGTAATCTGATTGGCGTCGCCGTCCCATATTTCAATGCGCTTTTGAAACAGGTTTACCTGTTGAATAAGTGGAATTTTATAGTGCAGTCCCGCCTCGGTAATGGATTCTCCGACAGGAGCCCCGAACTGGGTAATGACCGCTTGCGTTCCTTCTTCCAGAATGAAGAAGCCGTCATAAACAACGACTATCGCCAGCAAAACGAGACCGACCAGAAAAAAATGAGCTACTTGTTTCATGTTCTTATCCTCAAGTGAATGACCGATCTATTTTAAGCCTGCGGACGGAAGGTCTTTGGAACCGGATATATTTAAGAGCGGTAACGGTCCTTGCTGGTTTTTATCGATGACATATACGGATTGAACTGTCGGGATTATGCCCTGCATGGTTTCCAGATACATGCGCTTGCGGGTCACGTCCGGGGCATTTTTGTACTCTTTCAGGATATCAAGAAAGCGTTCTGTTTCGCCTTTGGCATTGTTTATCCTGGCAGCGGCATACCCCTGGGCCTCCTGGATAATTTTCTGGGCATCGCCACTGGCCCTCGGGATCTCTTTGTTATAGATCTCTTCGGCCTCGTTGACCAGCCGTTTCATATCCTGATCGGCCTCGTTGACCTCATTAAAGGCCGGTTTGACCGGATCAGGAGGATTGATATCCTGAAACTGGACGGTGCCGATAGCCACTCCTGCGTGCAGATTATCAAGTTCAGACTGCAGCTCTCCCTTCACGGACGCAGCGAGAAGATCACGATTGCCGAGGACGTAGTCAAAATCCATGTTTCCGACAATCCGTCTGGTCACACTTTCCGAGATATCGCGGACGGCCTGCTTTACGTCTTTTACCTTAAAGAGGTATTCCACCGGATCCTTAATTTTATACTGGACTATCCAGGCGACATTTATAACGTTCTTGTCTGCCGTCAGCATCAGTGATTCCTTGTCGAACCCCTGTCTGTCGAAGGTGGTCACCTGTCCCGGGGAACGGCTGCGAAAGCCGAATTCTTCTTTTTTGATATCGGCAACTTCAACTTTATACAGGTTTTCAGCATAGGGAAGAATGACATGCAGGCCTGAACTGACGGTCCGTGAATATTTACCGAACTGAAGAATGACACCAACCTCATTGGGAGCAATTTTGTACACCGACGAATAGATTCCTTGCAGGATAATTCCGGTAAGGATGATAGCCAGGATCTTGCCGAGGCTGGCGAAAGGATGCGTCGGCTTGGCAGGGGCATCCTTCTCCGTTCCGGAACCGGGCATTTTCTTATCTGCAAAAAAATCCTGAATCTTTTTGATCAGCAGCGCCATAAGTTCTTCCGGGGTCTGAGGATTTCTTCTTTTTCCCCATGGGGGTTCCTGATTCTGGTTGGGCATGGATGTTTCTCCTGGTTTTTCCGGGCAGATATCTGCCTGACGCGTGCAACCTTTTGATTATTGGGATTGTTATAAAGAAAATGGTAAATAAGTACCGTACTAGAGTAAGTACTGATGATACGTTTTGCAAACAAGATTCTGAAAAAGTCTCCAGGTAACAGTACAAATCAGTTATCGAAAGTAAACATTGTCATAGTATTTCATTATATCTGTATGGCCAGAATCCAGGATGCCGAAAAAATGAAAAGGGAGACGCAGAATAGCACAATTTGGAGAAAGAGGGAGTCCTGGGGCTTTTTTATCAGTGGCAAACACAGGATCTTTCCCATGAGGAGACCACATAACAGGCCGAAAAAATGGGCGCCGAGGTCAGTCCTCTCCCCCTCGCTCCCCAACATGGCCAGCAGGGCAACGCCTGCCATCAAGGGTAGCAGAACATGCGAGTCGATTGTACGGCTCCGGTCTTTGTAGCTGAGCATTGAAAGCATGCCGATCACCCCAAAAACAGCCGTTGAAAAGCCGACGAAATTGTGCCCGGGGCCGTGGACAACGACATTGATGCAATTGCCGATCGTGGCGGTAATCAAGAGGGCAAACAGGCCGAGTCCGGTGCCTGTAAGAAGAAAGAAAAAATGAAGCAGAAAACCGCCGAGTATGCAGTTATTCAGGAGATGAATTACGTCTGCATGCAGGGTCAAGGCGGTTATAAGCCTGTACCATTCATGGTGTTCAAGTATTGCCTGTGAATTACCGGCTCCCTGCTGGAACCAGATTGAGTTGCTCTTCCAGGAACCGGTGATTGAGTAAAACAGAATGAGAGCGCCGACGAAGAGCAGGGTCGGTGGCTGGATCCTGTTATTTTCCAGGTCTGGATTATGGGGTTTGTGCGGCCAGTCTTGATTTTCTAAAAAGTAGTCCGTTATCTGCTGAAGGGCAAGCGACCTGTGTTCCGCAGGAACAAGAAGAAGGAAAACATCATCCTTAATCTGGATGTGATGGGGGACCTGTGTAGCCGTAAGAATAAATGACCAGGTCCAGGAAAGATCAGGGTCGGAAGTCTGCAGGAGTGCTTCAACATCATGTGTACTGAGACTGGTATGCATTTTAAATTGTCCAATAAAGACCTTGAATTTCAGAATACAGTATTCACTCGTTTTCTGAATGGCAAATGAAGTAATTTTTTTTAAAATATGCAATTGGTATTATGAATAAAAATTACCGGTATTCCTTCGCCGTATTTGGTAAAATAGTACTGGTCATGGATAAGATAGCAAATCAATAACCAAAAATACTTAATAAAAATTACTGGTAAAGTATTTTTCGTATTTTCCAGTAATTATATTTTCAATTCTTTAACTTTTATCGGAGAGGGTAAACAAATCAAGAAGGGCAGTCGGTTTTACGAGACACTGCCATTTGAGAATGGGGATGATCAGCCCAGGAATGGGGTCGAAGGAGAGACAATGCTGGCAAAAAAAAAGAATCAGTAAGAGTTGTGTCGGACAGAGGAGATGGGGGAATGTGGAAAAAAAAAGGTCGCCCCTTGCAGGAGGGCGGCCTTTTCTCGAGTTGATTGAAGCTTAAATCAGGCTATCGATTGCTACAACTGCCCCAAACTTCTCTTTGAGAGAAAGGAGAGCTGATTTCTGCTTCCTATAGATATCAAAGAGACGCGGAGGGATATCTTCTTCCTTTCCGTAAGCCTCGGACTGCATGTTGATTCTACTGACAATATTCTCTACGTACAGTGAAAACTGCAGATCATAGAGCGATTTTGGATACTCCTTGTTGATTGAATCAAATAATCTTTTTAGATCAGCATACTTGGGCAGCATACCTATCGGGGAGTCAATGGCCTCAACATCGCCGTTTGCATATAATTCAAGCCATCCGAGCCACACTTTTACGTCCTTCTTTTCTCCCAGGAGCCCTTTACCGGATCCCCCTCTGTTTTCATGGGTGAGAAAGTAATTCAGACCGGCCATGATCGGTTTCCCGGCAGCTGAGAATTTTCGAGAATTGAAGAACTTGAATTGGGCATCCATATAATCGGCAAGGGCGCCGGGGATGAACGGGGCATTGGCCCAAGGCTGACGGCGCACGCCTGAGGCACCAACCTCGGTAGCCGTTGCCTTAGAGACGATGGAGGCACCAATAACGACACCTTCATCGGCGTTTTTTGCGACCCATACCGGGGGCATTGTATCTCCATCCCGTCCGGAATAGGTTATAACCTTGACAGGTACTCCGGCTGGGTCTTCGGAAAACCGGGTGGCATGATTTTCAATATCTGATGCAACCAGGGTGCAGCGTGAATTTTTATGAGACATCGGCACGAGATTGCCATCAGCATCCTTTTTGCCTTCGTGCCATTCGCCCTGGAAATTGATTCCTTTTTTGGGGTGATCCTCGCCATGGCCGACCCAATGGGGGATTCCATCCTCATCGATGAGGACGTTTGACCAGATAACCTCCGTGCCATGGCCTCGAAGACATTCCATCAAGAAGGGATCGCCATCCAGATTGACATCTTCGACGATGCCGAAGATGCCTTTCTCCGGGTTGATAGCCCTGAGAGTACCATCTGCTGCTATCCAGAGCTGGGCGAGGTCGTCGCCGATAAAATCGGAGCCCACCATTGCCGTTGTCGTCTTACCGCAACCGGAAGGTGCCGCTCCGGCAAAGAAGGTCTTTCTGCCGCCCGGACCGGTCATGCCGGTGATGAACATATGCTCGGAGAGTTCCTCCTCAACCTTGTAATAGGTGCAGTAATCGACGCTGAAACGATGATTTCCTTTCTTCAGAAGCAGGGTATTGCCGGCATAGGTGCAGAAGGTGGCAAACGTTGTCATCCAGCTTCTGTCCATGAAGATTCTGGCGTTCGGGACATTTTCCGGGGTGTTTTCACCTTCGGAATGGACGTTGGTGAAAAAAAGACCGGCCCTTTCGGTTTCAGCATCGAAGCTTGCATAGCAGTTTCTGTAGAGAAGCTCAGCAGAGTGTAAAACATAGGCAGATGAAGAAATTTCAATGGCAGGGATTGCGGCCTTAGCTCCAACCGGGCCTCGACTGTAAAAACCAACCATCATGGTTTTTCCTTTCATTATGCCGACCATGAATTTTTTTATGTAATCCAGGGCCTCGGAGCGGAGAACGGATTTGGCCAGGGAACTCATCTTGTCGCCTTCATTGATGATATAGTATGTTTGATTGACAAGTCGGGCCTGATCCTGCGGTAAGTCAAAGTGAATGGTGTGTCCTTCTTTGGCGAGCTTTTTTTCTTCCCCCTTGGCGAGCGAATGTTCCCGTATCCACTGACCATCTTCAGTGCTGCCGGTATCCACGAAAACCGCATCCGGCTGACACATCGAAATTGCATTAGCTACTTTGATCAATGCTTCAGCATTTTTGATCAGAGATAATTTTTTCAGATTAGCTGCATCAAGATTTTTTTCAATGAGTGCCGTTGCGGCAGTAATTGAATCGATCCCTCCTACAGCCATAAGTATATCGTCGTTTTTCTTGAGCTCCAACATCCTCGTTAACTCCTTAAAATATTTAAAAAATAAAGGGCATATCCATCATACATATGACGCTGATATGATGGGGAATTTTTACCGTGCTACCATACGTTTATTTGTATTGATAGTCAACTGAATTGATGAATGCCCGAATAAATATTGATGAATTTTTTGTGGAGTCGATTTAGGCTGAATCTTTTTGTGAGGTGAATTGAGGATATCTGTCATGCGATTGTTGCTGAACATATGGAGGAGCAGGAGAATGCACTGTCGAGGAAGCTGTTAAAGAAGATTTGATTTGAAGATTTGATTTCAAATCAGGAGGTATTATAGTTTTTCAATAGAGCTTGGAATACCGGGACAAAAAGAGTATACACCACGTGTCGTACAAGAAAGTGAAAAACCAGGGCTTGAACGGTATTGTCTTCTACCTGTGAACTGCTGATAAAAGGAAATAAAAAAGGGTTGCATGGGTATCTTGATTACCCATGCAACCCTGTAATTTTGGTGCCGAAGAAAAGACTCGAACTTTCACGAGGATACCCCCACTAGACCCTGAACCTAGCGCGTCTACCAATTCCGCCACTTCGGCAACGGACATGAATATGCTTATTGGGCCGGTTTTTGTCAAGACTTTCTTTGCTGAAGATGTGTAAATCAAGGTGAATTTTTTGGTATCTTATGAAAATATATAGAAAACTTGATGAGATAAAAGAACCGTTCCCCAATGCCTGTGTGACGATCGGCAACTTTGACGGGGTTCATCTTGGTCATCAGCGATTGTTTGATGTTGTTGAACAACGGGCATACCATTCCCGTGGCACCAGCATCGCCATCACCTTTAACCCGCATCCTCTGCAGGTATTACGACCAGGCGGGATCAAGCTGATTTCCAATTGTGAACAGAAAATTGAATTGATTGCGATGTCGGGAATCGATGTTTTGATCATTATTCCGTTTAGTAAAGAATTCGCGGCTACACCAGCGACCAGGTTTGTCGATGAGATCCTGATTCAACGAATCGGGGTGCAGCAGCTCTTTGTCGGATATGATTATGCCTTCGGCAAGGGACGTACCGGCGATATCAGCTTCCTGAGACAGCAGGGCGAGGAGAAAGGCTTTTCGGTGACGGTGATCGAGGCGTATTATGAGGATGGTGTCCTGGTCAGTTCAACAAAGGTCCGGGAACTCGTCACTGCCGGAAAGATGGTGGAAACCAAGGAATTGTTAGGACGTTACTACCAGATTCGCGGGGAAGTGCAGAGGGGGAAGCAGCGCGGGGGGAAAGAGATCGGCTTTCCAACTGCCAATCTGCATGTCGACGAAGAGGATCTTCTTCCTAAATACGGGGTCTATGTGTGTCAGGTAATATATGACGGTAAAAGTTATGGCGGCGTGATAAATATTGGATTTAACCCTACATTCAGTGAGAATAAACTCATAGCTGAGGCTCATATTTTTAACTTTAGTCAGGATATTTACGGGAAACCTATCAAGGTAAATCTTCTCCATTTTATGCGCGACGAAAGAAAATTCTCAAGCATTGAGGAGCTTTCAGCCCAGATAGCCCGTGATGTTGTTCAGGCAAAAGAGGTTCTTGGCCGGACGACCAGACAGATTGATCGTTCACGGTGAAATCCCATTTGCAAACCAGACCAAAGGCGTTGGACGATTTTCTTCTTGCATGTGTGTCCAATGTGCCTATAGTGTATCCGCCTGATTTGAGAGAGAGCTCAATCTCTCTTGTGATGTCGAAGATATATTCTTGTAGAGTATATAAGTAGTTATATTGATTTTGTATCTGCTTCATAGCCTGAAAATCTTTTTGTGACAAAGATGGAGCGATGGCCTTGAGAGTAAGATAAGCATTGAGGGGTATTATGTCGGAACCGGTTAAAGAAGATCTACTCAAGATTATTGAAGAACTCGAAAAAAAATGTGAACAGAATCCGGAAAACGTGGTGGCTCACCATCACCTCGGGCTTGTATATCTCAAAGCGGGACGGATTGATGAAGCAATCATATCGCTTGAACGGGCGATTAAGCTTGATCCCCTGACGGGAGAAAGCATGATCAATCTGGGCGCGATCTACTTTGGTCGCGGTGATCTGGCCAAGGCCAGGGAACTCAATGAAAGAGCGATCAAGGTTCAACCGGAAATGGCCCAGGCCCATGCGAATATGGGGCTTATCTGGCAGCAGAACAGTGAGTTGGACAAGGCCATTGCGGCATACGAGAAAGCTATCCAGTTTAATCCGAAACTTGCCACAGTCTGGATGAATCTGACCTCTGTCCTGACCATGAAAGGCGAAGACGAGCGGGCCTTGATGGCTGCTAGAAAAGGGGTCGAGCTGGAGCCTGAATCCGCCCTTGCCCACAATAATCTTGCTGTTGCCCTCTATTTCTGCGCCGATTATCGGGAGGCGGAAAAGCATATGGAAAAGGCCAGGGAACTTGGCTATTCGGTCGATCACAATTTCGCCGGCAGACTTGCTGAGAAACTGGCATGATGCCTGAGACAGGTCTGGCCATTACGATTATGCGATCCCATAGGCCGATATGAATAAAGGAAGAATCGTTAAACGTCCGTGGTGCCCGTTTTGCGGGCAGAAGGTCGAAAAGGCAACCGACGCCCCGAAGCGAAGGATGCGCGAGTTTCCGATCGGACGTTGTCAGTGCGGTGCCGTCTATACCTGCGACCCGACAGGTCATAATGTGGGGTCTGCCATGGTGGAAACCCTGGTGTATGCCTGTGATGATAACTGGGATTTGGCCTGGGAACTGATGCCCGAAGATGATTATCTCACCGGGCGGATAGAAAATTACGATGAGACTACCCACCAGGTGGTGGATCTGAAGAATATCGATGGCCGACCGGTACGGGGTGTTCTCTATTTTGTCCGTCTGCATACCGAAATTTCAGATTTATCCAGACGGGTGAGCGAGAAGAAGCAGCAGCTGATCGAACAGATGGGCACTCCCGCTCCTGCTCCGGAGGCCTTCGTTGAACCTGCTCCGGACAAGAACCATATTCGGGGGAAAGCTGACAAGAAAAAAGTGAAGGACCTTGTTTTGAAAGGGGATATCGACGGTCTGGTCTCTTTGTGCTTTGATGACAAAAAGACCTTGCGGCTGATGCAGCGTCTTCTCTATACCCCCCAGGATGATGATCGCTGGTTGACGGCCTGGGTTATCGGCAGAGTATCGGCAAGGGTTGCAAGCCGGGAGCCAGGCCAGGTGTCCGAGCTGCTGCACAGGCTTTTTGAGGCCTGTTCCGACTCTGCCGCAACTCCCTGGGGAATGGTTGAAACCATCGGAAGTGTAATTGCCGCACGACCTGACATCTTCGGGGCATTTACCAGGCATCTCCTCGGATACATGGGAGAAAGATCAACACAGGAGCAGGTGGTCTGGGCTCTGGCCGAGATTGCGGTAACACGACCCGACCTGATTCGGGACACCCAATTTTACACTCTTTTCCATTTTCTCAATCATCCGGAAGCGGCTCTGCGCGGGCAGGTGGCGCGGCTGCTGGGGCGGATCAAGGCGACGGAGGTTGCCGTTCAGCTTATGGCGTTAAAGGGTGACTCGGAAGAGCTGATCATATGGGAGAGCGGGGAGGCTGTAAAAACTACTGTCGCAGCAGAGGCCTCCAGGGCCCTTGCCGCGATTCATGGAGGAAAAAGCAATGAGTAAATCTGTACAGAGCATACAGGACATCGCTCCGATGCAGGGTGAAAAAAGTTCGGATCCGGTACAGGCCGACTATGAACAGGGTAAAGATCTTCTGCAGAAAGAGGAGCTTTCTCAAGCCGCAGTGGCCCTTCATAATGCCCTGCTCGGGTATCAGCAAAGAGAAGACCAGAGCGGGATCGCCAATGCATCCAACCAGATGGGGCATGTCTGTCTGGCCAAGAAGGACTATGATCAGGCCCTGAGTCACTACAGCCGGGCCTGGGAGATCTGCGAAAAACTCCATGATCCGATGAGCATGCTTGCCCTGTCAAATCAGTTTGTTCTGGTGTATCGAGGCCAGGGGCAGTTTAAAAAGGCGATCGGTATTTGTCTTGACCTGCTGGAAAAATATCATGATAATAACGATCCGCAAGGGACGGTAGCCGTTTTGGAACAGATGGCCGAAATCTATCTGGAGGCTGGTGAGCAGGCAAAGGCAGCGGATGCGTACCGTACCATCGCCTCAATTCATGCCAATTTCAAACATAAAAATATCGCCGAAGGGTATCTGCAGAAGGCCAAAGACCTTGAAAAGGCCTGCTGATACCGATTGAGAGCCTGTTCATGTTTACCGGGATTATCGAAGGAACTGGAAAACTGATTGAAAAACGGACCGCCGGTGGCGGGGTAACGTTCAGGATAGAGGCAGGCTTTGATCTGGAGGACCCGAGTGAGGGCGAATCGATTGCTGTCAACGGTGTCTGTTTAACCGCCTATGCCTTCCAGGAAAGGACGTTTCTGGCGGATGTCTCACCGGAGACGCTGTCCCGGACCACTCTTGGCGGACTAGCCATCGGCGGCATGGTCAATATGGAACGGGCGCTGCGTCTTTCAGACCGGCTTGGGGGGCATATCGTTTCGGGCCATGTCGATTGCGTGGCCCAAGTCCATGAAAAACGACCCGCCGGTGAATTTACACTCTTCACCTTTGCCCTGCCCGAAAGGCTCGGCCGGTATGTGATAGAAAAAGGGTCGGTTACCATTGACGGTATCAGTCTGACGGTAAACAGCTGCAGTGGCGGCCGGTTTTCGGTGTCCATTATCCCCCATACCCTGCAGGTGAGCACGCTGGGCCTGTTGCGAAAAGGCGGGACGGTGAATATTGAAGTGGACATTATCGGGAAGTATGTGGAAAAGCTTCTGACTCCCCGACAGTCTGCCACCCGGTCTTCGGACGAGGAAGGGATAAACCCCGGATTTCTGGCGAAACACGGGTTTAATTAGCACTATGTATTTGTATAAATTCAACCACTTATGTGAGTATTATGGCAGTCAGTCCAATTGAAGAGGTAATTGAAGATATCAAAGCCGGAAAGATGGTTATTCTGGTTGATGATGAGGATCGTGAAAATGAGGGTGACCTGTGTATGGCCGCAGAGTCCGTGACCACGGAGGCAATAAACTTCATGGCCCGGTACGGAAGGGGGCTCATCTGCCTTACACTCAGTCCGGACCTGGTGGAGAGATTGGAGCTGCCGATGATGGTCGCCAACAACAAATCGCCCTATGGAACCGGATTTACGATCAGCATTGAGGCAAGAACCGGGGTATCAACAGGGATATCGGCGGCGGACCGTGCGCGCACCATCCAGGCGGCGGTAGCGCCGAATTCCGGACCTCGCGATCTCGTCAGCCCAGGCCATATATTTCCGCTCAGGGCCCGGGCGGGCGGGGTCCTTGTCCGCACCGGTCAGACCGAAGGTTCCGTTGATCTTGCCAGGCTTGCCGGGATGACCACTGCCGGAGTGATCTGTGAGATCATGAACGAAGACGGAACGATGGCGAGGATGCCTGATCTTGAAAAATTTGCACGTGAGCATGACCTGAAGATTGCGACCATTGCCGATCTGGTGGCCTATCGCCTGCGTCGGGATATTCTGATCCACAGGGTTGCGGAGGCGAGGATTCCGACAGAGAATGCAGGAGAGTTCAGGGCTATCGTCTACACCAATGATGTCGACACCTATGAGCACCTGGCCCTGGTGAAAGGGACGATAGATCCGAAAAAGAGGGTCCTGGTCCGGGTCCATTCGGAATGCCTGACCGGCGATGTCTTCGGCTCTTCACGGTGCGATTGCGGCCTGCAGCTGAATGCTGCAATGCGGATGATCGATCAGGAAGGATGCGGCGTGCTCCTCTATATGCGGCAGGAGGGACGGGGGATAGGGCTTGTCAATAAGATTAAGGCCTATAAGCTCCAGGATGATGAAGGAATCGATACGGTCGAGGCCAATATTAAACTGGGTTTCAAACCTGACCTTCGCGATTATGGCATTGGAGCCCAGATCCTCCGGGATCTTGGTGTGCGCAAGATGGGACTTCTGACCAATAACCCGAAAAAAATAATCGGCCTCGATGGCTATGGACTCGAAGTCGTTGATCGATTTCCTCTGGAGATTGAGGCCGGGGATGAAAACAAAGGGTATCTCCAGTGTAAACGCGATAGAATGGGGCATCTTATTCAGGTGGATTGACCTTTCGGAGGTTCGTCGTTTCCTGTATCATAACATATTATAATAAGGCGGAAAAAATGGTAAATGTAATTGAAGGGCACCTTAAGGCAGAT
The DNA here is from genome assembly GCA_903901335.1 of uncultured delta proteobacterium. Taxonomy (GTDB): domain Bacteria; phylum Desulfobacterota; class Desulfobulbia; order Desulfobulbales; family Desulfocapsaceae; genus CAIUQR01. The sequence continues at coordinate 12,127 of CAIUQR010000130.1, read as the reverse complement.
GGGAAAAAATTTGCTATTATTGTCGCGCGGTTTAATTCATTTATTGCGGAGAAGCTACGAGAAGGGGCGATTGACACCCTGCTGCGTTCGGGAGCACTCGATACGGATATTGATGTTGTCAGGGTTCCGGGTGCCTTTGAGATACCGCTAATCGCGAAAAAACTTGCCGGATCACAGAAATACCATGCGATTATCTGCCTGGGTGTGGTGATTCGCGGGGCCACGCCCCACTTTGATGTGGTCGTCAATGAGGTGTCAAAAGGGGCGGCCCAAGTTGGTCTGGAAACGGGGATACCGGTGCTCTTCGGCGTTCTGACCACTGAGAATATTGAACAGGCCATCGAACGATCCGGCACCAAGGCCGGAAACAAAGGCTCCGAGGTTGCCGTGGCTGCAATTGAGATGGCAAACCTGGTGGCTAATCTGAGCTGATGTTTCTCTGCCGGCTTCCTTTGGCTTGAATTTTTTGTAGATTATCTTATGGGAATACGTCGAAAATCCAGGGAGTCAGCCCTGCAGTTTCTTTTTCAGGATGATTTTGTCGCTGAAGAGATCCGGCAAGGGGAGATGAATGAGCGGTTTGATATGTTCTGCGACCTCTATCAGGTGAGCAGAAAGGCGCGTCCCTATACGCTGGATCTTGTGCAGGGCATTGTACGGAACCGTGATCATATCGACAGTTTGATTGGCCAGTGTGCGAAAAATTGGCGTCTGGAGAGAATCGCACTCACAGACAGGAATCTTCTGCGCATCGGAGTGTTTGAGATGTTGTACTGTGAGGATGTCCCGGATCAGGTTGCGATTAATGAAGCGGTTGAAATTGCCAAACGGTATGGCAGTGAAGAGTCACCGGCATTTATAAATGGTATTCTTGATGCAGTGAAAACGCTCATTCACACATAAACCGGAAAAATCCGTTCGGCAGCAGTCAGGTCTACGAACCGTTTTACAGGTTCCCTTGCATTTTTATTAAATTCTTATTACACCACACTGAGTTTTTCTTTTCCTAAGTATTACCGGTAAATCAAAGACGGTCATCCGGGGGTATACCTGCAAATGGGGGATATGCCAATGGGGTGGCCCTGATTGTTGGATGCACCCTTTCCTGGTCCAGCCGGGGCATCCGTATACTCTTTCATAAGATGTGATGTCGGAGTATTTTTTCGTCATGACCAAAGAAACAATGCACCCCGGGTTCAAGAAGGAATCGGCCGCTGTCCTCGGGGTATTCGTGTCGATTTTTCTCACTCTCGCCCTGGTCTCTCACTACCAGAACGCCAATGCTAACTGGTGCGGTGAAGTTGGACAGCTCATTTCAGAAATTCTGATTGGTTTTCTCGGCCGGGGGTCTTTTTTGCTGGCCGCCCTTCTTTTTTTGGCGTCATTTCTGTTTTTAGGCCCTCAAATGTCCTTTGAGCGTCTTCCTCAGATTGTCTTTGGACTCACCGGTGCGGTGGTCTCCTTCTGTGCCCTTCTCTCAGCGATGGCCTTATATGATCAGCGTTTCCTCGAGGCCGGGGGATTTATCGGGAAAACAGTTTTCAGATTGATCCGTTTAATGCTTGGTGAGGCCGGGACCGTGCTCACTCTTTTGCTGCTGTTCCTTATTTCAATGATGATATCCACACAGTTTTCTCCTTACAGTTTGTGTTCCTTTCTGCTGAGGACAGGGCGAAGTATCCTTGGATGGCTGTGGGGGGGTGTTTTTGGAAAAGGGCAGAAAGAAAGTGTTGAGAAGGAAAGACAGATTGTCATTAGAAGGACAGGTCCCAGCCTGGATCCGATATCTTTGCCTCTGCCCTCTTCCCCTGTTGTAAAAGAACTGCCGAAGGTCGCTGGTCCTGCGGACAAAGAAGACGCTTTCACCCTGCGCCCTGTAGCCCGTGGTGAATGGAAACTCCCCTCTCTTACGTTACTCAAGAAAAACAAACAGGTTCAAAAGGAGGTCGATGAGGAGATTTATTATGCGATCTCGAAGCAGCTTGAACAGAAACTGAGCAATTTCGGCGTATCCGGAAAGGTTGTCGGGATATCGCCGGGACCTGTGGTGACGACCTATGAGTATGCACCGGCACCGGGTATAAAGATAAATAAGATTGTCGGTCTTGCCGACGATCTGGCCCTGGGGCTGAAGGCACAATCGGTCCGGGTGGTCGGCTCGGTGCCTGGGAAAGCTGCGCTCGGCATTGAAATTCCTAATGCGTTCAGACAGATAGTCTATATCAGGGATCTGCTTGGGTCAGACAATTATCTCAATAATTCCAGCAAGCTTTCAATTGCTCTGGGTCTCGATGTGGTCGGCAATGCGGTCATCGGCGATCTGGCCAGGATGCCGCATCTGCTCATTGCCGGGGCCACCGGTGCCGGAAAAAGTGTAGCGATTAATACCATTATCGCCTCAATTCTCTACAATGCAACCCCGGATGAAGTCCGTTTTCTGATGGTTGATCCGAAGCGGATTGAACTCTCGGGGTATGAAGGTATCCCCCATCTTCTTCATCCGGTGGTGGTTGAACCGAAGATGGCCTCCCGTGCCCTGCAATGGGCGGTCAGGGAAATGGAGAGGCGCTACAGACTGCTGGAGGAGGCGAAGGTCAAAGGCTTTGACTCCTATAATGAAAATGCCAAGGAAAAACTCCCCTATATTGTTGTCATAGTTGATGAGCTTGCCGATTTGATGATGATTGCGTCCAAAGATGTAGAGGGGTCTATCGCCCGTCTTGCCCAGATGGCCAGGGCTGCCGGCATCCATCTGATCCTGGCGACCCAGAGACCATCGGTGGATGTGTTGACCGGTCTTATCAAGGCGAATTTTCCAACCAGGATTTCCTTCAAGGTTTCTTCCAAGATCGATTCCCGCACGATTATCGACACTTCCGGCGCGGAACACCTTCTCGGTGCCGGAGATATGCTGTATCTGCCTCCGGGAAGCGCCGGACTTCTGAGGATACACGGGGCCTATATCTCGGAAGATGAGACTACACGACTGGTCGCGTTTTTGAGAAAACAGGGCTCAGCGAACTATGATGATTCCGTCATTGAGGAGATCGAGACGGAAACCTCAACGGCTGCCTCAGGCGATGAGGTGGAAACGGATGATCGCTATGACGAGGCGGTGAGTATAGTCTGTGAATCCGGCCAGGCCTCGATTTCCATGCTGCAGCGCCGCCTGCGGGTTGGCTACAACAGGGCGGCAAGGATGATAGAGACCATGGAACAGGAGGGGATTGTCGGGCCGGCAGATGGAGCCCGTCCTCGCGAAGTCCTCGTTCGAAATAGTTATGATGAGCATTGAACTATGCAATTCAATGTGGAATTTTCTTGACAATTATTTGGCAACAAATTATATCTCATACCTGGTAAAAATGAGTGACGGTTCATTTTTTTTCAGTTGGACGAAGTAATTCTTTTTGTATTGAAATGTTAGTTATTTACTCTCTGTTGAGAGCGTTCTTCGGGCAGTGAATAAAGGTTGGTGTTTTTGGTTGAGTAGATTTTTTTGCATAGGTCAAGTGGGTCCTGTATGTTCAGGGTCACAACAGTTAAAACAAACTGAGGAGGTAGTTTAATGCCAAGTTATGTAGATCCTTCCAAGTGTGATGGTTGCAAGGGTGGAGACAAAACCGCATGCATGTACATCTGTCCCAACGATTTGATGGTTTTGAACGTTGAGGAGATGAAGGCGTACAATCAAGAGCCTGATGCTTGCTGGGAGTGTTATTCCTGCGTTAAGATCTGCCCGCAGGGAGCAATTTTTGTTCGTGGTTATGATGACTTTGTACCTATGGGTGGCCAGGTTCATCCAATGCGGTCTTCCAATGACATTATGTGGACCGTTAAGTTCCGTAATGGTAATCTGAAACGTTTTAAATTCCCTATCCGTACTACGGCTGAGGGTGCTGCTAACGCCTACGTTGCACAGAAGGGCGCAAGCCTTGATGATGAGTGTCTGCTTTTGGAATCCAATCTTCCGACTCCGAAGATATAGGCTGAGCTGGAAAATTAATCTAATAAAATCTTTTGCAATAAGGAGATTTGAATATGGCATTACCAAATAAACCAAAAGGCGAGCTCAAGGCCGTGGTAAACCCTGAGGTAGTCGAACATGACGTAGATATTCTTATCATCGGTGGCGGTATGGCTGCCTGCGGCGCTGCATTTGAAGTGAAGAAATGGGCACCGGAAGGCATGAAGATCGTGCTTGTTGATAAGGCCTCCCTGCAGCGTTCCGGCGCTGTTGCCCAGGGTCTTTCCGCTATCAATACCTACATCGGCGAAAATCCGATCGAAAGTTATGTCAAGATGGTCCGTAATGACCTGATGGGCGTTGTTCGTGAAGACTTGATCTATGACTGTGGCCGTCACGTTGATGAGTCCGTCAAGTTGTTTGAAGAATGGGGCCTGCCGATCTGGAAGAAAGATGCTGCCGGCGAAACCCTGGACGGTGCAAAACCGGCCAAGACTCTGCGCGAAGGCGGCACCCCGGTTCGTACCGGTAAATGGCAGATCATGATCAACGGCGAATCCTACAAGTGTATCGTAGCTGAGCCTGCTGCTACCGCCCTTGGTGCCGACAATATCCATGAGCGTATCTTCATCGTTAAATTGTTGCTTGATAAAAACAAAGCAAATCAGATCGCCGGTGCAGTCGGCTTCTCCACCCGCGAGAATAAGGTCCATGTATACCGTTGCAAGGCAGCCTGTGTTGCCTGTGGTGGTGCTGTTAATATCTTCCGTCCGCGTTCCACCGGTGAAGGTAAGGGACGTGCCTGGTACCCAGTATGGAATGCCGGTTCCACCTATACCATGTGTGCTCAGGTAGGTGCTACCCTGACCATGATGGAAAATCGTTTCACCCCTGCCCGTTTCAAAGATGGTTACGGTCCGGTTGGTGCCTGGTTCCTGCTGTTCAAGGCCAAAGTTCAGAATGGTCTTGGTGAGTTCTATGCCAACAGTGCATCGGTTAAAGACGAACTGAGCAAGTTCATGCCTTATGGCGGCTCTCCGGTTACCCCGACCTGTCTGCGTAACCACTTGATGATCAATGAGTTGAAGGAAGGACGCGGTCCTCTGTACATGGCTACCGACGTTGCTCTGAATGCCTTCCTCGATGATCGTAAGGCAGCCGGTATGAATGATAAAGACCTGAAGAAATTCTGGAAACATCTTGAGTCCGAGGCATGGGAAGACTTCCTGGATATGTCCGTCGGTCAGGCTGGCCTGTGGGCCGGTATGAACGTTGAGCCCGAGAAGACTGGTTCTGAGATTATGCCGACCGAACCCTACATGCTCGGTTCGCATTCAGGTTGTTGTGGTATCTGGTGTTCCGGTCCTGAAGAAGCTTGGGTTCCGACCATTAATAATCCGTCCCGCGCTCATCAGTACAAATGGGGCTACAACCGTATGACCACCGTTGACGGTCTCTTCACTGCCGGTGATGGTGTTGGTGCTTCCGGTCATAAGTTCTCCTCCGGTTCGCATGCCGAGGGTCGTATATGTGCCAAGCAGATGGTTAAATTCTGCCGTGACAATGCCTCCTTCAAGCCAGAGTTGAAACAGACCGTCCAGGAACTGGCTGCAGAGATCTATGCACCGGTTAAGCTGTATATGGAGAATGTTGGTCTTTCAACAGCAGCTGATGTAAATCCGGCCTACTGCAAACCCGCTGGATTGATGATGCGTCTGATGAAAGCCACCGATGAGTATGGTGGTGGTGTTGCTACATACTACATGACCTCCGGCAAGCTCCTGAATATCTGTCTGGATCTGCTCAAGCTGCTCCGTGAAGATGGAGAGAAGATGGCTGCTGGCGATCTGCATGAGTTGCTCCGCTGCTGGGAAAACTATCATCGTATCTGGTGTGTCGAGGCTCATATTCGGCACATTGAGTTCCGTAAAGAATCCCGTTACCCAGGATTCTATTACAGGTCTGATTTCCCAACCGTTGACGATCAGAACTGGAAGTGTTTTGTTAACTCCACCTACAATCCCGATACCAAGGAATGGAAGTGTGAGAAGGTTGAATGTGTCAACATTCTGCCGACCGAGCCTTGGCTGTAATAGTTAAGGCACGTTTGTAATGATGTAAGAAAATCTCCAGGAGTCTTGTGATTCCTGGAGATTTTTGTTATGTACTCCATTTTAGCTTATATGGATTAGAGTGTGGTGTAGTCCCTTAGAAAATTTTTGGCATGGTTCGCAAAAAATTTTTGATGAAGGGACTTATCTCGTTTATCGGGGCTAAGTCTCTACTCCATATAAGCTAAAAATGTTTAAACCGTCTCAGTGCATCAATAACTGGCCGGATTGCGTAAAAGGTCTTGATAATACTGTATCTGCAGGCGGGAGAAGATGGTCTAATCTGTTTAAGAGTGACAATTGTACAAATATATTTAAGAGCAACAATGGAGGAAAAGTATGACTGACGAGCAAGGCACCTCAGGTGCAATTTTGGTCGTAGGCGGTGGTATCAGCGGGCTGACATCAGCCCTTGAAGCCGCTGAAGTCGGAAATGATGTGTTTCTGATTGAAAAGAGCGCATCTTTCGGCGGTCGTGTAGCCCAGCTTAATCAGTATTTCCCAAAACTGTGTCCACCAAGCTGTGGTCTGGAAATTAATTTTCGTCGGGTGAAAAACAATCGAAAGATCAGAACCTATACCATGACCACGGTGAAATCCGTCAGCGGTGTTCCCGGTAACTACAAGGTTGATCTGGAGATCGCTCCCAGGTATGTGAACAGCAACTGTACTGCCTGCGGGGACTGCACCGAAGCATGCCCGGATATGATTGACAACGAGTTTAACTTCGGGATGAACAAAAGCAAGGCTGCATACCTTCCTCATGATATGGCGTATCCTCGTCGCTATGTCATCAATAAAAAAGGGCTTTCCGCTGAAGGTGCAAAGGCCGTGCAGGCTTCCTGTAAATACAATGCCGTCGATCTGGACATGAAGACTCAGAATGTGACGATCAATGTATCCTCTATTGTCTGGGCAACAGGCTGGACTCCGTATGATCCGACCAAAATGGACAACCTAAAGTTCGGACAGTCGAATGCAATTATCACCAATATGATGATGGAGAGACTGGCGGCGCCCAATGGCCCCACCGGCGGCGCCATCGTTCGCCCTGGAGACGGGAAGGCTCCAGGCTCAATCGCATTTGTTCAATGTGCCGGATCCAGGGACGAAAATCATCTTGAATTTTGTTCCCATATCTGCTGCATGGCAACATTGAAACAGATGACGTATGTCAGGGAGCGGTATCCTGAGGCGAAAATGTATGTTTTTTATATTGACCTGCGTACCCCTGGAAAATATGAAAAATTCCGTGAAAAGCTTACCGGCGATAAAAATTCCTTCTTTATTAAAGGAAAGGTTGCAGAAATCATTCCTGAGAGCGATGGCGGTGTGACTGTTGTGGCTGAGAATGCGGTAACCGGAGAAAAGATTCATCAGAAGGTTGATATGGCCGTACTGGCAACAGGAATGCAACCCTCTTTAGGTCTTCAGGGAGCACCTGTCAGTCTGAATATGGATAACAGTGGTTTTGTTATTTCTGACTATGAGAAAGGCATGATATCAGCAGGTTGCGCTAAAAAGGCAGCTGATGTCGTTACCACTACCCAATCATCCACTGCAGCTGCCTTGAAGGCAATTCAGATATCCAGGAGGTAATGATCAATGGCTAAGACATACTGCGCATATATATGTTCAGGTTGCGGTATCGGTGACGGTCTCGATATTGAGGCTCTCTCCGAGGTCGTAACCGGTGAAATGTCCATGGAATGTAAGACCTCTGGCTACCTCTGCGGTTCTGAGGGCCGGGCACTCATCGAAAAAGATATACAAGAAAATGGTGTTAATACAGTGGTGATTGGCGCCTGCTCACCGCGGGTAATGCAGAAGGAGTTTGATTTTGGTCAGGATAAAATCACCGTGAGAGCCAATCTTCGGGAACAGGTCGTTTGGGCTCAGGGCAAACCGGCTGAGGGAGAAGAACCCCATGCCGAGGCTGCTGCCTTTCTGCAGGAATCTGCTGCCGACTATATGCGGATGGCCTGTACGCGTGCGCAAAAAACCGAACTGGCCGTGCCCTATCAGCTTGAAACGGAAATCAATAAAACCGTTTTGGTGATGGGTGGCGGCATTGCCGGATTGACGGCCGCTCAAGAGGCTGCCTTGGCAGGTTATGAGGTTATACTGGTCGAAAAGGAAGCAGCCCTTGGCGGCAAGGCTGCCGGTTGGAGAAAATCATTTCCATCCAAGGCCCCCTGGACCGATCTGGAAGAGAACCCTGTCCCGTCATTGACGGCTGCGGTAAGCGGAAACAAAAAAATAACCATCAAGACGGAAACCGAGGTTGCCCGTATTGCCGGTTCTCCGGGAAATTTCTCGGTATCGTTTAAGAAGGCAGGTGAAAAAAGTGAATGGGATGCACCTGCAAAGGTAACGGTTGATGAAAAAGACCTCATTGATAAAGGTGAAAAGGAAGATCCGAATAAGGGCCTTAAGGTCTATACCGAGATCGATCCTTCAGCCACCAAGGTGGGTTCTGTGGTTCTTGCTACCGGCTGGAAACCGGCCGATGTATCTCAATACGAACACCTTGGCTATGGTAAGGTGAAAAATGTCGTTACCAATGCTGAATTTGAGAAGATGGCAAAGGCAGGAAAGGTACCTGGCAATGTCGCTTTTGTTCAGAGTCCCGGTGGCGCTGAAAACGACAAGGATTTCCCGTATTGCAACTCCGTAACTTCGATGGTTGCTCTGAAACAGGCGCAGTATGTCTGTGAGGATAATGTTGACGGCAAAGCTTATATTCTCTATCAGCACATGCGCACACCCGGTCATATGGAATTGTATTACAAGAGTGCGCAGCAGCAGAATGACGGCATTTTTCTTACCAAAGGAAATGTCATGAACGTTGAGGAAGGAACCGACGGAAAACTTACCGTTGCGGTAACCGACACTCTGCTCGGTGAGGCCATCAGTCTTAGTGTTGATATGGTAGTTCTGGCTGCCGGTATGGAGCCGACAACCCTGCACGAAAATACCGTTAATCTCGCCTATCGCCAGGGGCCGGCGTTTTCTGATCTCGAACTCTTTGACGGGTATGCAGACTCTCACTTTATCTGTTTCCCCTATGAAACACGAAGAACCGGCGTTTATGCCTGCGGCGGGGTGCGCAAGGCAGAAACGATGGATGAGACCATTGACGATGCAACGGGTGCGGCCTTAAAGGCGATTCAGTGTATTGAGTCTACAGATCGCGGTGTTGCCGTGCATCCGCGTTCAGGTGATGCAACGTTCCCTGAATTCTTTATGCAGCGGTGTACACAATGCAAACGTTGTACTGAGGAATGTCCGTTTGGTGCACTGGATGATGATGAAAAAGGAACACCACTGCCCAATCCCACCCGCTGTCGACGCTGTGGAACCTGTATGGGTGCCTGTCCGGAGAGGATTATCGGATTCAAAGATTATAACATAGATTTGATAGGGTCAGTTATCAAGTCTATTGAGGTCCCTGAGGACGATGAAGACAGACTTCGCATCCTGGTGCTTGTCTGTGAAAACGATGCCTACCCGGCACTTGACATGGCTGGAATGAAACATCATAAACTGAGTCATATGGTTCGTTTTATTCCTGTACGCTGCCTTGGTTCCGTGAATATGGCCTGGATCAGAGACGCCCTCTCTGCCGGTCTGGACGGTGCAATGTTGCTTGGTTGTACATACGGTGACGACTACCAGTGTCACTTTGTCAAGGGCTCCGAGATTGCGAATAAACGGATGGAAAACATCGGTGATACCCTATCAACCCTTGGGCTTGAACCGGAACGAGTGACAGCCGAGCAGGTTGCTATAACCGACTATGATAAGATCCCTCAGATCGTCAATGATTTTGTTGATGCAATCGTTGAAATGGGACCGAATCCTTTTAAAGGCTTCTAAACCTGCACCGCTCTGTGTACTGCAGCGATGGATAACATCGCCGGCAGTACACAGCTATTCTTGTAAAGGTTGCGATTTTATATAGATTTTTGTTTGTCGATATCTTAAATGAGGGAGAGAAATGAACATCCAGCCAGATTTAGAGTTTATCCAATATCTGAAGGGAGTCGGAGGTGATACGCTGAAAAAGTGTTATCAGTGTGCCACCTGTTCTGTTGTATGCCCACTTTCGAAAGATCAAAAACCTTTTCCACGCAAAGAAATGATCTGGTCTCAGTGGGGACTCAAAGAAAATCTTATCGCAGATCCGGACGTTTTTCTCTGTCATCAGTGTGGTGATTGTTCGGAGAAATGCCCTCGAGGCGCTAAACCCGGCGACGTGATGGGAGCCATCAGGGCCTATGCCTATACGTTTTACGGCTGGCCCTCAGGTCTTGCAAAACTGGCATCTAGTGCCAAAGGCCTGCCGGTAATGATAGCGATTCCCGTCGTGGTGATTTTTGTCATGTGGTTTCTTTCAGGTGCTATGGCCTTTCCATCAGCTGAAGATTTCGCTCATCATGGGTATCAGCGATTTTTTGGTCATTGGGATTTTCGCTGGTATGCCAAAAATATTTTCTTTATTGTTTCTTTTATGGTTCCTGCTGCAGGAATTGCTGCTTTTTCAGCATATAAAGGCATTTCGAACCTGTGGAAGGCAATGGCTGCCAAGAATAAGATGAATCCTGACTTCAGACCTTCCGCGATTCAGTTTACTCTCAATTTTCTTTGGCCGTCGGTTGTGGAAATTCTTCAGCATACTCGCTTCAGGGAGTGCAAAACAAATGCCGATAGAGTCAGAGGGCACCAACCGTTAATGTATGCATTTATCGGTCTTTTAATCGTCACAACGTGGTCGTTAGTCGCAAACGATGTTATTGGCTTGTGGATTGCCAGATTCCATGGTCCTATGACCTTCTGGAATCCTGTCAAACTCTTGGCCAACGTTTCTGCGATTGCGATGATCTATGGTATATGGGTGCTCTGGACTAATCGTGCTAAAGCCGAATGTGAAGCAGGAATAACCGGTAATTTCTATGATTGGTTTCTTATCTGGGAAATTATGGCAGTAGGCGTTACAGGACTTTTAGCGGAGGTGGCGCGCTGGGCAGGTCTAGTACAAATAGGATATATCATATATTTCTGCCACTTAACGGCAGTAATGATGCTCTTTCTGTATCTGCCTTATACAAAGTTTGCTCATCTGATATACAGGACCTTTGCAATCGCCTTTGAGAAGTGCCGGGAGAGTTCCTTTGGGACTGATGCATTGAAGAAATAGTTGACAGATCTTTCGTTTTTGTAAAAATATGGCTGGGTCGTTTCTGACCCGGCCTTTTTTATGATGTTTTTAGTGAGTCCTCTGAACAGATTACTACTAAAAAATATCTGATCCACTGGTGAATGTTCAGGAATTACATTTCTGACCAATGGTATTATTCCAGAAGTATCACAAAAAGATATTGCCATATAAAATTCAAATGTGTATACTCACGTCCTTTGCAGGCTGGCGTAGCTCAATTGGCAGAGCAGCTGATTTGTAATCAGCAGGTTGCGGGTTCAAGTCCCATCGCCAGCTCCAAAGGAAAGTAATTAGCAAAGTATTATTAATATGTTGTGGTGGATATTTTCTCAAAAAATGTCCATATGGAGGGGTTCCCGAGTGGCTAAAGGGAACAGACTGTAAATCTGTCGGCAGCGCCTTCGGAGGTTCGAATCCTCCCCCCTCCACCATTAATTTTCTCTTTGTGTTTATAACGTGTGAGCGGGAATAGCTCAATTGGTAGAGCATCAGCCTTCCAAGCTGAGGGTCGCGAGTTCGAGCCTCGTTTCCCGCTCCATTTTTTCAGGGGCAGTGTTGCCCACGTAGCTCAGATGGTAGAGCGCATCCTTGGTAAGGATGAGGTAACCGGTTCGATTCCGGTCGTGGGCTCCAGAGAACGAAGGGCGGAATTGAAAAATTAATTTTATAAGGCCTGAGGAGACAAGATATGTCAAAGGAAAAATTTAACAGGACAAAGCCGCATGTCAATGTAGGAACGGTTGGTCATATTGATCATGGTAAAACTACTTTGACTGCAGCCATAACTCGCGTGTTGTCTTTAAAGGGTCAGGCAAAATTTACTGACTT
>CAIUQR010000129.1 GCA_903901335.1 uncultured delta proteobacterium | reverse complement strand
CGAAACTCTTGATCGGCAGAGAATTCCTCCGGCAATATTCAGCCTGACTCAAACCGCTCTGCCGCCAGGATTCGATATGACCCTGCCAATATCGACGCTTTTCCTCTCTGCTTTTGATCTTCTTGTTCTTCATCTTGCCTCCACAAAATTGTTTCGGCGCAGTGAAGCAGAGTTTGATCATCTCCGGTAGATGCCGTTCCTTAACCGCTTACCAACAATCAACCGAATCGTAAACAGTTAGCCTCTTGCCATGACAACGTGAAACCCGAATATTTGCCACAGAGAATGCGGACTTTTGCGAGATGTCAGTCCAGCGCGTTTGGACACCAAAGGGCTGTTCCACTGAGATCCCACTCTCTCTGTAAGAGTATATAAAAATGTTGGTATTGCAATACTAAAAAATCAGAATATAATGGTATGCAAATACTACCATAAGGAGCATTCCATGCTTAACGACCTATTTTCCCTCAGTCAGACCTTTCTCCGAATACGCAACCGCACCTTTCAGCGTTCGTTTCTTCGGGACCATCCACTGACAAACCGTTTCTCCATCATCATCGGTCAGCGGGGCATCGGAAAAACCACCGTAATGATTCAGCATCTCCTAGGGAGTCAGGCGGGGGATCTATATACCCGGAAAGCTTTATATCTTCAGGCGGATCACTTTTTGGTTTCGCGTTCATCGCTCTACGAGATAGCCGATGAATTCCAGAAACTGGGTGGTGAACTCATATGCTTCGATGAAGTTCATAAATACCCCGCCTGGTCCATGGAACTAAAGAGCATCACCGATACCTTTCCGGACCTGAAGATCCTCGCCTCGGGAAGTTCGGCCCTGGAAGTTGCAAAAGGCAGCCACGACTTGAGCAGGCGAGCTTTGGTATTGCGGATGTTCGGGCTGTCGTTTCGTGAATACCTCGGAATGGCCCATGGTCTCGCCTTCGACCTCCTGACGCTTGATGACATGGTCGCAGGACATCAAAAGGCAGCAGATAGCATTCTACGCGAGCTGGAGAAAAACGGCCACAAAGTGCTGGCCCTATTCAACGATTATCTGGAGTGCGGATATTATCCTTATTTCCTTGAATATCAGGATAAGACCATGTTCAGGATGACCCTGGATCAACATATCCACACAACCCTGGAGGGGGATTTACCTGCCATCCATCCCGCGCTCAACGGTTCCAGTATCCGCAAAATGCACAAATTGTTGGCGGTTATCTCTTCGCTTGTCCCTTTCACGCCAGATATGAAGCAGCTCAAGCAGATGCTGGAGATAGGCGACGAACGCACACTGAAGACCTATCTGAGTTATCTTGAAGATGCCGGCATCTTGCTGACGATTTCAAAAAGCAGCAAGGGCCTGCGCGCCATGGAAAAACCGGAAAAAATCTATTTGAACAATCCAAACCTATATTATGCACTGGCCGGAGGCAAAGCGCCCGAAAGCGGCGCAACACGGGAGACCTTTTTTCTGAATATGCTTCGGCCCGGTCATTCGGTAAGGGTCCCATCCAGGGGAGATTTTCTGGTTGATGAGACACTTACCTTTGAGGTTGGAGGCAAGAACAAGGATAGCTCCCAGATTAAAGAGATCGATAAGAGCTGGCTGGCGCTTGACAATATCGAAATCGGCCAGGGTAATCGTATTCCGCTCTGGCTATTCGGTTTTCTTTATTGAAGAGAGAGCAACTTCGATTGCCTCAAAATTGTTGGTAATCATTGAAACTCTATATATTCTTGTTAAAATATGGAATTGCACTCCATATATTTCAATTATTCAAATTTTTCGGGATGCCAATCGGCAACTGAACACATGTGGATTCTTGCTATGACTTCAATCTTTCGCCTAAAGATTGAAATATGAGGGGAATCCAACGTCAGGAATAATCTTGGTTTGAAGAGACAGTAGACATCTTAAATTATCGAATTTATATATAAATATATCTTAGAAATGGCAATATCAACACTTGTCATTATCCGCAAGCTTTAGCACTTAGGAAGTGTTAAGCTCGAGGTGTGCTTTCCCGCCGAAGCTTGCCAAGGTATATCTTTCAATACCAAAATGCTCATTGAGTCCCCCCAGAGGATTGCCTTGACAATCTGCATCGTATCAAAGATGGTTCAGAAACATTTTCTAAACTGATCCGCTCATTATTGTCTTTTCAGTTTCTTCTGACCTGCCCCCTCTTCAATTGCTTATTCCTGAATACCAAAGCTATTGATACGGTGTTTAAATAACTAAATAATATGTATCCTTTCCTGACGTTTTCTTGTATAGTTGTGAACATGGAAACGATAGATGCAAGAAAACACAATCAGCAGACACAGTATGAGTTGCGCAAGCAGGTGGTT
>CAIUQR010000128.1 GCA_903901335.1 uncultured delta proteobacterium | reverse complement strand
TCGAAGATCTGAATATTCTACCAACGTTTCAAGATGAGACTACTGACGATCTTAGAACTGCACGGGAAGCATCACAGAGGAAGATGTACACTGGCAATCCTAAGATCATGATAGGATGGTCAACATGACCTTATCCTGAGTGCTCATCACCGCCAGTGATCACCAATCCTGCATTTTTATGGTATCATAACCTGTAGGCAATTCCGGCTTTTCTCAATTCAACAGGAGGTGTATCATGAAAGTATCACAGGCAGTCGATTTCCATCTGCAGTATCACCGGGCCAACTCCAAAAAAAAATACCGTCAAAACCTGTGAGTTCGTCCTTTCCCGTTTCATTGCCCGATTTGGTGATCGGGATTTAGCCAGTATACCACAGGAAGAGGTGTTGGAATTCCTTCTTTCTCTGACCAAAGACAACAAACAGGCAACAAAGAGAAACCGGTACTCAGTACTCGCATCTTTCTACAATTTCATCATTAATACAGGGCTTCCTGCCCTCTCCAATCCCTGCAACAGTTCTGTTGTCAGGAAGATATTCAAACGCCCTCAGGCTATTCAGTGGAATATTGTTGACAAGGAAACCATTGACGAGATCATTTTCCGGACCATGAACATCCGGAACAGGCTCATGCTGGAACTCATGGCCCGGGGTGGTATGAGAGTCGGTGAAGTATTGAATCTCACTCCAGGCGATATCCAGGAGAGGACCCTGGCCATTAAAAGCCCGAAAAGTGGTCGAGTTGGAGAAGCAGTTTATGTTCCACGAAAATTATTGGTAAGGTTAACCGACTATGTAAAAGCTCATAAAAAAGGCAACAGTGACCGAATTTTCCCCATTTCCTATGTCGCCGCATGGTCTATGGTCAAAAAATCCGGAAATCTGGTCAATATCGAGCTTCGTCCTCATGACCTGCGTCGACATGCGGCAACGTATGCATCGAGATCAGGAACACCAATAGAAATTGTCAGTAAGGTCATTTTGCGGCATGCTGACCTTTCGACCACTCAAAGGTACCTTGGCAAAGTGAACGATTCTGAAGCGATCAGATGGATAGAGACTCTTTACGGGTAGATCGACCTGAAGGGGCGGGGGTAATCCTCGCCCCTTAGGGCAATAGTAGAAACATTAACTTATTGAATTTATATTATAAATCTATCTTAGAAATGGCAATATTAACGCTTTTCACGGTTCGCACGCTAAGTATACTCAGTAAAAAAATTAGTCTATTGTATCAATATGTTCCTTCAGTATCGCTCGGAAAGCCGGTAGGACTTCGAGAAAAGATTCAAATATATGCGGATTAAAATGTGAGCCTTTTACTTCTTTCATGATCGAAAGCACTTTTTCTTCCGGCAAAGCTGCTCTATAAACCCTGTTATTGCTCAGTGCATCATATACATCCACTACTGCAACTATTTGTGCTGATTCGGGAATCTCGTCCTTGATAAGGCCAAAAGGGTATCCTGAACCATCCCATTTTTCATGATGATAAAGGGCTATGTCATGAGCCATCTTGAGGAGAGGTATGCTGGAGTCTTCCAGAATGCGGGCACCTATTTGCGGATGCTGTTTTATGACCTCAAACTCTTCCGAGGAAAGTTTTCCCGGTTTTCGTAAGATCTCATCAGGGATACCGATTTTGCCGACATCATGCATTGGTCCTGCAACACGCATATAGTCGATTTCTTCTTGGCTCCACTCTAATTTTTTTGCCAATGCTGCTCCGTAAAGTCCTATCCTTTTAATATGTTGTCCTGTTTCCTCATCTCGGTAGCCGGAAGCTGAAATGAGACGAAGGGCTATCTGTTCTTCTCTATTTCTGATATCTTCCGTCCTCTCTCGAACTACCTGTTCGAGGTACCTCTCATAATTCTCATGCTCCAAAATTACACGACGACGCTCGAGAGCGTTAAGAATATTTATTACAAATTCATTTCTCGAAAATGGTTTAATTATATATCCAAAGGCACCTTTTTCTAAAGTCAACACCGCTGTTTCTCTGCTATCTACAGCGGTTGCCATTATCATCGCAGTTGCTGGAAATCTCTCACTGACAACACTTAAAAATTCGATCCCAGTTTTTCCCGGCATCATAATATCTGAAATAACCAAGTCGTAGTGGGTGTGTTCCATTAAAGAAATCGCATCATCGACGCAATATGCTCTTTCGCACAAAATCCCTTCCTTTTCTAGCCACCTCGCTATTAAATCGCATAAAGCCTGCTCATCATCGACTGCGAGTATCCTGGCTTCTGAAATATTTATAGGTCTTCGTTTCTTATACAGATTCATCGGCAATAACCATTTGAAAGTGCTCTTTGCAAGAGTCCACAAAATTTTCCCATGACCATGTCCCGCCCATTCCGGGTAGACGCCGCACCTCCTCGGAGGTCATGATATCAAGCCGCATAGCGTGGCGATGCGTTCTGAAAGAAATATCGGATCAAACTTTGCCACAAAATCGTTGGCGCCGACCTGTGTGGCTTTTATCTGGTTTGTCGGGTTGCTCATTGAGCTATGCAGCATGATCTTGAGGTCACGAAAGGCAGGGTTTTCCCTTATTGTTCGAACCAGGGTGAAACCATCCATGCCCGGCATTTCGATGTCAGAGATGACCATGTCGACCAGAGGTGAACTTTCCTGTGCGCTATTGTTAAGGAAGTCAAGTGCCTGAGCTGCAGATTGCATAGATATATGTCTGCATCCCAGTTTATCGAGGAGTGATTGGAGCAGGAGCAAGGCTGAACGTGAATCATCCACCAGCAGGATACGGAGTGAGGACCAGTCCAGATTGTCGCGGCAGAGGGAGGGCTCCTCCATTCCCTGATCCAGTCCGACAACATCGTTCAGTATTGTTTCTATGTCCAGCAGCATGACGGCCTCATTCTCATCAGTATAGGCAATCGCCACCAGAGATTTTGCATTAATCCCCTTCGGCTTGTGGATGTCGCCCCAGCTTCTGGTCATTAATTTTTCGGGAGATTCAATTATGAAGGCGGTCAGTTGCCGGTTGTATTCACAGATGATGAGATACGCCGGTTCGTCATTGAAGTTCTTGCCGGCAAGGCCAACTGCGAGGGAAAGGTCCAAGGCGGAAATAGCCTTTCCTCGGAAGTCGACAACGCCTTTAATCGACGGGTGAGAGTGAGGTATACTGTCGATTTTTTTCGGACATTCTATAATCTCGATAATCTTAAAAACATTTATGCCGTAGAGCTGGTTATCAGTCAGGCTGAAAATGAGCATCTCCATCTGATTCGACATCGAAAGGCTTGTTCGCTGCGCTGCTTCGTCAATAGAGGATGACATTGCAATTTCCTTTATTAAGTGTTTATCTTTTCAATATAAAAAACGGGTTGTACCTTTACAAGTAACGTTCCCATCATCAAGTACCTTCCGGAGCAAGGCAGCTAAATCTTTCCTGGCCAGAGGTTTCAAGGCAAATCCTTTGATTCCATAAAATTCAGCATTCTCTCTCGAAACCTGGCTGCTGTAACCCGTGCAGACAATAATTGGCAATTCCGGTCGAATCCGCAGCATACTCCGGGCTAAATCAACTCCGGTCATTTCAGGCATGGGCTGGTATGTAATCACCAGATCAAATGGATCAGGTTTGTTTTTGAAGGTGGCAAAGCCCATAAAAACAGTGCAGATTATGCTCATCCTCTTATTCCTGAGCATAATCTGCTTTGAAAACCCTATCTGTCGTCTCATCGCGCCATACTCTGGTTAGATCGGAATTTTCTCTGGGATCCTGCTTCGTATCTTTCGAAGGCCAGGGGAATCCGATGAAGTGACGTAAATGTCTATCTAGCTTTTTTAAAGCAGTCTTTTCAAGCTGGTAAATGCTTCCCCGGGTGACTCCATATACTTCACAGATTGAAATTACTGACTGTTCCTTCCCCTGGTAAGGGGGGAGTCCAAATCGACGCCTGATAATATCACCGCTTTTTTCAGAAAGTACGCGACCGATGATTTGAGGTAGAATATCTCGAAGTTGAGCCGCTTCAAACTCTCTTTCAGGGGATGCCTCCGACGATGAAAGCTCAGATGATGCAACAACTTGGTATTCATCAATCCGTTCACATCCTATTGTGGTTGAGTTTCCAATGATGGTCGAATACTTGTTTAAATTTTCCGGTTCTTCCTCCTTTGCCGCTTTGCAATAGCGTTCCACGATGTTAGTGGAGATACGTATGAGCCGTCCACCCAACGCTTGACGTTGGATTTCTCTGAAAACCCAGTTTGCAGCGTAGGTCGAGAAACGCACTCCACACGATGGATGATACCGATAGGCAGCCCGGGCTATGCCGATTTTACCTATCTGCACTGCGTCTTTGTAAGTTATAGATTCTTTATAGAGGGCGTTTGTCTTCCCAGCTAATCTTCTAACTAGCCCCGTAGTCAGCAACATGTATATATTGCGGAGAGTATTAAGTTTTTCGACCGTATTATGCAGGGCTAAGAAATCCTGATCGCAAAGCCTCAACTCAGATGAAGACTGACTAACAAGTAGGTTCCATATTCTGGCAATGATCAGATGTTGGAAGGTGTTTATCAGTGGGAGTGATGTTCTACATGGGTTTTCACTGAAGAGCCGCAAGGCTTCCTGTCGTTCATCTTCGGTTGACGAAGCTGTGGTGCCAAAAAATATTTTACGATTATTAAACAGATAGATGTTCTGGATTACTGTCAGTGCAGCTTGCCTGAATTTTTGTGCACAAAGCAGCTGTTCCGCGAAACGATGCCGATACCGGAGAACCTCTGACGAAAGTTCTCTTTCGTCATGTAGTGTTAACACATCAGATCCTCGGAAGAAAGTGCTGCCGGCCAGCAAGTTGTCCTGACGTGATATCTTCTGTACCAAATCAGGACTTAGCTCCAAAGCACGAACTCGATCAAAAAATGAATCGGTTGAAGGGGAAGTGGCGAGTAAATCAATTATTTCCGGGGAAGTACGAATACCTTTCGATGACGACTTTTTCTTATTAGCATTCATGTTCGTTTCTTGTTTATAACAAGGCAACCTGTTTAAGCCGTACTTCAACTGTAAATATAAAAACAAACTAACACTTCTTGAGGTGTTCGTGGAGCCTACCCGCTGGAGAGTTCTTTGCGGGAGGAATCCGAATGAGAGTATGCTGTTACCGGCGATTACAGATATACATATCGATTTGGATTGTATTTTTTTAAAAGGGAGCCTGCTTTCTCTATTTTTAGTCAAGGCAGGCGGGGGACGTGTCGCATGTAAGCCGCCCCATAAATTTTTGTGAAAAATTCTTTTGTCTTTAGAGACGGGGATACAAATTCAACACCATATATTTGAATATCCGCCCTTCTTACCCTTGCGTTTTCCTTCATTATGAAGTTGGTTCCGATGGTTCCTGTGATTATCAGTAGATCATCGATTTCATAAACATCACTGGAGGTCATCAACAATAATCCGCTGGTACTCATATCCACAATCATTGCAGTTCCATTTTTCCTCTGAGTGACATTATAACAATGCACATTGAGCTTCCCCTCGACAACATCTTTATAGTGGACCCTTCTGTGACGCCGTTTTTCTTTGAATTCGGGCTTAATTTCATCGTCGATCTGATCTGATTCCTTCATTAAGCTTAACTTGAGAGTATCAGGAACAGGAAGCTGCCTGCTATGGTGCTTGATATGTTCTTGAAACCAACTTGCAAAAAAGGTTGAGGGATCTCTGTCCCCAGCCTTCATTTTTTTCCTGAAATCAGAAATAAAACCGTGGAGTTGCTTTATCATCGCATAATGTTTCAGGCAAAGCTGGTTGTAATCAGGTCCCTTGATGAAGCACACCTCCTCATTCTGAAAGTGCTGAAAGGCATGATCCAGCAGAACGTTAAGCATTGTATCCAGGACTCTAAAATCTGCACCAACCTTTATCGAGGTGATGAGATTCTTAATTAAATCAAATAGTACCTTATGTTGACCATCAATTGTGTTGGAATCCATCTTCAGCTTCAATTTCTCCATTGTTTATCTTGGATTGTGTCTGACTAAGTTTAAGAATATCAGGCTAATAGGTCCACAAGTTCTTAAAATTATCTACTTTTACTCTTCCCTCAGTAATCTGGCCATTATTTCCAGTTTCCTGCACACGACCTTTATATATTTCCGGATTGTCGAGAGTGGTTCCGGTCCAAACAACGCCTCAGTCATCAAGTACTTCTCGGATTAAAACAGCGATGTTGTTTCTGGCCAGAAGTTTCATCGCGAACCCTTTGATGCCGAAGGACTTTGCCTGCTCTTCCGAAATCTGACTGCTGTATCCTGTAAAGAGAATGATGGGCAAATCAGACCTAATCTGCAGGATTCTTTTAGCGAGATCCACTCCTGTCTCCAACCGTCCCCACTGCCAGAAAGAGCGCTCACTAATTCCTTAATCATGAGGTTCTCTCTGAACAAGTTCGGTGAAACAGTTGATCAGACAATCCACACCCATATATGAGACCTGAGCTTTCACCCATTGAATGAAGCAAGAAATGTTCCATTCTTGGCGATATGTATTTGCAGAACTCAATTTATTGAAATGGCACGATTTATAAGTAAACGTATGTTTGAAAAAAAATGGGCGCAGCTAACCGGGAGGTAGAATTACCTCTTGGTTGTTTCTGTAATGATAGGTTTTTAGTATTTTTTCAGCATAAGTGCTACTGCTATTTACCAATAAGTAGCTGGATAAGCTGGACATATCCAGCCATCTAAGAGAAGCATGCCATCGAGGTGGTCGGTTTGCCTCCTCGGGTAACCGAACACCACATTCATTATCATCATTTCTATCAACAGTTTTAGTAACTTTCCCCTTTCATAAAAAGATGGGAGGTAAGTTTACCTCTCATGCCTCTTTTCATTCCCTTATCTCTGCAATCTTATTATCATATGTATCTGTTATTATGACATGTTAGAATAATTTGGCCCAGAAAACGAAAGTGGCTCAATTATTGCTTTACTAGCTAAAGGTTTTTTGATCACTTCTTAGTGGAACATTTGTTTGAAAATTAACAGCTTGCGGGACCGCTGAACCAGGTTGAGCGGATCGAGAAGATCAAATGCTCACAGATTGAGAAGATTGGCGGAATGCAGGTTATACAGTACCGGGAAGGGAATTTGCCACTGTTCTGCATCGATGATGTGGCGACGGTGGCACCCACTGGCTGACGGACTCTAGTCTTCAAGGCAGGCGGCATGCCTGCTGACCACAGGTTCCATTGATGCAGTGGATATTTCCCTTGTTATCGACGAGGTGACTATGAAGCAACCGGGAATCAGCGGTTCGGCTATTGTCCACAAAAAAAACGACCCTGCTTGCTGATATGGCAGGCATGGCCGGAACCATGTTTCTGGATTGGCCGGAGGTATCGGAGTGTGCAACTGAACAAAGTAACCAAGCTTTTTACATATTGAAAAGACATTCATTTTACGGAGGAGAGAAATGTTAAAAAACATGAAAATCGGAACGCGGCTGACCCTGGCCTTCGGCTTGATCCTGATGCTCTTGCTGATCAATGGCCTGGTGGCAATATACAACATCGGAGCATTGAGCGGACAGGTAAAAACGCTTGCTAATGACCGGATGCCTAAGGTCGAAAGCGCAAATGACATTATCGACAATGTAAATATCATTGCCAGGGCACTTCGAAATATCGTTATTGATACCAGCAAGGAAACCCAGGAGGCAGAAATCAAAAGGATTACGGAGGCACGGGAAAAGATCGGCAAACAGATCTCGAGCCTCCAAGACACCACTATGAGTGATCAAGGGAAGGCCCTGGTCAAAAAGGTTTTCGATGCCCGAGCTGCATATATTGAGCAATATCTTAAATACATCGATTTTGTCAAAGGAGGCGATTTTGACAAAGCCAAGGGCATGCTTCTTACCTCTATTCGAGAAGCACAGAAGAAATATTTTGCCGCCTGCGAAGAGCTGATTACGTATCAGCAAGAGGCAGCAAAAGCGACTGCCACGGAGGCGGAAGCCGGTGCCCGCCAGTCGGAAATCCTGATTATTGTTCTCCTTATTTCAGCCTTTGGTTTGAGTGCTCTGATGGGATTCCTGATCATCCGCTCCATCACCGGCCCGGTGAACAAAACTGTTCGACTTGCCGAGACCATGGCAAATGGCGATCTGACCGTCAAACTTGATGTTGAGCAAAACGATGAGATCGGTAGTATGGCCAAATCGATGAACTCGACAGTGGACAAACTGCGGTCGATGATTAGTGAGATCATCGGCGGCATCAATGAACTTTCCTCTTCCTCGGTGGAGCTTGCCTCAGTTTCTCGTCAATTATCATCCGCAGCCCTCGATACCGCCCATAAATCAGGCACGGTTGCCGCGGCCGCTGAAGAGATGAGCACGAACATTCAGTCAGTGTCCGCGGCCATGGAGCAATCGTCTGGCAATGTCGGCATGGTTGCCACGGCCGCCGAAGAGATGACGGCCACAGTGAATGAGATCGGCCAGAATGCCGAAAAGGCGAAATCAGTGTCGGAAAGCGCAGTCAGGCAGTCGCAGATCACTTCGGACAAGGTGACTGCTCTTGGTGAATCGGCCCGGAAAGTCGGCAAGGTTACCGAGACTATCACCGAGATCTCAGAGCAGACCAATCTGCTGGCCTTAAATGCGACCATCGAGGCTGCCAGGGCAGGCGAGGCAGGGAAGGGGTTTGCCGTTGTCGCCAACGAAATCAAGGAACTGGCCCGGCAGACCGCCGCAGCGACCGTTGAGATCAAAAACCAAATCGATGAAATGCAGGACACAACCACCTCAACCATCGAAGATATCGATAAGATTTCAGAAGTTATTACTGAAATCAACAATGTCATCAATGGAATAGCAACGGCCGTGGTGGAACAGTCCGCCGTGACAAACGAGATTGCCGAAAATATCTCCCAGGCTGCGCAAGGTATTACCGAAGTCAATGAAAATGTGGCGCAGAGCACTATAGTTGTTGCTGATATTACAAAGAATATTGCTGAAATAAACGATGAGGCAAACCAGGTGGGAGCCAGCAGCAGTCAGGTGCAGATGAAAGCGCAGGGACTCTCGGATCTTGCCGTACAGCTCGAAAAGCTGATCAAGCAGTTCAAAGTGTAATAAAAAGAACGATACATGGGCCTGACGGAATAAATGCCTTCCGGGCAGGCCCCGAATGTGTCCGGAAGCCTCCTGTCCCCGTACACGTTTTTGCTGGAAACGTTTCCTCTCTTCGGTATGATTTGCATCATATCTTTAGAAAGAGTAGCCTTCTGGTAGTTTTATTCACCTATCGTACTGTACCGAAGGAAAGTCCAGCCGTGGCGTTTTCCCAGAGCGTATAAGAATTGACCAGGATAATGAAAGCGCACATGCCAAAACAGGAAATAAATAATGACAAACGATGATAAAGGCAGAGACGACATCGTCGAATTGCGCCGACAAGCTGAGATAATAGCCCAAAGGAAAAAGATCCAGTCATCGAAAGATTTAGAGACCTTTTCTTCTGAAGAGATCCGGCAAATATTCCACGAACTGCAAGTGCATCAGATCGAACTCGAGATGCAGAATGAGGAACTTCGACGGACGCAGGATGAATTAAGTATTGTCAAGGAACGGTTTTTTGATCTCTATGACCTCGCACCAGTAGGCTATGTGACTGTCAGTGAAAATGGATTGATACTGGAGGCCAACCTGACCGCAGCCACCCTGCTGGGTGTGGCGCGGGGAGCACTGATCAAAAACCCCATATCCCTGTTCATTCTTAAAGAGGACCAGGACATCTTCTATCTGCACAAAACCAAGCTCATCCAGACCGGAAACCCGCAATCATACCAATTGCGAATGATGAAAAAAGACGGGACAATCTTCTGGGCGAACCTGGAATCCACGGTCGAACTGGACGAAGGCGAAAGGACACCAGTGTGTCGGATCGTGCTGAGTGATATATCCGAGCGAAAGTTTAGAGAGGACATGGTTGAGCTTACAACTGAACTGATTGCTCAGTTCAGTACACCGGACGATTTACATCAACGCATGTCGAGTCTGACCGTTACCCTGCAAGTGTGGTCAGGCTGTGAAGCAGTCGGTATCCGCTTGAAAGCTGGAGACGATTTTCCGTATTACGAAACCCGAGGCTTTCCAGCCGCGTTTGTACAAGCGGAAAGCCACCTCTGCGCTCGTGAGTCGAGCGGTGAAATCATGCACTCGAGCACAGGCAATCCTGTGCTCGAGTGCATGTGCGGCAACATCCTGTGCGGCCGGTTTGATCCAGCCAAGCCGTTCTTTACCGCCAATGGCAGCTTCTGGTCCAATAACACCACTGCTCTGCTCGCCAGCACTACCGAAACCGACCGCCAGGCACGCACTCGCAACCGCTGCAATGGGGAGGGCTATGAATCGGTAGCGCTGATTCCCCTGCGCATCGATCATCAGATTTTAGGCTTGTTGCAATTCAACGATCACCATCCGAACCGCTTTACCCCTGTCCTTATTGCCCATTTAGAAAAAATTGCTGACGTCCTGTCAATTGCCCTGTTGAGACATCAGACCGAAGAACGCCTGCGGGAAAGTGAGCTTTTCTTCAAAGAATCACAACGTGCGGCACAAATCGGATCGTATAAAGCAGATTTCGTGGAAGGTTTCTGGAAATCGTCCGAGGTCCTTGATCAGATATTTGGTATCGATAACAGCTATGTCAGAAGTATCGAAGGCTGGCTGGATATTATCCACCCTGACGATAGAGAAATGATGGAAAAATACCTCGGTGAAGAGGTGATCGCAAAACACAGGTCATTTAGTAAAGACTATAGGATCGTTCGCAAATCAAATAATGAGGTGCGCTGGGTAAACGGACTGGGGACATTAAGTTATGATGCTGGCGGCAACACCGTTTCAATGGTCGGAACTATTCAAGATATCACTGATCGCAAGCATGCGGAACAAGCCCTGCGGGAGCAACAATGGCGAATGGAAAGCATCATTGAAGGTACTCATGCTGGCACATGGGAATGGAACATTCAGACCGGTGAGACGAACTTCAACGAAAGGTGGGCCGAAATCGTTGGTTTCACACTCGATGAATTGGGTACTTGATCGTGGTCGGGTTATCTCCCGTACCGAAGAAGGTAAACCAATGATGATGTATGGGACTCATGCCGACATTACCGAACGCAAGCAGATTGAAGAGGCTGTACGTGAGAGCGAGGAACGGCTCAGCTCTGCTGCAAAGGCTGCAAATTTCGGTGTGTATTCATATGATTTCGAAAGCGGTCAGGCCTATTACTCACTTGAATTCCTCTCCTTTTATGGATTACCTCCCGGTTCATCCTTGGAACTGGATGATGATCTCACCCCGAAATCGCTTCATCCTGACGACAAGCCCGGTTTTCTGACGAAAATGAATGCCGCCAATGACCCCTGTGGCTCGGGCATCCTTGAACATGTCTATCGGGTTATTCGCCCTGATGGTCAGGTTTGCTGGCTTCGGGTAAACGGCCAGACATTCTTTAGCGGCAGGCAGCCGAATGATCGCCCGCTTCATGCCACCGGTGTCGTTCAGGACATTACTGAGGGCAAAAGACTTGGAGAAGAGCAGAAACAATGGGAGCAGAAGAGACAGCAACTCCAAAGGGCCGAAAGCATGAAAACCATGGCCGGGGCCATCGCCCATCACTTCAACAACCAACTCGCTGCGGTAATGGGAAACCTTGAGATTGCCATCGATGATATGCCGAGAGATGCAAAATATGCGCATCTCCTGAACGATGCCCTGCAGGGAGCCCGCAATGCAGTGGAGGTCAGCAGGCTCATGCTCACATATCTCGGACAGACGACCGGCAAACATGCACCGCTCGATCTGTCCGAGACCTGTCGCCAGAGTCTGCCTCTGCTTCTGGCCGCAATCCCCAAGCATGTGCTTTTTGCAACAAATTTGCCAACCCCAGGCCCGATCATCAATGCCAATGCGACACAGATTCAACAAGCACTGACCAACCTGGTCACCAATGCATGGGAAGCCGCAGAAAAGAAACCGGCAACCATAGATTTGACAGTTAAGGTGGTATCTCCTGCCGATATTCCTGAATCGCACTGCTTTCCCATAGACTGGAAACCGCAGGATTTGGACTATGCCTGTATGGAGATAAAAGATACGAGCGGCGGGATCGCAGAAGGGGATATTGAAAAACTCTTCGATCCTTTTTTCTCCAGCAAATTTTCAGGTCGCGGTCTTGGCCTACCGGTGGCTCTAGGGATTGTGAGTGCGCATAACGGGGCAATCACAGTGGAGAGCGAGGTTGGACGGGGAAGCACCTTCCGAGTTTATATACCCGTGTCTGCGAAGACGGCCATGCCGCAGCCCGATAAAGCAGCCCCCCATCCGGCTATTGAAAGAATCGGCACAGTACTGCTGGTCGAGGATGAGGAGATTGTGCGCAACATGTCCCAAACCATGCTTGCCCGACTGGGTTTTAAAGTAGTTACGGCAAGGGATGGCGTCGAGGCGGTGGAAATTTTCCAGCAGCATCTCGACGAAATCGACATCGTCCTGACCGATCTGTCCATGCCCCGCATGGACGGCTGGGAGACACTATCGGCTTTACGCCGAATCCGTCCGGATATCCCGGTCATCCTGGCCACTGGCCACGATGAGTCTTTGTTAAATACAGGTGATCATTCCGAACACCCGCAAGCGGTCCTCCATAAACCCTATCAGAAGATCGAACTTAAGGAGGCACTTGCGAAAGCAATGAACGTTTCCCCATTGCATCAAGATATTAAAAACAACAAACCGCCTTCTGCAGGAGGCTTGCAATGAAAGCCATCCTGACGATTTGGAAAAGCCTCACCCGTTTTGCTGAAAAAATGCTCTGGAGATGACACCTATGAATTTCAAAATGTCTTATCGAAAATCTCTGAAGGCCAGAGTGACCTTATTTAGTTTGACTATTTTCCTGGTCAGCATCTGGTCGATTGCGTTGTATTCAAGCAAAATGTTGCGCCAGGATATTGAACACATGCTGAGCGACCAGCAGTTCTCAACGGCTTCTTTTGTGGCTGAAGAAATCAATGCAGAGCTTAAGAACCGGATAATATCCATGGAGAACATTGCCTCCTTTATTGCCCCGGCCATGCAGGGTGACACGTCATCTTTACAATCACTCCTGGAACAGCGCACGGTATTCCAGAGCCTTTTCAACGCCGGCACCTTTGTCACTGGTTTGGATGGAATCACAATTGCCGATGTCCCGATCTCAGCAGAACGAATGGGCGTCAACTTCATGGACAGAGATCATATTCAGGCCGTTCTCAGGGAGGGGAAGGCAAAGATCAGTCGCCCGGTGATGGGCAAGAAACTGACGGCCCCGATACTCGCCATGGCGGTGCCCATTCGCGATAGTCAGGGCAAAGTGATCGGAGCCCTGGCAGGAGCAACTGATCTGAGCAAGCCCAACTTCCTGGACAAGGTTGCGCAAAATAACTATGGCAAGACCGGCGGTTATATTCTTGCTGCACCCCAGCACAAACTGTATATCACCGGCACTGAGAAGAGTCGCATTATGCAGCCGATTCCTGCTCCAGGCATTAATCCGTTACTGGACCGATACATGCAGGGGTACGAAGGTTCCGGAGTTACCATGGATTCTCATGGGGTAGAAGTATTGTCATCTGCAAGACAAATTCCTGTGGCGGGTTGGTTTCTTGTCGCAAGGATACCAACTGCAGAGGCCTTTGCTCCTATCTACGTTATGCAGTTGCGCATGCTGTTAATCACGATTTTTATGACCTTGCTGGCAGGTACCTTGACGTGGCTCATGTTGCATCGACAACTTGCTCCAATGCTGGCAGCAGCGAAGATACTCTCCACTCAGGGAAACTCTAGTCTACCCACACAATCCTTGCCTATCACCCATCGCGACGAAATCGGTAACCTGATTGGCGGTTTCAACCTTCTGCTGGAGACCCTGAGGGATCGGGATGAGACGCTGCGGGAGAACCGCCAACAGTTGTCAAACATCATTGATTTCTTGCCAAATCCCACCATGGCCATCGACAAAAACGGATGTGTCATTATCTGGAATAAAGCTATCGAGGCAATGACCGGCATTCAGGCTGCAGATATGCTCGGAAAGGGCAATCACGCCTATATGATCCCATTTTATGGAGAGGCGCGATGTGGTTTATTGGATTTGATTTTTGCGGAAGATGAGGAGCTCAGGTCCCTATATCCTGACATAATCCGCAAGGGAGACACTCTTACAGCAGAGGCGTTTTGCAACGCCTTGAACGACAATAAAGGCGCATGGACTTTCGGCAAGGCTTTACCCCTGCGCGACCTGGATGGAAATGTCATAGGTGCCATCGAAAGCATTCGAGATATCTCAGCCCGTAAGTTGTCAGAAACTTATGGTGAAATGAGCAGGGAGGTACTGCTGATACTTAATGAACCGGTTGGTATCCAGGAGTCCATCCAGCGAGTTCTTGCTGTAATGAAGACGCGGACCGGTCTGGATGCCGTTGGTATTCGCTTGCAAGATGGGGATGATTTTCCTTATTTGGCTCAGGTTGGTTTCTCAGAGGAATTTCTACGGACGGAAAACTCGATCATTGAGCGTCCTGTAATAGGCGGAGTATGCCGGGATAAAGATTGTAATTTAAGGTTAGAATGTACCTGCGGCTTAGTCATATCGGGTAAAATGAGCCCTTCTAATCAACTTTTGACTCTGGGAGGAAGCTTTTGGATTAACGATTCTCTCCCGCTACTGGATATCCAACTCAGCGCTGACCCGCGGTTTCATCCACGTAACCAATGCATCCATGACGGCTATTCTTCCATGGCCCTTATACCTATCCGAAACAAGGACGGAATTGTTGGATTGATCCATCTCAACGGGAGGCAAAAGAACTGTTTCACTCTCGAAACGGTTGAACTCCTGGAAGGAATCGCATCGCACCTCGGAGAGGCATTGATGCGTAAACAAGCAGAGGAAGCATTGCGAAAAAGTGAGGCCCGGTATGCAGCAACGCTTTCCGTTCTGGAAACAGGCCTGTGGGACTGGCACATCCCAACAGGACAGGCGACCTTCAGTGCCGTCTACTACAGAATCCTCGGCTATGATAATGGAGAGTTTCCCGCTTCCTATAATTCGTGGCGGAATCTTGTTCATCCTGACGATATCGGGAGGGTTGAGCAGCGTTTACGGATCAGTTTTGAGTTAGGGAAAGGATTCGCTTTTGATCTCAGAATGAACATGAAATCAGGTGCATGGAAGTGGGTCTCTCTGCGCGGAAGAACAATCGAAAGGGATGAAAAAGGGAGAGCCCTGCAGGTCGTCGGGACGCTCCGTGACATCACTGACCGGAAACAGACTGAAGAGGAGAAAAAGGCTCTGCAGGCTCAGCTCCAGCAGGCCCAGAAGATGGAAGCCATCGGCACCCTTGCTGGAGGTATCGCCCATGATTTCAACAATATACTTTCTGCAATCCTGGGCTATGCAGAAATGGCACGGGAGAACTCCCCTGTAGGCTCGACAGTCGCTCATGATGCTGACCAGGTGGTAAAGGCCGGTCACAGGGCTAAAGAGCTGGTCAAGCAGATACTTGCTTTCAGTCGCCAGGATGAGACTGAACGTATTCCTCTGCAACCTGCACTCATCATCAAGGAAGCAAGTAAAATGCTGCGCTCTTCCCTGCCTGCAACCATCGATATCCAGCTGACTCTTGATCAAGAATCGGGATTTATTATGGCTGACCCGACCCAGATCCATCAAATCCTGATGAACCTTTGCACCAATGCCTATCATGCCATGGAAGAGACGGGCGGAATCCTCTCCATTTCCCTGAAAAAGGAAAACCCTATCGGGGATGATCTTGTCAATGAACCCAATCTCCAATCAGGAGAGTTCGTGCGGTTGTCAATCTCCGATACCGGCCTAGGAATAGCACCGGAGATACGGGACAGAATCTTCGAGCCGTATTTTACAACCAAGGAGGTCGGCAAGGGGACAGGTCTCGGTCTTTCAATCATCCATGGCATTGTGAAGAGCTATGGTGGCCTTGTCTCCTGCTACAGTCAACAGGGAGAAGGGACTTGCTTCCATGTGTATCTTCCAGTCATCACTGAAGCGGCCATGTCAGAAAAAACACAGGCAGATCAGGTTCAGTTCGGCAATGAACGAATTCTCCTTATTGATGACGAGAGAATTATCGCGGAAATGGGCAAGAGCATGCTTGAAAGGCTCGGTTATCATGTGATCACCAGGACCAACAGCATGGAGGCACTGACTACCTTTCAGAATCAGCCGGATGCATTTGACCTGATTATCACCGATCAGACCATGCCGGACATGACAGGAAGTGATTTAGCCAGACGCATCCTGCAGATTCGGCCTGGAATGCCGATCATTCTCCAAACGGGTTACAGCAGCCTCATCTCAGAGGAAAAGGCCAGGTCTTTTGGAATCAAGGGCTTTGCACTGAAACCATTGGCCAAAAAGGACATCGCTCTCTTAATTCGGAAGGTCCTTGATACATGAAGACCGTAGCGGAACAATTAATTCTATGGCCAACTCCTGGCTACAGGAAGGTTTATGAAATTCAACTGGCTGAGACTGCAGGAATTATTGCAGTCCTGAGAAACAGAGGCATCAAACAATGGTATCAATATTGACACACTGTCTGCAGGAGGGAATGAGCCTGTTGTCTCCTGGCTGCCGGAAGCGGATTTTTGTAATCGTTATTTTCATCGCCATCGCACTCCCCGCCAGTCTAATGGCCGCTGCCGAGCCGACTATAAAAATCGGCGTTCTCGCAAACAGAGGCGCTGAACATTGTCTGATGCAGTGGTCTCCTACCGCTGAATATTTGACAGAGACTCTGCCGGGGAACCGGTTTGAAATTGTCCCCATCGCTTTTGATCACATTGTCGAGGAGGTAGAACAAGGCAAGGTCGACTTCATCCTGGTTAATTCGTCATTATATGTCGAGTTGGAAATCAACCATGGCATCGACCGAATTGCCACATTGAAAAACAAACGGCTGAACGGGACCTACACAACATTCGGAGGTGTGATTTTCTGCCTAAAAAGCAGGGAGGATATCAAGAC
The DNA here is from genome assembly GCA_903901335.1 of uncultured delta proteobacterium. GTDB lineage: Bacteria > Desulfobacterota > Desulfobulbia > Desulfobulbales > Desulfocapsaceae > CAIUQR01. The sequence goes on along the minus strand of CAIUQR010000128.1, from coordinate 15,589 downwards.
CACCACTGACCTGAAAGGTAAAACTTTTATGGCTGTTGACAAGAAATCCTTTGGGGGGTGGTATATGGCCAGGAGAGAGTTGGAAGAAAAAGGCATTGATCCTGCTTCCGATTTTTCCTCCTTACAGTTCGGTGGTACGCAAGATGCAGTTGTTTATGCCATCCTGAATGGGAAAGTGGATGCCGGTACTGTCAGAACAGATACGTTGGAACGCATGAATCTGGAAGGAAAGATCCACATTGAGGATTTTCGTGTCATTCATGAACACGGTGGCGGCAAGGTACATTTGCCTTTTGTGCACTCTACACGTGAGTATCCCGAATGGCCCCTGTCCAAGCTCAGTCATACTCCCTCCGCACTGGCTGAAAAGGTCGCGGTTAAGCTGATTGAAATGCCGGAAGATTCGGCGGCGGCCGTATCCGCCCAGTGCAGCGGCTGGACTATCCCACTGAATTATCAGAGCGTGCGCGACTGCCTGAAAATTCTGAAGGTTCCACCCTATGAACATTTCGGAGAGATCACTGCACAGGATGTTGTGAAAAAGTATTGGCCTCTGATCGTTCTCACGCTGAGCCTCTTTATGGTAATGGCCGCATTCATCACTGTCTATACCCGGCTTATCCGGAGGTTGCGAGCCACCGGCATCATTCTGGAAAAAGAGGTCGAGGGACACAAGTCCACAGAAAAATTGTTGCAAGCTGCGAAGGCTGAAGCGGAAACCGCCAACAAGACCAAAGGCAAGTTCCTGGCAAATATGAGCCATGAGATCCGCACGCCGATGAACGCCATCATCGGGATGTCCCATCTTTGCCTGGGAACGGAATTACGGCCTCAGCAGCGCGAGTACATCGAAAATGTTCATCAATCGGCCCAACTGCTCCTCGGGATCATCAACGATATCCTCGATTTTTCCAAAATCGAGGCAGGAAAACTGAAAATAGAGTCCATCCCCTTCCGCCTGGACGATGTCCTGAGCAACCTCAGCAATATGATTTCCCTGAAGGCTCAGGAGAAAGGGCTTGAGATATTGTTCGATATCGTGCCGGAAACGCCGCTGCATCTCGTGGGAGATCCATTGCGGCTGGGCCAGATCCTGCTCAACCTCTCCGGAAACTCGGTTAAGTTCACTGAATCCGGCGAAGTCGTTATCCGCATCCGACCGCTTCATATGGATGAGAAGAAGGTGGAGCTCGAGGTGATGGTCAAGGATACCGGGATAGGAATGACGCCTGAGCAGATTTCCACGCTCTTTCGCTCCTTCAGCCAGGCCGATGCTTCCACCACGCGCAAGTTCGGAGGATCGGGTCTCGGTCTGGCCATCTCCAAATATCTGGTCGAACAGATGAACGGCAGGATCTGGGTGGAAAGCGATCCCGGCCAAGGAAGCCGTTTTTATTTCAGTGCTGTATTCGGAAGAGCCGACATGACGAAACAGAGAGCGGAAGCGGATATCCTGGCCGATCTGGAGAATCTGAAGGTCCTGGTTGTCGACGATATCGCCAGCGCCAGGGAGATGTTTGCCGCGACCCTTGGCTCCTTTTCCTTCAGGGTCACCTGCGTCGATTCCGGCGAAGCGGCGCTGGAAACCCTTGAAAATGCCCCGGAAGACGATCCGTATCGCCTTGTGTTGATGGACTACATGATGCCCGGCATCGACGGCATCGAAGCCTCGCGGAGGATCAAAAAATCTCCCCGGCTGGCCGATATCACCACCCTGATCATGGTCACTGCCTACGGCAGGGAGGATGTTATGCAGCAGGCCGATGAGGCCGGTCTTGAGGGTTTTCTGACAAAGCCGGTGACGCCTTCCGATCTGCTGGACGGCATAGTCGATACATTCAGTCGCAAAGGGAAGAGCGGGAAAAGAAGTGTGTCTGAAAATAAGTGGAATATCAAGCCACTGGAAGCAATCGGCGGGGCACATGTGCTTCTGGTGGAAGACAACAGGATCAACCAGAGGGTGGCAGAAGAGCTTCTCACGCGCGCCGGGCTGAGGGTGACCATAGCCGGCAATGGCCGGGAGGCCATCAAGTTGGCGGAACAGCAAGATTTTGATGCCATTCTGATGGACATCCAGATGCCCGAGATGGATGGCTATGAGGCCACTCGAATCATCACGGCCAGCACATCCGCAAGAATACCGCCCATCATCGCCATGACCGCAAATGCTATGACCGGAGATCGGGAAAAATGTCTTGAGGCAGGAATGAGCGATCATGTTGCCAAGCCCATCGAACCCAGAATTCTTTTTGAAACCCTGGTGAAATGGATACCCTCGCGTGAAAACGCCCCGGTTCATGCCATGTCTTCGCAGGAGTTACCCCCGGCTCACGATACCGTGCTGCCGGATCGCCTGGAGGGCATAGATCTTGAGACCGGGCTGCGGAGGACCGGGGACAACCGGACCTTGTACATGGATATTCTGCGACATTTTATCTCCGATCACGGCAATGATGACCATCGTATTGCCAAGACAATTGCCGCAGGCGATATGAAGTCGGCCCATCGGCTCGCCCATACCCTGAAAGGGGTTGCCGGAGGGATAGGCGCCCTGGCACTCTCCGAAAGTGCTAGGGTGCTGGAAGCCGCATTGAAGCAGGGACCATCCGGAGTTTCAGGTCCCATGATGGAGAATTTGACCAGGGACCTGCGGCAGGTTGTCGATGGCCTGCAGAAGAGTCTGCCCGCCCCTTCTTCCTCACCCAGTGAGGAGTCCCCTGATTCCCGGCCTCTGCAGGGCGATGCGGTCAAGGTCCTTTTGGACTCGGTGCGGGACCTGGCGGAGGGAATGAACCCGGATGCGGGGAAGAAAGCTGAGGAACTTTGCCAGCTGCTTCGCGATCATGGATCGCAGCATGTCGAGCTGGCTGCCGGACTCGCAAGACAGGCCGATGATCTGGATTTTGAAGAAGCGCTTGCGACCCTGGATAAATTGAGAGAGGCTCTTGGGGGCACTACGTTATGATTGTGTCCGCGGACTAATAGAGGTGTTTTCAAAGGTATGGGGAGAAAAGAAGCATGGATGGCCGCATTCTGATTGTTGATGATGAACGATATAACATACAGGTTTTGACTGATTTTCTGCGCGAGGAGTATACGATCATGGCTGCCAAGACCGGCGAACAGGCGTTGAGCGCCGTGCAGGGGCCCAACCAGCCGGATCTGATTCTGCTCGATATTCTGATGCCCGGCATGGATGGCTATGAAGTATGCAGGCAACTGAAGGCCGGAAGCAACACTATGCATATCCCGGTCATATTTGTCACGGCCCTTGACGATTCCGATGAAGAGGTCAGAGGATTTGAGATCGGCGCCGTCGATTATATCACCAAACCGTTCAAGCCGATCATTGTAAAAGCGCGGGTCAGGACACATATCCAGCTGAAACAGAAAACGGATCTGCTCGATCGCATGGCATCCCTGGATGGTCTGACGGAAATACCTAATCGCCGGTGCTTCGACACCACGCTTCGGCAGGAGATCTCCAGGGCGGCGCGCATCGGATCGTATCTGTCGCTTATTTTAATGGATATCGATTTTTTCAAAAGATTCAACGATCGCTACGGACACGCCTCCGGAGACAACTGCCTGCGCAGAGTTGCCAAAGCCCTGAAAGGCGTCATCAAGAGGGCGTCGGATTTTGTTGCACGCTACGGGGGCGAGGAGTTCGTCATTATTCTTCCGGGTACCGACCAAGACGGGGCCTTGCATGTCGCGGAAGAGGCCCGCCGGGCGGTGGCGAAATTGGGTATCCCCCATGCGGATTCGGAGGCGGCTGGTCATGTCAGTCTCAGCCTGGGCGTGGTGACCCTTCTGGTCGATCAAGGAGTTTCGCCGGTCGATTTGATTGAAAAGGCCGATCTGTCGCTCTATGAAGCCAAGAATAGAGGCAGGAATCGGGTGTGCTCTCTCCAAGAATAGACTGAAATATTAGTCCCTTATAATATTGCCGGGATGTTTATGGATGCATGCCGATTTCGGGCGTGAACGGACGGCCAATGTGATGATTTGCAGACTGCACTCTTAGGCTGGAAGGAGAGATCCCGTAATCACAGGCAGGCAAAACCTAATCGGTGACTGTGTGAATCTGAAAGTAAAGGCCGATATAGGCAAGAACAGGCTGTATTTCAAAATAAGCGGCCCCGCCGTAAAGAAAGAACTGGACAAACTGTATACCGATGTCAGGTTCTGCATTTCCGACCTGAAGCCGGGTTTTGATGTGATCTCGGATCTTTCCGAATGCAGTCTGGCCCATTTGAGCGGTGTTCCGACCTTCCGGAAGATAATGAATTATCTTCTTGAACATGGGGTTGGGCAGGTTGTCCGGGTAATAGACGGAAAAAGCCTCATTTTTAAACAGATACTCAATCTGTCGTCAAGGATATGCGGATACCGGCCGATCTATGCATCCACCCTTGAGGAGGCAGAGGAAAAACTCGAAAAATCAATAAAGCGCAATGGGATACGTTTTAATATAAATAACTTGCCTGTTGATTACATGGCAAACGGCGCCAGTGGAAAAGGGAGCATCCTGGATCTGTCGACCAGCGGTTGCGCCATCGGCTCGACAACACTTCCGGTCTCCGACGGTGAGGAAATCTCCCTCAAGGTCATTTTTAAGGAAAAGGATGATCCCGAAGACGAATTTATATTCCAGGCAAAAGTGGTCAGGGTGGAGGACACCTCCTTTGCCGCCGAGTTTAGGGGCCTCGACGAACAGAGAAAGGATCTGCTATGGAAGTGCCTCCTGAACGAGTCTCAACGAGATATCTGATGCGTTAAAAGGTTGAGATGTACCGGGACGTGAAAATCAAATTCTTGTCATCGAGGAGATAACCATGCGAAAAATCAGGCTGTTGCCTGCCATCCTTCTTGTCGCAGTATTCCTATCCCTGCCTTCTCTCGGCTGGGGCGAGGACGGCAAGGTCTATATTGGATTGAATGTCGAGGCCAGTCATCCAACGAGCACCTCAGATGATGCAATCAAACAAGGGCTGCTGGTCGCGATAGACGAGATCAACCGTGCGGGTGGGGTACTCGGCGGCCGCAATCTCGAACTTGTTGAGAAAGACAACCGTTCCGTACCCGCGCGCGCGGTCCAAAACAACCGAGAGCTTGCGGCAATGCCAAATCTGGTAGCTGTTTTCGCCGGAAAGTTCAGCTCTGCAATTATTGAATCACTCCCGGTTATCCACGAATTAAAACTGCCCATGATGGCACCTTGGTCATCAAATGACAAAATCATAGATAACGGATATAGTCCGAATTACGTTTTCAGGCTGTCATTATCTGATACATGGGCAATCACATCGATGATGAATCATGCATTGAAAAAGGGATACACCAAGGTCGGGGTGATGCTTCCAGTCAACAGTTGGGGACGGAGCAATGACGCGGCTATACAAAAGTTTGCTGCTGCAAATCCTAAAATCAGTGTTACGTCTGTTCAGTGGTACAATTACGGTGAAAATACTCTGGCAGAAAAATATGATACGATTCTTAAATCAGGGGCCGAAGCGGTTATCATGATATCTATCGAAACCGAGGGGGCCTTGTTGGTGAGAGAAGTGGCACAGATGCAACCAAACCAGCTCCTGCCCATAATAGGTACAGCCAGCATCACTGGTGGCGATTTATTCAAAATGAGCGGCGAAGCACTTAGCAAGGTTGACCTGGTTTTCCCGCAGACCTACAACATCCATGATAGCGAAACTGAAAAGGTAAAGAGCGTGATGGCAATTGCCCACAGGCTTTTTGGGATCAAGAATCCTGTAGACATAAAATCACCCATGGGATTTGTCCATGCATACGATCTGATGCATATTCTTGCACTTGCGATCGACAAGGCGGGCTCAACTGACAGGCCAGCGGTACAAAAAGCCCTTGGAGAGGTCACTGACTATAATGGGCTCATCATGCACTACAAACAGCCATTCACCCAAACCCGCCATGAAGCCTTAAGTCCTCAGAACGTGACAATGTCACGATATGACACTTCGGGCTTTATCCGTGAAATTAAATGAACGAATCTAGAAAAATGCCTTCCGGCAGCAAGGAAAAGCTCCTGTCATTTTACAAGCGGATGAACGGCAGCATATACTATCGTTTCAATTTTGCGATGATCAGCCTCACGGTGTCCATGCTCCTGATTATCGGATTGCTGTCATTCGGGTTCATGAGGTATTTAGTAGTGCAAAATATCCTGCAGACGCTCGATTCCGATATAGACCGTGATTCAAAGGAGTTCGAGAACACGATGAACTTGATCTCCGAGTCTCTCATTAATATTTCCGGAAACCTCATCATTACCAACGCAATTGTCGACACCGTCGGCCGAGAAGCGTATATCATCCCTTTCATGAAAAGTTTCAAACTTCCGAACGACATCAGCGTCAAGCTTACTCTCTGCGATTTCATGGGCAAGCCCCTGGCGTCAAATGTCCGGAACCCGCGCGAATTCAATTCTCCGGAACTACTGCAAAGAACGATCGAGGAAGGAAAAGGCTTCGTGGAACTGGTGAAGAACGATAATGAAACAGTTCTTTTGATGGCTTTGCCGGTCATCTGGGTTATGACAAACAAGCCGGAGGGCGTATTGGTGGCGGAGATGAATATGGGTGAACTGTTTGCAAATGCCTTGCACTCCTTCAACATCAGCGATGACCGAAGCATATCGCTGCTGAGCGGCAATACTGTGTTACTGGAAAAGAACAAAAAAGCCGAGGCCAGTTTCTTTCAGTCAAAGAAGCCGCTTCGCCTAGCTCCGCCTCTGGACAGGATGGCGTTGCAGGTAGAGATAAACGATTATCGGAAAATAAAGACCGGGTGGCTTGTTGGACTCTATTGTGTTGCGGGGCTGCTGTTCATCTTTGTCAGCCTGCTTGTTTCAAAGAAAATCTCGTTCCGGCTTACTGACAGGCTGACGATATTGAGCGATGCAGCAAAGCGTATTGCGGAGAACGGTTCTCTCGATATTACTGCCGAAGTGAAGGGTTACGATGAGGTGACGGCGCTTGCGATCGCTTTCAACGAAATGATCGGGAGGGTCCGTGAAACCCGTGATTCTCTTGAACTGCGGGTCGAAGAACTCCATTCAGTTACGCAACGGCTTACACTGTCAACCCAGTCTGCTAAACTTGGGATCTGGGACTGGGACATTACCAATAACTCCATGGGATGGGATGACCGAATGGTTGAACTTCATGGTCTTTCCCGGGAAACATTTTCTGGAGGAATCGAGGCATGGCAAAGCAGCCTGCATCCGGAAGACCGCGACAAGACGATTGAAGAATGTCAGGCTGCCTTAAGAGGAGAGAAAGAGTGGGATATAGAGTTTAGAATACTGCATCCAAACGGAACACTGAAGTACATCAAAGCCAATGGGATTGTTATTCGGGATTCCGAGGGAACCCCTATCCGTATGCTTGGTATAAGCCGCGACATCAGCGAGCGCAAGCAGGCCGAGGAGGCATTGAAAAATTCCTTATCTTTGCTCAGTGCCTCTCTGGAATCCACTGCCGATGGTATCCTCATTGTTAACAAACAGGGAAAAATTGCTCGATGGAACCAGAAATTCGCCGAGATGTGGATGATACCTGAAAACGTTCTCCTTAGCCACGAAGATGAAAAAGCAATAAATCATATTCTAACGCAACTCGCTGATCCGGACCGCTTTATCTCAAAAGTTCAGGAATTGTATGAACAACCGGAGCAATCGAGTTTTGACCAGATCGAGTTTTTGGACGGGCGCGTTTTTGAGCGATACTCGCAACCCCAAAGAATTGAAGATACTATCGTAGGCCGCGTGTGGTCGTTTCGAGATATCACCGCACGGAAGCAAGCGGAAGAAGAAAAAGCAAAGCTGGAGGAAGTAAACCGACAATTTCAGAAGACCGAAAGCCTAAACCGCATGGCCGGGGCCATCGCCCATCACTTTAATAATCAGCTGGCAGTAGTGATGGGCAACCTGGAAATGGCTATTTCTGACCTGTCACCGAATGAACCATCTGTCAAACTCCTGAACGCTGCTATGGGAGGAGCCTGCAAGTCTGTGGAACTCAGCAGCCTGATGCTCGCGTATCTTGGACAAATAATCGGCAAACATGCACCGCAGGATCTGTCCGAAATCTGCCGCCAGAGCCTGCCATTACTCCTGGCCGCTGCACCCAAAAATATAACTTTTAAAGTGGATTTACCGTCTCCTGGTCCGACCGTCAACGCCGATAAGAACCAGATGCAACAGGTCCTGACCAACCTGGTCACCAATGCCTGGGAAGCTGCCCCTGAGAAACATGGGGATGTTCATTTGGCCTTAAATATTGCTCATCCCATTGATATTCCAAAAGCACACCGTTTCCCTGTCGATTGGCAGTCTCAGGACAATCCATATGCCAGCCTGGAGGTGTCGGACCAAGGATGCGGAATTTCAGAAGCCGACATTGATAATATTTTCGACCCGTTTTTTTCAAGCAAATTTACCGGCCGCGGTCTTGGTCTGCCCGTTGTTTTAGGAATAGTGAAGGCACATGGCGGTGTTGTCACGGTGAGGAGCGAGGTTGGATGTGGATCTACCTTCAATGTGTTCTTACCGATTTCTACTGAAGAAATCCCAAAACAGCGTGATGAAATATTTCGACCATTCATAAAGGAAGGGGTTGGCACGGTGCTATTGGTGGAAGACGAGGAAATGATGCGGGAAATGGCCAGAACCATGCTCATGCGCTTAGGCTTTGCAGTTCACCTGGCAAAGGATGGGGTCGAGGCGGTAGAAGTATTCCGTGCACATCTGGATGAAATTAACGTTGTCCTCTGCGATTTGAGTATGCCACGCATGAATGGATGGGAAACTCTATCAGTCCTACGCGGAATCCGACCGGACATCCCTGTGGTCCTGGCTAGTGGGCATGATGAGTCCAAGGTGATATCCGGAGACCATCTAAAGATCCCAAATCAAGTTTTCCTGCACAAGCCTTATCAAAAGGCGGCACTGAAAGATGCCTTAGCAAAAGCGGTGGAAAGAAAACCGTATCCTTCTCCCAAGCAAGATGCCGACTATCAAGCGGCGAGAGATATATCTTGGCAAGTTTAGCCTAAAAATAGATTCCACAGTTGGACCTTATCCTGAGTAAGGTTGCTGGCCAGTATATGTAACAAAATCCCCTTGGGAGTATATCAACATCTTTCCGCTCTATAGTCTCAAAACAAGGAGATGTGATATGATCTGAGACTGAATAAAGCTGTAATTATTACACTTTAGCAATTCCTGGTCGAGCATTTTCCTTTTCACAGCGGATAGTGCAGGCTCTTGAAAACGCTTTCCTTTTACCCTGCCTGGTGATGGATACAGAGGTCTTTCCTCGTTTCCCTTTATCGGTTACAAGTTCCTTACTTTTTTCCTTCAACGGGTGCTGCTCATCGTCAGTCTTGGACAAGCCCTCGTCCTGAAGGTGGTGTTCGAGAAAATAATCTACCAGCAGGCATTACCGAGGGTCTATATGGCGGCGATTGCCAGCGCCTTGAATCCTGAAAAAGGGGCGGAAGTAATTGAGGATTGAAACTCCCCGTCTTCCAGATGAGGACACAGATGAACCATTGTTTTTTGAAAAAGTCTCCAAGAAAGTCGCTCGGCGGTGGAGCTAAAAAATGATAAAAATGGAGGAAAAGAATAGGAGGAAAAATGACATACACTGAACTTGTTGAAATGTGGAACGCCGAATATGATACCCCGTGGTCCGATATTGGAGAAGATAAAAAAATCGAATTCGCGTTTTCCGAAGGTCGAAGAGCAGGGCTAATTGAAATTGCAGAAATTGCAGGGAAACTGAGCGAGGGTGAATAAATGAAAATCATACCAGAGCAGCCAGCATCTAGTTCAGAAGAGTCAGCACCGATGTTCCCTGGAGGAATTAGAAGCTGCTCTGGTGGGCGTACACAATCTCGGCAAGGTTTCTGATCAGGAAGCAATCAGATGGATCGAAAGCCTGCATGGATAAACAGGCCAACTTGTTACGCATAATGCCCACAAAGATTGACTTAAATATTATTACATTTGCGTCCTGCCAAAATTCTGGCCGGTTTTCTCGCCGCTGAATCCAAAAATCTGAGGTTGTCAAAGGAATGTGAGCATCAGTGCCACTTGATATATCTTCAGCGTCAGGGTCATTTCAGTAGTGGTACGACACGGCTGTCGTCAGTGGTGCGACACGGGTGTCGTATCCACTATATAAAGGAAGGAGAATATATAAATACCCCCTACCCCCTTCGGGGGAGGTTTCAGAAAAGGTTAACAGTTGAGTAAGGGTGAAAGTGATTGAGCGATTGCAGGAAAGATTAGGATTCCCATTGGCTTTTTGCTGATCGTTGTCGTTGTTTTTAAGTGGTAGCAATGGTGCGTAACGAAGAATCTGAAAAGCGGCAATTACATGCTGAGGTTGTACGGGAGTTGTACAAATCATCTGAAAAACAAAAAAGCACTTACTTCAAAAAGAAGTAAGTGCTTGTTATTGTTTGGCTGGGGGACGAGGGCTCGAACCTCGATAAGCGGAGTCAGAGTCCGCCGCCTTACCATTAGACCATCCCCCATCAGTATGCAATGGTGAGGACAAGTATATAGAAAAAATAGTCCTGACTGTCAAGAAAAAATCGTAACTGATCAGGTGGATAGTCTGCAAATGGATAGTCTGCAGGTGTTTGAAACTTATCAGGCGAGATCCGCTGTGGGGCTTTGCTTCGGGTTGCTCTTCCTGACGGACTGCAGTCCAAGGGTGGAAGCAACCTAAAAGATGATTACACCCGCATAGCCTACCACCTGACCGGTATCCCCGGAGACCTCCCCGGAGTCGGTATATCGCACAAGCCTGGCCTGCCGTGCTCCACATTGCAGGGATGCCAGCAGGGCGATGGTTACCGGGATAAATCCGCACATCGTGATTCCTTCATCAACGACGATTCGGTACAGTCCTGCAGGGTCGAGGTCCAGCAGCTTATCGAGAGCAAGGGAGTCTTTTTGGGTCGCAACTCGTCGCGGTTCGTAATGGGTCATATCGCTTGAGGCGACGATAAGAACGTCCTTGCCGGATTCTTTAATGGACTCTGCGAGGACGTTCGCTACCTTTTCACACATCGGGTAGGTGATATGAGAGATGACCAATGGAACTATGTTCAGATTCGGCTGCATCTCCTGGAGAAAAGGGACCTGCACCTCCAGAGAATGTTCAAATCGATGGGCTGCCTCGTCTTTTTTAATGAACGGAGATCCCGCCAGGATTCTCTCTGCCAGGTCCATGTCAATCGGGACATCGCCCATGGGCATCTCCCAGATGGATGTGGAAAGTGCGATCTCGGCGCCCTGACCATGATGATTGGGGCCAAGGATGATGACGGTCTCAGGAACGACCACCTGCCGCAGTGTTTCAGCCGCGATCGCCCCGGAGTAGATATACCCGGCATGAGGGGAGACCACAGCCAGGGTCTTCTGTCTGTCGGCCGGGACGGTTCCGATCAGTTTCCTTACTTCACGGGTGAGGGCGATTTGGCTGCCGGGATAGAAACGGTCTGCAACTGCTGGAATTCTGACCATGGCCTTACCTCCATCATATCTGATTTCGTTTTATTACCCAGGCTGTCCCTTCGGGGCCGTCTTTTAATTCAATATTTTTTGCCAGAAGCCGGTCCCGAATCTGGTCGCTACGAGCCCAGTCCCGGACACCACGGGCCTCATTCCGTTCTTTGATCATCGCCTCGATGGTGAGTTCATCAATATCCAGTCCTTCGAGTAAAGCCGCCTTTTTTTGACGCAGGTAGGTGACGGCATCTTCCTGCAGGAGTCCCATGATTCCTGCCAGTTTCTTGAAGACGACGAGGGTATCCCGGAGGAAGTGGACATCCTCCGGGGAAGAATTTTCAGTCAGCTGCTGTTCGATTTTATTCAAAATCTTGGCGGTATCAAACAGGATAGCCTGGGCCTGGGCCGTATTGAAGTCGTTATCCATGGCCTGTTGGTATCGCTCTTCCATGGAGGTAAGCTTCACCCGGTCTTTCTTCGAGATCAGAGAAGGAACATTGAGGTCGCCTGCCGCAGTCAGGCAATCGATAGCGGCGACACAGCTATACAACCGGTCCAGTCCTGCTGTCGCATCCTGCATGGCCGTTTCGGAGAAGTCCAGCGGATTTCTGTAATGGGTCGAAAAGATAAAAAACCGTATTACCTCGGGGTGATACTGTTTTACAATGTCGCGAATTGTCAGAAAATTGCCGAGTGATTTCGACATTTTTTCGTCTCTGATCGTGACGAAGCCATGGTGGATCCAGGTGGTGACGAAAGGCGCTTTGTTGGCTCCTTCGCTCTGGGCGAGTTCGTTCTCGTGGTGAGGAAAGATCAGATCCTGACCGCCCCCATGAATATCAAAGGTGTTGCCCAGATATTTCCGGCTCATCGCTGAGCACTCGATATGCCAACCCGGCCGGCCTGGTCCCCAGGGGCTGTCCCAGGTCGGCTCGCCGGGTTTGGAACCCTTCCAGAGGACGAAATCCATCGGATTGTTTTTCTGTTCATTGATGGAAACCCTGGCCCCGGCCTGCATATCTGAAAGGTTACGACCGGAAAGTTTCCCATATTCCGGAAAACTGTTGACCGAGTAATACACATCATTGCCGGATTGATAGGCGAATCCGGAATCGATCAGTTCGGCAATCAGGTCGATCATCTCGTTAATATGCGCGGTCGCCTTAGGTTCCAAGGTCGGACGGTCGATTCCAAGACCGTCCATATCTATATAAAATTCACGGATAAAACGATCAGCCAGCTCTTCCGTAGTGGTGTTCTGTTCGGCCGCCCTGTTGATTATTTTATCATCAATATCGGTGAAGTTGCGGATGTAGGTGACGGTGTAACCACGATAGCGCAGATAACGGACAATCATGTCAAAGGCCAGGGCCGAGCGGGCATGTCCGATGTGACAATAGTCATATGATGTAATGCCGCAGACATAAATCCTGACATGGTTCGGCTCAAGCGGGGTGAAGAGTTCCTTCCTTCGGGTGAGTGTGTTGTAAATTCTGATCGACATAGTTCCTTTTGACCACCTCAGAGGGTGGTGTCTGTTCTCTTTTATTATCTTGATTCCGGCATTACGGGCAACGAGAAATGATCAGTTGGTTACCTTGGTGCTGTGATGGTTGCCGGGAGCAGATGTTAACCATTTCTTTATCTTGCGTTTTGGTCAGAGAGTGTGCATTATCATTTCTGCTTTAAAACAAACAGAATAATCGCATTGGGAGGAAAAGACAAGAATGAGCAGGCCCGATAAAGAAAAACGCACCTGGAGTGAGACCTTTGCAGCCTGGTTGCATCCCCGGGTAGTGGCCATGCTCTTTCTTGGCTTCTCTGCCGGCATTCCGTTTTCATTGATTTTTTTTACCCTCTCCATCTGGCTGAGTGAGGCGGGAGTCAACCGGGGCACAGTAACCTTCTTCAGCTGGGCATCTCTTGGGTATTCTTTCAAATTTATCTGGGCTCCCCTGGTTGACCGGATGCCCTTACCCCTTTTGACAGCGTATTTCGGAAGACGGCGATCATGGCTTCTTGCTTCCCAGGTGTTTATTATCGCTGCAATAATCTGGATGGCTCTTGTGAACCCGGTCGGTGGTGGAAAGAGTCTGACCTGCATGGCAATGGCCGCCGTCCTGCTCGGGTTTGCATCGGCTACCCAGGATATTGTTGTTGATGCCTATCGGATAGAATGTGTTGATACCTCGCTCCAGGCCCTGCTTTCCTCTGTGTATATCGCAGGCTACAGAATCGGAATGCTGGTTGCCGGGGCCGGGGCGCTGTTTCTGGCCTCTTTCTTCGGTACAAGTAAAAGTGCGTACCAGTACAGTGCCTGGTGTTCGACGTATCTGCTTATGGCTGTCGCGATGGCTGCAGGGGTCATAACCACACTGCTTATTCGGGAACCCGAAAGAAACAGCCGGCCGGGTGATGGTGTCTATTCAACCTGGCAATATGTGCGGTTTCTCGGGTTATTTTTACTGGTGGTCACTCTTTTTGCAACCACCTTCTTCTTCAGCGCCGCTCAGGCAGCGACTGTTAAAGACACGATTGCCAGGGAGATGTCAATAAACATGAACGTTGTGAGTTTCGGCATTGAAACCTGCCGCCTGGTAATCGCCCTGCTTGTCGCGGGGCTAGGTATACGGCTTGCTCTCTTTGCCGGATTGGTGGACAGGCAGATGGTCTTCGATACTTATGTTGATCCGGTCAGGGATTTTTTCTCCCGCTATGGTGTTCGCACCGCGATATTATTATTGACCCTGATCGGCTTTTATAAACTTTCCGACATTGTTTTGGGGGTTGTCTCCAATATTTTTTATCTCGATATGGGTTTCAGCAAGAATGTCATTGCCGGGGTTACCAAGGTCTATGGTGTCGGGATGACGATTTTTGGGGGCTTTTTAGGTGGAATGCTGACGTTACGGTATGGGGTGTATGCGATCCTGTTTCTCGGGGCCTTCCTGTCCTCAGTCTCCAACCTGCTCTTTATGCTTCTTGCCGGGAGCGGTGCCGATATCTCAATGCTGACTATGGTCATTGCGGTCGATAATCTCAGCGCCGGGCTTGCGGCTACTGCCTTTGTCGCCTTTCTCTCCAGTCTGACCAATATCTCCTTTACTGCAGTGCAATATGCCCTGTTCAGCTCGATGATGACCCTGTTTCCGAAGCTGATCGGCGGGTATTCCGGTGAGATTGTCACCGCATGGGGATATGAGTCGTTTTTCCTCCTTACTGCAGTGATGGGAATTCCGGTTCTGATCCTGGTCTGGATGGCTAAGGATGTAGTCGAAATAAAATGAGATTGGGGGGAAATGATGTGCTGAAGGGAATTACACCGCCCTTCCTAGGCCTGTGAACCCAGATAACTGTCCATTGCCCGAACAACCTCGTCGTTCTGGAAGGCCAGGCCTGCATGATATTCCAGATCGTTGCCGGCCAGCTCACACCATTTCACTTGCGCCAATCCCGATTTTAGAGTTGAAGGGAAAGGACTCTTGAAGTGAAACTGGATGATGCTGTCATGCATCAGCAATTCTCTGGTAGTAAGACGCATGCCTCCGGAACTGAGGTCCAGGGTGCTGGCCCTGGAAGGGCGGTTACAAACCACCTGTCCAGAGTCGCTCAGCCGAACAAGAGAAAGAAGGTGATTACTTGTGATTCTGGGGTGTTGGCGTCGATTCCCCGTTTTGATATTCAGGGCTGCCTTTCCGGTTTCCCGGTTGATATCCTGACCTAACCTGTACTGCCGACAAAGTACATACTCAGGTCTTTTGCAATAGATCTCAACGTGGTCATCCAGTGGAATAAAGAGTCCTGGTGCCTGCATCTTGCAGGTCTTTTCAGCCGGAGACCAGAATGGACAGACTGCGCACTGTTTTTCTTTCTTTTTCATTTTTAAAAGTGGCTATGAATGAAACTCAGCAAGCCTAATCGGTACGTGGGCAAGGCAAGCGTTGAGTAAACGTAGGGGAAGTTCCGGTTCCCAGAATCTCCGATTAAAACGATAACAAAATTCATCGAGATACTCTTGAAGACATT
>CAIUQR010000127.1 GCA_903901335.1 uncultured delta proteobacterium | reverse complement strand
GCCAACCGGCATGACAGTATTTCCTTGGAACCGTTGCTGAAAGGACGGATTTTTGAACCGGAAGAGGGGAGTACACCTTCGAATCTTTGTCTTGACGCAGCATATGTCGGAAAAGAAGATGTGGTTACATCTAATGGATTTCTGATTACCACTAAAACTCAGCCTCAACTGTTTATATCCTTGGTATGACATTATTTGTCATACCAGCCATGGTAATGTACTCCAAAAAACAATCCTAAAAGGAGCTCACCATGGCAAAAAACAAAATTCAGTTCCAAAAAGGGTTAAGCTTGACCGAATTTCTCTCACAATATGGCACGGAAGAACAATGCCGGGATGCCCTGTTCAGAATGCGCTGGCCTCAGGGTTTTCAATGCCCAAAGTGCGGCCATTTGGGTTATTGCGAAATTCGAGACCGCAAAGTCTACCAATGCTACAAGTGCCATGCGCAGACCTCTCTGATCCAGGGGACCATCTTTGCCGACACCAAACTCCCCTTGAAGATCTGGCTTATGAGCATTTATCTGGTCACACAGGCAAAGGATGGCATCTCTTCGCTCAATCTGGCCCGGACCATCGGTATCTCCTCCAATGCCGCCTTGCGAATGAAACACAAGCTACAACAGGTCATGAAAAACCGAGATGATTGCAAGACATTGAAGGGATTGCTTCTCATCGACGATGCCTATTGGGGCGGCAAAAAGCGAGATGGCAAAAGAGGTCGTGGCGCTACCGGCAAGATGCCGCTTCTAGCTGCATTGTCTCTTTCACCCGAAGGGCATCCCCTGTTTCTCAAGATCAGTCACCTCACCAGCTTCACCAAGGACGAAATCTCCGCGTGGAGCGCAAAGCACCTCCGACCTGAAAGCCACGTTATCTCCGATGGTTTGAATTGTTTTCCCGCTGTCACAAAAAACCAATGCCAACATGAGCCGATTGTAACATCCACCGGGAGGAAGTACGATGATCGCAAGGTGTTCCAATGGCTCAATACTGTTATTGGCAACGTGAAAAATGCCCTGCATGGTACTCATCATGCAATCAGTGGCAGGCACTTACCTCGTTATCTTGCCGAATTTTGCTATCGCTTCAATCGCCGGTTTCAACTACATACGATGGTTAATCGGTTAACTTATGTAGCCTTACGAACTCAGCCGGTTCCGCAACGCCTGCTTAAGCTGGCTGAAGTTCGATGGTAATCAGAAATGGATTTGTACCCCATATCCGTCCCAGAGGAGAGGAAAAGAAATTGATCGAAAGAGATCCCACTTTCAAAGCACGCAGGTGGATAGTAGAGCTCGCCCATTCTTGGTTTAACCGGTTTCGCAAGCTGGTACCACGATACGAGAAAACAGATCTCTCATATAATGCATTAAACGCTTTGGAAGCGGCTATGATCATCTTAAACAAGGTCATGGTTATTTATAGATAAGAACAAAGTAGATTCTCCTCAAAAAACAACAACACTCTGATATAATAGAGAAAGATTGCATGAAATGTGGTAATATGTGCAAGTAATTTCAAATAATACCTTGAAAAGGCTTGCCCATGATTCGATACACGAGTGAACGTCAGTTGTCTCTGGAAGGTTTTACATTACCGTTTGGCGGAAAACTGAACCCGGAAAATCGCTGGGTGAAACTGGGCCAGAGAATCCCCTGAGATGAATTATCCAAAGGGTACTACAAGAAGATGAGTGCCGACCGAGGTAGGCCTGCCAAGAATGCCCGGTTGGTGATCGGGGCAGTGATCATCAAGCACAAGCT
>CAIUQR010000126.1 GCA_903901335.1 uncultured delta proteobacterium | reverse complement strand
CTTCTCTACCAATTAGTTCTATGCGCCGCTGTACGTTAACAAACTCCTGTCCAGATTCGTCTGGAATCACTGTCCGGATTCAAATGGAATCGGTGTCCGAAATCACGTGGAATCGGTGTCCGGTTTGCTCTGGAATATGCAGATGACATGCTCTGGGGTGACGACGTGGGCAGCAACCTGCCAGGAACCTATCATGGCAAGGATTACCTCGACGGTGGCGACGGAGCCGACCAGCTGGATGGCGGCGGCAATAATGATATCCTGTACGGCGGTGCCGGTAATGACGTGCTTTTCGGCGACGATACGGGCAGCAACCTGGCCGGGATATACCATGGAAATGACACGTTGCACGGCGGTGACGGTGATGACCTGATGGCAGGAACAGGCGGGAATGACATCCTTTATGGAGACCCCGGCAATGACGTGCTCTGGGGCGACGATGTTGTAAGCCGCCTGGATGCGAAGTTTGACGGTGACGATGAATTGCACGGTGGATCCGGCCGGGACCAGCTTATCGGCGGTGGCGGTAATGACACGCTGTACGGCGATGAGGACAACGACATCCTCTGGGGTGACTTCGGGGACGGCACGGGCCAGGGGAATGACCTCTTATCCGGCGGCGCCGGAGATGATCAACTGCAAGGGGAAGGCGGCAATGACACGCCGTACGGCGATGACGGCGCCGACCACCTGATCGGCCAGGATGGGGATGATTTTTTGTCCGGCGGCAGCGGCGATGATGTCCTCTGGGGGGACAATGCCGATAACTCCGGGAACGGAAAGGACACGCTGTATGGCGGCGACGGCAATGATGAACTGGTAGGCGGAAACGGAGACGACATCTTGTCCGGAGACGACGGGAACGACAGATTGTTTGGCGGTGCCGGGGATGACACCTTCTGGGCGGTGCCGGCAATGATTTTATCAACCCCGGAACGGGAAATGACACCATGAACGGCGGCACTGGCGATGACACCTACTACTTTTCGCCCGG
The DNA here is from genome assembly GCA_903901335.1 of uncultured delta proteobacterium. GTDB lineage: Bacteria > Desulfobacterota > Desulfobulbia > Desulfobulbales > Desulfocapsaceae > CAIUQR01. The sequence continues at coordinate 81,498 of CAIUQR010000126.1, read as the reverse complement.
CAGCGGCATCAAGCGTCTGCAGGATGACGGAGGCAATGACCGTCTGGTCCTGCAGGGCGGTATCAACCTAAACTCGATCAAGCTGTCCCTGGGGTCGTTGATGATCGGCACCGGGACAGCCGGTGACGAACTGCATCTCGACGGCGTGGATTACAATAATCTGGCCGCCACCTCACCGATCGATGTCATTGAATTCTCAAATGGTCAGACCATGACCGTTTCCGAGGTGATCGCCGCGGTCGGTATCGATATCCCGGCCACACCAGGGGCGGACATCCTGACCGGGACCTCGGGAAGGGACAACATCAACGCCCTGGCTGGTGACGATACGGTCAATTCCGGCGACGGGGATGATGTGATAAAGGCCGGAGAGGGTAAAGACATTGTGCATGCCGGTGCCGGTAACGATATGGTGAACGGCGATGCCGGTGAGGATATTTTATACGGTGAAGACGGCAATGATCAACTCAGCGGTGGTTCTGATAACGACACGATCTATGGCGGTGCCGGCAATGACCTGCTGGATGGAGGGAGCGGCACGGACACCCTGGCGGGCGGCCTCGGCGACGACACCTATACAGTGGACAGTGCAGACGATGTGCTGATCGAAAACCCCAGTGAAGGACAGGACACCGTCATTGCCGGGCTGAACTTTACCCTGGCGGCCAATTTTGAAAATCTCCGTCTGGCCGAAGGCTCTGCAACAACCGGCACCGGAAACGAACTGGACAACCGCATTGAAGGCAACAGCCAGGACAATATCCTGAACGGCCTGGCCGGTGCCGATACCCTGATCGGGGGCGCCGGCAATGACCAGTACCTGGTGGACAATACGGGCGACAGTGTGGTCGAGGCCGCTGGTGGCGGCACCGATACCGTCACCGCCTCGGTCAGCTATACTCTCGCCGACAATGTCGAGAATCTTGTGCTGCTAGGCGCCCAGGCCGTGAACGGCACAGGCAACTCCCAGGCCAACATCCTCACCGGCAACGAGCTCGACAATCTGCTGGACGGCGGGGCCGGGGATGACCGTATGGCAGGCGGCAGGGGCGATGATACCTATGTGGTTGACAGCACAGGCGATGTTGTTGTCGAACTGGCAGGCGAAGGCGCCGATACCGTCGAGAGTTCGATCAACTGGACGCTGGCTGCCAATATTGAAAATCTCACCCTCTCAGGTACAGCCGATACCAACGCCACAGGGAACAATGAATGCAACCAACTGATCGGCAACAGCGGCAATAACATTCTGGATGGGCAAGGCGGGGATGACGAACCGCTAGGTGGTGCAGGCGATGATCGCCTGATTGGCGGCGCCGGTGAGGACCGGATGCTTGGCGGCACCGGTGATGATACCTATGTAGTCGACAACACAGGCGATGTGATTATCGAACTGGCCGGTGAAGGGAACGATACCGTCGAGTCCTCTTTTGATATCGTGCTGGGCGCCACTCTCACCGGAACAGCTAATATCAATGCCGTAGGCAACGCTGCCGACAATAACCTGATCGGCAACAGCGGAAACAACATTCTTGATGGAGGGCTGGGGACCGATATCCTGGAAGGAGGCGCCGGGAATGACACCTATCTGACCGAATCGGAAGGCGACACAATTTATTAGGGATATAATCAGGTGACCGATACGGAGATCAGGAGCTTCGAATCGTATTATATTCTGCGCCAGAACGTCGAGAATCTGACGCTTGCCGGTACGGTCTATCGGGGCAACGGCAATGGTCTAGACAATGTCATCACCGGCAACGCTGCCGACAATAACCTCTGGGGAGGCGCTGGGAATGACACCTTGGTCGGAGGCGGCGGCAATGATGCCCTGTTCGGGGATATCGGGCAGGATACCCTGATCGGCGGCACCGGAGATGACTATGAAGTTGACGATCCGGGCGACACGATCATTGAGGCCGTAGGCGAAGGCGACGATTTTGTCCGCAGCACGGTGAGCTTCACCCTGGGGGCGAATCTGGAGCGCCTGGCGGTGGATGGCAGCGAAGACCTTTTTGTTACCGGAAACGCTTTGGATAACGGCCTGTGGGGTAATGACGGCAACAACCTGTTGACCGGAGGCTGGGGAAATGACTATCTGGAAGGAGGTCTGGGGAATGATGCCTACCTCTATAATCGGGGCGATGGCCAGGACAGCATCGATGATCTGGATCAGGCCGGCGGCGGCGATATCCTCCGCTTCGGCAACGGCATCAATGACACCGACGTGCTGGCCTTCAAATCCGGCAACAATCTGTTTTTTAAGATTAAGGGCAGCAATGACCAGATCGGTTTCATCAACTACTATGCGGCGGATACGCTTATCGACGGTACAACCTTCGATCATAAAGTGAACAGTGTCGAATTTGCAAACAACGTAACCTGGGATCAGGCCATGATCCAGACGGTTGTCGATCGAGCGACTACTAACCATGCACCGACAGTCAACAGCTACCTCCCCACCTTGCAGGCACGCGCCGGCAGTCTGTTTACCTCTATCGTGCCGGCTGCTACGATCACCGATCCCGACCCTTGGGATTCGATCACCTACAGTGTGAAGATGCCGAATGGTTCGGCCGTACCCTCCTGGCTCAGGTTCGATACCGCCACCCGGACCCTGTCGGGTACACCGGGAGCAGGCGATATAGGGAGCCTGCAGTTTATTTTATGGGGCACCGACAACTACAATTACTCGGCGGGGGAATATGTGACCTTAAACGTCGGGGCAGCCAACCGGGCCCCGGTCCTGTCGACGGCCCTGCCCGACAAGACAGCCGCCCTGGGGAGTGGGTTCAGCACCACGATTTCGGCCACTGCCTTTACCGATCCCGATGCGGGCGATGTGCTCAGCTACAGCGCAACGCTTGCAGATGGCAGTGCCCTGCCGTCATGGCTGAGCTTTAACGCGGCAACCAGGATCTTCAGCGGGACACCGTCTGCTCTCGGCACGATCAGTGTCCGTGTTACTGCAATGGACACCGGAAATCTGACGGCGACGGATGTTTTTGATATCACAGTCAGTGTTCAGGATCTCACCTTGACCGGTACCAGCGGTGCAGACACGCTGAACGGAGGCACCGGCAACGATACCCTGAGCGGGCTTGCCGGAAATGACATTCTTAACGGTAATGCCGGAAATGATACATTGAATGGAGGAGCAGGCAATGACACCATGCGTGGTGGTACAGGAAATGATACCTATATTGTTGACAGTACTTCAGATATCGTCACCGAAAATGCCGGCGAAGGGCTTGATGCTGTGCAGGCAAGCGTAACGTACACTCTGCCGGCCAACGTCGAGAATCTGATCCTGACCGGTACCTCTGCCATCAACGGCACGGGTAATACCCTTGATAACGTACTAATCGGCAACAGCGCTGCGAACACCCTGACAGGTGGTTCCGGTAATGACACTCTGAATGGCGGCGCCGGTGCCGACAAAATGTTGGGAGGGTTGGGCAACGACATCTATGTGGTAGATGTTGCAACCGACGTGGTCACGGAAAACGCGGGTGAAGGAACGGATACCGTTCAATCCAGCGTCACGTACACCCTGGCGGCCAATGTCGAGAATCTCACCCTGACGGGTACTGCCGCCATTAACGGCACCGGCAATACCCTGAACAATATGCTCATCGGCAATGCTGCCGCGAACACGCTCAATGGGGGTACCGGTGCCGATACGCTGTCAGGTGGTCTCGGTAACGACATCTACGTAATCGACAATGTGGGAGATATCGTCACTGAATACGTGAATGAAGGAACCGATTTGATCCAGTCGGGCGTGACCTATACCCTGGGAACCAATGTCGAGAATCTGACCTTGACCGGCAGTGCAGCTATCAACGGCACGGGCAATACGCTTGATAATGTACTTACCGGTAACAGTGCCGCCAATACCCTGACCGGAGGTGCCGGCAACGATACCCTGAATGGCGGCGCCGGTGCCGATAAGATGTTTGGAGGATTGGGTAATGATACCTATGTGGTCGATGTTGCAACTGACGTGGTCACGGAAAATGCGGGTGAAGGAACCGATACCATTCAATCCGGCATCACCTGGACCCTGGGCGCAAACATCGAGAATCTGACCTTGACGGGTGCCTCAGCCATCAACGGCACCGGTAATACGCTCGACAATGTGCTCATCGGCAACAGTGCCGCCAACACTTTGAACGGCGGGACCGGAAACGATATCCTGGACGGCGGTCTGGGTAAAGACACACTGACAGGAGGAGTCGGCAATGATTTCTTTGTCTTCGATACGGCGCTCAGTTCGGCCAATATCGACAGCATCACCGACTTTGCGGCAGGGCTGGATAAGATCCAGCTCGACAAGGATATCTTCACCGCGCTGCAAACCGTGGGGACGCTTTCCTCCGACTATTTTAAATCCAGCGCTACCGGAGCAGCCGGAGACAGCAACGACTATTTCCTCTACAACACCACATCAGGCGCTCTCTTCTACGATGCCGACGGCAGCGGCCAGGGAGTGGCTGTCCAGTTTGCGACTCTGACCACCAAACCTGCGGTCACAGCCAATGATTTTCTGGTCGTTGCCTGATCAGGTGGTATGTATTCTGGGCGATTCCTTCGCGTGAAGGAATCGCCTGTTTTTTTCCGTCGGGGTCCACGCAGACGATATCCTAACGTATTTTTTGTCCTTTGCCGGATTATATAACAGCCGCCTTTCCAGGGCGGCAAGAGTACCGGCAGAGAGTTTGCTCAGATTGATCAGGAAAAACAAAAGAACAGCCGCATAAGATGTCCGGAAATCCTGATCCGCAACCGGCGACAAGTCGGCAGGGAGAAAAAACCATTAATTATAAAATGATAGCAGGTTTTTAAAAGCAGGAATACATCGTATAAAAGATATTGAAAACAGGGGGGGTATATGCTAGCCTCATCCTCATTGATCTCCATTTTGTTTGGGCGGCAAAAAACCAGGTACTTTTTCCTGAAATTTGTTTGTGGACAGACTTACAACCCTGAAGTCACAAGGAGGATCGGATGAAGCTCTTGAAGGCGGGAATTTTGGCGGTGTTGGCGGCAACGGTATTCATGGCTCCGGCAGTCAGGGCAGGCGAGACATTGGATGCGGTTAAGGCCCGGGGATATCTGCAGGTGGGGGTCAACGGGGCCCTGTTCGGATTTGGAATGCCGGACGAAAAAGGGGTCTGGCGCGGTTTGGATGTGGATACGGCTCGGGCTGTGGCGGCCGGGATCTTCGGAGATCCGGAAAAGGTGAAATTTGTGACCTTGACGACTCAGACACGATTTACGGCCCTGCAGTCCAAAGAAATCGATATCCTCTGCCGGAATGCCACCCGGACGCTTACCCGGGAGACCGAGCTGGGGTTGAACTTCGTCGCCGTCAATTATTATGATGGACAGGGCTTTTTAATTCCGAAAAAACTGGGCGTGAAGAGTGCCAAGGAACTGGGCGGAGCCAGCGTTTGTGTTCTGCCGGGGACGACGACGGAGCAGAACGTGGCCGATTTTTTCCGGGCCAATAAACTGACCATGAAGCCGGTCGTCATCGAGCAGAACACCGAGCTCAATCAGGCCTTTTTTGCCGGCCGGTGTGACGTTCTGACTTCAGATGCCTCGCAGCTGGCGGGTATCCGGGCCGTGGCCCAGAATCCTGCCGATTATGAGCTCCTGCCGGAGATCATCTCCAAAGAGCCCCTGGCCCCCGTTGTTCGCCATGGGGATGAGCAATGGCGTGATATCGTCGATTTCTGCGTTCTGGCCATGATCGCTGCTGAAGACATGGGGATTACCTCCAGGAATGTCGAAGAGATGCTGAAGAGCGACGATCCGAATATCAAGCGTTTTCTGGGGGTCACTGCCGGCAATGGCAAGGCCCTGGGGCTTGACGAGAAGTTTGCCTATAACATCGTAAAACTGGTCGGCAACTACGGAGAGGTGTTCGAACGGAATGTCGGTACCAACACCAAACTTGCCATCAAACGCGGCCTGAATGCCCAATGGAAAGACGGTGGGTTGATGTACGCTCCGCCGTTTAAATAAATAGAGCTGAACAATTATAAAGGTTACTGCCGACCGGAGAGATGATACGTGACAGGAGCAGAAAGAAAAGATACACCAGGCCGGGTTCCCTTCCGGCATGATTCGGACAAACTCGCCATCCTGTATCAGGCAGTGGTCCTGGGTCTGGTGTTGCTGCTCGGCTATTATTTCTTTTATAATGCCCAGACAAATCTCCAGCGCCAGTCCATAGCGACCGGTTTCGGGTTTGTCAACAAGGAGGCCGGGTTTGAGATTGGTGAAGCAGTCATTCACTACTCGGCTGCCGATACATATGCCCGTGCCCTGCTGGCAGGATTGCTGAACACCCTGAAGGTGTCGTCCTTGGGCATTGTTCTGACGATCCTGCTGGGGATCATCGTCGGCGTTGCACGTCTCTCCACGAACTGGCTGGTTTCGAGGCTGGCGGCTGTCTATACCGAGTTCCTGCAGAATATCCCGGTCTTGCTGCAACTCTTCTTCTGGTATTCCATTTTTCACGATACCCTGCCGTTACCGCGTCAATCGCTCCATCCCCTGCCCGGCGTCTTTTTCAATACCCGTGGCTTTTACTATCCGTTCCCTGCCTATCACCCGGCCTATATCTGGGCAGGTCTGGCAGGTATTGTCGCCCTTCTGGCAGGATATTTTCTAAAAAAATGGGCCCGAGTCAGACAGAACAAGACCGGTCGCTATTTTCCGGCCGGTCTTGTTTCTGCAGGCCTTGCCGTGCTTCTGCCGGTGCTTGTCTGGGCTGTTGGCGGGGCACCTGTAGAACTCAGTATTCCGCACCTGTCCGGGTTCAATTTTGAGGGCGGGATCAATTTCAGTCCGGAGTTTGGCGCCCTTCTTCTGGGGCTTGTCCTCTATACCTCGGCCTTTGTCGCTGAGATCGTCCGGACCGGCATTCAGGCTATTTCCAAGGGTCAGACCGAAGCGGCCATAAGCCTGGGGTTAAAGCCCCGCCGGGTTCTGTCTCTGGTCATTCTCCCCCAGGCCCTGCGCGTCATTATTCCGCCGCTCACCAGCCAGATGCTCAACCTGACCAAGAACAGCTCGCTTGCTGTGGCCATCGGTTTCCCGGACTTTGTGGCAGTGGCCAATACCACTATCAATCAAACTGGTCAGGCCATCGAGGGGGTGGCCTTGATCATGGTGGTCTATCTGTTTATCAGTCTTCTGACTTCTGCCTTTATGAACTGGTATAACAAGAAAAAAGCCCTGGTGGAAAGATAGCCCATGGAAAGACACGCACAAACCGCAACCTCCCCGGAGATCAAGCCGCCGATCACAAGTGTCGGTGTGATCGGCTGGATACGGGCCAACCTGTTCAACACCCCGTTCAATTCTCTCTTGACCCTTCTGATCCTCTTCGGGGTCTACAAGCTGATTCCACCGCTTCTGAAATGGGCGTTCTTTGACAGTGTCTGGGCCTCATCGGGGCAGGTCTGTAAAGACTCGACCGGTGCCTGCTGGTCGGTTGTTACCGAAAACTTTCGCTTTATCCTTTTCGGCTTTTACCCGTTCCAGGAACAGTGGAGGCCGGTGGCAGCCATTCTTCTTTTTGTTGTTCTGGTGTTTTTCAGCCATAACCGGCGGTATTGGAATAAAAAATTACTGTATGCCTGGCTTGTCGGTGTTGTCGTTATGGGGATCATCATGCGAGGGGGGATTTTCGGCCTGCCCGGGGTGGAGACCTCGCAATGGAGCGGGATTATCCTGACCTTGATGCTGTCTCTTTTCGGTTTGACTGCGGCCTATCCGCTTGGGGTTCTCCTGGCCCTGGGGCGGCGGTCGTCTCTGCCGGCCGTCAAAACACTCAGCGTCGTTTATATCGAGTTAATACGAGGTGTTCCGCTGATCAGCCTTCTTTTTATGTCGTCAGTGATGTTCCCGCTGTTTCTGCCGGAAGGGATCACGGTCGATAAAATCCTGCGGGCCCAGGTGGCCATCATCATGTTCACGGCGGCCTATATAGCGGAGGTGGTCCGGGGCGGGCTCCAGGCCATTCCGAAGGGGCAGTATGAGGCGGCCGAGGCCCTCGGGTTGGACTATTCGCAGCAAATGCGGCTGGTGGTTCTGCCGCAGGCCCTGAAGATAGTCATCCCCCCGACCGTAAGTATCCTGGTCTCCGCCTTCAAGGACACATCGCTGGTGATCATCATCGGGCTCTTCGATCTGATGAAGACCACCAAGGTGACACTCGCCAATCCGGAATGGGCCGGATTCAGTACCGAGGCCTATATTTTCATTGCTCTTCTGTATTTCGGGGGCTGTTTTGCAATGTCCAACTTCAGCCGCAGCCTCGAAAAAGACCTCAAGACATGAGGTCGCGCCAGACTCTCTACAGGATGTTGAATTTTAACAAAAACTTTTATAATCATAAAAAGAGATGACAGCAGAAAGCCTCCAGAATACACCCCGGACCGACCCCATCATCCGGATTATCGACATGCACAAATGGTATGGGGATTTTCATGTCCTCAAGGAAATCAACCTCACCGTCCAGAAGGGTGAACGGATTGTCCTCTGCGGTCCGTCCGGTTCCGGCAAATCGACATTGATCCGTTGTATCAACCGCCTGGAACAGCATCAGCGCGGTCGGATTATCGTCGATGATATTGAATTGACAAATGATATAAAAAACATAGAAAAGATCAGAACGGAGGTGGGGATGGTCTTTCAGCACTTCAACCTGTTTCCCCATCTGACTATCCTGGAGAACCTGACCCTGGGGCCCATCTGGGTCAGGAAGGTGCCCCGGCGCGAGGCGGAAGAGACGGCCATGTATTATCTGGAAAAGGTGCGGATTGCCGAACAGGCCAAAAAATTCCCCGGCCAGCTCTCAGGCGGGCAGCAGCAGCGGGTGGCCATTGCCCGCAGCCTGTGCATGAAGCCGAAGGTGATGCTCTTTGACGAGCCCACCAGCGCCCTTGATCCCGAGATGGTCAAAGAGGTGCTGGATGTCATGATCGATCTGGCGCAGGAGGGGATGACCATGCTGGTCGTCTCCCATGAGATGGGCTTTGCCAGGAGTGTCGCCCACCGGGTCCTCTTTATGGACTCCGGCCAGATCGTCGAAGAGAATACCCCGGATGAGTTCTTCTTCAGACCCCGGAACGAACGGACCAAACAGTTCCTGAGCCAGATCCTGCATTGAGCAACGGGTGCTTATCCGCCGAAAGGTGAGGGCAACGTAAAATCGGGGTTATACTGCTCGGCGCTGTCGTATTCCTGGAACCAGCCGTTTTCGAAGCCGAGCCTTTCGACCTCGGTTGCCACCTGTTCATACTCTGCTGCTGTGATTTTCCGGTGCAAAGGCGGCAATCCCATAACATGCCTGGTCGGTTGGTATTGGGCCATCAGGGATACAGCCAGGCGGTTGGACAGCTCCTCGGCCAGAAACCTGAACACCCCGATACTGCTGGCGACCGCCCCCGGCAGGACCAGGTGCCGGACGATCATCCCGGAGCGGAGCTTGCCGCTGTCGGTAAAAAAGAGCCGGTTTCCCTTCTGCCGGTACATCTCTTTGATGGCGCTACAGGCAACCGAAGGATAATCAGCCACCCCGGACCAGTGGGCGGCAAGCGATTTGTCCATGTATTTGAAGTCGGGCAGGTAGACATCTACCAGGCCTTCGAGCGAGCGGAGCGTCTCGACCTTTTCATAGGCGTTGGTGTTGTAGACGACGATCGGGAAATATCCCAGGCGGTGCAGTTCCCGGGTGATGGCCCTGACCTGTGGCACCATATGCGAAGGTGACACGAAGCCGATGTTCTCAATACCCCGATCCAGGATGACGGTGATGCGGCCGATAAGCTCAGGGAGGGAGAGGGTAGAACCTGGTATCCTGTCGGTATTCCTGGAAATCTGATAATTCTGGCAGTAGATGCACTGCAGATTGCAGCCGGAAAAGAAGATATTGCAGAGTCCGTCCGTCCCGCTGATGACGGGCTCTTCCCCGTGATGCACGGTAACCGAGGCGACCTCGAAGCCGGTCCCGGTCCCGGTCCCGCAGGACCCGTGTCCGCCGTCCCGGTCGGCTCCGCATGCGCGTGGACAGAGTGTGCATCTCTGCCGCTGCTGTATTTCCTCCATATATCCTCTCTGCAAAGAGAAAATATACCCGATACAGGGGATTTCTGCTCCAGGAATCCTGTATCGTATCGGCATCCGGATCGCATCGTGACAGGTAACCTCTCAGAATAGTTTGTTTAACGTCTTGCGGATAACAGGTACTTTCAGAGAAAAACCATTGCGTTGCGAAGACAAGTATGATAGGGAAAATCATCTGGTATAAAAGCGAAAGAGACCCGCCTTTCCGGTGCCGGTTTATTTTCAGGGGGAAATCGTATGGGCATGAGAGATCTGTACAGAGAAGTCATGGCATTGAACATGATGGACGACGATGATCAGAAGGAATCGGTCGCCCGGGCCTTTTTTCAGAAGCTGAATACGATGACACTGCCGGAGTATTTCAATTGGGCCGGTGATATCTTTGATGAGCTTCACGTCCGGGAAAGGGCGGAGAAGACGGCTCTTCTCTGGATGGATATCGTCACCCAGCGAAAAAAAAGCTATACCTATGCGGAATTTGCGGCCAATGGCAATAAGTGCCTGAACAGGCTGCGTAAAGCAGGAGTCGAAAAGGGGGATAATGTGTATATGATGGTCCCCCTGGTGCCGGAAACCTGGTTTGGGGCCTACGCCTGCCTGAAGGGGGGGCTGGTGATCGTGCTTACCGCAACGTCCCTTATCATGCGGGAGATGCAGTACAGATTCGAATCCTATCCGCCGGATGTCATTCTGTCCGATGCCGCCTTCACCGATATGATCGATGCTGCCATTGCCGTTACCGGGGTAAAGCCAAAAATCAAACTGGTCCTTGGCCGGAAAGAAGGCTGGACGAGCTATGAGGAGGTGGAAGAGGAGGCTGCCGTCGCGGAAGCGGCGAAGACCAGATTCGACGATCTTCTCTTCTGCTTTTTTACCTCGGGGACATCCGGGCTGCCGAAGAAGGTGGGGCATTCGGCCACCTCCTACCCCGTCGGCCATCTCTCCACTGATGTGATGGTTGGTATCCGGCCCGATGATATTCATCATAACCTCTCCGCTCCCGGCTGGGCCAAATGGGCCTGGTCCAGTTTTTTCGTGCCATTGAACGTGGGGGCGACGGCAACCGGCTTCAATTTCAAGGTGTTCGACGGACCCAGCTATCTGGACGCCGTTGCAACTTGCGGGGTGACCACCTTCTGTGCCCCTCCGACTGCCTGGCGGATATTTATCAATCTGGATCTGACCCAGCATGATCTCTCGTCCATTCGCCAGTCGATGAGTGCGGGAGAGCCTCTGAATCCCGAGGTAATTACCCGCTGGAAACGGTATACCGGCACCGAAATCCGCGACTATTACGGACAGACGGAATCCACAGCCATGATCGGTAACCCGCCGTGGATGCAGGGGAAGATGCGTATCGGCTCCTTCGGGTTTCCGTCGTTTATGTACGATATCGTCCTGTTGGACAGCAGTGGAAGTCCCGTGACCACTCACGGCCAGACAGGCCACATCGCCGTCAGGCTCGACCGGTGGCGCCCCCTAGGGCTCTTTGTCGGCTATATCGATGACCCGGAAAAAACCAAGGGGGTATTTGTCGACAACTACTATTATACCGGGGATCGTGCCGCCTTTGATAAGGATGGGTATTGGTGGTATGTCGGCCGGGCCGATGATGTGATACGATCCTCGGACTATCGCATCGGCCCTTTTGATGTGGAGAACGTTCTCGTTGAGCACCCGGCCGTGGGTGAAGCGGCGGTAGTAGGCGCCCCGGACCCGAAGAGATACCAGATCGTGAAGGCCTATATCATCTTAAATAAAGGATATGAACCCTCCTGGGAACTGGCGCTGGAGGTGTTCCGGCATACGACGGAGAACCTGGCCAGGTTCAAGATTCCGAGGATTATAGAATTTGTCTCCGAGCTGCCGAAGACTATCAGCGGCAAAATAAGAAGGGTCGAACTCAGGGAGAGCGAGGAGTCGAGAAGGCGCACCGACGAGGGACCACGAAACAATGAGTTCTTCTATTGGGATTTCCCGGAGCTGGTTTCGAGACAATAGACAAAGTGATGCCGGGGTGACGTGCATCCCGCAAGGTCACAGGAAGGGCATCTCGATCTCGATCTCTCCACTGCTGCTTTTGACCCGTTTGGCGTGTGGATACCGGCCCATGAAGACCTTGATCATCTTGGTGTTTTCGGAGAGCACCGTGGCGGCGAAGGCAGTGTATCCATTCATTCTGGCAATCTCTTCCAGTACCTTCAGAAGGTGCGAGCCGACGCCCATGCCGTGCAGGTCTTCTTTGACCAGAAAGGCGGCCTCGGCAGTATGTTCATCAACCCCGGCATAGGAACCGATGGCCACTATCTGCTTGCGCCTGCCGATCTGCCAGAAGCCGATGATAGTCATATTCTTCCGGTAATCCACCTCCGCCCACTGTTTCTGCAGCATATCCCTGGAAAAAACCCTCCTTTTATTGAAGAAACGGAAATAGATCGAATCCTCCTGCAGGGAATAATAGAAGTGCCGTGATTCGAGTTCATCCGACGGGAGCAGCGGCCGGAAATCGATGTGTTTTCCCATCGGAAGCTTCATAGATGTTTTATAGTCTTCGAGAAAAAGGAGATCCTCGTTGGATGGCGGGAGCTGATCGGCAAAAATATACCGGCGCTTTTTGGCCTCTTCAATCAAATCTTCCCGAAATTTCGGATGGGCAATCTGGGCAAGTTCCATGACCCTCTGGTAGATGCTTTTTCTCCTCAGTTCGGCGATGCCGTATTCGGTCACGACAATATCAATATCGCCACGGGTTGCCGCCACGCCTGCACCCTCGCTCAGATGGGGGACGATCCTCGAAACCTTGCCCTTCTGGGCAGTTGACGGAATGACGATAATTGAGAAACCGCCCTTGGACATACTACTTCCCCTGATAAAGTCGACCTGATCCCCGATGCCGCTATAAAAAAGGTACCCCTTAGAATCCGAGCAAACCTGACCGGTGAGATCTACCTCGAGTGCGGAACTGATGGAGATAAAATTGTCGTTGCGGGCGATGACATTGGGATCGTTGACAAATCCAGAGGACCTGAAATAGAACATCGGATTATTATGGACATAATCGTACAGCTTTTTCGAGCCCATGCATAAAGATGCCACGACCCTGCCGGGAAGGTAGGTTTTTTTCCTGTTTGTTATCACCTTTTTTTCAAAAAGGGGTAAAAGCCCGTCGGTGATGACCTGGGTATGCAGGCCGAGATCCTTCTTTCCGTCCAAAGTTGACACAACAGCGTCCGGAAGATGGCCGAAGCCGACCTGGATGGTTGCGCCGTCATCGACAAGTTGGTTGATATAGTAGCCGATCCGTTTCACCACATTGGGGTTTTTGGGGCGGGGAATCATCTCCACCAGCGGTTCTTCGTGGAGGACTATATAGTCAATTTCATCAACATGGACCAGGCTGTCTCCCCAGGTCCTGGGCATCTGGGGATTCACCTGGGCGATGACGACCGTCGCATTCTGCATGCCGGAAAGGGTGATGTCAACGGATATGCCGAGACTGCAGAAACCGAACCTGTCGGGCGGACTGACCTGGATCAAGGCCACATCCAGGCCGATCTCCTTGGAATCGAATATCTCCGGGATCTGGGACAGAAAGACCGGAATATAGTCGATCTTTCCCTCGAAGGCCGCCTGCTGCATATAGTAACTGATGAAGAAGAGTTTGATCGAAAACCGGTTCAGGAAATCCTCGTCATCCATATACTGGGCAAAGGTCGAGGAGAGCATCTGGTAGACGATGATATCCTGGATTGCCAGATTGGCCACCATGGCCTTGATCAGTTCCTGGGGTTCTCCGCATCCGGTACCGACAAAAACCCTGCTGCCGTTCTCAATTTTTTTTACCGCTTCTGTTGAAGTAAGAAGCTTATCGGGGCAAAATTCCTGAAGATTCATCTGGTATTCCTTGTGAAAGATTCTTAAAGTCCGGAACCGGGCGGGAATATGCAACTGACCCGCAGGTCAATTGTAGCAGGCCGGTGAGCACTGAGCAATGTTTTTGCGTATTTCGATAAAAACTTGACAAGAAGAGCGGTAGTAGATAAAAAAGAGACATGACTGAGCGCTCGTTCAGTTTTTAATGGGAGAGAAAGAGGGCTCTTTAACGAGGGCGGACATTTTCCTGTAACGTATTTAAATTACGCCATTTTCATCGGGTTTACCGATGTGAACATATTTATCATACGAAATGAGGTGGGTGATGGGCACGGATGTTGAGATCTATAAACCACGTAACAATGTCAGGGTTGTTACAGCAACGTCGCTGTTCGACGGCCATGACGCGACAATCAATATTATTCGGAGGATCCTGCAGGATACCGGTGCCGAGGTCATTCACCTTGCCCATAACCGATCCATCCAGGAATTTGTCGATGCCGCTATCGAAGAGGATGTGCAGGGTGTGGCGATGTCCAGTTACCAGGGCGGCCATATGGAGGGTTTCAAGTACATGCTCGACCTGCTCAGGGAGCAGGGGGCCGGGCATATTAAGGTCTTCGGCGGCGGCGGCGGGGTCATTGTCCCTGACGAGATGGAAGAGTTGCATCAATACGGTGTGACCAGGATCTATTCCCCCGAGGACGGGACCACCATGGGACTGCAGGGTATGATCAATCATATGGTTGAAAATATGGATTTTTCAACCCTCGATCATCATGACCTCAATGTGGCGGGACTGCACTGCGACAATAAAAAAATCGTTGCCGCCTTCATCACTGCGGTCGAAGAGGCCAAGGCAGGAGGTAGAGGCAGCCTGCAGGAACTGATGGCGGTGATCAAGCCACTGGCCGATAAACAGAGTCCGCCGGTGATCGGCATCACCGGGACCGGCGGCGCCGGTAAATCGTCGCTCACCGATGAGTTGATCATCCGCTTTCTGCATGATATGCCCGATATCAAGATTGCGATCATCAGCTGTGACCCGTCGCGCCGGAAGACCGGTGGCGCACTTCTGGGGGACCGGATCCGGATGAATGGGATCTCTTCTCCTCGGGTGTATATGCGGAGTTTAGCGACACGACACTCGCACCGGGAGGTGGCCGATGCCCTGCCTGAGGCGATTGAGGTGGCCAAGGCCGCCGGTTTTGATCTCGTCATCGCCGAGACTGCCGGTATCGGTCAGGGCGATTCCAATATCATCCAGATCGCCGACGTCTCCATATATGTAATGACCAGCGAGTTTGGTGCTCCGTCGCAGTTGGAAAAGATCGACATGCTCGACTATGCAGACCTGATCGTGATCAACAAGTTCGAAAAAAAAGGGAGCGATGACGCGGTCCGTGATGTCAGAAAACAGGTGCAGCGAAATAAAAAGGCCTGGTCCACGAGCCCGGCGGATATGCCCGTTTATGGCACCATCGCCTCCAAGTTCAATGATGACGGGGTGACGGCGCTCTACCATGGGGTGATTGAGACGATCAATGCCAAAATGAACCGGTCACTTACGTCCCACCTGCCCAAACCGGAACAGAAGATCTCCTCATCCAAGACCATCATTATTCCACCGGAGAGAGGTCGTTATCTGGCCGAAATCTCAGAGACGGTACGGAAATATCACCGGAAGACCAGTGAACAGTCGGCCGAGGTCAGGACGGTCTGGCATCTGCAGGAGACGGTCAATTTGTTTGCCGGGAAGGGGGAGGCAGATCTGAATGCCCTCCTGAAACAGCTGAAAGAGGAGGTGGCCGCGGCCTCCGAGAAATTGACCCCGGAGACCCGCGATCTGGTCGAGAGCTGGGAGGCGATTAAAGCGGCCTATTCCGGCGCTGACTATGTCTATACGGTCAGGGGCCGGGAGATCCGGGTACCGCTTTCTACAGAGTCGCTTTCGCATATGAAGATCCCGAAGATCTCGCTGCCGAAGTTCTCGGATCCGAGCGACATTTATACCTGGATGCGCAAGGAAAACCTGCCCGGTTATTTCCCGTATACGGCAGGCGTCTTCCCGATGAAGAGAAGGGGCGAGGACCCGACCCGCATGTTCGCAGGAGAAGGGGGACCTGCCAGGACCAACACGCGGTTCAAGTTGCTCTCGGAAAATTATCCGGCCAAACGTCTGTCCACGGCCTTTGACTCCGTCACCCTCTATGGTTGCGATCCGGGAGAGCGCCCTGATATCTATGGAAAAATAGGCACATCGGGTGTCAGCATCTGCACCCTGGACGATGTCAAGGTGCTCTATGGCGGTTTTGATCTCTGCGCGCCTACCACCTCGGTGTCGATGACCATCAACGGTCCGGCGCCGATCATCCTGGCTATGTTCATGAATACGGCCATCGACCAGCAGATCGGAAGATTCACGGAAGAAAAAGGCCGGATGCCGAGCGGAGCAGAGGCGAGTGAGATCAAAGCCATGGTCCTGGAAAATGTCCGGGGGACCGTGCAGGCTGATATTCTGAAGGAGGATCAGGGACAGAACACCTGTATCTTCTCCATCGATTTTGCCTTGAAGATGATGGGGGATATCCAGGCATATTTTATTAACAATAATGTCCAGAATTTTTATTCCGTCTCCATCTCCGGGTATCATATCGCCGAGGCCGGGGCGAATCCGATCACCCAGCTGGCCTTGACCCTTTCCAACGGCTTTACCTATGTCGAGTACTACCTGTCGCGCGGCATGGATATCAATAAGTTTGCACCGAATCTCTCCTTCTTCTTCTCCAACGGCATGGAGCCCGAGTACACGGTTATCGGCCGGGTGGCAAGAAGGATCTGGTCGGTGGCGATGCGGGAAAAATACAATGCCTCCGAGGCCTCCCAGAAACTGAAGTATCACATCCAGACCTCCGGGAGATCCCTGCACAGCCAGGAGATCCAGTTCAACGATATCCGGACGACGCTGCAGGCCCTCTGCGCCATCTATGACAACTGCAACAGCCTCCACACCAACGCCTACGATGAGGCCATCACCACTCCCAGCTCCGAATCGGTACGGCGCGCCCTGGCTATCCAGCTGATCATCAATCGCGAATGGGGGCTGGTCAAAAATGAGAACATGAACCAGGGGAGCTTTATCATCGAGGAACTGACCGACCTGGTGGAAGAGGCGGTCCTGTCGGAGTTTGAACGGATCACCGAGCGCGGCGGGGTCATGGGCGCGATGGAAACGGGATACCAGAGGAGTAAGATTCAGGAAGAATCCATGTATTACGAGCACCTGAAACACTCCGGCGAGTATCCGATTATCGGCGTCAATACCTTCAGGAATCCGGACATCGATTATGCCGCGGCGAACTCCAACCTGGAACTGGCCAGGGCCTCGGATGAGGAAAAGGATGAACAGCTGGCTAGATTGAAGGCCTTCCATGAACTCCATGCCGACGCGGCTCCTGGAGCCCTGAAAAAACTGCAGGAGACGGCCCTTGCCGGCGGCAACCTCTTTGAGGAGCTAATAGAAACGGTCAGGTCCTGCAGCCTGGGCCAGATCACCACGGCCCTCTATGAGGTCGGCGGTAAATACCGACGGAATATGTAGGCGGATTTTCATGGGCAACCACGGTGGGGGAGGGGCTTTCTTTGCTGCCGTGGTTGTACAGTTTTCCCAATGTTTTATACCCGAGTTGTCCTGTAATCCCCTCTCCGGATCAAGTATTTTCCTTGCCTTTTTCTCTTTTCTAGCCGCTGTACGCCTGCCTTTGTCTTTGTATCATGATGCAAAAAGAGTCATAAAAAATATTGTCCAGGAGCGGCAGGGAGCATTCAATCCTGAAGAAGTTGCTCCTGTTTCTGGAATATTGGGTGAAATTGCTGGATATAACTGATATGTTCATCGATGTCTTTTTGCTGTACCTGAGAATCCCTTAAAGGAGAGGAGAGGATCCCGTGGTTATATCAATTATTCTGATGAATGTTGAGCGATCCAAGATCAACGAGGTCGCCGCAGCACTTGCTGAAATAAAAGGAATTTCAGAGGTTTATTCGGTAAGTGGCAAGTATGATCTGGTGGCAATTGCCAGAGTGGAGAATAACGAAAAGTTGTCCGATCTGGTCACCCGGCAGATGCTGAAACTGGAAGGTATCCGGAAAACTGAAACCATGCTTGCCTTCCAGTCTTACTCCCGCCACGATCTGGATGCCATGTTCTCAATAGGCCTGGATGGGATCTGATTCCAGCGATGGTGAACTATGAATTCTCCTGATTCGCTGGAACGGGTCCAACGGCTGATCACTGACCAGTTGAGCCTGCCGTCCCCGCCGGCGATTGCCGTGCAGATTCTCAATGCAGTGCAAAGAGAGGATGTCTCCTTGCATGATCTGGCCAGGATCATCTCCGCCGACCCGGCCTTGACTGCAAAATTGCTCCGCGTGGCCAATTCCAGTTTCTATGCATTGCCGCACCAGATAACGAGCATTGAACGTGCCCTGACTGTCCTAGGGATGAACGTGATCAAGAACATCGCCCTCTCCTTTGCCATTGCCGGTAATCTGCGAGGCGATGAACAGACTGGTTTTGATTTCAACTACTTCTGGCGCCGTTCGGTCACATCCGCCATTGCTGCCGAGTTGCTGACAACTCTTCTTGAGCAGAAAAATGAAGATATCTTCGTCACCGCCCTCCTCCATGATATAGGTGTTCTGGTCATTTACCTGTGCAAGGGTGAGGAGTACAGCAACCTGTTCAGTGAACGGGTAACCTCGGGTATCCCCCTGGTTCAGCTGGAGCGGCAGAAATTTGGTTTTGACCATCAGCTGGTCGGAGCAACATTGATCAGCGCCTGGGGACTCCCGGCAAGTATCTCTGAGCCGATGCGATATCATCATGAGCGTGGTGATGTTCCGGAAGAGTATAAAAAGACAGCGGAAATTCTCTCTATTGCCGGCAGGCTATCTGCGATCTATAACGAAAAGGATTCAGCCCGGCAGGTCCGTCTACTCCAGAAAGAGCTGACCGTGATGTACAATCTCCAGGCGGAACAGGTTCGGGAACTGGTCGACAATGTCGCCAACGAAACCATCGAGATTTTGAAGACCTTTGAGATAGATCCTGGTGATATCAGACCGTTTTCGCAGATGCTCCAGGAGGCCAACGAGCAACTCGGCCAGATGAACCTCTCCTATGAGCAGCTGGTGCTTGAACTAAAGGAGGCCAAGGAAAAGGCCGAGCGGCTGGCCGGTGATCTGCGTGAAGCCAATTCCCGCCTGAAGGAGCTGGTCTTCCGCGATGGCCTGACTGGCCTTTATAATCACAGGTATTTCCAGGAGATTTTTGAGAAAGAAGTGTTCCGCAGTCAACGGTATCATTCCTCCCTGTCGTTGGTCATGTTTGATATCGACTTTTTCAAAAAGGTCAATGACACCTACGGTCATCCAGTCGGAGACCTCGTCTTGATCAACATTGCCAGGACGGCTGCAGGTGCTGTCCGCTCGAATGATGTTGTTTCCCGGTATGGTGGCGAGGAGTTTGCGGTGATTTTACCGGAGACCGATCAGAGCGGCTTGAGGGTCTTCGCTGAGCGCCTGCGGCGCAGTATTGAAAAAATGACCACAGAGGCCGAAGGGAAAAAGATCAAGGTGACAATCAGTGTGGGTGGAGTCACCTCTGTTCCAGAGATGACTGATATCACAAAAAAATTACTGGTGGATACAGCCGATAAGGCCCTCTATGCATCCAAGGAAAATGGCCGGAACAGGGTGACTCTTCTTGATCCTTTTTTGCACATAGTTGACTGATTACTCATAAAGAATAGTTACGACCGATAGGCAGGCTGTAAAAAAGAGAGCAGATAATCCGGATTGAAGATTGAAAAACTGGCAGACATCGCATTTCCCCGACCTGCAGGAGTATGAACAGCAAGGTTTGCTGGACCTGATGCATGCCTGGTATCACCACGAAGGGTTCACGTTCTCAAAAAGGTGTAATTGGCCGATTCTGTGGGAGTATATCGACAGGCATGGAATCGGCGGCCTTCTTGGTTCCGCGGTTCTGGAAGGAATATGTCACATTCCGGAAGAATTCAGCCGGATGGCCTCCCATCGCTATTTCAGTTTTCAGATGCATTTTGAGCAGGCCCGAAAATGCTGCAGTGCTGTCGGCAAGGCTGCGCAGGAACTCAATATCCCCGTAAGAATCTTAAAAGGACCGGCAATTGTCCACCAGGGATATGTGGATACCGGACAGCACCTCTTATTGGAAATATAATGTCAAAAGGAATCAAGAAGATGGCTCATCTGTATCCGGTCATTTCCCTGAAAGGGCTTCTCCTTCCTCTTGCAGTCCGCGGTATCTGCAACCTGGTTGCCGGATTAATTCCCGCCTTGAAGGTGCGGAAAGTAGATATCCTGTCTGCCCTTCGCGAAAATCTCTAAGCTGCCAAGTATGAGTAATTCTTAACCGGTGATAAAGGAGAATATTGCTCGAACAACAGGGTAGAGGATGTTGTTCAGTATTTCTATATGGTTAAATCTCAGAAAAACGAAAAAGAGGACAAGCAGATAGGGAAATATCTTTGCTGATACCTTCGCGAAGGTATTCGGGCTCTTCGGAAAAAAAGGGGAGAAAAGACTGGCTCCGGCAAGGGGTGGTATAGGGAGAAAACTGAAGACAAAAACCATCAGATTTACTGACAGCACAATCTTGAAAACCTGGTCTTCGCTGCCAATGGTATGCATGACCCAGACAATACTTCCAGCGATCCCTGCGAGCAGAAGATTTGCAAGCGGACCGGCAAATCTCGAAAGGATGAGATACAAATTCGGATGTTTGAATTGTTCGGATTCAATAGACACTTGCCGCGGCCAGCCAAAACCGGCGATGGCAAAACAGAGAAGCCCTGAGACATCCAGGTGAAAAAGCGGGTTGAAATGAAACCGTTGTTTTGATTCTTTTTGGATATCCCCCAGAGTTGTGGCCATCAGCGCCTGGCCTTCCGCATTGACTGTGACAGCAGCTAGAACGGAGAGAAAAAAAACAATCAGCTTATCAACTTCCAGATGTCCGAATTCGAGAAGGAACGGAACAGTGATCAGTTGATCTGCAGGCATTTACATCCCCCTTTCAGGAGTTGATCCAGCTTCCTGCCGCAGTCTTGTTCTCGGAAATAAGACTGCAGCAGAAAGGCCGATGTGGTCAATTAGAATGCAGGCTGTATAGATAGCCCGCATTCTAATTGGTTTAATGTTGCTGTACTCTCTTTTCTCCGAGATACTCTTCATCTAGGGCACAGCGTTCGCCATTAATAAAAAATGCGAACTTTCGGCATCGTGGAGTTTGTATTAGGGCATCATCCGGAGGCGTGTCACAGAGCAATGCATCTCTAATAATTCCCCGTTCGAAAAATTATCTCACTTATGCCTTTACTGCCCGATCCGAGTATTTAGGCCTGTTGGTTATTTTCGACAGAATAACGCCAACAATCAGAAGCCCCCCTGAAATATAAAAAGCATAGTCCAGACTGCCGGTGATATCCTTAATGGTTCCGCCCAATCTGGCCATGAAGAATCCAAGTCCCCAACCTACGAAAACCAGACCATAGTTAAATCCCAGGTTTTTAGGGCCATAGAAATCTGCGGTAAACGAAGGCATCAAAGAAAGTCCGCCGCCGTATTGCCAGTAGGCAATACCCACTGCCAGGAAGAGCAGGAAGATGTTTTGCGATGCAATGATAGAGGGTAGCGAAAACAGACAGAGTGCCGAAACTGCGCAGTTCAACATGTATGCGTTCTGTCTTCCAATTTTATCTGAATAGAAGCCCGTTCCCACACGTCCGCATGCGTTGACAAGCCCACCGAAAGAGACGAGAAGCCAGGCGTTGGCAAGGAAAAACGGGATGTTTTTTGCAGCCTTGGCGAGTATTCCTGCGGCACTGCTGATGATCAGAAGGCCGGATTGGGTGGTCAGGATAAACATGAATACCAGCGCGTAAAACTGCCAGGTGGAGAACACCTCCGCCACTTCCCAGTTCACTGCCGTTGATCCTTTTGAGGGACCTGCAACCGATGTGGTTGGAGGCACATATCCCGCAGGTGGTATCTTCAACATCTGGCCTGCAATAATTACAACGATTGCAAAAAAGATCCCCAGGTAAATGAAACTGCCTGTAATACCAAATTTATCGATCAGGTATTGACCGAGGAATCCGATGTAGAGGGCCGCGCCACCGTATCCACCGACAACCAGTCCTGCAATAAGTCCACGTTTTTCAGGTCCGAACCATTTCAATGCTGCAGGTGTAGGGGCTGCATATCCAATACCCATGCCTGCACCGCCGAAAAGACCGAATCCGATGACGAGTCCGGTGTAGCTATGCATCAATCCTGAGATAATACAACCGGCTGCCAGCAGAAGACCGCCCAGAGTTGCGCCGAACTTCGGGCTGATTTTATCCTGGATCTTCCCACCGGGGATCATTAGGATAGCAAAAACGATAACACAGATGGAGAAAGGGGTTGCTGCCTCTGCATTGGTAAGATAATGCCAGCCGTCGTTCATGCCTGTCATGGGTTGACCGGCCTTATCGACATTAACTAAAGCCTTACTCCAAATACTCCAGGCATAAAGAATACCGAGGCAAAGGTTGATGGCGGTACCGGCAAATGTTGTTATCCACGCCTGTGCCGGAAACTTCAATGGTTGTGCACTCATACTCATCTCCTTTACTGATGACTCTGGTTTTTGGATAGTTCTTGAAACTAGCAAAACAAACGTCCAAAAGGATAATGAAAAAAGGCAAACTAGACTGAACAGCAGGAAACCCTGGAATCTGGAAGACAACGTGTCTCCTGCATCGAGGAAACTTTTCATTTATTAAAAAAATGATCCGCACTCGACTTTAACTGATTTTTTCCACCTCCTTATTAAAAGTTGAGAGAGAAGAAAATACTTTTCCTTAAAAAACAGAGGAAAAGCGCCAATTTTCAGTCTTATTAGCATAAAAGATTCAACAAAGCAATTGTTTTGATGGGATATAAAAATTGATTTGATAAATTTATCGGAACATATGGAAACACTTTGGAAAAAATGCTCCGCAATTTCCGATATACGCAAGCTAGTCCAAATAGTGTAAAATCGAAACCTGCTTTGGTTCCAGAGAATTTTGTTGCATAGGAGTCGAAGCGTAACTGGAACAAAAGAAATGTTGTTTTACAAGAGAGTCACGTATGCAGGGGGAAGATCTCGTGGGATATCCATATTTCCACTACCTGGAGGATTGCAATGAATGTGGTGCCGTGGGAGTGCAGGCGTGGCTTTTTTCTCCGGGGATGCTGTTCGGGAGCCTTGAAAAGTGGTGGCCGGATACCGGGTGCAGGCCAACGGCTCATGAGGGATTGGATATCTGCTATTTTACGGATAGCCTGGGAAGGAACCTGCAGTTTGATCCCGGGGTAAAAGTTCCGGTTATGACGGCAGGGACTGTTATCGCCATTTGTAACGATTTTATCGACCGTTCGGTGTTTGTTGAACATCAACCGGAGAGATTGATTTCCGTTTATGCCCATATTGTTCCGTTGAGAACCATTGGCCCCGGATATAAAGTCAGAGAAGGCGAAGTGATCGGGAATGTGGCGGATACCACAGGCAGGAAAAACAAGATGCCTGCCCACCTTCATATCACGATCATGAAAAATCCGGCGGGTCTATCCGGTGAGCATCTCGACTGGAATTTTATCTGCCGCTCAGGCCGGGGCGCTCTTATTGATCCTCTTAAGATGATCGCCTGTCCGTCATACAGGATTTTTCCGGGCCTTGATAAGTTGAATCAATTCACTTCTGATTGATGCCTGAGGCATCAATTTTCAGAGAATCATCATGAAAAAAATGATCGGCCTTTTGGCCCTGCTCTCTTCTTTTCCTCCTTTATCCACGGACATGTACCTGGCGGCGATCCCGATGCTGGTTAAAGAATGGGGGCAGAGTCTGGCTCTAGTCAATCTGACGCTGATCTGCTTTTTCGTGTCCTATTGCGTATTTTTATTGATCTACGGACCGGTTTCCGACCGTTTCGGCCGGAGGCCGCCGCTGCTGGCAGGCGTCGGCCTCTATGTGACAGCCTGCATCTTCTGTGCCGCAGCTGGGAATGTTACAAGCCTGATTGTCGCCAGGACCCTGCAGGGAGCAGGGGCGGCGGCAGCGACCGCCATGGCATTTGCAATCTGCAAGGATCGGTTCGAGGGGCATCTTCGGCAACGGATCTTTATCCAGATCGGGATCATTGTCGCCGCGGCGCCGATGATTGCTCCGGTCATCGGCGGCTGGGTGATCAAGCTGTATTCCTGGCGGCTGGTCTTTATTATCCAGGCCCTGATGGGGCTTGTCGCCTTTTTTGGTGTCTATAAGATGCCGGAATCATTGCCGGCGCCTGCAAAGGAGAGCTTTTCCAGGGTCGCGGGCAGCTATTTCCGCCTGTTCGGAAATCCCCGCTTTATCCTGCTTGCCCTGACCTTTGCCCTGACGGGCATCCCGTTTTTTGCCTTTATTGCCTGCTCTTCCGACATCTACATTACTACACTTGGCTATAATGAGCGACAGTTCGGGTATTTTTTCGGGTTGAATGCGGCAGCCTTCATGGTCGCACCGGTATTTTTTTCCCGGATGGCGCGATGTTTTCCCCTGCTGCCTCTGCTGACCTCCGGATTTACCGGCATGCTCGGGGCAGCTGTCCTGATGCTCTGCTCCTGCCTGCCGGCTCCGTGGCGGATAGCCGTGCCGATGTGGATATTGACCTTCTCTTTTTCCTTCTGTCGTCCACCCGGCAACAATCTGATCCTGGAACAGGTGGACAGGGACGTCGGCGCCGCATCATCGTTCATGGTCTTTATCTTTTTTATAACCGGAGCCTGCTCGATGGAGGTGATATCCTTGAACTGGAGGGATAAGATCGCCGCACTTGGATGGATGGGGGTTGTCGCCTCTTCTGTCACCCTTATCGCCTGGTGGACGATCAACCATTATATAGTCCTGCTCCAGCCGGTCCGACCCGGGGGACGGCGATGATTCCGGTTCCTGCAGATATAGAGACGAGAAATCTTTTTTCTGGAGAAAGAGAGGTACCCGTTTTACAATGATGGAAACCCCAACTCCCTGGGAGTGGTGAATTGACTGACTGGAAAGAAAAAGTCCTCGCCCACTGGGGATTGATCAACAGGTTGGCGAGCCGCCGGTTTGCCCGTGATGTTATCGCCGAAGAGGCGGCCCTGTTTGTGATCAACCGCCTGGAGGACAATGACTGGCAGCGGCTGAAAAGTTACGGCGGCAATGCCACGCTTGCCACCTATCTTGCCACGCTTACCTTTCGGCTCCTGGAGGATTTTGCGAGAAAAAAGTTCGGGCGCCTGCGGCCGCCGCTCTGGATTCGAAGTCTGGGAGGTATCTGGGAGCTCCTGTTCAGGTTCCTCTGCCAGGAGCGGCTGCCGGTTCACGAGGCCATCGAGCATGTGCGTGACCGGATGCCTGCGGAAGAACGAGCGGTTCTTGAAGATTCCGCCTGGACGATACGGGCTTCGGTGACCGACTGTGGCAGGCATCAGGACAGAGAGGTTCCCCTTGAGGAGGAGCATGATTGTTCCGGGCCGGAGGCCGAACCCCAGCAGCTGCGTCTTGAAGTGGCGGAACGGGAGCATTTTTTTGCGGCCCTGTTCAAAGGGGTTTTGACTACAGATGGCGACGAGAGGATTACCGAATCGCTTGCTCGTGTGATGTCGGCCGGGGTGCGCCTGGAGGTGGAAGAGAGGCTTTTGCTGAAGATGTGCTTCCAGGATAATATCGGGGTGACCGAGGCGGGCAGGATGCTCGGCATGAACCGGCATCAGGTCCATGGCCGCCTGCGCCGCCTGTTTGCCCGCCTGCGCGATGATTTTGAAAGGGCGGGGATCAGCAAGGAATTGATGGTCCTTCTTAAGGAGGGCTGAGGGATTTCCTGAACACAATGGGGACTCCTGTCCGCCAGAGAAAAAGAGATGTTTAAACATTGACGTTAATTGCCATGGCCATCATCCATAAACTCGATCAAAGAAAACAGGCGGATCACCGTACCGCCCTGCTGGGACTGGCTGCCGATCAGTCTGCATCCGCCGGGGTCTGTCTGCTGCCGGAGGATATGGCGGAACTGGTGGAGAAGTGCCCGCCCGAGAAGAAAGAACAATTTTTCCGGCATATTGCGGTCTGCGAAACCTGCTACCGGGAGTGGCTGACTCTGCAGGATGTTCTCGACGACAGGATCGAGAGCAAGAAAAAGACGAAGATTTTTAAGTTCCTTAAGCCCGGGAGTATGGCGCTTTTCGGAACACTTCTGGCGGCAGCGGCAAGCGTGGTCGTTTTTCTGAATATCAACCTCCCCACAACGGAGAAAACATCGCCTATCGTTCCGGTTGAATCGATGCGGCAGGAGCCGCCTTCTCCTGCACGGGAAGAGGAAAAACCCCGACCGGCCTTACCGGCTGAAGGCCGGAGTTCTACTTCTCCTGCGCCTGCAAAATCAGCTCTGAAGCCCGATTCCTTACGAAAAAAACAGAAGATGCCGGCGTCGATGGATGCCGTCAAGGAAAAAAGATCGGCTCCTGCTGCACCGGCAGCGATGCTGTCCCCTGCTCCGGCTCCTGCCCTGAAAAAAGGTCTTCCGGCACAGGAATCCAATGCCGCTGCACCGGCATTGCCAAAAGACTCGGGAGAGGGTGCAACCGATAGTGCTGTCCGGTCGGAGGCTGCAGGCGGGATGCCTGGGCTCCGGCAAAACAGACCGCAAGCCGGAGCCGCAGTCTTTGGACAGTGGCGGCAACAGCTGGAGAACGGCTGCAGAGAAGAACAGACAGCAGAGGACTTCTGGCAGGAGATGGAACGAAAGGGCCGGGAAGTAACGACCCGCTCCGGGGAGCTAAAACCGGACGAACGAAAAGACCTGAAAAACCTGCTGGAGCTGATCACTGGTATGGATAAGGCAAATGTCCGGGAGCGATGCCGGAGGATCAATGCTCTGCTTGTCGAAGAGCGAAAGGGGAGGCTGGATGGCCTCCATTGACAGTAACCCATAACCGGAACAAGAAAAAATGACACAAAAGAATATCCCGTTACAGGAGAGAATTATCGTCGCCTTGGATGTCGAGAGCATGGAGAAGGCGCAAGAGATAGTCAAACGCTGCGAATCCCATGTCGGTTTCTATAAGGTCGGCCTGCAGCTCTTTATGGCCTCCTGGTTTGACACAGTTGACTGGATCCTCGACCGGGGGCACAAGGTCATGCTCGATCTGAAATTCTTCGATATCCCGGAGACGGTGAAGCTGGCCGTAGCCCAGGTGAATAACCGGGGAGTCAGTTTTGCGACGATCCACGGCAACGACGCGATCATCCGGGCGGCCGTCGAGGCGAGGGGCGACATGAAACTGCTGGCGGTAACGGTACTGACCAGCTTCGGTGAGGAAGACATGCGGGCGATGGGGATGACGCAAACGGTTGCCGATCTGGTCTTCTTCCGGGCACGCCGGGCGTTGGAGCTGGGCTGTGACGGGGTCGTTTCCTCAGGTATGGAGGCAGGTCGTCTCCGGCAGGAACTCGGGGAAAAACTTCTGATCGTCACACCGGGAATCCGTCCGGGCGCCAATGTGAGAGATGCCGCTGATGACCAGAAACGGATCGTCACCGCAGGCCTGGCCATAGGCAGCGGGGCGGATCATGTGGTTGTCGGCCGCCCGATCACCAGGGCTGACGACCCGATCAAGGTGATCGAGAGGATGCAACAGGATATCTCCTCCACCGTTTCGATATGATGGGGAAAGAATGAAAAAACTCTGCCTTTTCGTGTTCATAACCCTTGGCGGTTATCTGGGCTGGTGGCTCGGTGAATCCTTCGGCCTGATGACTGCCTATTTTTTGAGTGTTGCCGGCAGCCTGGCAGGTGTCCTGATGGGCTGTGCCGTCAACAGGAAATACCTGAACTGACATGGCCTGCAGGATAGAAATAATGAATGAGATCTATTAAGTAAAGTGTATTCCTCAGGTACCGTGCCGAAGGCCGCGCGGTACCTGAGTTTTTTGTCTTGCAGGTTCTATTTGCTTTTCATCTTCAGGGCGATCAGCATGCTCATCCGCAAGCGATTCAGCGCTCCTTGAAGTTCTCCTATCTCGTCGTGCCGGGTAGTAGCAATCTCATCCTGGAGATTCTTGCCGTGGGCAAGATCGTCGGCCCTGTTGGAGAGGACCCTTATCGGGGCCAGAGAACGGCTGACGATGGCAGTAGTCAAGATTATCGAAAGAATAAGAATGGTGCCCATGATCGCCAGAAGGGTCAGCATCAGATTCTTCTTTGCTGTTTCGATCGTGGTCAGCTCGATACCGATTCTAAATCCGCCCCAGTGCTTTCCCTTGACCGAAATAGGTGTAGAGATATCCCACATCAATTGCCCTGTGTCCCTGTGGTATATCTGCCGGAAGCCTTTTTCAGTATTCTGAGCAGCCTTCAGCCCGACCGGGTCGTTGAAGACGCGCTTGGTGCGGTTGCCGACTTTGTCCTTCTCAGCATCACCGGTGATCGGTTTTTGAAAGACGGAATTATGGGTGGGCAGATAGCCGTTTGTATCCACCGCTACCGCAAACACAACACTCTTATCCTGCAGGAACTCGTCCTCCAGGCTGAGAATGGCCTTATCCAAGTAGGTATCATATTTAGTATGGAATTTCGGGGGGGTGAAATTTCCGATGGTCACATAGTTGGTATCAAAGGCCTCAGTAACCGAAAAAACACCGTTATCAACGGCCTCTTCAATGATCTTGCCGATCATTTTTGCCCCGACTATCGATTGAATCTGTCCCCGGCTGAGCAGTTCCGCTTCCAGGCTGGCGCTCTGCCTGTTGATAAGGATATACGTGCCGATAACCATTACGATAAGAATAAAGAAATTAACGAATATCGATACCTTGACGCCAATTTTCCCGGTAATGAAATGAGCCATATTGTTTTTCCCCTCGTGAATTACATGAAAATCCATCCAGGATATGACAACCCTGGGGTCTTTTTCATGGTCCCATGTGACTGAATTTATACAACGCAAACACGCTATGCTGAAAATACTATATGCTGTTTTAGAAAAAGACCAGAAGAATCCTTATTTTTGTTTATATCCTACTCGAATTGCCCCCCAGTGTTTCCCGGCAATGGTAATAGGTACGGAAAGATCGTAGATTTCTTCCCCGGTATCCCTGTTGTACTTCTGCAGCAGAAATGGGTTGGTGTTTTTAGCTGCTGCCAGGCCGGTTCTGTCGTCATACAATATTTTTGTACGATTATTCGCCATATTGTAATCGGCGTTATCGGTCATCGGCTTTGAATACCGGGAGTTGTGTGTTGGTACATATCCGTTCACATCAACAGCGACAACGAACAGAATCCGCTTGTCCATATCCAGATATTTATCGATAATGATCCTGACAAATTCATCAGTAAACTTATCATATTGTGTGTGGAATTTCTGTGGATAGGTGTTCGGAATCGGGATGTAGAAGGTATCGAATAACTGGCTCAGATTGAGCTTGTTTGAGCCAAGGAGTTTTTCGAATTCCTTGGTTACTTCATCCCGGCAGTTGAAGGCAATCTCTTTGATCTGCAGATCAAAACCGGCAAGGTCCTCTGCAGCCGTTGAAAAATCAGGAAACGAAAGGATAGTGAAAACCAGAAACAACAGGCCTGCAAGGTTCACGGATATCAGTTTTTTATGTGTCAATTTCATCTCCTCCATGGAATGAACTGGGACAGCCCCCCGTGCCCGATTGAGAATATCTGACTAATCATAACTTCCGTACGAATTTTCCCGAATCATCCTGAATCCATCAGTATTCAGGAGACTAGGTATTTTTCAAGTGTTGTTTTCGAAAATGTAGTTCCCTCCTCTTTCTGCAATGACGCGTGTTTTTTTAAATCCGAGTGAATGGAAAATTAGTCCATGCTCTTAATTTCTTGAATCATTAACTTTTTGAACTCGGCCTGTTGCGTTTCCCCGGGTATTTCTTTTGCAACCTGGTAAACAAAATCCGCTACAGTGGATTTTGGAATCCTGGGTAACTGCAAATTCATTTTCTCTGCCGCCTCTTCCATCAGGATTCCTCCTAATGGGCCTGTCAGGCTGATCAGCGTTTCTTTGAGACGTGCAACAAAAAGTTCATCTACATAGACGATTTTCTGTTTTACCTCTTCAATGAGTTTAAGTTTATAGAGTCGTAAAAAACTCTCTCTGAAGACAGCCGGATCCATTTTGATCTCTTTGGCAATCTGAAGGACTGGTTTGCCTTCATCGATCGCCATCAGAAGCTTCAACATATCCGCATCAAAGACCGTCTCGTCGTGTGTAGTAAAATTCGTTTTTCTAAATCGCGCGTCCTGTAATTTTGTCACTCTTCCGTTCCCTCGCTAACACAAGATAATAAATACGGTACTCTTCTGAAAAAAAAAGAAGGTACCACTTGGCACAAGTGTTCGAAATTATACATAATAAACTAACGCGCCCTTGCCCTGAATTCTTCGGGGGCCCCTTCCCCGGAGAACCCTGACCAGGGGTTCGACTTGGAATGTACCGGCAGAACGTTCATTTTCTGCGGCATGATCAATGGTCGGGTCTTGCCCGAAACCCCCGCAGAAAAAACCCCTGTCCGGTCAAGTTGATCCGTGAGTTTGCTCCGTTAAGTAGAAAAAAACCATCACCGGATCAATCAAAAATAGCATCACACATCGTAGAACTATATTGCATGTAACAGATTTTTATGAAATTGGAAATGAACACCCTATAAATAGACCGGTACCACAATAAACACTGTAATGTCAAATGATAAATGCATCGTATCATATGGAGAAGATCTTTGAAATAGTCTCTGTAAATATTCAAGCTCAAGTGGCTGACAATTTTTTTTGTATTTCCGGGCGGGGCGTAGGGAACAAGTACCTGGCTGATAGTATCAATAACCTGGAGGTATCCAGGATCGCACAAGAAATGCGCAGGATTATCTACCGTCATAAACCGCTTGGGCTCTTGCCCTTTTACCGTTTATCGGGCTTAGGTTAACAGAGACTTGCAGAACTATTCGGACACGAATCGGTGCGCAAAAACCTCTGCCCGACAGAACAGGAAGGTCCTGATCTGTCGGGCTTTTTCCACTCAAGAGGAGAAGATTTGGGTTTAAGGACACTCAGGGGGAAAACCGCTCTATACTCCACAGCGCGATTTTCCAGGTGCCCTTTACAGAATCGGTTTCATCGCACTCATATAGGAGCGCAGCTCCTCACCGACAGCCTCGATGCTGGTATAGCGGATAGCCTCATTGGCCCGGATGAGCTCCAGGTTATCAACACCATTATCCGATAACGTGAGGCCCTTGCCGATGACATCAACATCAACGGTCTTCATAAAACCGGCTAGCAGTGGAATAGCCGCATTGGCAAAGAGATAGTTGCCATATTCAGCGGTGTCGGAGATAACCACATTCATCTCATACAGTTTCCTGCGGGCGATCGTGTTGGCGATCAACGGCACCTCGTGCAGGGACTCATAATAAGCCGACTCTTCCTTGATCCCGGCTGAGACCATCGTATCGTAGGCGAGCTCGACGCCCGCTTTGACCATCGCAATCATCAGGATACCGTGATCGAAATATTCCTGCTCCGGGATATCTCTGGTGGTGGATTTGGACCGTTCGAAAGCTGTTTCGCCGCTTGCTTTCCTCCAGGTCAGCAGTTTAATATCGTCATTGGCCCAGTCTTCCATCATGGTCCGGGAGAAATATCCGGACATGATGTCGTCCATGTGCTTCTCAAAGAGGGGCTGCAGAATGTCCTTCAGCTCTTCCGCCAAGAGGAAGGCCTTGATCTTGGCCGGATTGGAGAGACGATCCATCATGGTGGTGATGCCGCCATGCTTCATCGCCTCGGTGATCGTTTCCCAGCCGTACTGGACGAGCTTGGAGGCATAGCCGGCGTCGATCCCCTTCTCGATCATCTTGTCATAGCAGAGCAGGGAGCCGACCTGGAGCATGCCGCACAGGATCGTCTGCTCGCCCATCAGATCCGACTTGACCTCGGCGATAAACGACGACTGCAGCGCACCGGCTTTATCCCCTCCGGTGCCGCAGCAGTAGGCCTTGGCAATCTCCCAGCCCTCACCCTTGGGATCGTTTTCCCGATGCACGGCCAGAAGAGTCGGCACGCCGAAGCCGCGTTTGAATTCCTGCCGGACCTCCGTTCCCGGAGATTTCGGGGCCACCATGATAACGGTCAGGTCGTCTCTGATCTGCATCCCCTCCTCAACGATATTGAAGCCGTGCGAGTAGGAAAGACAGGCGCCTGTTTTCATCAAGGGCATGATGGCCGAGACCACCTTCGAATGCTGTTTGTCAGGGGTCAGATTGATGACCAGATCGGCAGTCGGGATCAGCTTGTCGTAGGTCGAGACAGCGAACCCGTTTTCCGTCGCATTCTTCCAGGACTGACGTTTCTGCTCGATGGCCTCCTGCCTGAGGGCATAGGATATATCCAGACCGCTGTCGCGCAGGTTCAGGCCCTGATGCAGACCCTGCGCCCCGCAGCCGACAATGACGATCTTCTTTCCCTGCAGAAACTCAACCCCGTTGAATTCGGAAGGATCCATGAAACGACACTGGGATAACTCTTCTAACTGCAGACGCAGTGGTAGACTGCTGAAATAATTCTCGCCCATTTTTATCTCCTTATGTGGATGTTTTTTTATGATCTTCCATTTTTAATGGTGCTGATGCTGATATATTGAGAAATCCCTATTGCGTCAAGTGATTTATTCGTTATATTATATTGCCTGTTTTGCAACATAAGGCAACTCTCAAACGAAGTAACAAAGACATTGTTCTAACAAACAAAATGAATATCAGAGACTTAAAACTGTTCAGGCATCTAGCCGACTCCCTGCATTTCGGCCGGACCAGCCAGGCCTGCAACATCACGCCGTCAGGTCTGACCCGGACTATCCAGCGACTGGAAACGGAGCTCGACAAACAGCTCTTCGTCCGGGATAACCGCTGTGTCGCCCTAACCCCTGCCGGACAAATCTTTCGGAACTATGCGGAGGATGTGATTCAGCGCTGGAACGAATTGCAAAAAAGTTTTTCCACCGACTCTGTTTTACGGGGCGAGCTTTCCTTGTACTGCTCGGTAACGGCCATTCTCAGTATCCTTCCGGAGATCCTGGGAAGATTCAGAGAAACCTATCCGGAGGTCCATATCAACCTGCAGACCGGAGACGCAGCAATGGCTCTTGCCAAACTACAGAGCGGCGAAGTGGATGTGACGATCGCGGCGCTGCCGGATAAGCCACCGCCACAGCTTGAATTTATTAAGATCATCGAAACACCGCTGCTCTTTATCGCCCCGGCCCGTTTTCCGGAAACTGTCCTTTATGCAGGAGACGGCGCTATCGACTGGCAAAGGACGCCGCTGATCATCGCCGAAAGAGGCCTGAGCAGGACACGGGCACAGAGATGGTTCACCGAAGAAAAAATCCAGCCCAACATCTACGCCCAGGTAGCCGGCAACGAGGCCATCATCGCGATGGTCGGCCTCGGCTGCGGCGTGGGCATAGTCCCTGCCCTGGTCCTCGAAAAGAGCCCGCTACAGGATCAGGTCACCGTTCTGGATGCGGCTCCGCGTCTCAAACCATTCTCGGTCGGGATCTGTACCGTCGGCAAAAACAGAGTCAATCCGATAGTCCAGGCCTTCTGGAAAACCAGCATGGCTGGATCACATTTTAAAGATCCCGGCCTCAACCGAATACTGAAAAAAATTGAATAAGGCCACTCCAACCAAGTTATATATTCAGGTGAAAAGACATGCCGCTTATCCTGCTTACCAATGATGACGGGATCACCAGTCCCGGGCTTGCAGCCCTGCGCGAGGCCGTCAGCCCTCTCGGGCAGGTTGTGATTGTCGCGCCCGATCGTGATAATTCCGCCGTTTCCCACTCCCTGACCATGCACCGTCCCCTCAGGGTCGTAAAACAGGCAGAGTCCGTCTATGCCCTGGATGGGACTCCGGCAGACTGTGTGTCCATTGCGCTTGCCAGGATCTTGAAAAAGCGGCCGGATCTGCTGATCTCCGGGATCAATTCCGGTCCGAATCTGGGCGATGATATCTCGTACTCCGGGACAGTCTCGGCGGCAGTCGAGGGCACCATGTACTCGATTCCGTCCATGGCCGTCTCTTTAGCCGGCGAACCGCCCTATGATTTTGGCCCGGCCGGGAAGGTGGCCGCAAAACTCGCGGTCATGATCCTGGCTCGGGGCCTGCCGGAAAACACCCTGATGAACGTCAACGTCCCCGGAGATACGGCAATCACAGGGACGAAGGTGACACGGCAGGGGCGGCGGCTCTGGGAAAACTCCATCCAGGAAGTCTTTGATCCCCGCGGCCGCAGACATTACTGGATAGGGGGTGGCACCCCGGTCAGGGATTCGGGAAAAGACACGGATGTGCATGCGATCCAGACCGGATGTATTTCGGTCACCCCGATCCACCTGGATCTGACCAACCATGAGGGGGTCTTTCATCTCAGAGATGACTGGCAGCTGGACAAGGAGGATCTGACCTAAGAGCCATCAGAAAAGCTCTAAGTTTTGGTGAGTACGCACATTGTCTCGAAAAACCTTCAGCCTAACAACCTGAACAGTTTCAAAAAGAGGTACAATGTCCACAATGCGTGGACATTGTTTTCCTCCGAGTATTATGAAATTTGGCGGCTTACTCCAGGAGATTCCTGGGTCTTCTCTTCAAGATCTTCACCGGTCGGGCCGCGTTTATAGGTGATCAGGGAAAATGGTTCGCTGATAGTAAACCGTTCCCTTGAGATCTCAATGAATCCTCTGCCGGAGAAATCGGGGAATGTGGTATCACCGGCGATTTCCCGATCGAGAATGGTAAGGATTATGGTGTTTGCGACAGGAAGTCCGAGGCTGAAGATCTGTCCGCCACCAATGATAAATACTTTTTCTTGACTCCGGCACAGATTCAGCGCGTGCTGTAAATCCGATACTACGACGCATTCTGGTATATGTAATTGCCTGTT
Source organism: uncultured delta proteobacterium (assembly GCA_903901335.1). GTDB lineage: Bacteria > Desulfobacterota > Desulfobulbia > Desulfobulbales > Desulfocapsaceae > CAIUQR01. The sequence continues at coordinate 46,356 of CAIUQR010000126.1, read as the reverse complement.
TCTGCTGATAATGATATTCTTCCTGCCGTGCAGTGGGCGACCAAGGGATTCATAGGTCTTCCGGCCCATAATAAGTGCATGACCGAGAGTTTTTTCTTTGAATTGGCGCAGGTCTTCCGGGAGAGACCAAGGGATGGAATTGTTACAGCCGATAACCCGGTTGGCTGCCATGGCCGCAATAATAATGATATCCATAGGCTGTTATAAATGATACTAACTGAAAAATAAGTTGTATTTGGGCTATGTTCTCTTTAATAATACTAAAGTAGACATTTTTTGGAAATTGTAAACAACAGAGTGTGCTCTCGATCTATTTCCGAGGTTGTTGTAACGAAGAATAAATATTGTCAGGACGTGAATGTCCAGCCTGGAGGTTGACGATGAAGATGAAATGTCCCTATTGCGGGGTGAACGGCACAGTATCCGATTCATTGCTCGGCAAGAGAGTTAGGTGCCCGAAATGCAAGGAAGTTTTTAAAGTGACAGCGGCAACAGCTCCTCCCGCCCCGGAAAATGAGCCAAAAAAAGAGCCGATAATCGAAGCATCGGGATATGTGACTGATGCTGCGCCTGCGCCGGGGATGACGGCAAAGGATGAGGCTGCCCTGGAAGAGGAGATTGCCAAGATATTTGATGATATGAAAAAATCTGCAACTGATCCTTGGCCGGATACTCAAACACTGAATAATGATACAGCGGCATCCGACAGGACTGAGGGCGATGAGACAAAAGAGAGCAGTGGAACTGATAGCGGTCCTCTCAGTGAAGAGGATCTGAAGTCCGAACTGGAGGACATCCTCGGAGAAAATTGTTCGATGTGCGGGACCAATGTGGGGAAGGCCACAAAGTTTGAACTTGACGGGAAGATCTATTGTTCGGCATGTCTGCCGGAAGGGGGAGGGGGTGAATCGTCCTCCAGTACGGATCTGGCTGTATCCGGTTCCGATCAGAAGAAGACCCAGACGACTGACTGGGAGTCCCAGGGGGCAATACTGGGGGCAATAGGCATCATTGCTGTGATCCTGATCGCTGCTATCTATATAATATTAAAGTAATCACGAGACGTATACAAACAGAAGAATGTCTCACATCTCCGGTAAAAAGTGATTACTATGTTTACAGTTGAACCCTGGTACTGGCTGGTTTTCGGGATGATCCTTATCCTGTTTGAGCTGGCGGTGCCGAGTTTCACGATCATCTGGTTTGGTTGCGGGGCACTCCTTGTTGCGGGCCTGGCCTGGTTTATTCCCGGCTTAACGATAAGTATACAGATTTTTTCCTGGGCTCTTGCCTCCATCTTTTTTACAGCCCTGTGGTTTCTTGTTTTTAAACCCAAGATGACAGATAGAACCAAGGCGGGGATTTCGCTGGAAGCGGTCCTGGGAGAATCCGGGCTGGTGATCAGGATTCCGCAGGCGAAGACCCGTGGAGTTGCCAAGTTCACTACACCTCTGCTGGGGGCGGAGGAATGGCAGTTCATCTGCCATGAGACGGTGGCTCTGGGTGACAGGGTAACAGTCATCGATGTGTCCGGTAATACCCTTATTGTCCAAAAAAATTAGGGAGATGAAGAGATGAGCGCAGGGCTAGTTGTGGCCGTGATTTTTCTGATCGTGGTTGGTGTTACTATCAGTCTTGGGGTGCGGATCGTCCCCCAGGGGTTTAAATATGTCGTTCAACGTCTCGGGAAATATCACACGACCCTCGGACCGGGTCTGAACCTGATCATCCCCTATATGGACGCTGTTGCCTATAAGGTCACGACCAAGGATATTGTTCTGAATATCCCCAGTCAGGAGGTCATCACCAAGGACAATGCCGTCATCATCACCAATGCGGTTGCCTATATCAATATTCTTTTTCCGGACAAGTCGGTATACGGGGTCGAAAACTATGAGATCGCCATCATGACGCTGGTCCAGACCTCGCTCAGGTCTATTGTCGGCGAAATGGATCTGGATGAGGCCCTCTCCAATAGAAACGTGATTCGGGCCAAACTCAAGGAGGCTATCTCCGACGATATTTCCGATTGGGGTATTGCCCTGAAGACCGTTGAAATCCAGGACATCAACCCGTCGAAGACGATGCAGACAGCCATGGAGGAACAGGCGGCGGCGGAAAGGAAGCGGCGGGCGACGGTGACAACGGCCGAAGGTGATAAAACCGCCGCCATCCTGCAGGCCGAAGGGCGGTTTGAGGCCTCCAAACGTGATGCATCGGCCAAGATTGTGCTGGCAGAGGCAAGCCAGAAGGCAATCGAGAAGGTCACCAATGCCATCGGCGAGAACGATCTGCCGGTCGTCTATCTTCTGGGAGAGAGATATGTCGAGGCCTTGAAGGGCATCTCTTCTTCTCCGAATTCCAAGATTGTCCTGCTGCCGGGGGATCTGCCGGCAGCGATCAGAGGGCTTCTCGGTACCCTGAAATAGGAAGGTCGGAAGTTTGATACATGGTCAGCAGAAGTGAATAGTCGCCCTTCTCTCCCCTTTATTCACCTGCTGATGGTGATCTGTGCGGTACTTGTCGCCACCTCGTTTACGGTGGGGGCGGCGATTGCAGGCGGGCTTGACCCTGCCGTTCTGACCCTCGTCCGTTTTCTTCTGGCAAGCGTACTTCTCTGGCCCTATGTGGGCCTGCGTTCCGGGCTCTGCTTTTCCTGGTCGGCCATCTGGCGCTGCGGTCTTATCAGCGCAACATTGGTTATTTTTTTCTGGTGTATGTTTCTGTCGCTCAGGTACACAAGCGCCCTCAACACGAGCATTATCTTTACGCTGGTGCCTTCGATCTCCGGGATATATGCGGTGTTCCTGGTCGGCGAACGCTTGGAGAGGGGACGGCTGATTGCCCTTGCCTGCGGCATGGTCGGCGCCGTCTGGGTCATATTCAGGGGGGATGTGTCTCTGTTGCGGGCCATGGCCTGGAATAAGGGAGATCTGATCTTTCTCGCTGGCTGTTTCGCGATGGGGTTCTATACGCCCTTAGTCCGGCTTCTGCACAGAGGAGAACCGATGACCGTGATGACCTTCTGGATTCTGGTCACCGGCAGCGGCTGGCTCCTGTTGATTACCGGATACCGTCTTTTTTTTATCGACTGGGCGGCCGTGCCGTTGATGGTCTGGGGCGGAATCGGCTATCTGGCCCTCTTCTGTTCCGTGATCACGTTTTTTCTGACCCAGTACGCCGTCCCGTATATCGGCCCGACCAAGGTCATGGCCTACTCCTATCTGTATCCGGGTTTTGTCCTTGTCATTGACCTCATCCTCGGCCATGGCTGGCCGGGGTGGGCGATTCTGCCCGGAATTCTGCTGGTCCTGCTGGCCATGGTTGTGATCCAGCGGACGGCAAAGATATCCTCCTGATCGGTCCTAAGGCAAGAGTGCCCTTTATCCTGCCAGAGGATACTGCTTTTCAACGGTATGCAGGGCACCGCTTTTTATGAGTCTGCTTGAGTAAAGAATAAAATTCTCCACCGGAAATTCTTCTGACTGAAAAAGGGAGTTTCCGGCCAGAAAATCTCCCACCCGTCTGAGCGGACTGTCTTTCAGGCGGGCGATGGTGATGTGCGGGGCGAATTTCCGCTGTTCCGGGGGAAGACCGCAGGCGACAAGCTGCCTCTCTATCCGGTTTCGCAGCAGAACCAGCTCTTCGGATCGCAAGAGACCTGCCCAGAGCACGCGCGGCGCCCCCCGGGGTGGAAAGTGGCCGACGTTTTGGATTATGAGGGAAAAAGGGATCGCCCGGACCTCGGTCAGGGCCGCTTTGATATCCCTGGCCATGCCGCCATCCACCTCCCCGATAAAACGCAGGGTCAGATGAATCTGGTCCGTGCCGACTGGACGAGCGCCGGGGATCCCTCGCCCCATGCTATGAAGCGTGAGGCGGAGAGCGGATGGTATATCAATGGCGACAAAAAGGCGGATCATAGGCCTATGTATGATCGGTGCATTGTTTTTTGGACGGTACTCAGCGGCAAATTTTTTACTCTTTATAAGGTAAAGAGATATGTGAAAAGTCGCCTCAGCTATAATGTAATAAAAATGAGATCACGGCAAGGCCTTCCTGCAAAAATAAATTTTGACATTTATCCCCGGAATGGTAACAACATGAAGAAACCAACCATTGATATCCATAAACAAAGGGTTTTAGCCAAGCCCACTATCAGGAGAACATGCTTTGAAAAAAATATGTACGTTTGTCATTTACACAGCGATCGCCGTATCTCTTGCCGGTTGCGGCATGGCCACGATGAAGCCGAACTATTCTTCGACCAATACCGATCTGATGCGTATTGGTGGAGACAAACCCGGCGATAAAGAGCCGGAGATCATCAACATGGGATCCTATTGCCTTCAGGTTACTGAGAAATGGAAGGCTGACGGAAAAACGCCGGATGGTCAGACGATCTGGTCCAAGGACAGTCTTCGCAGGGCGAATCCTTGCCGATAAATACAGCTTCAATAGAACGCTGGTTTAGGAGCAATATGATTCGCATTTGGAGGGGAGAGATCTTTTCCGATCCTAACGCCTTTTTCCAGGCGGGCATCAATCACCTCAGGCAGGGAACATGCTGAATTCTCAGCAGGAAGACGGCTCCTATCTTGCCTTTTCCGATCTGCTGACCGGATATCGCCTGTCCTTCGCTCTTATGCTGGCTCACGATGCCGGTGTCTTCGATGCCATTAATCAGGAAGGAGCTGAAGGTTCTGAGCTCTGCGCCAAACTCGGCTGGGAACCGGTTTACGGTGACCGGTTTCTCCGATGCCTGCGCGGCCTGGGGCTGCTCAGACAGGATGGCAGCCGGTATTTCCTTTCTCCGTTCGCCACCACCTATCTGTGGTCCGGATCGGTGCAGTATCAGGGAAGGACGCTGGCCTTTGAAAAACAGCTCTACCATTCCTGGGAACAGCTGGCAGCTTGTCTTACAGCAGGTAAGCGGGTTTTTGCCACCGAAGATAAGGATCCGCAGGAGTTGCAGCGGGCCTTTTCCACATATCTCGGCAGCATGGATGAGGCTGCCTGTATCCGTGCGGAGGAACTCTGGGAGTGGTTCCCTCCCCCGGCCTCCTGTGGGACCATCCTGGATATCGGTGCCGGCTCCGGAGCATTTCTCAACAATTTTCTGCTGCGATACCCCGGATGGCGCGGTATTTTTTGTGATCTGCCGGAGGTGGTTGCAGGCCGCGAGTTGCACCGGCGACTGGCGGCAATCGGGGATCGCATCACCTGGTGCGGCTGCAACCTGCTGGCCGATTCCCCTTCGGATTTCGATGGAGTACCCGAGCAGTCCTGCGATCTTGTCTTTCTTTCCAATGTCATTCATTGTCAGGGCACCACGGAAACGGATGTCTTACTGCGTAAGGCAGCATCTAAAACAAGAGAGCAGGGCGTGCTTGTCATCCACGACTTCTTCAGCGATACCGGCTGGCGCGGGGCTTTATATGATATCCATATGATGCTCAACACATTCAATGGAAAGACGTATGCGCTCCAGGAAATTATCGGGATGGCTGAATCATATGGGTTTTGCCACAGTTGTTCCCAGCTCCTTCGCTCAGGCTCTTCTGTCCTTGTCTTTGCCAGGGATCAGGAGAGAATGACCTCTTTTTTTGACCTGCAGCGAGGGTAATGGGTGTTTTGGCTTAAAGATGGCTTTAAGGAAGGGGTTCCTCATTTTCCCGCCAGCTGCAGGATGGCCCGATTGGCAAGGCAGAGGCCGAAGATACCGGTGAGCGTCGGCAGGCTGCCGAGGGTCCTTCGGGCGCGGCCACGGTCGGAAAAAGGATGGCCGGAATCGCCGTCCCGTTCAGGTGGCTGATAGTCGAAATCCACCTCTTCGGTTGAATAGATACATTCAATACCCTGCTCGATGCCGTTATGACGAAGACGTTTGCGCAGTCGGCGGGCAAGCGGGCATTTGCGGGTGGCAAACAGATCTCCGAACTGGATCTTGGCCGGATCGGTCCGCAGGGCAGCCCCCATCGAAGAGAGGATCGGAATGCGGCGATAATAGGCTGCGGTCAGAAGCTGAACCTTCGGGTTCAGCGAATCAATGGCGTCGATCAGCAGGTCGGGGGCAGGTGTCAGGATATCCTCCATGGTTTCTTCGCCTGCAAAAACCTGCAGGGCCTCGACCTCGCAGGAAGAGTTGATATCCAGGACCCGTTCCCTGGCGACCTCGGTCTTTGGCCGCCCGAGGGTGGTCTCCAGGGCCAGGATCTGGCGATTGATGTTAGAGGGCTGCACGGTATCGAAATCGACGAGGCGAAGCTGATTGATGCCGGCCCTGGCCAAGCCCTCAACAACATAACCGCCGACGGCTCCAAGACCTACGACGGTGACTGATGAGGCCTGGAGCTTTTGAAATCGCTCTTCACCCAGAAAGAGCCGAATGCGCGTAAATCTCTCCATTTTTCCACATCCTTCAAGAAATCTGCAGGAATCCACCTTCATTCATTCCAGGAAAAGATGAATGCCGCGATCAGCAGAAAGATGACTGTGGTAATGACAAGAAAGCTGATATCGGATTGCACGGCGGCAAGAGTCGCCCCGTCATTCATGACCTTCCTGACGGCTCGGATCAGATGGGTAAGCGGGAAGATCTGCGAGAAGGTGCGTACCCATTCCGGGGCCCCTTCAAGCGAAAACCAGACCTCCGAGAGAAACATCATCGGCCAGGAGATAAAATTCAGGACACCGCTTGCGAACTCTTCGCTGGTTCCTCGCGCCGCAAGGACCAGACCCATACCGCAGAGATTGAGCCCGCCCAGGAAAAAAAGGAAAAAGATCAGAAGGTGGGATCCATGAACCCGGAAATGGAAGATCAGATTCGAACCAAGCCAGACGATACAGAGCGTGAACATCAACAGGAATATCCGGGAGAGCATCTGGGCGCTCAGGTATTCAAAGGCGGTCAAAGGGGTCGCCTTCAGGCGTTTGAGGGTGCCGTTTTTCCGATAGCGGACGACGACAAAACCGACTCCCCAGAGGGCGGAGAACATCATATTCATCGCCATAACCCCCGGAAAGAACCAATCGACATAGCGGATATGTTCGCCTTGCACAATTCGCTTTTCCGCTATCTGATGGTCTTTGGGCAGAAAGGAGGCCAGGAAGATCTGCTCGGCCAGGTAGCCGTTCGGAGAAGAGTCATTGATCCAGTAGGAATGCGTTGCCGAGGACCGCTCCAGAAGAAGGTCGATCTTAAAGTGCTGTAATTTTTCTTCCCCGTCATTACGGTTGGCGAACGGGATAAACTGGAGTTGTTTACTGGTCTGTAATGAGGTCGGCACCGTGCCGTCTGTGAAGGCGAGAGCCGGATTGTCAGCCGGAAAAATGCCGATCTTGAACTGCTTGAGGTCCTGTTTGCCGAACATGATCCCAAATCCGATGATCACCAGAAACGGGAAGGCGAAGTTCCAGCCGAAGGCAGCCTTGTCCCGAAAAAACTCATAATTCCTGGCCACAAACATGGCCCAGAGACGTTGAAAACTCATTTCTTATTCCCGTAACTGTTTACCCGTCAGACGCAGAAACACATCTTCCAGGTTGCCCGAGCGGACATGCATTTCGGAAAGCTCAATATCCAGATCGAGCATGCGGGTAAGACCGGCGTGAATATTATCGGTGTCGATCTCGATCATATCATCGCGCATTCTCCATGAGAAGGGGAGCTCCCGGGGGTCCATGCCGAAGGCATATCTGGGCAGGAGAATGGCACTGCCCTTACAGTAGGTATTGATCAGCGATTGAGGGCTGCCCTTGGCGATAATCGTCCCGCCATCCATGATGGCTATTTCGTCGCAGAGAAATTCCGCCTCCTCCATGGAGTGGGTTGTCATGATAATGGTTTTGCCTTCTTTTTTTATGCCTTCGACTATGGCCCAGAGATTGTGGCGGGACTGCGGGTCAAGCCCAGTTGACGGCTCATCCAGAAACACCAGATTCGGCTGGTTGATGAGGGCCAGGGCCAGCATCAACCGTTGTTGCTGGCCGCCTGACAGCTTGTTGTTCTGCCGGTCAATGATCGGTGAAAGATCACAACGGTTGATCAGTTCATTGAGGTCTTCGGCATTGTGAAAAAGCTTATGGAAGGATTGCAGCGTCTCTTTCACCGAAAGAAAATTGAGCAGTGAGGTATGTTGAAATTGAATGCCGATTTCTTCCCGGAACGAGTCGTTCCGGGGGATTCCTTTATACAGGACCTGACCGTCGGTTGGCGGGATAATATCCTCGATGACCTCCATGCTCGTCGTTTTCCCGGCCCCGTTCGGCCCGAGCAGACCAAAACATGCACCCTTCGGGACGGTAAACGAGACATCTTTGACCGCTTCAGTCCCGTTAAAGACTTTTTTCAGATGGATAACTTCGAGGATGGGTTTTTGCATAGTGCCAGATTGGCTGCAGGTTGTCGAAAAATGGTTCGATTCAGAGGGAATTCAATAAAATTCAAACAAAAGTGATAGTTCCAAGAGTTTCTACTATAAAACATTTTTTCCCTTGGGGAAGAACATATAATGAAATTGGCAGGTATTTATCGGGAAATCGTCTTGACTTGCGAACAATAATCAATTACATGTAATAACAGTTATTGGAAAAGGGTGCATATGGAGCTGCGAATGACCCATCAGCGGGAGATAATTCTGCAGGAGCTACAGACAAGCAGGGAGCATCTCGCCGCCGATGAACTCTATGAACGTGTGAAAAAGAGATTACCGAGGATCAGTCTGGCCACGGTCTACCGGAACCTTGAGATATTGACCAATGCAGGCCTGATTGCTAAAAGAGAGGTGAGCGGCAGACAGAAGCGGTTTGATTACGATGTAACAGACCACGACCATATCTTTTGTATCCGCTGTCATCGGCTTGATAACCTTGACCTGAACCGAGAAGAGGTTGGATATCTGCCGGTGGGAGAAATTGATGGGTACACTATAACCGGATACAGGTTGGAATTTGCCGGGGTGTGCCCGGATTGCAGACAGAAAAATGAATAGGAAAGGGAGAAGGAACAATGGGATGTGCATGTGCATGCAGTTCAAAGACATTGACGGAAGAACAGAAGAAGGTCCTTGAGGCCATGGAAAAATGTGATGGACCTTGTACAGCAAAGGAAATTGCCGTTGCAACCGGCCTGGACGCAAAAAACGTCAGCAAAGACATCGCCGACCTGAAGAAGCTGGGGTATGCCGACAGCCCGGTACGCTGCAAATGCGGTATTACCGATACTGGCCGGAAGGCGTTGAAGAAATAAACCCCTGCTTGCGCTGCGGCATAATTTGCCGGAAGTTTTTTAAGGCCCGTTGAGCAACAGTCTCAAGGGGCCTTTTTTATGCGGAAGGAGAAAGGGGGGAATCCTGCATCAGTCTTGAAGTGAATTCAGCGCTGACCCGGCCTTGAACCATTTGATCTGCTCCTCGTTGAGGGAATGTTGCAGGATGAATTCTGAACACGTTCCGTCCAGGTGGGTAAAGATTCCTCGGATGATGCTGCCCGGGGCAAGCTCGGTGACACCGATCAGGTCGATGCGATCACCCTCCAGGACCGCGTCGTAATCAGCCGCATTTGCAAAGGTTAAAGGCAATACCCCCTGTTTCTTCAGATTGGTTTCGTGGATCCGGGCAAAAGAGCGGGTAATAACCGCCCGGCCGCCCATATGCCGGGGACTCATGGCGGCATGTTCCCGGGATGAACCCTCTCCATAGTTGGTGTCGCCAACGATGACCCAACTCTCTTTTGCGGCGGTATAGGCGCGGGCGATCTCATTGAAGGGCTGAACCTGTCCGGACAGCTGGTTGGTGCCTGCTCCCGGTTTACCGCTGAAGGCGTTGACGGCCCCGGCAAAGAGGTTGTTGGAGATGTTATCCAGATGGCCGCGATACTTGAGCCACGGACCGGCAGGAGAGATATGGTCGGTGGTGCACTTTCCTTTTGCTTTCAGTAACAATCTCAGGCCCTTGAAATCCTTGCCATCCCATTGTGGAAATCGGGTAAGGAGAGCCAGCCTTTCCGAATCCGGATTGACCCGCACCTGGATGTTTGTTCCGTCAACGGCGGGTGCCAGGAATCCTTCGCTGTCATGGACAAGCCCCAGGGGCGGGACCTCGGCCACTTTTCCCGGTGCGGAGAGGATGAAGGGGCAACCTTCGGCATCCTCCAGCTCCGTTGTAAACGGATTCAACGTAAAGGTCCCGAACATGGCATAGGCCATACAGGTTTCAGGGCTGGCGATAAAGCCGCAGGTGCCGCTGTTGCCGTCATTGCGTTTGGGAAAATTCCTGTTGTAAGAGGTGATGATGGAGTTTTTAAAACCAGGCTCGATGCCTTCCCGCTGCCATTGTCCTATGCAGGGACCGCAGGCGTTGGCGAGGACTGTGGCGCCTATGGCCTCCAATTTGGTAAGTTGCCCGTCCCGTTCGATGGTGGCCCGGACCTGTTCCGAACCCGGGGTGATCAACAGGGGAATCCTGAGTCTCAGACCCTTCGCGATTAATTCCTCGGCCATCGCGGCGATCCGGCCCATATCCTCATAGGAGGAGTTGGTACAGGATCCCACCAGGGCATAGGTGATGTTGGCGGGATAATCGCCCTGTTTGATATGATCGGCCATATCGGCGACGGTTGCTGCCCGGTCCGGAGAGTGGGGGCCGACGATGTGCGGTTCAAGCGTACTGAGATCGATTTCAATGACCTCGGAGTAAAAGGCCGCGGGGCTTGCCAGCACTTCAGCATCGGCGCGGAGCAGGTGGGCGTATTTTTCAGCAAGACCTGCCGCCTCCGACCTGCCGCAGGCCTCCAGGTAGTCTTTCATTTTCCGGTCATAGGGGAAGATGGAGGTCGTCGCCCCGAGTTCCGCCCCCATATTACAGATGGTGGCCTTGCCGGTACAGGAGATGGTCGCAGCACCCGGGCCGAAATATTCAAACACCCTGTTGGTGCCGCCGGCACAGGTGAGCATGCCGAGTAATTTCAGGATCACGTCCTTCGGGGCCGTCCATCCCTGCATCTCGCCGGTCAGATGGACGCCGACGATGGTCGGGTGCAGGACTTCCCACGGCATGCCGACCATGACATCCACCGCATCCGCTCCGCCGACCCCCGAGGCAAAGGCGCCGATACCGCCTGCGTTGGGGGTGTGGGAGTCGGTGCCGAGCATCATGAGTCCCGGAAAACCGTATTGCTCAAGGACCACCTGATGAATAATCCCGGCGCCCGGCAGCCAGCAGCCGAAGCCATAGCGCTGGGAGGCGGAGGAAAGAAACTCATAGACCTCTTTATTCTCGATCCGGGCAGACGACAGATCGGGCAGAGCGCCCTTTTTGGCCCGGATCAGGTGATCGCAGTGGACGGTCACCGGCACGGCAGCCTCATTTTTGCCTGCGAGCATGAACTGCAGGATTGCCATCTGGGCTGTGGCGTCCTGGAGGGCGATCCTGTCCGGCCGGGTTTTAATGTAGGACGTGCCAGGGATAAGGTCAGCCTCGGCGCCATTGTCAAGATGGCCATAGAGGACCTTTTCGGCATAGGTGAGCGGCCGGCCGAGTCGTGTTCGTACAAGCCCTATAGCGGTGTCCATTTTCCGGTATACCATCTCGATGAACTCGGCTGTCGAATCGATGGAAGTGTTCATGATATCTCCTGAATTCCGGTTGCTGACCGGGGGCATGTTTGTCGAATCACGTCTCTGTCCAGCCGCGGATCGTTCCGGCTTCTTCCTGGATTATGCATTGATCTGTTCATCGGTAATCATCCTGTCGATAAAATCGAGGACAAACTGGCGTTGAACCGGCGTGGCATAGGCGATACAGGAACAATGCAGATTAGCTTGACTGCGGACGAGCAGTTCGAAGCGGACGCTGCGATTTTCAACCTCCACTGCCAGGCAAAAAGGACCACACCGGTCGTGTCCATGCTGTGCCGGGGACAGAAGGTCCGGAGGCAGGCTGATCCAGTAAAGACCGACCATCGGCCCCTGCTTTAACGAACGTTTCAGGTACGAGTCAAGGTTGTCCCGTTCCATCGGGGATAATTCATCTATAACGATCTGGCGCATATTAAATCAACTTTGTTGAAATTTAAGAATCTTATAAGAAATCTGCAGCAATAGCCGATAGCGGACTCCTTTCGCTCTTACTCAGGGTAACATGTCCATAGAGCGGTTGCCCCTTCAGCTTCTCGATGGTGTAGGAAAGGCCGTTCGAGGAGGAGTCCAGATAGGGGTTGTCGATCTGGTTCGGATCACCCGTCAGGATCATCTTGGTATTTTCTCCTGCCCTGGAGATAATGGTCTTTACCTCATGGGGCGTCAGGTTCTGGGCTTCGTCGATGATAATATACTGTTTGGGGATGGACCGTCCCCTGATATAGGTCAAGGCCTCGAGTTCTATCTGCTGGTCTTTAAAAAGTCGATCGATTTTCTGCTGGACCGTGCCTTCATCGAGTTTGTGCTGCAGGCGCATCAGATAGTTGAGATTGTCGAAAATAGGCTGCATCCAGAGGTTGAGTTTGTCGTCCTTGGTGCCCGGCAGGTAGCCGATATCCTTGCCCATCGGGATAATGGGACGGGAGACGAGGAGCTTTTCGTAGTTGCCTTGATGGAGAACACACTCAAGGCCTGCCGCGATGGCCAGCAGGGTCTTTCCAGTGCCGGCCCTACCGATGAGGGTGACCAGATCGATCTCGGGATGCATGAGCAACTCTACTGCCATCCGCTGTTCTTTCGACCGTGGATGGATGTTCCAGACGGCCTCAAATTTGGAATTGAGATGGGCTATGCTCTTTGGCCCGACAGCCCGGCCCAGACCCGAATGTTTGGGATTGTCCTGATTTCTGAGGATCACGAATTCATTGGCCAGAAAGTCGAAGTCAGGATTGGTCAAGGTCTCGGTCTTATAGAACTGATCGATGATCTCGGCCGGTACGATTTTTTCAGTCCAACCGGTATAGAGTTCATCGAAGTTGCATTTCTGCTTTTCGAAATCCATGACCTCAATACCCAGCGCGTCCCCCTTGAGCCGGGAGTTGATGTCCTTGGAGACGAAGATAACCCGTTCACCCTGGGCATGCAGAGAATGGGCGACCGCGAGGATACGGTTGTCGGGAACGGACATATCCATGAAGGTGCCGGGCATGTCCTTTTTTTCAACGACGATACTGAGGGTGCCGCCGTTCTCCATCTTTACCCCGTCCTTCAGGCTTCCTTTCGAGCGCAGCTGATCGAGCTGGCGAATGACGTGACGGGCGCTTCGTCCGAGCTCATCGTTGTGTCGTTTGAAATTGTCCAGCTCTTCTATCACCGTCATCGGCAGAATGACGAAATTGTCTTCGAAAGAATTGATGGATTCGGGATTATGGAGGAGGACGTTTGTATCGAGGACGAAGTATTTACGTACTTTTTTCATATGTCGAGCCAGGTGGTGTCGGAATTTAAGATTTCACAGCCGTCCTCGCGAACCACGACCATATTTTCGAGCCTGATTCCGCCCCAGCCCGGGATATAAATGCCCGGTTCGACGGTGACGACCATGCCGGATTTCAGGCGCTTTCGATTTCTTGAAGACAGGCGCGGTGCTTCATGAATGGCGATTCCTACCCCATGGCCGAGGGCATGGCCGAAATTCTGTCCGTAACCGGCCTTGGCGATGATATCCCGTGCCGCCTGATCTACAGTCTGGCCAGTTACCCCGGCTCGTATCGATTGAATTCCTGCGAGCTGCGCTTTTCGCACCAGCCTGTGGATCTCGAGATAGCGGGCATCTGCATTTCCAAAGGCAAAGGTCCGTGTCATATCGGAACAATATCCGTCCAGAATCAGTCCCATATCGATCATCAGCGGCTGGTTCTGCAGGATCTGCACCGGGCCTGGAACGGCATGGGGCAGTGCACTGCGGCTGCCGGTCGCCACAATGGAGTTGAAGCTGGGCGATTCGGCGCCCCGCCTGCGCATACAGGTCTCAATGGCGATGGCGAGATCGATCTCGGTGCTCTTCGGATGGATTTCGGTGTATATTTCCTGGAAGACCTGTTCGTTGAGTCTGACAGAGGCGCGGATCTTGTCGATCTCGGACTCCTCCTTGATGATCCGCAGGTCTTCGATGAGGCCGACAAGCGGGACCGTTTTAATACCCAGACCGGCGCATTTATCCGTCAGCTTGCCGGCAAAGGAGTGCAGGGTGTAGTCACTTTCGAAGCCCAGACTCCGGACGCCTAGATCGGGGAGCATTTCTTTTAAAAGGGCCAACAGACCTTTCGGATAAAGGGTGACGGTCGTCAGCGCCGCTTCAGCCTCTGCCTGCAGCTGGAAACGGAAATCGGTCAACAGATGGGCCTGTCCGGCAACAGGAACGAGCAAGACTCCGGAACTCTCACCGATACCGTGATCCGGAGCGGAATAGCCGCACAGGTAACGTCGGTTTGCAGGTTCACTGATCAGGATGGCATCAAGCTTTTTCCTTCGCAGCGCCGCCTGAACCTTGTTAATCCGTTTTTGATAGTCCATTGTCGACAGGAGTGGAATCAGGGTGCCAGGCGTTCCTGGAGCATTTTTTTCCGCTGGTCCAGGGCCTGGTTATATTGAGCATTCAGATCGCCGAGCATGCGGGACCACTCTTCCTGGTACTGCGGATGCATGGCCGGGTTCATGGTGACCTGACCGGCAGCCTTCCCTCTCTTCGCCATCTGCTGTTCGAGTTGGCCGCGGATTGCGGTCTCAAGCTGCTGTTTTATTTGCTCCTTATGTTGATTGTAGTGTCCCAGGAGCTGTTGTATCTCGGCACAGATAGAGGAGAGATCGCCTGCCGACTGGCCCAGCTCCAGCAGGCCCTGCAGTGCCTTTGTCCCTGATTCGACGAGATCTTTGTCTCTGGGCAGCACGATATTTCTCAGGAGCGTCTTGGCCATGCCGGCCCGGATGGCCATCTGCCGGTCGGTGGGCTGTTTTAATAGATCGTCGATCAGGCTCGTTCCTTTGCCGTTCAGGAAATCGGCTGCCATCCGCATGCCAACTCTATCCAGATCTTCATTACTTTCCTGGTTGGAAGCACCGGCAGCCATCCTCGCTGCCCGTTCCAGGACCATCTCCATTGTGCTTTTAATTTCTGCCATGAACCTTCCCAAGTTGAAAAATTGTAGGTTGCTGTAGTCGTTAACCATTACGGAAATGGTACAACAGGACGTCCCCCAGCGCAAAGAAAATTCTGTTTTTTCTTTATTGCCGGACAAGTCTCGCCGCGAAAAATCCATCTGCGGACTCGGTGGGATGAGGTTGAAAAAAACCATTATCGACAGACTGTCTTGCCGGGACCGGCAGGAAAGGTGCGCAATCCGAGAGGTTGAATTCCGGATGTTCCTTCAGAAAACCGGTTACAACCTCGCTGTTTTCCTCCGGTTCCAGCGAGCAGGTTGCATAGACAAGGACTCCGCCCGGGAGCAGCAGCACGGCTGCCAGGTCGAGTAATTGCCGTTGTGTCTTCCGGTATCCGGGAAGATCTGCCGCCTGCCGGTTCCAGCGGATGTCGGGGTGGCGTCGGATGACGCCGGTTCCTGAACAGGGGGCGTCGATCAGGATCGCATCGAAACGGGTGGGACATATTTTAGAAAAATCGAGCAGGGTACCATGATGAATCTGCACCGATTTCTGCGGATGCAGTCGCGTCAGATTCTCTCTCAGTTGGGTCAGTCTCCTCGGATCGGGTTCCACTGCGGTGACGGTTGCCTGGACGTCTGCCGTGAGCTCCAGAATATGGCTGGTCTTGCCGCCAAGCCCGGCACAACCGTCAAGGAGATGCCCTCCCTGTGTAAATGGGGCCAGCAGAAGACTAACGAGCTGGGCTGATTCATCCTGGACCTGAAAGAACCCTTCTGTAAAACCGGGGAGGTCCTGGACCGGGCCATGGTAGCCGGGCAGAATGACAGCATCGGGGGCATGGGTCCTTGCATGAGCGGCGATCTCCTCTTTTTGCAGACGGGCACAGAACTCATCCCTGGTGATCGCCAGTGAGTTGACCCGCAGGACAAGAGGAGGCTGGGTGTTATTGCAGGCGCAGATCCTGAGCATCTCCTGCCTGCCGAAATGCCGCTCCCAGCGGTCCGTCATCCAGACGGGATGATTCAGGACCGGCATCCCGGCCGCGTCAGGGGAAACAGGTGCAGGGATACGATGCCGCCCTCTGATGCCGGCCCGCAGGACGCCGTTGACAAACCCCTGGAGCCTTTCCGGCAGTCGCACGACCTTCAGCGCATTCACCGTTTCGTTGACGGCCGCCGATTCCGGAATCCTGTCGAGAAAGAGAAGTTGATAGAGACCGACGGCAAGGGCCTGGTGTACAAAGGGATGGAGTTTTTTTAAGGGTTGCCTGCAGAAGAGCCCGAGGCAGTTATCAAGGTACTGGCGCTGACGGAGGACCCCGTAGATCAGATTCATGGCCAGATGCCGGTCCTGGCCGATCAGCGAGCATTCTTCTGCCAGCTCCTCGAAAAGAAGCGGGACCGGAAGAGGGTTCCTTTTGAGTCTGCACAGGGTCTCGATGGCTGCAAACCGGGCTGTTTTACTGGGTGATCTGGGCAAAGATTGTTGTCCTTCTGATAGATTATCTCCGTCAATGACGGAAGGTTTTGTTGCCGGATCTTTATAGTGTTTCATATTCCGGAAGGCAAGGCAATAAGCGAATAGACGGATTGATATTTTAAGAAGGAAAAAGGAGAAGGTCCTTTGTTCAGCTCAAAGTTAAAATCAAAGTGAACTCTCCTTTCTTAACAGCCGCTACTATTTCCTCGACAACGGGATTCGGAATGCGCTTATCTATAACTTCAATCCGCTGGATCTCCGTAATGATGTCGGAGAGTTGTGGGAAAACTATCTGGTGATGGAGCGGCTCAAGAAGCAGGAATACCTTTTAGAGCAGGCCAACAACTATTTCTGGCGGACATACAGCCAACAAGAGATCGACTTTGTCGAGGAACGGGAGGGGAAGCTCTTCGGCTTTGAGATGAAATGGGGCGCGTCTGGAGCCAAGCCGCCGAAAGAGTGGCTGAAAGCCTACCCCAACGCCACATGGCAGATCATCAACCGGCAGAATTATCTGGAGCTGATATCCGGATGATCACTAAGGTGGGGGTGTATGCATTTTTAGAAACAAAGTGCTTTCAGTCGTTCATCATTTTGTCTCATGTTTTTCTGCCCTTGTGGTAGGTAATCACCTGATATTCCAATAGTCAATTGTCAGACTTAGACAAATTAATCTATTTTGTCTAATGTTTTTTTTGTGGTAACAAAGTCAAAATAGTTCCATCAGTATGCCAGTGACGACAACGCCAGTTTTGAATTATTCCAAAACAGTCTGAAAAATCAAAGCGCACAAACAGGTAGTACAACTTTGTTCAGTCATGGCGTGAAACCTCTGGAACCAAGGCTATGTTTATCGTGTAGCACCACTACCGACCTATCGTCCGACACCAGCAATATCTTCTCAAATTGATGATCTACAGAAAACAACTCAATAGCTTGTTGATAGGTATCAACGTTCGCGAGCGTGTAATTGTTAAATAAAGCGAGCCACTTAGGGCCAGCGAATGGAAATGAAGAGCATTTTTTCGACTTCGTTAAAATGCGCTCTTCCAAGATGATTCATGCATTTTCGAGAATATCACGACTCGAATTGGCATTCTCACACACACCGAAAATCTTCCTGCCTGATGGCTCGGCACAAACCTCAACCCGGATTGTAATCCGGTTATCTAAAATGACTTTTTCAATTTCGGATCCACATAAACCTGAAATTAGATCGACAACTTCATTTTTAAGAAGAGCCTTAACCTTTTTGTACTTCATTAATATCGGAGACGTGATGGCCAGTATTACTACCAATCCGTCAGGGAGGTCAGCCTGAAGCTCGTTGTTTAGATCATCAACCAACCGCATTGCAGGGAAATCTTCCGATAACCTTGGCGAAAAAACACCCTTTCGATCGCGCACTTGTTGAGTAAGTTTTGATATTTCCACAGCTATGATCTTATCATCCATCTGTAGATAAGCATCAGGTGGGTCTTCACCTTGCAGCCAGTGCCCAGAGAAATGATCGGCGACTGAGCTAATGACAAACTCTTCATCGCAACGCAACTGGCTGGTCAAAACTTTACTCTCACGGTTACTGGTATCAGAGCATCTTCTTCGTGGGTTTGCACTCATAGTCACCGGTCCAACGAATGAGCCACTTTTGCGGATTACTTCCTGCACCGTCTGTATCGACAATATGTAATTTGCCGGTCACCTTATTAAAGACTCCAACACTTCCAAAGACAGAAGTGCCTATTATTTTAGAGAATTCTATTTCAACATCGGTTTCAGAAGTTATTGGAATTTCAGCTTGAGGAAACGGCCAGGCGTCCGTAACAATGATTGTTTTGCTTTTCACTGTTAAGACCGCCTCAGCAGCAGGGTTAAATGCTTCGCTTGGTTCATAAAGACTCTGCCCTCGACACTTGAAATACACCTCACGTTGCACTCCCGGTTGATCTTTGTTTTCTCCAAATGCCGTGGTACACATGACAACTGACAATACTAAGAGACCAAGAACATTTGACCTTTTCACTGGTTGATCCTCCTTAAATTATCATTGTTAGTGCGGCACTTAGCAACCATACTTCACATATTTACGAAATTAAAGTAATTAGAAGCTATTTTATTAAGTTTGGAAAACACTCTCAGAACAGAAAGTGGCACTTGAATATTTTTTGGCTTAAAAATCAGGGGGATTTGGGAGTTAGTTGCGAACTGAATTAAACATTAGACAAAATAATTCATTCTGTCTAATGTCTCACCTGCAACGCTCCGCTATGATCTTGCCCCTGTTGCAAGAGTGGTTACAGTGAAGATGATGGTTGGAAGTGCCATCCATTCCCAAAAAAAACATATCGATGGAAAAATTTAGAACCTTAAAAGCAATGGATATAACAATGAATATTCACTGGCTGCAGCATGTGCCGTTCGAGGGACTGGGCGCAATCGAGAGGTGGGCAGGGAGTAAAGGGCACACCCTTTCCTGTACCCGGTTATTTGCCGGTGATCCGCTGCCGGAACACAGCGAATTCGGGATGCTGGTGGTCATGGGCGGTCCGATGGGGATCTATGACGAGCAGGAGTATCCATGGCTGATTACCGAGAAGGCCTTTATCCGGGCTGCTGTCGAGGCGGGCAGGCCTGTGCTGGGCATCTGTCTGGGGGCACAACTTCTGGCCGATGTCCTGGGAGCGCGGGTGTCAGCCAATAAAGAAAAGGAGATCGGCTGGTTTCCGGTAACGCGGACCGATGCCGTCCCCAGTGGACTACAAGGTGTTCTGCCGGAGAAGCAGACGGTCTTTCACTGGCATGGCGATACCTTCGATCTTCCCACTGGCGCGGTTCATCTGTATATAAGCGAAGGCTGCCGTAATCAGGCCTTTCTCTATAAAGACAGGGTCCTGGCCCTGCAGTTCCATCTTGAGACAACCGCTGAGAGTGCGATGCCATTGTTGAAAAACTGCCGGCATGAACTTGTGCCGGGACCGTGGATCCAGACGGAGCAGGAGATTATCGAAGGTCTCGAAAAATTTACCGGGATCAACCTGACCATGGATGGGATCCTTGAGTATCTGGCAGCTTTTTAAGTGAAGGCGACATGGAGGATGTATATGATTCTAAAAAGAAAAGTACTGCCAATATTCTGTTGCGCACTTCTTGCGGTTTTCGTTGGTACTTTTACCGGTTCGGCCTCGGCCGAAGAGCAGCGTCAAGATCCCTGGCATAAAGTCGGCAAGGAGGTTGACGAGACCGTGGAGGCCGCCCGCGATGCGACCAGGGAAACCGTAGATAAGACCAAAGAAGTTGCGGAAAAGACAAAGGAAAAAGGCGTTGAAACCTGGCAAAAGGCTTCAGAGGAAGGAAAGAAGGCCCTGGAGTCGGGAAAGGAAGAGAGTAAAGGACTCTGGCAACAGGTAAAGACTAAAGCCAAGGAAATCTATGAAGAGGCCAGGGCCGGAATTCATAAGGCAACCGAGCCTTCGGAGAGAAAAGATACGGACAAATCTCCCGCACCGCCGCCGTCGAAATAACTTCAGATGTAAGCTCAAACAAGGAGGATACGGTGCGTCGCCGTATCCTCCTTGCCGTTCAGGTGTTGATTGTTACGAGGCCTGTTCCAGGGCCACAGCCACGGCTACCGACGCGCCGACCATCGGGTTGTTTCCCATGCCGATCAGCCCCATCATCTCCACATGGGCAGGCACCGAGGAGGAGCCGGCGAACTGGGCATCCGAATGCATGCGGCCGAGCGTGTCGGTCATGCCGTAGGAGGCCGGACCTGCGCCCATATTGTCGGGGTGCAGGGTGCGCCCGGTACCGCCGCCCGAGGCCACCGAAAAATACTCCTTGCCCTGAAGGATGCACTCCTTTTTATAGGTTCCGGCCACCGGATGCTGGAAACGGGTCGGGTTGGTGGAGTTGCCGGTGATGGAGACATCGACGCCTTCCAGATGATTGATCGCCACCCCTTCCCGGACATCGTCCGAGCCGAAGCAGCGGACCTTGCCCCGGTCGCCGTCCGAGTAGGCCGTTTCTGCTACTACCTGCAGTTTGCTGGTGGCGTAATCGAATTTGGTCTGGACATAAGTGAAGCCGTTGATCCGCGAGATGATTTTGGCCGCGTCTTTGCCAAGGCCGTTCAGGATCACCTTCAGGGGCTGCTTGCGGACCTTGTTGGCCGATCTGGCAAGACCGATGGCGCCTTCGGCGGCGGCAAATGACTCGTGGCCGGCCAGGAAGGCGAAACATTTCGTCTTTTCTTTTAGGAGCATCGAGGCCAGATTGCCATGGCCGATTCCGACCTTGCGGTCATCGGCAACCGAGCCGGGAATGCAGAAGGCCTGGAGGCCCTCGCCCAGGGTGACAGCGATCTCTGTCGCCTTCTTCTGGCCCTTCTTGATGGCGATCGCCGCTCCCAGGGTATAGGCCCAGAGGGCGTTTTCAAAGCAGATCGGCTGGATACCCTTGACGATTGCGGCCACATCGACACCATAGTCGTCACAGACCTTTTTAGCCTCTTCGATGGTGTTCATCCCATATTTTTTCAGGACCGGAGTGATCTGGCCGATCCGTCTTTCATAACTTTCAAACAGTGCCATGATGTTTCTCCTTATTCCTTGCGTGGATCGATGGTCTTGACGGCCTCGGCGAACCGGCCGTAGGTGCCGGAGGCCTTTTCCATGGCCGTACCCGGATCGTCACCTTTCTTGATCATATCCATCATCCGGCCCAGATTGACGAACTTATAGCCGATGACCTCGTCGTTTTTGTCAAGCGCCAGGGTGGTGACATAACCTTCCGCCATCTCCAGATATCTCGGGCCCTTGGCATTGGAGCCGTACATGGTGCCGCAGACGGAACGGAGTCCCTTGCCGAGGTCTTCAAGGCCGGCGCCGATCGGTAGTCCGCCTTCGGAAAAGGCCGACTGGCTCCGGCCGTAGACGATCTGCAAAAAGAGCTCCCGCATGGCCACATTGATCGCGTCACAGACCAGATCGGTGTTCAGGGCCTCAAGAATGGTCTTGCCGGGCAGGATCTCGGAGGCCATCGCCGCGGAATGGGTCATGCCGGTACAGCCGATGGTCTCGACCAGGGCCTCTTCGATGATCCCTTTTTTAACGTTCAGGGTCAGTTTGCAGGCCCCCTGCTGGGGTGCACACCAGCCAACCCCGTGGGTGAGGGCGTTGATATCGGTGACCTCTCGAACCTGGGTCCACCCACCCTCCTGGGGGATAGGGGCCGGACCATGATTCGTCCCCAGGGCCACGCGGCACATTTCCTTGATTTCAGGCGAGTATTGCATACGATTCTCCTTGGAATAAATAAGTCAGACAAAGACGACAGGAAAGATAGATGAAGAGCATTTATGATACTACTCACTCTTTCGTATTACATGCTATTTTTGCGCTGTAAGCAGAAAAACCGGATAGTCCCGCTTACCTCCAGCCTCATAGACTTTTTGGATAGTATGGACGGTCTTGAAGGTTACGGAAGAAAAACCGAGGCCGAGTAAAATTTCCGACAAGACCTCACGGCTGAAGCCATAATGCTTTTCACCGGCGCCTGCGGAGTGGAAGGAGCCATCCTCACTGTCGAGATCGGCGATAGCCAGGGTGCCGTAGTCTTTCAGGAGGTGGTAGAATTTTTCCAGGATCAGCCCGGTCTCCCCGATATGGTGGAGGGTCATCGCCGAAAAGATCAGATCGAAGCGTTGAGTGCAGGTATCAACAGTCAGATCCAGGCAGAGCGGTGTGACATTGGTCAGCCCCTGTTCTTTAATCTTTCCGGCCAGGACATCGAGCATGCCCTTCGATGTATCGATTGCCATAAGCGAGCCGAGCCGGGGGGCCAGAGCCAGCCCGACCAGGCCGGTGCCGCAGCCGTATTCCATCGCCGTCATTTTGGTGTGCAGAGGGAGAAGGGCGATATTTTCAGCAATGGCCCTGGCCAATTCCACCCTTCGCTTCTTCTGGTCCCATTCGTTTGCTGCCTGGTCAAAGTGCGTTTGTGTCATGATCAAAGTTCCGTCAGTGTATTAAAAAGGTTCTTGTCTTCCTCGATCTTCGCCCGGTTGCCGATGATGGCCCTGTATCCTTTCATCTGCGCAAACGCCGGGGCAAAGGCCCGCAGGTCGGCAATGGAGGTGGAGACGATCTCCCCTAGCCGTTGTTGTTTATAGGTGATATCGATGCCGCTCAGATACTCGTTTCGGGCGGTTGCGCCCCTGGCTGCCGGGCTCTGATGGGGGTCGAAACCGCCATAGGTGCCGATAATGATCTGTTCCAGCACCTCGGCCGAAAGTTCCAGGTTGGCCACGATTTCAGGTATTTTATCGTAGGCCTCATAGGTTTTTTTGACCTGCGGATCACGGTAGCTGACCAGCGCCAGGTTGCCGGTGATATGGCTGAACTGGATGAAGCAGCCGTAGGCGCCGCCCATCTGCCGGACGGTATTCCAGAGATAGTCCCTGGAGAGAAAGGTTTTCAGGACCTCGAAATGACCGTTATAGCCCGATCCGTTCGGAAATAAAGCACCTCCCTGGGCGGCAAAAACCACCTCGGCGGAGGTGATAAAGGCCTCATGGTCGGGGATGGCGATCAGGTCGATCTCCTGCCTGGTCACAGACGCTGCGGCAAGGGCATCGACAAGACAGTGGCCGAGGTCAGCGACCCTGGTGATTTCATCAGCGTCGGCGGTAAGGGCCACGATCAGATTGTTGCGGTTGAAGAGCAGGGAAGCGATTTCCTGAAGACCGGCAAGAAAGGATTCTTCCAACGCGTCGTAGTTGCCGGCAAGCTCTTTTACCGCCAGATAGGAGGTCACCCCGCTGAACAGCTCGTTGTATCTGCCTGCCCTGCTCAGGTGTGAAAAAACCCGCATCATCGGCAAGTTATACCCTTCGCTTTGGGCTGAATGTTCATCCCAGGCGAATTCCCGCGCCACGATTTCTCTGATGTGTGCCCTGTCCTTAAAGGAGATATCGGCAAAGACCTCGGCGATCAGGTGCAGGGTCCGCTCCAGATACTCAGGCAGGCACTTCAGATGCAGCCAGAGGATCGGATCGACCTTGTCCGGCACACTTTTTTTGCCGTAGGTGGCAAGCGAGTGGGAAAAGCCGCCGGTACAGGTGGCAATTTCCTTGGCAAAACGGACGTAATCCATCTTCTCCGTGCCTATCTCGGTGACAATGGCGCCAAAGAGATCAAGCCAGGGCAGCAGGCGGGCGGGCAGGCAGGAAAAGTCGAAACCGATATCCAGATAGCTGATGTGGTTGGTGGCAAGCTCACTGACCAGGACCTGCCGACCGAACATCGCGGTGGGCCGGACGGCAGGAAAATCGATAGTGGCGGTCAGATCGGCGAGCGTCAACTGCGGGATCCGGGCCAGGGCCTCCGGCTCGTTGGGGGTCTGCTGCAGCCGCATCAACTCATTGGTCCTGGCAATCAGGGCCTCCCGGTCGGCGCTCGTCAGGGTGGCGGCATAATTCTGCAGCTTCTGTTGTTCCTCCCGGACGGTTTCCGCAAGTTTCGTGGTGTCCGGGACAAGGGTTACAACCACGCTTGCCTGGTTGTCCAGCAGGTATTCGCGGATAAGCTCTTCGAAATAGTTTGAAGACAGCGCCTTCTGCCTGATGGTACGGAAGAGCTTTTCGCTGACCAGGTTGTCGAAGGGATCGGTGCCGTATTTAAAGGCAACCATCGCCTTGCCGATCAGGTCCAGGCCGCGCTGGGCCTTCGAGGCCTCTTCCCGGACGCTGAACTCGTATTTATTCAGCTCGGAGAGAACGAGGTCGCGATCGAGCCCTTTCTCGGCCATGGCGGTGAGGGTGGTGGTATAGAGGGCCAGGAAGTCGTCGCGCCGTTCTGCTTCGCTTCCCATCAGATAGGTGACCATAAAGGTTTTAAAAGATGAGGAAGACAGATAAAAACCACCGAAATCCTTGCAGAGTCCGCTGGAGATGATCGCATTCTTCAGAGGGGATGCGTCGGAGTTGAAGAGAATGCCCGCGATAATCTGGAAGGCGGCGTTTTTCTCCTGGTCGAGGACGTCGGAGACGCTGGTCCCCACTGCCAGAAAGGTCTTGCCCGCTGTATCGTTCTGCTCGACGGCGTAGCTGTCGGTAATAAAAGCAGGCGCGGTGATCAGCTTCCCCGGTTCTATCAGACGGCGTTCTTCTTTCTCCTGGAAATGAGAGAAGAATCTGCTCTGCAGAAAGTCGAGTTCGTCTGCCAGCGGCGCGTTGCCATAGAGAAAAAATATCCCGTTTGACGGATGATAATGATGCCGGTGAAAGGCGCAGAACTGCTCATACGAGAGGTCCGGGATATTTTTCGGGTCACCGCCGGATTCATGGGCGTAGGTCGAGCCGGGCATCAGTCCCCCGAAAATATGATGAAAAATCAACCTTATCGGATCGGAGAACGCCCCCTTCATCTCGTTGTAGACCACCCCCTGATACTGGAGCGGGGTGTCGGGACCTTCCTGGTGGTAATGCCAGCCCTCCTGCTCAAAGGTGGTGCGGTCGAGCAGCGGGTTAAAGACCACATCGCAGTAGATGTCCATCAGGTTGAAATATTCCTTCAAATTCCTGGTGGCGAACGGGTAGTAAGTGATGTCCGATCCGGTCATCGCATTCAAAAAGGTCATCAGTCCGCCTTTATGGATCTCCCCGAACACATCCTTGACCGGGTATTTTTTCGATCCCATCAGGACCGAATGCTCAAGGATATGGGCAACTCCGGTGGAGTCGGTGGGGATGGTATTGAAGGCGGCGGTAAAGGTCTTGTTCTGGTCGTCATTCTTGATGGCCAGGAGAGGACAGCCAAGGAAATCATGCTCGAAAAGAAAGACCTCTGAGTTGATTTCATCTATAACTGCCGATTTTTTTAAGCTGAACCCTGCGAAGGATTTTCCCGGCGTAAAGGGCATGGGCACCATTCCTGTCTGTTTTAAAGGTGAAGAGATAACTGGTTTACATGACAATTAATTAAAATGTTCCAGCCGAATCAAGCAGGAGGGTGACCGGGCCGTCATTGATAAGCTCGACCCGCATCATGGCCCCAAACCTGCCTGTGGCGGTGGTAACTCTCTGTTGTTGTACCATGCGGATAAAGTGTTCGTAAAGAGGTTCCGCGACCTCGGGCCGCGCCGCCGACGAATAGCCCGGCCGCCTGCCTTTCCGGCAGTCGCCATAGAGGGTAAACTGGGAGACGATGAGTATCTCACCGCCCACATCGAGAAGAGAGCGGTTCATCAGGCCTTTATCATCTTCAAAGATCCGGAGGCCCACGATTTTGTCGGCCAGCCATCGCACCTCTTTTTCACCATCATCTTTGTGGATACCCAGGAGAACGACAAGGCCAGGACCGATAGTCCCGACCGGTTCCCGGTCGATTGTGACCTGGGCGCGACTGACCCTCTGCACGACACTTCGCATGGATACCCCAAATAAAAGGATTTTTCTGTTTGTCGACAGCTTTTCTTTTGGACATAAATGATGGCATTTGGCAAGGGAATTTTAGCAGCTTGTGAGGAAATGGATGCTTATTTCCGGCCGGGCCGTTTTCGGCCTGTGGAATTGGTCAGCGTAACTCCGGTCAGCACGAGGATGCCGCCGCCGAGCACTACGGGATGGATCGTTTCGTCTAGGAGGAGCCTGGCAAGCAGCAGGGCGAACAAGGGGACCAGATTGATAAAGACACCGGCCCGCATCGCTCCTATCTTTTTTATGCCTCTGTAATACCAGAAAAAGCCGAGGGCTGTTCCGCAAACGCCCAGGTAGGCGAGGTTCACCCAGTCAGTCATCGACAGGGACGGAAGTTGTTGCAGCAGCCCTTCATGCAGGGCGGGCCAGCAGAGCAGGAGGGTGCCGACTATTGAGGAATAGCAGACTGCGGCCAGCGGTGACAGAGCCGTGAGCACCATCCGGCCGATCAGGGAATAGGCCGCCCAACTGGCGACGCAACCGAGCAGTGCCATTTCACCGGGACCGAAACCGGCCGTAAGTATAATTCCCGGATGCCCGTTGCTGATCACCACAGCCGCGCCTGCCAGGCTAAGGAGAATGCCGCAAAAACGCCGGGGAGTCAGCAGTTCCCCCAGAAAGATGGTTGCCAGCAGGGTGATAACCAGTGGCGTGCCGGCAATGATAAGGGAGGCGCGGCCGGCATTGATGGAGTGCAGACCGGTGAAAAAAAAGATATTATAACCGAAGACACCTGTGGCACCCAGTAAAGCCAGCAACAACCATTGCTTTCCGGAAGGACGCGGCAGTTTTCCCCCAGCCAGCCTAGTAATAACGAGGAGAACCACCGAGGCAATCGCAAATCGGAGAAAGGCGGCGATGGCCGGCTGGACCGAACCGGCCAACATGCGGCAGGCGATAAACGTCCCACCCCAGAAAAACATGGTGACAATCAGGGAAATAAAGGTAAGAATCTGCATGGGAAACCAGTTTCAAGAAACGGGACTTTTTTGCCCGTGCCGGGCGGAGGTGGCTCCTGAAGGGGATATGCAATTTACCGGCGTCCCGGTTTCCTGTCAACCGGATAATTATGTAGAGGATCTACGGAGTTGCTCTTAGGGTGGATGGTGATGAAAACCTCAACGTGGGGCTTTCCCAGACTGTTCCCTTCAACGGGTTCTGGACTGCCAAAAAAATAGGTGCAGGATTCTGGGATCCTGCACCTATTAGCATCAACCAATCTTGTCAATTAAGATCGATTTTTCCTCCTCAGAAGTCCAATTCCCATAAGCCCAATGCCTGCGAGAATGAGGGTTGAAGGCTCGGGTACTGCCTGCTGTCCGACTACGTCGCCTGAAAAATTCAGGACGATAGTGGTATCCGGGCCGCGATAACCACTATCGTTGGTTCCCCATTCAGTCAGTGTAATGCTTCCGCTGAACGCACCCAAAGCAGAAGTGTCAAAGGCAACTTCTAAGCCGTTCAGACTCTCACCAGCAGCCAGGGGTGAAAATTCTGTTGTGCCGAACCCGGTGAGGGTGAATTTCGCCCCGGTCGGAGTAGAAAAGTAGCCATTCGCCAGATCCGCAGGCCCGGTAACATCGTTCAGCAACTTCAGGAAGGCGTCATTTATAGAATTCTGCAGGACATTGCCGAAATCAAGATTAAAAGTTGTCAAATTGGTGTTAGTCAACGACCCCTTTCCAGAGTCGAACTTAAACACAGGCTTGGCGTAGTTGTTTACCGTCCCTTGAAGCGTAACTGGGTTTGTGTTCAAGGCGATATCGAGCAGGTCGGAGTCGTGGCTAAACAGCGCCAGGTTCGCTATGCCTGCAGTGCCACCTGCGTACATGCCCGCGGCGCCGGTATTGATCTTGACCGTCAGTGCGTTGGAGTTTTCACCCGCAGCCACTCCTGCAGTACCCAGAGTGCCGTTGCCATTGCTGAAGGCACCGGTGACTGAGGCGATCTTACCGGTGACGGAGTCCACCAGCGAGCCGCTGGCGGTGTTGGCCACGTTGATGGCCTTGGTCACATTGTCACCCACATGAACGATGCCGAAATCCACCGTCGGGGTAACCACCGCCACTGCTGTCTGGTAGACCTTACCGGTGACCGAGATGGGTCCGGAGTCAGGCAGGTCCAGCGTGTTCAACCCGCTGGTGCCCGAACCATTGGACTTCAGCCCAAGCGTGACCGCTCCGTTCTTGACGCCTGAACTTGTGGCATCCAGCCCGACGGTGATGGACGTGCTGTCCGTGGCCCCCGCGCCGAGGTTGCTAATACTGCCCGAGGCGGTTGCCCCGGAAGTGCTTGACACGTTGGCGTTTAAGCCTTCCTGGTAGCCCACAGGCGCGATGAGCGTGTTGCTCACGTTCAGCCCACCCGACAAACTGCCGCCGACGCGCGTGGCGCCAAGGTTGACGGCGGTGGGCAGGGTCGGCTGCGCTACCTGAAAGACGTTGCCGGTCACTGCGACTGCGGTGTTTGGGATGATCGCAGTCGTCGTGCCGTCGCCAACAATGCCGGTGCCGTCAGACACAAAACCCAAAATAACATTGCCCGCCTGATGACCGGCAGAGCTGGTGCTCATGCCCACGCTGATGTTGGTGTCCGCCGGAGCGCCCGCCTGCAGGCCATTGAAGCTGCCTGTCGCTGAGAAGCCCGCAGGGGCAGATACAACGCTGCCGTTCAATGCCTCAGTGAAGGCAGAGACGGGCGCGGTGTTGCTGATGCTTATGGCTTGATTGGCAACGTTCGAGCCCTGACGGATATTGCCGAAATTGATGGGCAGCGACGTGTTTACCGTCGGTGTCGCGTAGTTGAAGGTGCCGACCGTCACCTGGCCGGTGGCTGCGATCTGCTGTGATGCCAGGCTTGTTATTCCGAGCCCGCTGGTTGTCAAACCGTTCGAAGCCTGGTCGACTGTTACAATCCCGTTAAACAACCCAGCCGTCAGTGTGTTTATAGCGACCTTCATTGAGCTGTTATCTGTTGCCCCAGCTGCGAGGTTGAAAATTGAACCTGTGAGGGTTGGTGTGATCGTATTGCCACTGCCAGCAATGAAGCCTCCGAAGCTGCTGTTCAATCCTTCCTGATAGGTATTGTTACCTAAAGAGACGTTGGTTATGCTCAGTGTCTGGCTTACCGACCCGCCGCCATCACCAGTGTGGGCCACGATTTTGATCGGCGCGATCACGTTCGATGAGGCCAGGTTATAGCCAGTGCCAGTCACATTTACGTTGGCATTGCCCTGAGAAAGCACCCCGAGACCAGAGGTCCCACTACCATTGGTAGCCAAGGCCAGTGTCGCCGTGCCTCCGTTCACCCCTGCTGTTAACCCGCTCAAGCCTAGGCTTAACGCATTTGAGGTGCTACCGGCGGCAAGGTTGGTAATTGGTCCGCCCGACACCGTCGCCTGGCCGCTGGTCCCATTGGCAGTGACGTTGAGACCCTCCTGGAATCCAGAAGCAACCAGCGTGTTGCCGATCGTGATTGCTTGGCTCAATGTTGTCGGGAACCCGGTTCCGACGTGGAACTTGCCAAGGTCAACTGTCGTCGGCAGAGTCGCCTGCGCCACCTGATAGACATTGCCGGTGACAGTAACATCCTGGCTGCCCACGCCCAAGGTGCCGAGGCCGTTGCTGAAGCCGTTGACGGTGCCTGCTGTCTCGTAATTAAGTGTGACGGTACCGGTCTTGGCGCCGGCGGAGGTGGTGTCGACACCGGCCAGGATGGAACCGATTCCGGATTGGAGGTTATTGCGACCCGCAATGATTTTGCTGAGGCTACCCGATGCGGTGGCGCCCAAGGTGCCCCCCACGCTGGCGTTGAGGTCCTCGACGTAGCCGGTGCCAAACGTGGTGTTATTGCTCACGGTCAGCGCGGTCGTGTTGTTGCCGCCGATGCGCTGATTGGCCACCTGCGCTGGCGACTGGGCTAGGCCAGCCGCCTTCTGGTAAACGTTGCCAGAGACGTCGATGGTCTGTGAACCAACGCTGGTGTTACCCAGATCGCTGGTGCCGGTGCCGTTGGAGACATAGTTGAGCGTGACCTTGCCGGTCTGGAGTCCAGCGTTGGAGGTATTCACCCCCACGCTCATGGCGCTGCTATTGCTTGCGCCACCAGCTATACCCGAGCCCAGGCCGCCAGTAATAGTGCCGCCGTTGTTGGTCGCGCTGTCGGTGTTCGTGCCAAAACTCGCATTCAGCACTTCTGTATAGCTGCCGGAAGCTGCGGTGTTGGAGACAGTCAGCGCTTGACTGTTTGTCCCGCCGATTCGTTGGTTGGCGATCGTCACCGGTGTCGGTGTTGCGCTGCCCGCGGCGAGGTTGTAGGCCGTGCCGGTGACTGCAACTGTCTTACCCGTCACATTGTCAAAATTAGTTACGACGTTGAAGGTCTGACCGCTCAGCGCGCCAGCCGTGGTCGGAGCATAGGAATAATTGATTGCAGTCGAACCGCCAAGTGCGATGGGACCGAAGTTCTGGGCCGCGAAATTAAGGCCGGAGGTTGTGATGCCGCTGTTCTTAATAGCGCCACGGATGACTGGACCGGTCGAGCCGGTGGTGTTGATATTAAAGATGCCGTTATCGGTTGCATTTACGTGCACGTTGCCGAGGGCAAGCGTCGGGGTGGCGCTGGTGCCATTGCTTATTCCTGTGCCGCTCACGCTGATGCCGACATCGCCATTAGCCAGGATCAGGCCGGGACCTGCGACATTGGCGTGGTTGTTGAAGCTGTTGCCGACTCCGAAGTTGGCGTTGGTGTAGTCGGCCTGCACGGTAATATTCTGGCTGCCGAGATTCAAGTTGCCGTTGTTAGCCAAGGTCTCGATTACGTTGAATGTCGTTGCCCCGGAGATATTAACAGTCGCCCCGGCATTGCTGGTGAGACTGGACCCGCCGCCCATGAACACTCCGCCGGTGAGGGTAAGCGTACCAGTGTTGGCCGTGATCGCGCCGGAGCCGGTGACCCTGATGCTGCCGGTGTTCACCATGCTGGTGCCGAAACCGGAAATAGCCGCGTTAATCCCGTTGTTGGCCAGGGCGCCGGACTGGAAGGTGCTGTCCGTGACTTCCAACAGACCATTGTTGGTGAAGATACCGCTGCTGGCCGTGGCGTTGAAGGTCCGGCCCTGCTGCAGGTGCAGCGAACCATTGTTGGTGGATAGCGTCGAGTCAAGTGATTGGACTACACTGCCCGCATTGCGACCCTGAATCACCGAATTTGCGCCGATAAGATAAATATCGGCATTATTGGTAGCAATCGAGGTGTCGGTTTTCTGGAAATCAATTGTCGCGCTGGAACCGCCCACCGAGTTTGCTTTCCAGATGCCGCCGGTTAATGTGTTGCCGTTATTGTTCAGCACGGTCGCGCTGGTGTCAAAAACGACTTTGGAATTGGCGAGTGCCTCGACCGTTCCCTGGTTGTCGATCTTGCCCTGAGTAATCTCCAGGCCGCCTGCTCCGCTGCCGCGCAGCACACCGCCCGCCTGGTTGACGAGACCGGCTGTCACTGTACTGTTGGTTGTCGGTGCGAGGATCAGCGCGTTGCTGCCGGTGGCATCAACGGTGCCGCCATTTAGCAGACCGAAGGAGTTAGTCCAACCGAGATGGCCCGCACCTTGGATCGTATTGTTGACGTTAGTCACCACCTCCGTGCCCGTGTTGGCAGCGCCAGTAATATAGTTTGTCGACTTGTCAGTCAGCGTGATTTTACCGCCACCGGTGAGCTGGGTGCCGTCGGCAAGGTAGAGCCAGGTATTGTTAACCGTCGAATTTACTTGGACCTCACCATTGTTCTTGAAGGTCCCGGAGAGATAGGTGCCGCTGTTATTGGCCGCCTGATACGTGCCGGCCAGCGTGATCGCCCCCTGACTGCTGCCGTCAAGGGTGGCCGAGTTGCCAGTCACGTTCTGAATGACGTTACTCCCGGATGAGGCAAGGGTCCCGCCCGAGATGGTGGTAGCCTGAAGAGTGACGTTGCCACCATCAGCCTTAATCGTGCCGCCGTTATTGTTGAACTGTCCTCCGTAAAGCAAAAGCCCGCCGGTGTTGGTTGTTTTCAGGGTACCCTGGTTAACGAAGCCGCCACCGTTTGCAGCGACTGCAGTAGCGTTCACCGTCGGTGTAATAATGAGTTGATTGGTGCCGTTGGCATCGATCACATTGCCGGACTTGTTGATGAACTCGAAGGAGTTAGCCCAGCCGAGATGGCCCGCACCCTGGATGTTATTGTTGACGTTGGTCACCACCTCCGTACCCGTGCTGGTGGCGCCAGTGATATAGTTTGTCGACTTGTCGCTCAGTGTGATGGTGCCGCCACCGGTGAGCTGGGTGCCATCGGCAAGATTGAGCCAGGTATTGTTGCCGGTCGAATTTACCTGGACCTTGCCATTGTTAATGAAAGTCCCGGAGAGATAGGTGCTGGTGTTATTGGTGGCCTGATATGTGCCAGCCAGCGTGATCGCTCCCAGGCTGCTGCCATCGAGGGTGTTGTTGGTGCCGGTCGCACTCTGAATGACGTTACTACCGGACGAGGCAAGAGTCCCGCCCACAATGGTGGTACTCTGAAGAGTGACGTCGCCGCCCGCGGCCTTAATCGTGCCGCCGTTATTGTTGAACTTTCCACCGTTAAGGAGAAGTCCGCCGGTGTTGGTCGTTTCCAGGGTGCCCTGGTTGACGAAGCCGCCACCGTTTGCGGCGACTGCAGTAGCGTTCACCGTCGGCTGAATGACAAGTTGACTGGTGCCGTTGGCATTGATCACATTGCCGGACTTGTTGATGAACTCGAAGGAGTTAGCCCAGCCGAGATAGCCCGCACCCTGGATATTATTATTGACGTTGGTCACCACATCCGTACCCGTGCTGGTAGCGCCAGTAATATAGTTTGTCGACTTGTCGCTCAGTGTGATGGTGCCGCCACCGGTGAGCTGGGTGCCATCGGCAAGATTGAGCCAGGTATTGTTGCCGGTCGAATTTACCTGGACCTTGCCGTTGTTAATGAAAGTCCCGGAGAGATAGGTGCTGGTGTTATTGGTGGCCTGATACGTGCCAGCCAGCGTGATCGCTCCCAGGCTGCTGCCATCGAGGGTGTTGTTGGTGCCGGTCGCGCTCTGAATGACGTTACTACCGGACGAGGCAAGAGTCCCGCCCACAATGGTGGTACTCTGAAGAGTGACGTCGCCGCCCGCGGCCTTAATCGTGCCGCCGTTATTGTTGAACTTTCCACCGTTAAGCAGAAGTCCGCCGGTGTTGGTGGCCTCGAGGACACCCGTGTTGACGAAGCCGCCACCGTTTGCGGCGACTGCAGCAGCGTTCACCGTCGGTGTAATAATGAGTTGTTTAGTGCCGTTGGCGTTGATCGTACCGCCGTTAATGAACTCGAAGGAGTTACTCCAGCCGAGATAGCCCGCACCCTGGATCGTATTGTCGACGTTGGTCACCACCTCCGCGCCCGTGTTGGCATTACCGGAAACAAAGTTTGCCGAGCTATCGCTCAGTGTGACGTTGCCGCCACCGGTGAAATGGGTACCGTTGGAAAGGTAGAGCCAGGTATTGGTGCCGGTCGAGCTGAGGTTCAAAGTTCCGGCGTTATCAACGCTGCTACCGTTAATAACGAGCCCAGCACCGTTTTGGACATTGAGTGTGTCGCCCGAATCGATTTTGAGATTATTGATGGAAGCATAGTAATAATTTAGATTAACCACTGAATTGATAGAATTGCCATTGTCGATAAAGACGTCATCGCTAACGCCGGGCAACCCTGAAGTCCAGTTACCGGCCGTATTCCACGAGCCGGTTCCGCCATTCCAGGTGACGTTTGCGGCAAGCGCTGAACCGCACCATAAAAAGACAGCAGAACACAAAGAAACGTAAGACAGTGTTTTCCGTTTGCCGATACGACGCATTGATGATCCTCCTTTGATAACCATTTCCCCCCCCTATTTTTTTTCAGCCTCAGCTGGTTCGGTGAGCTTTACACCGTCAGTCTCGGACTGTTCAATCAGCTTTGCAATCTGTGAAAAAGGCGTCACAGGCTCTATCATCAGAACGTGTTGCGTGTTGATATACATAAATTCGGGCTTATGTAACTCATTGCCACGTTTTATAAGCGTATTGGCCACCTGCTTCGTTTCAGGATTCGTCTGACTCTGGATGTAGAACACATTCGTCAGATGAATAAAATCTTTTCCGGTTTGCTGGATTTTGCCGATGTAGGCATTATTATTGTCAAGAAAAACGACTTGATACGGAGTATTAAAGTCTAACTTTACAGGCTTTTCGCAACCGAGCAAGAGAAAGAAACTGAAATAAACTAACGACAACCCGGCAACTCTTACGATTTTCATGCATAGCTCTCTTTTATTTTATACAAGGTAACTTTGTAAAAACACTCTCTCCCTGCCTATAATATCAAAGCCATTGTGCAGCAATATTTATGCCATTACTGATCCAAATGGTTATCTTGCCGATTTGTCATTAAAAAATAGAAAAACAGGCTGGTGTGGGGAAATGAAAAGAGCGTATTTTTTCCGGATTTCCGATCTGTTTTCCGGAATTATCTCTAACTACATCCTGGCTATCTATGAGAGAAAAAGCGAGTGCAGATGAAAAGATACTTTTGTCAAATGATGGCCACAGAACTGAAATACCAGCTCGATTTATAGCCAGTTATGTATTTTAACTTACTGATATTAAAAAATAATATTTCTGATTGACCTTGAGTCTTGCAACCACTGACCACCAACAATATTTACCATAGACGAATAGCATCTATCTGCAACATTGTGGTGCTTCATTTACTGGTATCTTCCCAATCTATTCCGGAAAAACGGTCAGAAGGAAAATGATGATTTAATATGTTGGTAGTTAAGCGAGCAGACTCTGGAAATCAAAGGACTCCGGCTGAATTCGCCTGCCATATGCTGTTCACCATCCGGGAAAAATACAGCCGGGTACAGACCCAAGCCGCCGAATCGTCGGGGATCAGCGAATCGGCGGCTTCCGCGCTAAGCAAACGGCAAATTAATATGAAATGTGAAAAAT
Source organism: uncultured delta proteobacterium (assembly GCA_903901335.1). GTDB lineage: Bacteria > Desulfobacterota > Desulfobulbia > Desulfobulbales > Desulfocapsaceae > CAIUQR01. The sequence goes on along the minus strand of CAIUQR010000126.1, from coordinate 11,291 downwards.
ATATAGGCAGCTTGGATACCATACAAACCAAATCAAATTTTTCTCTATTATTTCAGGAACGAACAGCAGTAATCGGTAAGCATCGATACCTTCAGGCTGAAGGCCGACCCGGCAGGGACTTCAAAGGACGTTCCGCCCTGAAAGTTCAGCCATTCTGCCGACCCCGGGAGCTGGACCTGCAGGGTGCCGGAGATGATCTCCATCAGTTCTTTGGCATCCGTATTGAAACGGTATTCGCCCGGAAGCATGATGCCGAGTGTTTTTTTACTGCCGTCCGCAAAGAGTATCGTGCGGCTGGTCACCTTGCCTTCAAAATAGACATTGGCCTTCTTAATAATTGTAACATTTTGAAATTCAGACATAGTGTTTCTCCTTCTATGCTAGAGGTTTTTCTTGTTTTTGATAAACGGAATGGATTATCATTGGGTGATCAGAAGTTTCAGCGCCAGACCGACAAAAATTCCACTGGCTATCCGGTTCATGGTCTGCTGGGTTTTTGCAGAACGATTGAACCATTCTCCCACGGTTCCCGCCAGCAATGCAACTCCGCCGAATACGAGGATGGTGGCGGCGATGAATATCCCGCCCAGCAGAATGAGCTGTACAGTCAATGAGCCACGTCCAGGGTCGGCGAACTGCGGCAGGAAGGCCAGGAAGAAGATCGAGACCTTCGGGTTGGAAATATTCATGATGATGCCCTGCCGGTAGAGCCTTGCCGGTGGTGCGTTTGATCCCTTTCCCGTGCTGATTGCGGTTGCTTTCATCCGGAAGGCCTTCCAGGCGAGGTAGAAAAGGTAGCAGGCGCCCAGGGACTTCAGGATGGTAAAGGCAAGGGCGGAGGTCTGGAAGATAACGGCTATCCCGCAGGCCACGGCCGTGGTGTGTACGATTAGTCCGGTGCAGAGACCGAGCGTTACCGCTAGCCCCGCCACCTTTCCTCGTAGCGCTGACTGGGTCAAGACGAAGATATTGTCAGGACCGGGAGCCAGAGCGAGCAGGAGGGCTGCCAGAAAAAATGTCACTGATGTTTCGATGGACAGCATGGGTCGGTATGATATCCTTTCGGAGAAGATCATGGCGATTTTAGAGGATCAGGTGTGCATTGGGAACGGACAATAGCATATCCACTCCTCCCCTTCAAGACGATTTAAAACGGCCTCGAAGGAAGCAGCACCATCCTTGGACGATAGAAAAAATTATAAAAAGGAACGTATTATTATGTCCCAATTTCTGAATGATGTATCTATCCGGATTAAGATTTCCGGATTCGTCATCCCCTCAACAATTGCCTTTGGCGTTATTATGACCCTATTAACGTTGTATTTTTTGAATGATTATAAATATACTTCGTTGAAGGATTTTGAGCAGGTTGTACAGGAAATACAAAAAGAGGCCAAAATCGATTCAGCCTCCAAACACACTGATGAACTCTTACAGGATATCTCAAAAAAGGCTGCCGCAAAAATCAGCACCATTGGAATCCTTTATATTTCTATTGTTGCGGCAGTTATCCTTATGGCTGTTATTGGAGCAATGATACTTTCCGGCCTTATCAGTAAACCGATCCAAAGACTGGCCAATGGGTTGGAGAATATCAGCTCGGGAGATGCGGATCTTAGGCAGAGACTTCCGGTTACAGCCAACGATGAAACGGGAAAGGCCTCGCGCTTATTCAACTCCTTTATGGAAAAGCTGCAGGGAATACTTAAAAATCTCCAGGGGAATGCCGGTGAACTTAATGGGGCGGCAAAATCAATTCACGAATTAGTCGGGATAATTCATGAGAAATCATCCTCTTCTAAAACGATTTCTCAAACTGTCTTCAGGTCAGCAAATTATATGAGTGCGGATATGAAAGAAATTTCCGCTAAAATGGAAGAGTCCACCGGAGATATTCATGCTATCTCCGCGGCAGTTGAAGAACTTACAACGACAGTAACTGAGATTTCAGAGACTTCAGGAAGGGCTCATGCCAACACCGGAAATACAAAGAAAAAGATGGACGAGCTTCAAGAGGAAGTCTATGAACTTGGAAAAGCAGGCGATGATATCAGTAAGGTCACGGAAACAATCACTGAAATTTCTGATCAAGTCAATCTTCTTGCCCTCAATGCCACCATCGAAGCAGCTCGAGCCGGCGAGGCCGGAAAAGGCTTTGCTGTTGTGGCTAATGAAATAAAAGAGCTTGCCCGCCAGACAGCGAATGCAGCAAAAGAAATACAAAATCGCATTGACCAGGTCCAGAAAGTAACCAGAACCACTATTACGGAAATCCAGGAGGCGGCTGAAATAGTATCCCAAAACAGTGAAATAGTCTCGACAATTGCCAGTGCCGTTGAGCAACAATCAGCGACCGTAAATGAAATTGCCAAATCTCTTTCTGCAGCATCAGAGAAGCTGGGGTATTCAAATACAAAAGTATCAAAAGCATCTGGATATGCTGATGAAATGGCAAAAATGGCGAATACCGTTACTGATGCGGCCATTCAAGTGGATGAGGCGGTGGCATCTATTTTTGAAGCGTCGAAATATCTTCAAGAATGTGCCGATAATTCAGTCAGAACAACCAGGCAATTCACACCTGAAATTGAAGGAATATTCAGCTTCAACCCGGAACTCTTTTATTCAACACTACCTACGGTGTATATATGTCAGTATTTACAACAGACTGCCTGCCACTTCTGATCGGAAGTCTGCCCGTCAGCGATCATCAGGAAGCCACCAGGCTCATTCTGCACTCCACACCGGAAATCCCGATCTGGCCGCAGTTACCGGTTCATAAAGAAGAGGGGATGCTCGTCCAGTTTCTTCCCGGATTTCCAGGAAGAACGGAGAGGGAGGGCAAGGTTTTCATTGACACGAAAGCAGCAGGATTTGATAATGCACTGCTTGCCTTTTATGAAGAATATATGATGGTTACAGAAGGTGGAGCGGATCTTGAAACCTCCCGTTTCGCCCTGACACCGGAGACGGCCAAGGGATTTTTCACCTTCCTTGAACAGACCGTCCACCTGGAACCTCCGGTCACCGCATTAAAAGGACAGATTACCGGCCCGATTACCTTCTGCACGGCCATTGCCGACGAGAGCGGGCGGGCAATCTTCTATAATGACCAACTCAAGGACGCAGCCGTCAAGATGCTGGCCCTGAAGGCCAGATGGCAGATCCGGAAGATGGCGGAGATATGCAGAACGACGATCATGTTTTTTGATGAACCCGGCCTGGCCGGATTCGGCTCGTCCGCGTTCATTACGATCAGCCCGGAGGAAATTAAAGCCTGCCTGGATGAGGTCTTTGCCGCAGTTCATGCCGAAAACGGTCTTGCCGGCGTCCACGTCTGCGCCAACACCGAATGGCCGGTAGTCTTTGCTACTGATGTCGATATCGTCAGTTGCGATACCTACTCTTTTTTTGACAAATTCCTGCTCTATCCCAAGCACCTGGTCAATTTTTTCAATAAAGGCGGTATCCTGGCAAGCGGGATAATTCCGACTATCCCTGAATTCCTTGCCCTTGAGACAGTGGACACCCTGACCTCAAAATGGCTGCAACAGACCGCCCGGCTTCAAGAAATCGGCATCCCGAAAGACCGGATCTTTGCCCAGACTTTAATCACTCCCAGCTGCGGTACCGGCTCAATCAGCATGGAATATACGCAAAAGGTCCTTGAACTGACGCAGGCGGTCTCCAAAAAAATACGGGATCTGCGCTAAATGGCAGTCCAGGTTCAACCGGCCATCTTCAGGATATTGACACCACCCCGGGCGATGGCATCCCTGCCTTTATACGGTCTGAAGATCTCACGGGGACATTTGGTCACACAGGCTGTTTCACAGCTCGGTCCATAAGCGATACAGGCCTTGTGGTCGATCTTGACCAGGCCGTCTTCATAACTGACCGCCTTGGCAGGACACGCCTTCACACACATCTTGCAGCCGATACAACCGACCTGACAGACCTGTTTTACATTTTTGCCCAGGTCTTTTGTCGAACAGGGTACGTAAATCCTGGCCTTCATGGTCTGGATCTCGATGACCTTCTTCGGACAGGTCCGGACGCATACGCCGCAGCTGACACACTTATCGGGGTTGACAACCGGGAAATTCTCCACCATCTCGATGGCCCCGAACGGGCAGACGTCAGCACATTCACCCAGTCCGATGCAGGCATACTGACAGGCGGAAGGCCCGCCAAAGCTCAGATTCGCAGCGGTACACGACGCAAAACCATAGTACTCGTGTTTATGGCTGACCCGGCCCTCCAGGCGCGAACAGCGGACCAAGGCAATCTGGTCCTCGAGGGCCGTCAACTTCTTCCCGGTCAGTTCGGCGACCCTGGCCGCAACCTTCTCCTTACCGGGAAAGCAGAGATTGGGCGGCACATCCGGATTGTTGACCACGGCGATGGCATACCCTTCACAGCCCGGATAGCCGCAGCCGCCACATTGGGCCAAGGGCAGTGACTCCAGGACTTCCTCGATTAACGGATTGACCTCGACAGCAAACTTATGAGCCGCGATAGCCAGACCAATTCCAAAGAACAATCCAATACAGCCGAGTAATACCAGGCCGCCAATGGCAATTTTAATTAATTCTGGATCCATTTTCTACTCTCAATAAAACGTTGATTATCGTCTCAGGGCCTGCGATTTAAAAAATCTGCAGACCGGAGAAGCCAAGAAAGGCCATCGCGAATTGCCCGGCAACGATGAAGGCAATAGGCAGTCCTTTAAAGGTCGGTGGTATATTCGCCAGCTGCATCCGCTCACTGACGGAGCTCATCAGGTACAAGGCGAGAAGAAAGCCGCCTCCGGCCCCAAGTGCCAGCATAAAGGTTTCAAAATAGTTATAATTATTGTTCGCCAGCATCAACGGCACGGCGATGATGACGCAGTTGGCGATAACCAGGACCAGATACACCCCGAAGGAATTAAACAGGATAGGGTTCACCTTCCTCAAGATTGTGTCGACCGCCTGTACGGTCAGCGAGACAAGGCCGATGAAGACCACAATCTGCAGGAAATTCAGGTTATACGGAATCAGGATGAAGTTATAGAAAAACCAGCTCATCGAGGCCGAGACCACCATCACCATGGTGAAGACGACACCCATGCCCTTGGCTGTGCTCTTTCTCTTCGAGGTCCCGAAGAAAACACAGAGACCGAGATATTTGGTGAAGACGAAGTTGTTGATCAACAGGGCAGAAATGAAAATGGAGAAGAGATAGCCAAGATAGGATTTGCTGACCTTTGTACTTGCTTTGTCCACTCCGGCGAGATTTTTGACGGTTACGACATGGGTATGAGCGGTATTCAAGGGTTCCTTGAAACGCAGCGATACACCGGTGCCTTTGTAGTTCGGGGTGGCCGAAGCCAGTTCCAGCCGGATATCCGGATCCTGTTCCTCAAAGACTGTGTAGGTGCTGATTTTGGCTGCCTTGATCTTATCGACCTCGACTGAAAACTTCAGGATAATCTCATTTTTTTCGCCAAAGCTCTGCTTGCTGATCAGGTCCGCAGCATGGGCTGGACCGGCAAAAACGGCGCAGAGCAGTGCAACGATTAAAATAAGATGAATGCGTGCGAGATTCATGACTTGAACCCTTTTTTACGTTTATAATAAATTTCGATAGAGTTGAAAAATGCCATCATCAGACCGACCACGAAAAAACCTGCGCTGGGCAGGATAAAAAAGAGCAGCGGTTTAAAACCAAGAACATCATAGCCGAGGATGGCCCCGGAGCCCAGCAGCTCACGGACCAGACCGATCGTCATCATCCCGATCATGAAGCCGAGCCCCATGCCGAGACCGTCCCAGAACGACGCCCCGACCGGCTCCTTGCAGGCAAACATCTCCAGACGCATCGTAATGATGGCAAAGGCCACGATCAGTTTGACAAATATTCCCATCTTGGCGTAGGCCTCGGGCAGATAGGCCGCCAGGACCATATCGATCACCGTTACCCAGGTGGCAATGGTCAGGGTATAGGTCGGAATCCGGATCCTTGGGTGGATCAGGTTTTTGACCATCGAGATGGTCAAACTCGAAAAGACCTGGACGAAAAGAACGGCGATACCCAGCATGAAGCCGTTCATGACGGTGGTTGAGATCCCAACAGCCGGGCACATGGACAGCGCCAGTCTGAAGATCGGATTTTCCTTCAGGATACCGTTGGCAACCAGTTGCATACTCGATTTATCGTTTGCCACCTTGACTTTCTCTCCTCATATTGTGTGCTTCCAGAGTCTTACAACTCCTTACGAAATCCCTTTCAGTTCCTGACGCTGCATCAGAAAGGGACGGCGATTTTCTGATCTTTCAAAACCTTATCCAATATATTGAGACGATAGGCAAATTTCTTTACCGTCCCTTTGACCCCATTGGTGACTGAACGGCTGGAAATCGTTGCCCCGGTCAGGGCATAGATCGCATGATCCTTGAATTTTTCCCGGATCTGCGCGGCCTCCTCTTTCTGCAGCCGGCTTTCCAGGGCCTTCAGATACTCTTCAGGGATGGGTTCCTTGACCACATCCAAGCCCTTCAAACTGTCGAATGACTTGCCGATAAACTGGTTCTTGAAATAGTCTTTCTCGATTTCAGCCCCAAGTCCGGGGTCTTCTTCGTGCTCAAGAATCGCCAGTCCGCGAACGCCGAAATCGGGCTTCAAGGCCATCATGGCACTGATAAAGGTCTTGAAGCCGGGGAATTTTCCGGTCACCAGATAGGCTATCCGGCTACCGTTTTCGGTGACGATGATGGTCTTGTCGGCATAGGTAATATCTTTTCCGGATCCGAGAGCAGCCTGAATCGCCTTGTCCCGGCCCTCCCGATCCACCGCATTCTCAGCGCTTACGGTCACCTGCTTCTGTTCGATCAGATTCCCGTCCAGGTCGAGGGTGATAAATGAAAAAGCCGCGGTCTCACCCTGTCCGGTAGGAATCAGATATCCGATGGATTTTCCCTTCGGATCTGAGACAACATAGCGGTACAGCGCATAAAGCTTAAGGCTTTCCGGCGCTCGGACATCGCCTTTGTACCCCAGCAGGGAATAGACAACCTTTTCTTCATTGACATGTTCGTTGTGTTTTTTCGCCTTGCTGGTCAGGACAAAAAAGAGGCCGATTACAAATGCTGCAATCAGGCAGGATAAGGTAAGCCTGACAATTATGGTTATGATATTTTTCATTTGTCACCTCCCAGAGGAGGAGCAAAACGTTTCGGCTTAAACCAGCCGTCAAAGACCGGACTGAGCGGGTTCATCAACAGGATGGCGTAACATATCCCTTCCGGGTACCCGCCTTTCAGTCTGATCAGAACGGTGAGGGCGCCTATCCCTATTCCATAGACAATCTGCGACTTCTTGTTGGTCGGACAGGTCACGTAATCATTGGCCATGAAAAACGCCCCCAGAAGCGCGCCGCCGGACATGACGGCAAGCAGAGGATCGCCGGTAAAATAGCCCTTGCCGCCCACTACCCAGGTCAGCAGCGCAATCGTCCCGAGAACGGACACCGGGATATGCCAGGTCGTATAGCCCCTGTAGATCAGAAAGAGGCCGCCGAGGAGGATCAGCAATGCTGATGTCTCTCCGATACAGCCCGGCCGCCAGCCGAGAAAAAAATTGAGATACAAACTGGAGCCGGAACCGAAGGCCTGGGTAAAGGCCGCTGCCCCGTGTTCCTTCATGACCGCAAGCGGTGTGGCGGTGGAGACGGCATCAATGGACGTACCGAGATACTTTAGGATCGCCCCGTCCTGCAGGGGCGGCAGCCAGGCCGAGGTCATGGCCACCGGAAAGGTGGCCAGCAGAAAGGCACGGCCGAGCAGGGCCGGGTTGAAGAAATTATAGCCGATCCCGCCCAGGATGTGTTTGCCGATATAAATAGCCATGACTGCTGCCAGTATGGGCAAAAGCGGAGAGACGCCGGGCGGAATGACAAAGGCCAGAAGCATGCCGGTGATCACTGCGCTTCCGTCCTTGATCGTTACCGCTCTTCCCAGCATCTTCTGGCTTGCGGCCTCGACCGCCACGCAACTTATCACGGAAACAGCGGTAATAAGAAGCGTTTGAATCCCAAAGACAAAGACAGACATGATAAGCGGCGGCACGAGACAGGCCACCACCGTCCACATAATTTTTGCAACCGACTCACTGCTCTTCAGGTGGGGTGAAACAGATACTTTCCACAGGCCCGCCGGCGCAGAGGGAGGGTTGACTGGCGCTTGCTGTTCGATGACGATTCTCCTCAAAAAACCTTTTTGTAAAATACTGCCGTCCCTTCAATGAAGGAGACAAATTTCAATTCCGTTGCAGTTCCTCTTACTTCCTCTTGGCCTTCATCTTCGCCAGGCGGATAAACTGGACCAAAGGCCGTTTCGCCGGACAGACATAGGCGCAGGAACCGCACTCAAAACACTCGAAGACCCCAAGAGGCTCCGTATCTTCAGCCCGGTTCGCTTCAACATAGATCCCGATTTCCTTGGGCTCCAGCCCCATCGGGCAGGCGTCCAGACACCAGCCGCAGCGGATGCACTGTGAATGCGGCCGGGTGTCTATCTCGCCCTCGGTCAGAAAAAGCACCGCTGAGGTGGTCTTCGTCACCGGCACATCGAGATTCGAGATTGCAAATCCCATCATCGGCCCGCCCATCACCACCTTGGTCAGCCCCGGTGCCGTTCCGCCCAGATATGCCACTATGTCGCTGACCTTGGTGCCGATTTTCACCAGCAGATTCGCAGGTCTTGTGATCCCTTTTCCGGAGATGGTCACCACCTTTTCGCAAAGCGGCTTGCCCAGTGCAACGGCATCATAAACGGCACGGGCCGTGGAAACGTTCTGCACGACCACTCCGACCGCAGAGGGCAAAGCAAAGGCCGGCACCTTCCTGTTCGTGACTGCCTGAATAAGCTGCTTCTCCGATCCTTGAGGATACTTCACCTTCAGGGCATTGACGGAGACCAGATATCTGGAGGTGGAGCCTTCTTTTGCCGCCTTGATCATGGCTGCAATCGCATCCGGTTTATTGTTCTCGATACCGATGATGCACTTCTGAATGCCAAGGATTTTCAGGATAATCTTCGCCCCTTCGACAACCTCGGTCACATGTTCAACCATCTGGCGGTGATCGGCGGTGATATAGGGTTCACATTCAGCGCCATTCAGGATGAGGGTGTTGATCGGATTATCGGTGGGAGGGCTCAATTTGACATGGGTCGGGAATCCGGCCCCGCCGATGCCGATGATACCGGCATCATGGACCCTTGCCAGCAATTCTTTGGCCTCCTGGCTCTCCCAGTCTTGTTTTTCGTAGACAAGGGGAACTGCTCCATGATCAACGGTGATGGTGATCGATGGGGCGCTTGTCCGCATCGGATGGACGGACATTCCGAGATCCTTGACCTTGCCGGCTACTGGAGAATGAAGCGGTACACCCAGACCCTTTGTCACCTGGCCGATCATCTCTCCTTCCTTGACCTCGGCACGTTTGGCAACGGTCGGTGTGCAGGGGGCGCCGATATGCTGGCCCAGAATAATCTCAAGCTCATCCGGCACCGGCATGGTTTCGATCTGCAGGTTTGCAGTCAGTTCTTTTTTTTCAGGCGGATGGACACCGCCTTGAGGAAATGTAAATAATGATAGCATAGTCACCCTTTTTCTTAAACACCCCGTGAGGCATTACCACTGCAGATACGAAAGGACATTGATCGATCCGTCAAAGCTCCCCTGCGTCTGGTCCGGCTCACGAAATTCCACCAAAATATTTCATATATTGCATCCGGTGCAGCGCTGCCGAATCATCTGTGGAGACAGCACTCAATTTTCCGCGGAAATCACTGATCCGGTCAAAGGATTTAGACTCCATCCATTCGGTCAGCCCTTTAATCAGTTCATTGATATAGGCGGGACCGTTTTTATAGATCGCAGAGACAACCTGGACAGCCGTGGCCCCGGCCAGCAGTTGTTTAATGAGCCCGGTGCTGTCATGCACTCCCGTGGAGGCTGCCAAATCACTTTCCACGTTCCCGGCCAGCAACGCGATCCAGCGAAGCGGGGTTATGATCTCCTCCGGAATACTGAAGATGTTTGCCGGACGGATAGTCAGGTTGTCAATATCAAAATCGGGCCGAAAATACCTGTTGAACAGGACGAAACCTGCCACCTTTCCTGTCCAGCTCAGTCGTGTAATAAGATTGGCCAGCGCAGACGAGTATCTGCTCATTTTCAACGCAATCGGGATCGAGACAAGTGAGGAGACCTGCTCGAGGACGTCGAAGTAGATCTTCTCATAGTCGGTACATTTCTTGCGCGGATCACTGGGCAGCAGGGAGATATTGATCTCGAGGGCATCTGCACCCGCATTTTGAACCGACTTGGCAAATGCAACCCACTCTTTTCCGGAAACACAGTTGATCGAAGCGATCACCGGGATCTGCACCGCCTTTTTGGCCGCAGAGATCAGACTCAGGTAGGCGGAAACCGAGTTCTCTCTTGTATATTCCCGAATATAATCAAAGGCATCAGGATAATCGGCAGTATAATTCGCAAGATTTTGTGACAATTCAGCCAGGATCTGTTCTTCGAAGAGTGACTTCAGAACCACTGCACCGGCATTATTATCAGCCAGATCCTTAATTTTATCGACTGAATCGGTCAACCCGCTGCTTCCTATGATAACAGGATTTTTCAGCTGCAGGCCAAGATATTCCGTAGAGAGATCTTTCATGTCCAATGACCACCGTCTGATGATTGGTCTTCACATTTTGGTGCACAACCGCCAAATCAACCGGTAAATACAAGTGCCAGTTGTGCATAAAGTGCATCTGTTTTGTCTTAAATTAAATCTATTGTAACTTTCATCATCTAGCAAATATGGCCCATATAAGCAAGTATGAAGTGAATTATTCGGAATATTTTAACACAACTATTTAATATTCAAATATATTCATAATATTGATGAATATGGAACCGAATTACCTGTAACCAAGTCTTTAAGGGTATTCTTGGCAGGGTGATGTGCAAAATGTTCCGCCAGGTATTTGGAAATTTCAGATTTCCGCCCTTTTTCCCTCTTCCTGTGAAGAGCTTAATTCATCCTAGCACCATGAATATTCGATGTCAAAAGAGTTCTTTCCCGTAATAAACGGACCCTTTGACTTGCGTTTGCGGGCAGTAAGTTTGTAAATCGGCTGAAACCCTTGCTGGCCCAGGGTTTCAGCCGGGTGGCGATTGTGGTCGTGTTACTACAGATTTTGGCCCTGTTCGGTCATGTGGATGACCCGTGGTGGTGGCTT
>CAIUQR010000125.1 GCA_903901335.1 uncultured delta proteobacterium | reverse complement strand
CGCCGATGGCCTGGGATTGACCGGGCAAAAGAGATTGATTCGACATGATTGTTTCCTGTTTTCGATATGTCATGGTTGACTTAACGCGCTTGATAAGTTAAACGAATAAAGGCGTTAATAAATTTATCACCTTTTATAATTTTTTAAAAGCAGGAAGATTATATCAGGGTGGTCTTGACCCGATACCCGACAGTTGAATCCCAGCGCACCGTAGCTGACAAATATCCCGGATACTTGCTGTAGTCAGTATCCACAGGTTCTTATAATTATTAACAAAACGGCCAGCATCATTTTAACAAATTCAATTTTGAAAGGAGGCCAGCATGGATTACAACCGGCGAGACTTCTTGAAAGTCTCCGGGACAGGTGTTTTGGGCCTGTCTCTGATGCAACTGGGTGTCGATATCAAGCCTGTTCAGGCATATACCGCAACCCTCAAGACCGAGGGCGCCCGTGAGATCGTCACCATCTGTCCATTTTGTTCCGTAAGCTGCCACATCATCGCCAGCGTCAGGGACGGCAAACTGATCAGCACGGAAGGAGATCCCGAATATCCCATCAACGAGGGGGCACTTTGCGCCAAGGGAGCATCCTTGCTCACCATGACCCAAAACGAGCACCGTCTGAAAAAACCCATGTACCGGGCTCCCGGCAGCACCAAGTGGGAGGAAAAATCCTGGGAATGGACATTGGAGCAGATCGCCACCCGCGTCAAGAAGGTCCGTGACAAAGACCTGCTCCTCAAAAACGACAAAGGCCAGACGGTCAACCGGCTGGACTCGATGTTTTTCATCGGTACATCGCATGCCGACAACGAGGAGTGCGCGCTGGCCCACCAGATGGTTCGCGGTCTTGGCATCGTCCACGTCGACCATCAGGCCCGTACCTGACATAGTCCCACGGTTGCGGCTCTGGCAGAGTCGTTCGGACGCGGGGCAATGACGAATCACTGGATCGATCTTAAAAACGCCGATGCGTTTCTCATCATGGGCAGCAATGCCGCCGAGCACCATCCCATCTCCTTCAAGTGGGTCCTGCGCGCCAAAGAAAAGGGCGCCGTTGTTATCCACGTGGACCCCAAATTTTCCCGGACCTCGGCCCGGTCCAACTTTCACGTACCGCTTCGCTCTGGAACCGACATCGCCTTTCTAGGCGGAATGATCAAGTACATCATCGAGAAAGAAAAATACTTTAAGGATTACGTCGTCAAATACACCAACGCCGCCTTCATCGTGAACAAGGACTTTGCCTTTGCGGACGGCCTGTTCAGCGGGTTTGACGCCCAGGCCCGCAAGTACGACACCAAAACCTGGTCTTTTGATATGGACGAGGCCGGCATTCCCAAGATGGACAAGAGCCTGCAGGACCCGCGCTGCGTGTTTCAGCTCATGAAAAATCACTACTCGCGCTACAGCCTGGAAGACGTCTCCAGCATTACCGGCGTATCACCGGAAAACCTTCTGAAAGTATATGATGCCTACAGTGCAACGGGCGTCGGCT
>CAIUQR010000124.1 GCA_903901335.1 uncultured delta proteobacterium | reverse complement strand
TAATTTGCAATGTGTGTGCCTACATATTTCAATCGCATCCTAACACTCATGTCTCGCACTATGTTGTTTTCACAAATAATATTTTTGACGCTGTAGCGAAATAGAGCATTTTTATGCCTACTGGCCGCAAACGCAAGTTAACCGATAATTTTCTTTCTTCTTTTTAAATGGCTTTCACAAAAACGTATTTGGGGTGGTTTTCATTTTGTAAAAACACAAATAAGCCTGTTAAGAAAAGTCCCATTCCCCTCTAGATTTCACCCACTGCAAAACCTGGCAGAAAACTAATTTGTTAATAAAATTGAAAACCTATTTACTCTTCTGAATTTTCTAAATCCAAGTTGTGGGTAACGTCTATACAACCAATGACACTCTGGGCAGCAGGACAGAATTGGATGTAATTATTGAAACACTCAATTGCCGAGTCCCGCTGTTCTTCTGGAAGTTTAAGCAGGTACTTGACATCTATGCGGGTAATTTTCAGGATGCCATTTACCTCTTCGATATCACCAGTTACCGATGCAATAAAACGATCCTTGAAGGTCCTGATCTTTTTACCGGCCATCACCGTGGCCAGCGTGCCCATCATTCAGCCTCCAACGGCACCTACAATATGATCAAGGGTGGCAGCATGTTCTTCCTCCGGTGTAACATTATAAAATTTCTTTATTCCACCATGAACACCATAATAAACAGGATCAGAAAACCCTTCTATTTCAGCCTTCCGAGTTGGGCCTTTTTCCCGTGTAATGGTAATACGTGACTGATGAATGATCTTTCCCATGGAAATCTCCTTAAATTGTTAGTACGTCTCACAAAGCAACAGCCAGAGACAACGAGGCCATTTCACAGGTTTTGCTGGAGCTTCTTTCCTCTATCCTTAACGATTGCCTGGCTTGCGTAGCAGGCCCTTAACTCCTGCAATGCTCGTGTAAACGAGGACACCTGAAATCATAACTGTCAAAAGAATTCGAAGTATGACCATAGCTTTTCTTCCCTCGAATAATTTTATATTGCGCCATGTGCAATAGACCTTGGCAATCAAGTATTCTTCCGATCCTCAACTCACTATAGATATTTTTTGGCTGTGATTGTCAGGCTCTTTCCAGGCAAAACCATAAGCGTCGATGTGCCATGCGCGAGAAGTTCATCATTCTGATCAAACACTTTTGCCTCAGCATAGCATATTGATTTCCCGTTCTTAATGGCAATTCCCTCAGCCCTTAACCAACCGTTTGTTACCGGTCTGAGATAATTTAGCTTGAGGTCAACATTGACCAAACCTGCGTCTTCTGGGATTCTTAGGAAAACAGACCAGAATGTTGCAGTGTCAATGAGAGTGGCTATGACACCACCATGCACGATTCCGAATGGCTGCAGATGGCATTTGCCCAAACTCAACCTGATGGAAGCTGCGTCTAAATCGATTTTTTCTAGTTCCATGGACATATGACGTGGAAAGGGGCTTGTTTTCACTATTTCAATTAATTCCCTGACGTATACAGGGTTGGGACGTATCATGATGTACCTCTTCGAATTGCAATGTTACAGGTTTCAAAAGCATTTAAACAGTAGGCAGCAAAAATATACTGAACGGTATTTATTTAGATAAAAAAATACTACCTTTTTAATGAGAAAATTACGCGCTCCATCTCATCTATTGCATTAAGGATATAACTCTCCTCTCCGGTGACCTTGGCCATGGCATACCCCCCTTCCACCAGTGCAATAGATACTTGAGCAATTTTTGGAGCATCTATTCCTGTTTTGAGTTCTCCTTTCTGCATCCCTTTTTCAACGAAATCAACTATTGTCGATTCCCAGAGCTTAATCCTTTCAAGAACAGCCTTGTGTAGTTTTTGATGGAGGTCATCAGCATCAACGGATGTATTCAATATTGGGCAACCGCCGTTAAAAAGGACAGCTTTGTATATTTTTCGAAAGGTGTCTGGATACGCAAGAAGCTTTTCCAGATAAGTGCTTGCTAACTGCATTTGCGATTTGAGATTTTTATTTACAAAATCAGCGTTATACTCAAAAGCGGAAAGCGCCACCTCATCTTTGTCTTTGAAATTACCATAAATACTTCCTTTGCTTAATCCAGTTATAGTAATCATATCGGACAAGGTTGTTGCCGCATACCCTTTCTTGTTAAAAACCGGCGCCACCTTCTCAATGATGTTACGCCTTGTTCGTTCTGATTTATTGAAATCTGAATATCGCATGAGAAAAACATACCATTCGGTATATTTTTTGTCAAATTGCATTTATTGCTCATTTGGCTTAGACTTGTCAGAATTTACTTCTAGCCAAGACAGTTAGAGCTTCGAGCAAAATAGGAGAAAAATTCATGCAATGTATCTGCGAAAAACTTGGTGCTGATTTTTCTGAACTCTCACCAGTCTGTATAGGTAATCTTTGGCTGTTTCGGGATTTGCCGAATGAAACACTGATGGCAATGAGCCAGTCGGCAATACGATATCCAAAAAAGAGAGGCGAGCGGATTTTCCTGGAGGGCGATCCGGCTGATACCATGTTTCTTATAAAAGGTGGTAGGATCAAACTCAGCAAATTGTCCGAATCTGGAACGAGCTTATCCTTGGCTACAGGAAACCGGGAGATTTCATCGGAGAGAATGTTCTGACCGACATTGAAACCTACCCCTGCAGTGCCTGGTGCCAGGAAGAGACGCTCATATGCGGCTTTTCAAAGCAGCAGTTTAATGCACTGATTCTTGAGCATCCTCAAATTGGTTTACAGATTATCAAAAACATGAGCGAGCGGATTGCCTGGCTTTCAGATCAAGTTGGCAATCTCACCGTCACCAACATAGAAGACCGTTTACACCTTGTTCTACAAAACGTGGCAAAAGAACAGGGCTCAGAAGATGAACGAGGCTATGTCCTTCATTTCTCCATGACCCATGAGGAACTCGGCTTTCTTATAGGTGCGCATCGGGTCAGTGTAACACGGGCGATGAATTCGTTAAAACAGAACGGCAAGATAGCATACGACGGCAAGTCACTCATTATCACCCATATTCCAAAGGAACTTCCGACATTCTTTTGAGATATTCAGCCTGAATTTATGGATTGAAGCTTTCCCAATTATTTTCAATTTTGTAGTCGGTGCTACAACCTAATTTTTCTTGTTGGTTATAATAAACAGCACAGTCAGTACATGAGGGGGCTGAACTGAAATACTTCAGTTGTAAAATTTAAATAAATCATTTGTTTGGAGGGAAGAATGAAGATCCTTGGAATATCTGGTAGTCCACGCAAAGAAAGCCAATCTGGTGTCTATAAACTAGTTCAAACTGTACTTGAAAACACCGGTTGTGCATACGAACTTGTCTCACTGCGCGGCAAGAAAATATCCGGTTGCATAGCCTGTTTGGGTTGTATGAAGGACAATGTATGCAAAGTAGATGATGATCTAACCGGATTGAGACAGAAAATAGTTGAGGCCGACGCCTATGTGCTTGGTGCGCCGAATTATTATTCAACGATCAACGCCACGTTCCATGCGTTTATTGAACGTTGGTTTCAGTTTCGTCATCAGACGGGCAATACACTCTGGGGGAAAGTTGCCGTTGCTATCGGTGTCGGCGGCACCGCCGGACAAGCTCCTGCTGACGCCATTGAGAAATTTCTGCTCTACAACTTTGTAGAAACCGTCGCCAAAGTAGCGGGTCAGGGTGCGGCCTCTTGTTACAGCTGCGGTTATGGTGAATCCTGTCAAGTTGGTATCCCGGTCATGCTACATGGGCCAGAAGTGAAAATAACCGAAGACACGATTCCAAATGTCAGCAAACAACAGGAATTGATCAAAGCTGCAGCTGAAGCAGGTGCGCTTTTGGGAAGACGACTACGAGAAGGAAACAACCGCCAAAAAACGACTCTGGCCATGCAGGCAAAACTCATGGCAATGTTCAGCGAAACCGCTTGACAGAAAGAGACATACATTTCACACCCTGTCTGCCTCATTCAGGCAGGGCACGCCTTAAATAGCCTAAATAAGGCATCCATTACAACCACTGCTGATTTCGAATTAATCGAATTTTCTTGTTTTGATTCTGGTTCAGTCCGCATTTTGAGAAGAGAAGATGTATCTTGGCAGTGTAAAACGAATGTCCGATGCTTCATGTTGACCTTATCCTGAGTATGGTCAAAAGCCTTAGCAGATATTTTTGATAACAAGAAACGTTAGTGATGAAGGTATTCCCATAACCAGCAGTTTTTCGATTTTTGCTAGACAAGATTGTCCGACGATCTAGGTTCATCACTAAGTATTGCATCAAAAAAAGTCCCGTGGTTGTACCAACCAAAATTGAAGAAGAAGGAGAGATGGTGATTATATCAAACAAATGACACAATATTTTGATATTACTTAATTATTATTATGATACATTCCCTTCTAGAGTTAAATGGTTTCTGAAGACAGATGAATATGAATGCTCCGGAAGTGTCCCCAAAAGGCCACGACAGGCCATCATCAAACTGATAAAACGAGCATAACATCGAAGAAATCAAATAAAAAAGTCCTGATTTCTCAGGGCCTTAGGATTATCTTTGGTGCCGGAGGTCGGAATCGAACCGACATAACCATATGGTTGCGGAATTTTGAGTTCTGGGTATCTACTTCTTAAGCAGATAATATTAAAGCTTAAATATTATAATGCTTTTGACCCATGTGGACAGAAAATATCATACCCTCTCCATTTCTTTTACTATTCTACCACGTTACAAAGTACCCGCAAAGCTCTTTCAACCTACTTGATAAGTAGCCAACAATCGTAACCGCCAATTAAACCCCAGTCACCAGCTGTCCCAGGTCCAGCTCAGCGACGCTGAGGTTTTGCGGCAGTAGTTTTCTGTAATCATCTTCCGTCATGGCAAACGGGAGTTTTTCAAAGAGATAGCGAAGGTACTTA
>CAIUQR010000123.1 GCA_903901335.1 uncultured delta proteobacterium | reverse complement strand
ATTGGTCACCAGCTGATCTGCCGCAAGCGTCTCTGCCAACTTCGATTCTTCCTTCAGGATGTGGTCTGCCAATCTGGCAAGATCAGAGGCAATATTCTCCGCCTGTTTTTTGGAGAGATCGGAAAGGGCGGTGGATGATTTTGAAATAGAGAGAAAACCGACGATAAGAAGAGGCAATAACACTAATGTGATTCCACCGGTGACCAGTCTGAATTTAATCGATGTGATTTTCATCTCTGAGCTCCTTTGAAATATATTTTATATTTGTGGGTATACGTTTGAGTCATGTGCATACCCACACATTAAGGAATATATTGTCGGACACTTTGATTGGGCAGGGCCCAGACATAAACGAAGTGGCATGTCTTTTTGGGAGAAGGCCACTCGATCTTTCGCTATATCTGTGTAAGAGCATTAGATTGGCGTACCATCAACACAATTTCATCACAAAATGTTTGAAAAGGCAAGCCCAAGTGACCCATTGGGGGAGTGAGTCCCTCGTGAAACGATGCAACAGCATATTAGAGAACACATTTCAGTGAGTTAAATCATACTATTTCCTACATTCCACGGCAGCAACTCCTCATACGCCCCTGGAGTCGTGGCCGTCGACAATTTTTCAAATATGAACCGCAAATAGGCATGGGGTTCTAGCATATTGGCCTTGACTTTCGATCAGACTGTAAAAGAGCGCGCTGGCTGCAGCTCCCTCGGGTGTACCAGCAAATACCCAAGTTTTTGCGTCCTTTTAGGATGGGGTGGATGGCGTTTTCAGCGGCATTGATCTTTCCCCACCATAGCGGACAGTCAGTTAAACCACTTCAAAAAGGCAACCATGAAACTATTTGAGAGAATAAGAAATTCTGTCAAATGGTCTAAGGTCGAGAAATGGCTGGATCAGGCCTTGTCGGAATTATAGATTCCTTACCAATATCAATGAGCGGAATTTTATTTCAGCGGAAAAAAAGAGAGGTGTGGGTTCCGGACAACGGAGATGTTGAAGAGCCCGTTGATTTTTCCCATCTTTTTTCAGATGTAAAAAAGAACGAATAACGAAAATCAATTCAGGAAGAAGATAGATTCTGTTCAAAACGTTGCGCACTTAAGACTAGCAGAACCAATCTTTAAATAGCGTAAAGGAGAAAAGGCAGAGTCGTTTCTGACCCTGCCTTTATATTTGGGATTCTCTCATAAAGGATACTCAAAAACCCGTTACCTTAAATTGTTTGTTTCACTGACGAAACTGTCACCTCGAGTACTCGTGTTAAAAATGAAAATTTATTTTTCATCATATCAAATTCAGGCCCTGAACTTATGAACTTTGCAGTACCTTTAATAAGAAAACCTGTGCCGGGACCCATGCGACCATCCACTTCCTTACTTCCCAAGGTTAGCAACACGTTGTTATTCTTATCTACTTTTTTCTCTGTCTTTCTCATAGCCCAAGCAGGAAGGAGAATCCTTTCCTCGTCGGGCAATACAAGATAAGAATTCCAAGTATTCACTACATGCGCTTCACCATCAGCACATGATACTATTGATACAACACCCTCTTTGCTGATCACTTCTTTGAATTTGTCATTAAACATTTGCGTTCTCCTCTTAATTTTTGTATTATAGATATAACGTATCCATAATATCTATTAACATAATCACCATTATCGTCAAGACAAATTTTCACCTATGAGGTATTTTTCATTTCTAACTGAAAAGGGAGAACCTAAGATGCAGTTCAGTGTTGGAGTAGAGTACGCTTTTCACTCGCTATTTTATATGGTGGATGTTCCTGAAGGGAAAAACATCGGCATCAGGCAAATAGCAGAATTAAATGCAATTACAGACACATACCTCTCAAAAATATTCGCCAAACTTAGAAAAGCTGGAATCGTCCGGTCTATAACAGGTGTTAAAGGTGGCTATGAGTTAGCTCGATCGGCAGAAGATATTTCTTTTTGGGACATCATTGAGGCTATCGAAGGGCCTTCCTTTTTTTTTCAATGTGCGGAAATTCGTAAAAAGAATATCTTTGTAGACGACCCATCTGTCTTTACAGATAAATGTCCGTGCTTGATCAAGGTAGTCATGCAGGAAGCAGAAGAGTTGCTTAGGGGTAGATTGAGAACGAAATCCCTGCGCTGGTTACACGAACAAGTGTATGATCATTTTCCAGAAGATAAGAAAAAGGCAATCGCAGGATGGATTGATACCATTTGATTTTTGACGTTGACGTCCTCGTTAAATGACAAGGCGCGGTTCCGGCGATTACACTGTAACGGGTTAGGATTCAAATCATACGCCGTCACAATTCAAACAGATCCACCTTCGGCTGAGACGAAATCTTTTGGATTACTCCGGCCAGCTCCGCTTAGCTCCCGCAAAATAAAAACGTGCACTTTTGACTTTTGTGTTTATAGATGTCACCTGCTGTCCAAGAGCTTGTCCCTAAATAAGCTCTACATACAACCTGAAATAATAAACCGCAAGCAGCAGGCCGGTGCCTGACCTGTTCAACCTCCCGGGGCGCGCCGAATGTCCGCCAATCTGAAAATCCTTTTCGCTCTCTCGCTTATTCATTTTACCGGCGACTTTTACACAGCCTTCATCAGCCCCCTCTTTCCGGTTTTTGTCGACAAACTTGGCCTCACTCTGACCCAGGTCGGTATCATCGCCGGCACGATGCGCCTGCTGGCCTTCATCATCCAGCCGACCGTAGGCTATCTGGCCGACCGTTATCAGACGCGGGCCTTTATCTTCACCGGTCTATCGCTGACTATCGTGTTTATACCGCTCTCGGGCATCGCCCCCAATTTCTGGGTACTGCTGATGTGTGTTGCCCTCGGCTCAGTCGGTTCCTCAATGTTCCATCCTTCGGTCACCGGGATGGTGCCTGTTTATGCCGGTTCGAAGGCCGGTTTTTCGATGTCCGTTTTCAACACCGGCGGGACGCTGGCCTTCGGTCTCGGTCCCCTCTTTATTACCTGGTATGTGGCCTCCTTCGGGTTGACGGCAATGCCCGTCACCATGATCGCGGGCTTGCTGGTTCTGGCCTTTCTGCTGACGGTGATACCAAAACCGCAAAGCGAAGGAATGAAGCGCTCCGGTTTTTTCGGGGCGCTCAAGGAAAGCCTGGGGAGCGCCTGGAAAGTTGTTGCCTTGATCTGGCTGGTCATGTTCCTGCGGGCGGTGGTCGGTCAGTCATTTCTGACCTTCATGCCGGTGCTTTACGTGAAAGAGGGTTTCAGCGTGGTTGCCGCAGGGGCGATTTATGCGCTCTTCATTGTGTCGGGCACCATCAGCGGCCTGCTCTCCGGCCACATCTCCGACCGCCTCGGCTTCAGACCGGTTTTTCTGTTCTCCTATCTGTGCATGGCCCCGGCCCTCTGGCTGCTTATGCAACTGAACGGCAACTGGGTCTATTTCGGCGCTGCACTGGCCGGCGGCTTCGTCCTGGCTCCCCTTCCCCTTGGGGTCACAATGGCCCAGACCCTGGCTCCGAAGGGACGTTCCATGGTAGCTAGCCTGATGATGGGATTTGCCTACGGTCTTGGGGGAGCCATCACCCCGATTGTCGGAAAACTGGCGGACACCTATACCATCCGCCCGGTCCTTACCCTGATAGCCTGCGTTCCCCTGCTTGCCCTCCCGATTATCGCGCTTTTTCCGAAAACACGCAGCAATGGCTGATGAACAAATATTTACTTCAAGGGATTTTGCTTTTTATTATTTGGTGTTTGTTTTCATGAGTTTCATCTAAGGCCACGGGTTTTTTGCACCATTCAAGTATTTTGAAGAAGGGAACAATCCGAACTTCCGGCTTTGAGAGAGCATACGTTATGAATTCTTGAATCACCTCTCTCATCTCCTGATATGTTATATTTGGTGGATTAAAGTCTACGCCTATCGCCTCTGCAGTGTAAAAAGAAGTGTGCGCCCCAAATAACATTGGAGCTCTATTGCCCTTTAATCTCTGATCTAACGAATTCTTTAAGGTGGTTAGGTATTCAGCTTTATTAAAACCATACCCGCCCTTCTCAAAACCTGAAATCAAATCCCAATCCAGCCCCCTTACCTTTCCGGTTTTATCGTTAAATTTTAAAGCTTTTTCCTTGATCCGCGCCCGCAACTCGAAGGGTACCATAACGGCATATACCGGCAGTTCCCAAAGGCCAGGGTGCTTTTTTATTTTAATATTATCCGGAGTTCCATTGTCCAGTTTATATGGCCAGGTAAAATTTGTCCCATCTGATTGTTCGTCAAATCCAGTTTCAATAGAACAGTCATAAATAAACCCCGTTTCTTTCAGTACAGTAAACGTTTCATCATTATATAAAAGGTAGGGCGACCTGAACCCGATGATTTTATTTGCTGGGATTTTAAGCCGTACCAATTCTGTCTTACAACCGGCAATTTCCGATTTCCACACATTATATGACGTTGATGCGGATGTGTTATGCGTTCTGGTGTGATCGCCAATTTCGTGACCATCTTTGTACGCATCAACATACGTATTGGCTAAAGCTGTACCTGGTACTACTTGTTCGGAATTGTTTGTATTATTGAAAAAAGAAACCCGAACCGGAGTTCCGTCAAATGTAGAAGAATTGTTCTTCCCTGCAGGATTTTTTAGGTTTTTTAGATAATTGAGTATCCAAATCATCCCATCAGCATAATAATTATCGTCAAATCCAATACAAACAAACTGCGGTGTTTGTTCTGCAGTGAGATTTCCGGGGATTTTCTGGGATGCTGACACACCGCCTGCTTCAAGATGAAAAACAACCAATAAAACGGTTAAGTATACGATCTTTTGCATCTTCACTACCGATTATTAAGGTTAAGCTCGTTTAAGAGCCAAATTTTGTATCTGCATTTTTGGGGAAAGATCCATACAAGTTGTCTCAATTTTTGAGATATTCAAGTGGCTTCTGTCCTTTATGGGTAAACCAGGATGACAGGGCCACAAAAGCTGCATTGCCGTAAATGACGGGCTCATTGGTAGCCCATGAATGAGGACTGTCCGCGTAGCGTTTGGCAAAAGGGACATCGGCATCAAACATCGCCTGCAATATTGGGTCGCCGCCGGTATCCATTGCATTGGGACCTTCACCGATGGCCCCGGGCGTAGGGAAAGTCAGATAGCGGCTGATCTGGTGATGCAGTGTTCGTATCGGATTGCTGCCTGCTCCGGTAATAAACGATTTATTCAAAGGGTTTACACCTAATACCCAATTCAACTGGAAAGCCGCACCATCCACTAATTGTTGATCGGGCATCCATTCATTGGCCCGCAAGAGATATATGCCAAATTCAAGTGCATGTTCATTTGACCCCCATGCATATCCTTGAATACCGCTGTTTCCGGTCAGTCCTACCATATATCCAGTGCTATGAATAACTCTCAGAATGTTACGGCTCTGCGTATCAACAACACGCTTGATCTCTGTCCTTATCGCCTCATCACCGTTTTTGCTGTCTAGATATGCAAACATTCCGAAGGCATATCCTTCATCCCAAGACAAACCGTAAACCGGCGGAGTGGTGTCCCGCTTTAGCCACAATTGTGAAAAAGCACGCCTGTATTGTTCGCCGCCGGTTGCATGAAACAAGCAGCCGGCCGCCCACAAGCGATGGCCTGTCTCGTCATCGTCATCCACACTGTAAGATCCGCCGGTCTCTTTGGAACTTTGAAAACCATCCACCGGGTATTTATCCGGGTGAGCGGTAAGCCACTCCCAAGCCCGCTTCGATGATGTCAGCAGTTGATCGGCAAAATTTCCATCGATTGAGCGATAAACGACGCTTGCCGCAGCCATTACCCCAGCGTATTGAGCCGTAGCCTGAGTACTTATATCGAAT
Source organism: uncultured delta proteobacterium (assembly GCA_903901335.1). Classification (GTDB taxonomy): domain Bacteria; phylum Desulfobacterota; class Desulfobulbia; order Desulfobulbales; family Desulfocapsaceae; genus CAIUQR01. The sequence goes on along the minus strand of CAIUQR010000123.1, from coordinate 1,018 downwards.
ACATAGAGTGGCAGAGCATCCTCTGCCGGTGAGGTATTAGCGTAACCGGAAGTTGTGACTTTATGGAAGACGGCACCGTCGTTTCGCTGCATTTTCAGAAGCCACTTCAGCTCCCAGCGCGCTTCATTGAGCAAATCCGGTAGGCCGTTTCCGCTTTCAGGAATGTTGAACTGACTGTTTTGAAACATATCGGGGTTAAAATGATAGGCATAGAAGAGTAACATCAATGTAGAAGTTGCAGAGGGTACATAGCGTCCGTAGTCTCCAGCGTCCCACCAACCACCGCTGACATTGAAGGTTTGACCGGGATGAATTCCGTTACCGTCGAATAAAATTGCCGGGGTGGTGTGATCGGCAGAATGTTTGATTCCGGTGAGGGGATCATCCTTGGCGGTGCCGGAACGTTGCAAATAGAGCCAACGGGCCGCCAATTTCAATACCGGCAGGTAGACATCCTGATCAATAGTAAAGGGATAAGACACACCGCGGCCGGCAACCTTGATCCGATACTGGCCGGGAGTGCTGTAGGCGCTGAAATCCCCGTGAGCCACCGTTTCATTACTGTCGCGATCGTGGCCATAATCAACGAGCATACCACTAAAGACGGTTTGATTATTGGAGTCGAGCAATTGAAAATCTGCTTCGGGAGATAGTGTGCCGACTACCACCACTTTTTTGACCTGTTGGGGCTGATACCCTATTTGGTTAATATGAATGCCCTCATCCACCTTTGGCATCGCTTTTTGAAAAAGCGCGCAGGAGTGTATGGGGAGGAAGAGAAGGCATAAAATCAAAACTGTTCGGCAAAATATGCACAACCTGTGTTCCGCTTTGCCAAATAATTTCATCTTCAAGTCCTCATCTGGTTTTTTTGAGATATTGATACGGTGTTTAAATAACTAAATAATATGTATCCTTTCCTGACGTTTTCTTGTATAGTTGTGAACATGGAAACGATAGATGCAAGAAAACACAATCAGCAGACACAGTATGAGTTGCGCAAGCAGGTGGTTCGGCT